>NZ_JASTLC010000001.1:2070000-2702781 GCF_030499575.1 Streptomyces sp. DG2A-72
GAAGGTGCGACGCTCAAGGACGCTCAGGTCTACGCGGCCGGCAACACGTCGCCGCAGCTGCGGTGGGAGGGCTTCCCGCCCGAGACCAAGAGCTTCGCCGTCACGTGCTACGACCCGGACGCCCCTACGGGCAGCGGGTTCTGGCACTGGGTCGTCTTCGACATCCCGGTCTCGGTGACCGAGCTGCCGGAGGGCGCGGGCAGCGGCAAGTTCGAGGGCCTGCCCGAAGGTGCCGTACAGGCACGCAACGACTACGGCACGAAGGACTTCGGCGGGGCCGCGCCGCCGCCCGGAGACGGACCGCACCGCTATGTGTTCACGGTGTACGCCGTGGACCAGGAGAAGCTGGGGCCGGATTCGGACGCCAGCCCGGCCTTTGTGGGCTTCAATCTGCGGTTCCATACGCTGGCGCGCGCCCAGCTCATCGGTGAGTACGAGGTGCCCGCCGAAGCCTGACGTTCATTGAACGTTTGCCCGTCCCTGGTCTTGGAAGTGATCAGGGGCGGGCATTTTTGTTGCCGGGGGACGCGGGGGCCACCCCCCGTGGGAGCAGCAGATATTGCGTTGTCCATCTCGGCGTGCCCGGCCAGAGTTGATCCCAGCCCGCCACGCGGTGGGCCGGTGCGACACGGGAGGTGGGCTGGTATGCGGGACACGCTGGTACTGAACGCGAGCTTTGAGCCGCTGTCGACGGTGACGTTGAACCGAGCCGTCGTTCTGGTGCTGCAGGACAAGGCCGTCGTCGAGCAGGCCCACCCCGAACTGCGTATGCGCGGAGCCGCTGTCGATATACCGGCGCCCCGGGTGATCAGGTTGTGCAGGTATGTCCGGGTGCCGTTCCGAAGACAAGCTCCGTGGTCGCGGCGGGGTGTTCTGGTGCGGGACCGGCACAGGTGCGCGTACTGCGGTCGTCGGGCGACGACCGTGGATCATGTGGTGCCGCGGTCGCAGGGTGGGCAGGACACGTGGCTGAATACGGTCGCTTCGTGTGCGGAGGACAATCACCGGAAGGCGAATCGGACGCCGGCGGAGGCGGGGATGCCGCTGCTTCGGGAGCCGTTTGAGCCGACGCCGGCGGATGCGATGCTCTTGGCTTTGGGGCAGGACGACTTTGCTGCGCTGCCGGATTGGCTTGCGCAGCCGGCCGCCTAGACCGTAGGGGCACGCGTCTTCGTCTGGCTGCGGGTTGCTTGTGGTTGCTCGCGCAGTTCCCCGCGCCCCTTCGGGGCGCGGGGAGTGACCGTCAGTTGTCAGTCGAGCGTCGGCTTCTCTCGTCGTTCCGTTCCCTGGCCCCCTGAGGCGCCTCCGTTGCCTGAACCTCCGCCCATCGGGCCGAAGTTGCCCATGGCGCCGCTCAGGCCCTTGAGGGCGTCGCCGATCTCGCTGGGCACGATCCAGAGCTTGTTGGCGTCGCCCTCGGCGATCTTGGGGAGCATCTGGAGGTACTGGTAGGCGAGGAGCTTCTGGTCCGCGTCGCCGGCGTGGATGGATTCGAAGACCGTGCGGATCGCCTGGGCCTCGCCCTCGGCGCGCAGGGCGGCGGCCTTGGCCTCACCTTCGGCGCGCAGGATCTGGGACTGCTTCTCACCTTCGGCGCGCAGGATCTCGGACTGCCGGACACCTTCGGCCTGGAGGATCGCGGCGCGCTTGTCACGGTCGGCGCGCATCTGCTTCTCCATCGAGTCCTGGATGGAGGTCGGGGGCTCGATGGCCTTGAGTTCCACGCGGTTGACGCGGATGCCCCACTTGCCTGTGGCCTCGTCGAGGACGCCGCGCAGGGCCGCGTTGATCTCCTCGCGGGAGGTCAGGGTCCGTTCGAGGTCCATGCCGCCGATGATGTTGCGGAGCGTGGTGACGGTGAGCTGCTCGATCGCCTGGATGTAGCTGGCGACTTCGTACGTGGCGGCCCGGGCGTCGGTCACCTGGTAATAGATGACGGTGTCGATGTTGACGACCAGGTTGTCCTGGGTGATCACCGGCTGCGGCGGGAACGGTACGACCTGTTCGCGCAGGTCGATGCGGTTGCGGATGGTGTCGATGAACGGGACGACGATGTTGAGGCCCGCGTTCAGCGTCCGCGTGTAGCGGCCGAAGCGCTCGACGATGGCGGCGCTCGCCTGTGGGATGACTTGGATCGTCTTGATCAGGGCGATGAAGACCAACACCACCAGAATGATCAGGACGATGATGACCGGTTCCATCGTTGCTTCCCCGTACCCTTCTCCGCCTCGGCGCCTTCGGGAGATCTTATGCCTGTTGAAGATCTTGTTGTTGAAGATCTTGCTGGTCGAGTGTGACAGACCGTCGCGTAACTCGTGGGTTCTTCGGTTCAGTTGCGTGATACGCCGACTGACGAGGTCACATGACGATCGCCGTGGCACCCTCGATGTCCACGACATCGACTTCCTGGCCCACTTCGTAGGCGCGGTCGGTGTCGAGGGAGCGTGCCGACCAGACCTCCCCGGCGAGCTTGATCCGGCCGCCTGAGCCGTCGACGCGCTCCAGTACGACGGCCTGTTTGCCCTTCAACGCCTCTACACCTGTGGCGAGTTGGGGTCGCTGCGCTCGATGTCGGGCCGCGATGGGCCGTACGACGGCGATGAGCGCGGTCGATACGACGGCGAAGACCACGACTTGGATGACGGCGTCACCGCCGAAGGCGCCTGCGGCCACCGCCGCCGCGATCGCGCCCACCGCGAGCATGCCGAGTTCGGGCATCGTGGTGATCACAAGCCCGACACCGAGCGCTGCCGCGCCGATCAGCCACCACACCCACGGGTCGATTTCCACAAGGTCATGGTAGGACCGGGGATCGCGCGCGGACAGGGCGCAGATCAGGTCGGCACACGCTTCTTACGTTGTGGGTCCGGGAGTTCAGGACAACGGGAGGCCCTGTGCGGTCCAGCGCTCGCCGACCTGTTCGACGACGAGGGGCAGTCCGAAGCAGAGGGAGAGGTTGCGGGAGGTGAGTTCGAGTTCCAGAGGGCCGGCGGCGAGGACCTTGCCCTGGCGGATCATCAGGACGTGGGTGAAGCCGGGGGCGATCTCCTCGACGTGGTGGGTGACCATGAGCATCGAGGGGGCGATCGGGTCGCGGGCGAGGCGGCCGAGGCGGCGTACGAGGTCCTCGCGGCCGCCGAGGTCGAGGCCGGCGGCGGGCTCGTCGAGGAGGAGCAGTTCGGGGTCGGTCATCAGGGCGCGGGCGATGAGGGTGCGCTTGCGCTCGCCCTCGGAGAGCGTGCCGAACTTGCGCTCCAGGAAGTTGCTCATGCCGAGGCGGTCGAGGAAGGCGCGGGCGCGCTGTTCGTCGATGTCCTCGTAGTCCTCGTGCCAGCCGGCGGTCATGCCGTAGGCGGCGGTCAGCACGGTCTGCAGGACGGTCTGGCGCTTGGGGAGCTTGTCGGCCATGGCGATGCCGGCCATGCCGATGCGCGGGCGCAGCTCGAAGACATCGACCTTCCCGAGGGTGTCACCGAGGACGGTGGCGGTGCCGCTGCTGGGGAAGAGGTAGCTGGACGCGACATTGAGGAGGGTGGTCTTGCCGGCGCCGTTGGGGCCGAGGATGACCCAGCGCTCGCCCTCCTTCACCGACCAGGACACCTGGTCCACGAGAGCCCGGCCCTCCCGGACCACGGATACGTCCTGAAGCTCCAGAACATCGCTCATGAGCGCGTTGTCTCCCCTTGCAGTGTGACCGGTCTCGGCGTCTCGGCTTCTCGCATGCGCCGTCAGGCGCAGCCCTCAACGAAATCTACGCCACCGGCCGCCCGCTCCATTCCATCGGTCCGGTCCTTAGGGTGGACGCATGCTTTCGGAACCGCGTTCAGGACGCCTTGCCGCTTGGGGAAATGCCCTTTTGGCCGGACTTGTCTCTCCGGATGACGCCGTTCTCGCCATCGTCGGCGAGGACGCGGTGCATCGAGTGGAAGGGCTGCCGGGCGAGGCCGCGCCGGTCGGGCTCACGCTCGCGCTGGGGAGGCTGCGGGCGCTCGGGGTGAGCGGGCTGCGGGTCGCGCTGCCCCAGCCCGGGCATCCGCTGGGGCTGAGCGGACCGCCGGAGTTCAATGCGCGGGCGCTGGAGGCCGAGGAGGCGGTGATCTGTTACGGCGCCGCCCTCGGGTTGGTGCCCGAGGTGTACGAGGCCGGGCCAGACGGCGATGTGCATGTCGAGGTCGTATGGCACTGCCTGGCGGTACGGGAAGCTCCGCCCGCGGATGTGCCGTCGCTGGGTGAGGCCGAGCGCGAACTGGCGGAGGCGTTGCGGGACGCGACGGAGGTGCTCTCGCGGCTGGATGTCGCCGGGTCCGGGCCGGTGGCCGAGGCGGCGATCGACGCGTATCGGGCGCGGGCCGAGCGGGGGCGTGAGGTGCTGGCGCCGGGGTATCCGCCGCGGGCGGTGCGGGTGCTGGAGCTGGCGCAGCGCGTGGGGATGCTGATCTCGGTGGCGTACGAGAACGGGCACGGGGGTGCGGTGAGCGCGGGCGAGATGGCGGCTCGGGGGGCTGCGCTGCGGCCGGTGGAGCGGACGGCTCGGCGGGCGCAGGTCGCGGCGTACAACTCGGTGGTGGAGGAGCGGGAGCGAGGGGCGCGGTAAGGGACGGCGCTGGGCGGGCGAGACGCTGACCGGCCTCCCGGGGGGTGGGTGCCCGGGAGGCCGGAGGTCACTGCTGCTCCGCGAGGGAGGTCAGCGGTTGATGCCCGTGTTGCCGAAGGCGGGGTTCAGCACACCGACGACGTTCACGCTGTTGCCGACCGCGTTCACGGGGATGTGCACCGGGGCCTGGACGACATTGCCCGAGACGATGCCCGGCGAACCCACGGCCTTGCCGTTGGCCACAGCGCCGTCGGTGGCGGAGGCCATGCCGGCACCCGCGGCGACCAGCCCGCCAGCCACCATCGTCACGGCCGCTACCTTCTTCAGGTTCTTCACTTCTAAGCCCTCCTTGCGATCGCCGCGGCAGTCGCCGCAGCACGCACTGGAGAACGGCGGAGATCCACAGAGGATGCGCCATCTGGGGGACATTCCCACGACGGTATGAATCTCAGCCCGGAGTGGAACCCTCCGTATTGCCGCTCGGAACGGCCCTTATCCGGCCACACCATGGCGTACCGCCCACAGCGCGGCCTGGGTGCGGTCCGCCAGGTCGAGCTTCATCAGGATGTTCGACACATGGGTCTTCACCGTCTTCTCGGAGAGGACCAGGGCGCGGGCGATCTCCCGGTTGGAGCGGCCGTCGGCTATCAGCCCCAGCACTTCGCGCTCCCGTTCCGTGAGCGAACCGGCTCTGCCCTGGCCCGAGTTGGCCTCCTCCTGGGACAGCAGGGCGCCCGCGACCTCGGGCTGGAGCAGGATGTGGCCGGCATGCACGGAGCGGATGGCGCCGGCGAGGGCGTCCGGGTCGACGTCCTTGTAGACATAGCCGGCGGCGCCGGCGCGCAGGGCCGGGATCACCGTGCGCTGTTCGGTGAAGCTGGTGACGATGAGCACGCGCGCGGGGTTGTTCAGTTCGCGGAGTCTGCGCAGCGCGTCGACGCCGTCCATGCCCGGCATCTTGACGTCCATGAGGACGACGTCGGGCTTCAACTCCTCGGTGCGCGCGACTCCTTCGGCGCCGTCCGCGGCCTCGCCCACGACCTCGATGTCGTCCTGCACTTCGAGGAAGGTGCGCAGGCCACGGCGGACCACCTGGTGGTCGTCGACGAGCAGCACCCTGATTGCGTCAGCCACCGGGGACCTCCATCTCGATCGTGGTGCCCTTGCCGGGCGCCGATTCCACCGTCAGGTTGCCGCCGACCCCGCTCGCCCGGTCCCGCATGGAGACCAGACCGAGATGGCGGCCCGCGCGGCGTATCGACTGCGGGTCGAAGCCGTTGCCGTCGTCGGTGACGCGCAGGACGGCTCCGCTGCCGCGCCGGTCCAGGGTCACGTCTACGTGCTGGGCGCCCGAGTGTCGCAGCGCGTTGTGCAGGGCCTCCTGGGCGACGCGGAGCACGGCCTCCTCCTGGGCGGCGGGCAGGGCCCGTGCCCCGTGCCCGGCGAAGGTCACGCGCGCGGCGTGGGCGCGGTCGAGGACCTGGATCTGGGTGCGCAGGGTGTTGACGAGCCCGTCCTCGTCGAGGGCGGCGGGGCGCAACTCGACGACGGCGGCGCGCAGTTCGTCGGCCGCCTCGGCGGCGAGCAGGGCCACCTGCTGCAGCTCGCCCTTGGCGCGGGACGGGTCGCGGTCGACGAGGGCGGCGGCGGCCTGGGCCGTCAGGCGCAGGGAGAAGAGCTTCTGGCTGACCGCGTCGTGCAGTTCGTGGGCCAGGCGGGAGCGTTCCTCCGCGATGGTCAGCTCGCGGCTGCGTTCATAGAGGCGGGCGTTGGTCAGGGCGATGGCCGCGTGCTGGGCGAGGATGGCCAGCAGCTCTTCGTCGTCCTCGGTGAAGCCGCAACTGCCGTCCGGCTTGGGGCAGTTCTTGTTGGCCAGGAACAGCGCCCCGATCACCTCGTCGCCGTCACGGATCGGCAGGCCCAGGAAGTCGGCCAGATCGGGATGGGCGGAGGGCCAGCCCTCGAACCTGGGGTCCTTGCGCACGTCCGCGAGGCGTTCCACCTTCGCCTCGCGCAGCATCGAGGCGAGGATTCCGTGCTGCCGCGGCAGCGGGCCGATGGCCTTCCACTGCTGGTCGCTGACGCCGTCGACCACGAACTGGGCGAAGCCTCCGTGGTCGTCCGGGACGCCCAGCGCGGCGTACTGCGCGTCGAGCAGCTCGCGGGCCGAGGCGACGATCGTCTTGAGGACGTCGCGCACCTCGAGGTGCCTGCTCATGGCCAGCAGCGCGGAGCTCACCGCGGCGAGGCCGGACCGGGGGCCTTGACTCATGTCCACACGGTACCGGCGGGGTCGGACAACGCGGATCGGACCGTCGGCGGCCACCGCCTAGGGCTGTGGGCCTAGGCCGCAGGTCCCCGGAGGCACGGCTTAGGGCGAAAGGACCCACTCCTTTGCGGCCCGCGTCCGAGGCGGCGACCGCACGGCCGTTCCTACGTTGAGGGCGAGCCGATCACAAGGAGACGTGTGCCATGCCGGTAGCGATCATCACAGGGGCGTCGAAGGGGCTGGGGCGGGCGCTCGCCGAAGCACTGGCCGCGCGGGGCTGGGATCTGGTGCTGGACGCCAGAACGGCGAAGGTGCTGGACGAGACGTCGGCGGCCGTGTCCGCGTACGGCACACGCGTTACGGCGCTGCCCGGCGACGTCACGGACGCCGCGCACCGGGCCCAGCTGGTCGCGGCGGCCTGGAAGCTCGGCGGGGTCGACCTGGTGGTGAGCAACGCGAGTGCGCTGGGCGTCGAGCCGATCGTACGGCTGGACGCGCTGCCCCTGGAGGGGCTGCGGCGGGCGCTGGAGGTGAACGTGGTGGCCGCGCTCGGCCTCGTCCAGGAGGCGCTGCCGCTGCTGCGTGCGTCGGGGGCGGGCGCGGTGATCACGGTCAGCTCGGACGCCGCCGCCGAGGCGTACGAGACCTGGGGCGGCTACGGGTCCTCGAAGGCGGCCCTGGACCACCTCGCGGCGGTGCTCGGCGCGGAGGAGCCCGGGCTGCGGGTGTGGGCGGTGGATCCCGGCGACATGGCCACGGACCTGTACGCGGCGGCCGTACCGGACGACGACGATCCGCGGCCGGCGCCGGCGAGTGTGGTGCCCGCCTTCCTGCGGCTGCTGGACGAGCGTCCGGACAGTGGCCGGTACAGCGCGCCCTCCCTGGTGGAGGGGCGATGACGCTGGCGCTGGAGGTTCCGGAGGAGCTGTCCGCGCGCGTGCCGGTCGAGCAGCGGGGGCCTGGGCTCGACCGGGACTCCGTACGGCTGCTGGTGTCGCATGGCAGTGCTGTGTCACATCACACCTTCACGGAGCTGCCGCGGCTGCTGCGGGCGGGAGACCTGCTCATCGTCAATACGTCACCGACGCTCACCGCCGCCGTGGACGGGCGGATCGGGCACGCGCGCGTGGTCGTGCACTTCTCCACCCTCGGGGACGACGGGCGGTGGGCGGTCGAGCTGCGGGAGCCGGACGGGAAGGGCACCACACGCGCGCGTGCGGGCAGCCCTTCGGGTACCGCGGTGCGGTTGCCCGGGGGCGTACGGCTGGTCCTGGAGGAAGCGCTGAGCGAGCGGCTGTGGTGGGCGCGGGTGGCCGGAGCGGAGGTGCTCGGCATGCTCCGGGAGCACGGGCGGCCGATTCGCTACTCGTACACGGAGAGGGACCAGCCCTTGTCCGTGTACCAGACGGTCTTCGCCCTCCCCACCGCCGACGGCTCGGGCAGCGCCGAGATGCCCAGCGCCGCCCGGCCCTTCACGGCCCGGCTGGTGGCGGAGCTGGTGAGCCGCGGGGTGCAGTTCGCTCCGGTGACGCTGCACACCGGGGTGGCCTCGGCCGAGGTGCACGAGCCGCCGTATCCGGAGCGGTTCGCGGTGCCGGAGGCTTCGGCGCGGCTGATCAATGCGGCGGCGGCCGGGGACGGGCGGGTGGTCGCGGTCGGTACGACGGCCGTGCGGGCTGTGGAGTCGGCGGCCGGGGCCGACGGGATCGTACGCGCGCGTGCGGGATGGACGGATCTCGTCGTCACCCCGGAGCGCGGGGTGCGGGTGGTGGACGGGCTGCTGACCGGGCTGCATGAGCCGCAGGCCTCGCATCTGCTGATGCTGGAGGCGGTCGCGGGGCGCGCGGCGGTCGACCGGGGGTATGAGGAGGCGCTGCGCGAGCGCTACCTGTGGCACGAGTTCGGGGACATGCATCTCGTCCTGTCGGCGGAGAACGCTCACACAGAGCATTGCTCCAGCAACAGCTGGTGAGACTGTCACGCGGCCGATGTGAGGCCGCACATAGGGCGCAGATCACGTACGAAGGAGCATAGGAGACAAAGAGGCCCTGCATGAGCGGGACAGACGCTCCGATCTGTCCCGTTTTGCCCTTCCCTGATCCACTAACAGGGATCGTAGGTCACACCTTTGCATGGCAATTTTGCGGCCGCTAACAATGGCTGCCGTCGCTCAGCGCCGCGGGCATCGCCCCGCGGCGTTTGTGCCGGAAGCACCCGTGTCCCCCTGCCGGACAGCGAGCGACCACCGCGCTATTCGAAGAGGTCCATCTGCCATGCCCAAGATCACCAAGAAGTCTGGTCACAGTCGCGCTCTTACGCGCACGCACAAGATCGCCATCGCCGGTGTCGCCACACTCGGCGCCGCCGCGGTCGCGATCTCCGCGGTGCCGAGCAACGCACAGTCGACCACGGCCGAGGCTGCCCCCGCGGGCAAGGTGGCGTACAGCTCCGAGCAGATCAAGGATGTCAAGGCCAGCGTCACCGACCAGCTCGCCGGCGCCAGCCTGAAGGCCGAGCAGATCGCCGCCAAGAAGCACGCCGCCGCGGCGGCCGAGGCGAAGAAGAAGGCCGCTGCCGAGGCCGCCGCGAAGAAGAAGGCCGCCGTGGCCCACGCCAAGCACAAGGCCACCGTGGCCCACGCCAAGCACAAGGCTGCCGTTGCCGCCGCGAAGAAGAAGGCCGAGGCCGCGCGCAAGGCGAAGGAGGCCGCGAGCCGGTCCGCCAAGCGCGCCGCGGTCAAGCCCGTCGCCGCGAAGACGTACGCCAACAACCTCAACGGCTGGATCAACCACGCCCTCGACATCATGAACGACAAGGGCATCCCGGGTACCTACAACGGTCTGTACCGCAACATCATGCGGGAGTCCTCGGGCAACCCGAACGCCATCAACAACTGGGACATCAACGCCATCAACGGTGTCCCCTCGATCGGTCTGCTGCAGGTCATCAAGCCGACGTTCGACGCCTACCACGTCGCGGGCACGGCCAAGAGCCAGTACGACCCGGTCGCCAACATCGTCGCCGCCGCCAACTACGCGGCCGACAAGTACGGCTCGATCGACAACGTCAACAGCGCGTACTGAGGTCGGCGCGGACCTCAGCCTCGCGTAACGCCGAAGCGCGGCGCCCCCGACGGGGTGCCGCGCTTCGGCGTCGTACGAGAGCGGTGTCGTACGAGAGCGGTTACTTCCGCATGACCTCCGGCTCGTGGCGGCGCAGGAAGCGGGCCACGAAGAAGCCGCAGATCACGCCGATGGCGATCAGGGCGGCCATGTCCATGCCCCAGGCCGCGACCGTGTTCTCCCACAGCGGGTCGCTGCTCTCGCCCTTGGCGGGCGGGCTGATCCGGTTGAAGTCGAGCGTGGCGCCCGCGGCGGCGACCGCCCATCGCGACGGCATCAGGTACGAGAGCTCGTTGACTCCGACCGAGCCGGCCAGGGGGAACAGACAGCCGGTGAAGACGACCTGGACGATCGCGAACATGACCAGCAGCGGCATGGTCTTCTCGGCGGTCTTCACCAGGGCCGAGATGATCAGGCCGAACATCATCGCGGTGAAGCCCAGCGCCATGATCGGAATGCACAGCTCCAGGAGCGTCTGGCTGCCGAAGATCAGGCCCTCGTCGGGGATGGTGCGGGTGGAGAAGCCGATGACGCCGACCATCAGGCCCTGCAACACCGTGATGAAGCCGAGCACGAACACCTTGGACATCAGGTACGCGGACCGGGACAGGCCGGTCGCGCGCTCCCGCTCGTAGATGACCCGTTCCTTGATCAGTTCACGGACGGAGTTGGCAGCGCCGGCGAAGCAGGCGCCGACCGCGAGGATCAGCAGGACGGTGAGGGCCGTGCCGTTCGCGACGGGCTGGCCGGTGTTCGGGTTGATCTCCGTGTTGACCAGGAGGTCCTTGCCCTGGTCGATGAGCAGGCTCACCGAGCCGAGGACGAGCGGCAGGATCACCGTCAGGGCCAGGAAGCCCTTGTTGGAGGCGATGACCGAAACGTAGCGGCGCACCAGGGTCAGGAACTGGGACATCCAGCCCTGCGGCTTCGGCGGCCTCATCGCCTGCATCGGCGGCATCTGTACGGACTGCGCAGCGATCGCGTCGATGTCCGCGGCGTACATCTGGTAGTGCTGCGAGCCCTTCCAGCGTCCGGCCCAGTCGTAGTCGCGGTAGTTCTCGAAGGCGGAGAAGACGTCGGCCCAGGTGTCGTAGCCGAAGAAGTTCAGTGCCTCCTCGGGCGGGCCGAAGTAGGCGACCGCGCCGCCCGGCGCCATCACCAGGAGCTTGTCGCAGATCGCCAGCTCGGCCACGGAGTGCGTGACCACGAGGACCGTACGGCCGTCGTCGGCGAGGCCGCGCAGCAGCTGCATGACATCGCGGTCCATGCCCGGGTCGAGACCGGACGTGGGCTCGTCGAGGAAGATCAGCGACGGCTTGGTGAGCAGTTCCAGGGCCACCGAGACGCGCTTGCGCTGGCCGCCGGAGAGGGAGGTGACCTTCTTCTCCTTGTGGACGTCCAACTTCAGCTCGCGCAGCACCTCGTCGATGCGCTGCTCGCGCTCGCGCGCGGTGGTGTCGGCCGGGAAGCGGAGCTTGGCCGCGTACTTGAGGGCCTTCCTGACGGTCAGCTCCTTGTGCAGGATGTCGTCCTGCGGGACCAGACCGATGCGCTGACGCAGCTCGGCGAACTGCTTGTACAGGTTCCGGTTGTCGTAGAGGACGTCGCCCTCGTTGGCGGGCCGGTAGCCGGTGAGCGCCTTGAGCAGCGTCGACTTGCCTGAGCCGGACGGGCCGATGACCGCGATCAGCGACTTCTCCGGGACGCCGAAGGAGACGTCCTTGAGGATCTGCTTGCCGCCGTCGACGGTGACCGTCAAGTGGCGTGCGGAGAAGGAGACTTCACCGGTGTCGACGAACTCCTCGAGGCGGTCGCCGACGATCCGGAACGTCGAGTGGCCGACGCCCACGATGTCGGCGGGGCCCAACATCTGTGAGCCGCCCTTGGCGATCGGCTGGCCGTTGACGTACGTGCCGTTGTGCGAGCCCAGGTCGCGGATCTCCATACGGCCGTCGGGCATCGAGTGGAACTCGGCGTGATTGCGCGAGACCTGCAGGTCGGAGACGACGAGGTCGTTCTCCAGGGCACGGCCGATGCGCATGACGCGGCCGATCGAGAGCTGGTGGAACGTGGTCGGACTGCGGTCGCCGTAGACCGGCGGCGCCCCCGCGCCACCACCGGGGCCCTGCTGCTGCGGGATATGCGCGGCGGCCTGCTGCGGCTGCTGCCGGCCCTGCTGTTGCGGAACCTGCTGCGGCGGCGCCTGCTGTGCCCAGCCGGGGCTCGCGCTCTGCGCGGCGTACGGCTGCTGCTGGGGCTGGGCGACAGCGGCCGCGGTGCCGGACGCGTTCAGGCACGGGCCGTCGGTCGCGTTGCCCAGGTGTACGGCCGAGCCGGGGCCGATCTCCATCTGGTGGATCCGCTGGCCCTGCACGAACGTGCCGTTGGTGCTGCCGTGGTCCTCGATGACCCAACTGCGGCCGCCCCAGCTGATCGTGGCGTGACGCCAGGACACCCTGGCGTCCTCGAGCACGATGTCCCCCTGCGGATCACGTCCGAGGGTGTATGGCCTGGACGGGTCGAGCGTCCAGGTCCGTCCATTCAATTCCAGTACGAGTTCCGGCACTCCATGCCCCACTGAGTAGTCCCCCGAGTTACCCCCATCACAGGGAGTCTAGGGAGGTCGAACATCGTCGGGAACTATTTCAGGCTCCGCCCCCTGACCGAAAGTCGCGCCTTGTGAGGACCACGCACACACGCTTGGACTGGTTCCGTTGACGGGGTTGAAACCGGCCCGGAGAGTGGTATTCCCACGCGAGGGGGACACACGCGGCGGCAGCGCCGCGCTGCGGATCGGGGGGTCTGCCATGAGGTCATCCATGAGCGTCAGGACGGCGACCTACGACACGAAGGTGCAGTGGGGCGACGTCCTGCTGTCCGCGATCGCCGCCGTCAGCTGGGCGTTGACAGGCATGGCGGGCACGGCCGCGCTCGGCCTGCATCTGCTGGAGGCGGACTCGACGGCCTCGCTCGGACCGATGACCGCGGCGGTGGTGGCACTCGGTGCGGGTGGTTCGGTCACGCCATCGGGCGATGTCTCCGCATTCGGGCTGACCGGCGCGGAGGCGAACACCGCCATCGAGATCACGCCATTGGGAGTGAGCCTGGTCGGCGCGCTGCTGCTGTCATGGTTCTTCCTACGGTCCTTGCGCACGGCCGGAGTTGTGATCTCCCGGTCCGAACTCCTCGCGCGCGCGGGCGCGGTGGTCGCCCTCTTCGTGGCGACGCTCGGCGGACTGGCCTGGGCGGGGCACGACGTCATCACGATCGACGGAGGCGCGCTCGGCCTCGACGACCTGCCCGGCGGTGGCGGGGACGGCGGCCTCGAGATTCCCGGCGTCGGTGACATCGGGGACATCGGCGGACTGCTGCCCGATCAGGTCGGCGACCTCATCGACGCCAAGGCGGCGGTCGGATTCACCGTCGACACGTTGCCGACTCTGCTCGGCGGCCTGTTCTGGTCGGCGGGGGTCCTGCTGATCGCCCTGCTGGCCTCCCGCCGCACTCCCCTGCCGCACGGCTGGGAGATCGTCCACCGAGTGGTACGGCCGGCCGTGTCCGCCCTCGTCACGGTGCTGCTGGTCGCGGTCGCGGCGGGGCTCGCGGCGGCGGCGTACGCGGCGATCGGCGACGACAACCCCAAGCGGATCGCCGGCGCGGCCCTGCTCGGCGCCCCGAACGGCGTCTGGCTGGGCATCCCCATCGGCCTGTTCGTACCGTGGGACGGCCGCGCGTCCGGCCCCTTGGCCGCCCTTCTGCCGGATCCCCTGGACGATCTGCTGAGCTCCGAGGTCGACCAGTCCGTCTCCCTGAGCCGACTGGCCGAGCTGGACGGGCGTGTGTGGCTGCTCGGAGTCGCCGCCGCGATGATGATGCTGCTGGCGGGGGTGCTGCATGCGGTGCGGACGCCTGTGGTGGGGGGTGCGGGGGGCGTACGGGATCCAGGGGCCGTACGAGATCCGGGCGCCCTCGGTTTCGCCGGGCGATGTGCGCTGCGGCTCGGGATCGTGGCCGCGCTGGCGCTGCCGCTGCTCGCGTGGCTCACGGAGGTGTCGGTGGACGCCTCGCTGTCGGTGCTGGGCGTGGACGCGTTCGGGGCGGGGATCGAGTTGCACGGGCATCTCGGCATGGCGTTGCTCCTGGGTGCCGCCTGGGGTGCGGGGGCGGGGGCCGCCGGGGCGCTGCTGGCGCGGGCGACGGGAGCGGCAGGGCGGGCGGCGTCGCCGATGGCACGCGGTGCCGTGGCGGCGGGAGCCGCGGGGGTGACGGTCGAGGGCGGGACGTTTCCGCAGTATGCGGGGCGGTCAGGGCCGTACGTGCCCGGTACGCCGTATCGGCCGCCGAACCCGGCCACCAACCCGTATCTGCGGGTGCCGGACGAGTTGCGGGAGCCGGAGGATGCGCGGCCGGGGCCGGAACGCGGAGAGGCGCGGGCGCCCGGGCAGGAGCCGGGAGCGGCGAGGCCGCCCGGGCAGGAAAGGGCAGACGCGCCGGCCTCCCACGAAGCCCGGCCGGCGAGCGGGGCACCGCCCGGCGGCGACATGTATGGCGCGCCGACGGTGGCCCGGCCGATGGGGCCGCCGCCGCGGCGGTCCGCCAAGTCGCGCCGCAAGGACGGGGAGCAGGCCTCGCCGGACCAGCGGCGGCAACCGCCGCCACCTCCACCGCCTCCGCCGCCACCTCCGAGGGCGCCGAAGGGGCACTGAAGGGACACTGAACCGACGGGCCGGTGGCCGTGCCGTGTCCGTCGGTGGCGGCCGGCCCTCTGTGAGCCGCCCTGTCAGCCGGCTGTCACCCGAGCGACACCCAGAGTTCCGTGTCCGCTGGACGGACCTGCGGGGCGATGGGCACGGGGTGCCGGATACGGTGGGAGCACCATGAGCGCTTCGCAGACCTCAGAGTTCCCCACCCTTCTCGTCAAGATCTTCGGGAAGGACAGGCCGGGCATCACGGCCGGCCTCTTCGAGACCCTCGCCGCCTACTCGGTCGACGTGGTCGACATCGAGCAGGTCGTCACGCGTGGCCGGATGGTGCTGTGCGTGCTGGTGACCGAGCCGCCGCGAGGGCTCGAAGGGGACCTGCGGGCCACCGTCCACAGCTGGGCGGAGTCGATGAAGATGCAGGCGGAGATCATCTCCGGCACGGGCGACAACCGGCCCCGCGGCCTCGGCCGTTCGCTGGTGACCGTGCTCGGGCATCCGCTCACCGCGGAGGCGACCGCCGCGATCGCGGCCCGTATCACGCGCACCGGCGGCAACATCGACCGTATCTTCCGGCTCGCCAAGTACCCGGTGACAGCGGTCGAGTTCGCGGTGTCCGGCGTGGAGACCGAACCGCTGCGCACCGCCCTGGTGACCGACGCGGCGGCACTGGGTGTCGATGTGGCGGTCGTGGCCGCGGGACTGCACCGGCGCGCACAGCGTCTGGTCGTCATGGACGTGGACTCGACGCTCATCCAGGACGAGGTGATCGAGCTCTTCGCCGCGCACGCGGGCTGCGAGACGGAGGTCGCCGAGGTGACGGCGGCCGCGATGCGTGGGGAGCTCGACTTCGAGCAGTCGCTGCACGCGCGCGTGGCGTTGCTGAAGGGGCTCGACGTCTCGGTGGTGGACAAGGTGCGCAGCGAGGTGCGGCTGACGCCGGGCGCGCGCACGCTGATCCGTACGCTGAAGCGGCTCGGCTACCAAGTGGGCGTCGTGTCGGGTGGGTTCACTCAGGTCACGGATGATCTGAAGGAACGTCTCGGCCTGGACTTCGCGCAGGCCAACACGCTGGAGATCGTCGACGGGAAGCTGACCGGGAGGGTCACCGGCGAGATCGTGGACCGGGCGGGGAAGGCGCGGCTGCTGCGCCGATTCGCCGCCGAGGCGGGTGTGCCGCTGGCGCAGACCGTGGCGATCGGTGACGGTGCCAACGACCTCGACATGCTGAACGCGGCCGGGCTGGGGGTGGCCTTCAACGCCAAGCCGGTCGTCCGCGAGGCCGCGCACACCGCGGTGAACTTCCCGTTCCTCGACACGGTGCTGTACCTGCTGGGCGTCACCCGCGAAGAGGTCGAGGCGGCGGACACCCACGACGAGGGCTGAGCGGACGAGGCCCCGTGCGGACGGGGCATGAGCAGGCGAGGCCGTAGAGATGTACGAGGGGCCCGCACCGGTGCGGTGCCGGGCCCCTTTCCGGTCGCGTGGGGTTATTCGGAGGGTGCCCAGTAGTCGCGCAGGGTGGCCGTGCCCGGTTCCAGGGACTTCCAGGAGCCCTCGAAGGACAGGACCGCGAAGGCGGCGGCGGGGAAGCCGCGGCGGCTCAGCCGCTCCAGGGCGTCACCCTCGGCCGAGCCCGCGAGGATCTCGGCGAGGCCCTGGATGCCCGGGTTGTGGCCGATCAGCAGGACATTCTGCGCGTCGTCGGGGGTTTCGTTGAGCACGGCGATCAGTTCGCCGGGCGAGGCCTCGTAGACCCGCTCCTCATAGACGGTTTTCGGCCGGTGGGGGAATTCCTGGACGGCGAGCTTCCAGGTTTCCCGGGTCCGGGCCGAAGTGGAGCACAGGGCCAGATCGACAGGGATGTGGGTGTCGGCGAGCTTGCGTCCGGCGACTGCGGCGTCCATGCGGCCCCGCTCAGCGAGCGGCCGCTCGTGGTCGGTCACCTGTGGCCAGTCGGCTTTCGCATGCCGGAAGAGGACGATCCTGCGGGGTTCTGCGACGCTCATGCGTCCCAGCTTCGCATGAAACACGCCAACGGGCGCAGGGAGTTGACGGGCGGCTCAGCAGGTGTTCAGCGCGATATCAGCTGCAGAATATGCTCGAAGAGCTGGGTGATCGCCGGGTCCGTGGTCGCCGCGTGCGCGTCGGACGGGTTGAGTATCAGCAGGAGCAGGGTGACGAACGCGAGCGCGGGGAGAGCCAGGGCCCACCAGGGCAGCCTGATGTCCGGACGGCCCGAGCGCGCCGGGTGGAGCCGGGTCTGCATAGGGGCCGACATGACGCCTCCGTGAGTCTTCGAGTGATCCGTGTCCGCCGCTCGCGGTCACACCTCGAAGTTACGGACTCCCGGGCCCTCAACCCATCCGGTGATCCACCCAGTTGACCCTGACACTCGCCCCCTAGGGGATGGTGGTGCTAGCCCCACCATCGGACCCGCGGGCGGTCACGGCGAGGCGATCGTCACGGCGAAGCGATCGTCGCGATGATGGCGATGATCACGAAGATGGCGAAGAACGAGCCGAAGACGAGGAGCATCTTCTTCTGGCCGTTCTGCGGGTTCGGGTCGAGCACTGGCGACATGCGCCCAGTGTCGCACCCGTCGAACAGGCCCGGTCTGCGGGGGTGGGGCTCAGCGGGCCGCCTCGTCCTCCACCGTGCGGTCGCGGCCCGCCAGGACGCCCACGACCATCTGGGGGATCATCAAGCCGGTCATGAGCGCGATCGGCAGGCCCCAGCCGCCGCTGTGCTGGTAGAGGACGCCCACCAGGAGCGGGCCGGGGATGGAGATCAGATACCCCGTGCTCTGCGCGAACGCCGACAGCTGGGCGACGCCCGCGCCGGTCCTGGCCCGCATCCCGACCATGGTGAGGGACAGCGGGAACGCGCAGTTGGACACGCCGAGCAGCAGTGCCCAGGCCCAGGCGCCGCCGGCCGGCGCAGCGTACAGGCCGGCGTATCCGGCGAGCCCGCAGACGCCGAGCGCGATCACGATCGGGCCCTGATGGGGCAGCCGGCCGGCCACGCGCGGGATGACGAAGGCGAGCGGCACGCCCATCACCATGGTGGCGGCCAGCAGCAGCCCGGCCGTGCCGGCGGGTACGCCCGCGTCGCGGAAGATCTGCGCCATCCAGCCCATCGTGATGTAGGCGGCGGTGGCCTGGAGCCCGAAGAAGACGGCGAGCGCCCAGGCGGTACGGCTGCGGGTGATGCGCAGAGCGGGCTCCACGCGCGCGTGCGCCTCGGTGCCGGGCTCCACGCGCGGGTGCACCTCGGCAGGCGGCAGCGCCCCCCGCTGCCGTACGAGCGGGATCCACGGCAGTACGGCCACCGCCGCGAGCCCCGCCCACACCGCCAGCCCGGACTGCCAACTGCCGCCCAGCACGTCGGCCATGGGCACGGTCACAGCCGCCGCGGCGGCGGTGCCGAGGGCGAGGGCCATCGAGTACAGGCCGGTCATGGAGCCGACCCGGTCCGGGAACCAGCGCTTGACGATGACCGGCATGAGGACGTTGCTGACGGCGATGCCCATGAGCGCGAGGGCGCTGGCGGCCAGGAATCCGGGCACGCTCCCGGCGTACGGCCGGATCAGCAGGCCCGCGGTGATGGCGGCCATGCCGGCGCAGACGACCGCGCCCGGCCCGAAGCGGCGGGCGAGCCGCGGGGCCATGACGCCGAACACGGCGAAGCAGAGCGGGGGCACCGAGGTGAGCAGGCCGGCCACGCTGCCGCTCATGCCGAGCCCGTCGCGGACCTCTTCCAGGAGGGCACCGAGGCTGGTGATGGCGGGGCGGAGGTTGACGGCGGCGAGCACGATGCCGAGGACGACAAGCCGGGTCGTCCACGCGCGCGTGGAGGTCGGGGATTCGCCTGTCATGGGTGCCGAGCCGCGTATCGTCGGGGGCTTTGTCGTCCGGGTTTCCTCGCGTGCCATGAAGCCCATCATAGAATCATGGGATGATTGGTTGTCCACCCTCCGGCCGCTTCCGGTCGACCGTCCCGTGCGAAGGTGAGCCATGCCCCTGAGTCACCCCCGCAGGTCGGCGCTGTCCGAGCAGGTCATCGCCGCGCTGCGGAACCAGATCACCTCGGGTGAGTGGCCGGTCGGCTCGCGCATCCCGACGGAGCCCGAGCTGGTCGAGCAGCTCGGCGTCGCCCGCAACACGGTGCGTGAGGCCGTCCGCGCACTCGCGCACAACGGCCTGCTGGACATCCGCCAGGGCTCCGGCACCTATGTGGTCGCGACCAGTGAGCTGGCGGGCGTGATGCACCGCCGCTTCGCCGACGCCGACCCGCGGCACATCGCCGAACTGCGCTCCACACTGGAGTCCGGCGCCGCGAGGCTGGCCGCCGAGCGGCGTACCGAGAAGGACCTCAAGCAGCTCGACGCGCTGCTGGTGCGGCGCGAGGAGGCGTGGGCGTCGGGCGACGCGGAGGCCTTCGTGGCGGCGGACGCGACCTTCCACCTGGCGGTGGTGGCCGCCTCCCACAACGACGCGATGACGGCCATGTACGCGGACCTGAGCGAGGTGCTGCGGGACTGGCTGCGCGAGGACGTCGGCCAGGAGCTGACGCCGGAGACGTACATGGACCACACACGGCTCGTCGACGCGATCCGGGCGGGCGACACGGCGGCAGCGGCAGCGGAGGCCGCGAGCTATCCGTTCCTGTGCCGTCCCGGCCGGTTCACAGCGCCCGCTTCCGGTGACTGACCCACACCGAGCGGACCTCTTTCCAGCAGCGGCCGGTCAGCCGCACGGTCTGCGCGGGTCCCGCGTCGACCGCGGCGCCGTCGCTGTCGACGTCCCACCAGCGGTCGCACTCGATGTGCAGACGGACGCTGTCCGTTCGCGGATACGGGTTGTGGCAGAACGCGGTCACGTAGGAGCCGATGACCCTGCTGCGGCACGCCGCGCCGAACGGCTCCGGTGCGGCGGCTTGCCGTACCTTCACGCGCGCGTGGGGCATCGCCTCGTACGACAGGGAGAGCACGAGAGCGACGGCGACGGTCACTGAGGCCAGGCTGCGGGACATGCGCACAACGGGACCTCCTCGGCCGTGCTGGGGAGGGAAGCGTGTGGTGAACGCGTAATCCAGGGTGTGCGGTGGTCGCCCTTCCGCGCCCGGCGGGTGGGCCGAACGGGTGACGTGCCAAGGGCCCGCGCCCCGGAAAGGAACGCGAGCCCTCTGCTGGATCGGTCGTGCGTCACGCACCGATGGCGTGCAGACCCCCGTCGACGTGGATGATCTCGCCGGTGGTCTTGGGGAACCAGTCGCTGAGCAGGGCGACGATGCCGCGGCCGGCCGGGTCCGGGTCCTTGAGGTCCCACTCCAGCGGGGCACGGGTGTCCCACACGGAGGCGAGCTCCGAGAAGCCCGGGATGGACTTGGCGGCCATGGAACCGATGGGGCCCGCGGAGATGAGGTTGCAGCGGATGTTCTGCTTGCCCAGGTCACGCGCCATGTAGCGGCTGGTGGCCTCCAGGGCGGCCTTGGCCGGGCCCATCCAGTCGTACTGCGGCCAGGCGTACTGCGCGTCGAAGGTGAGGCCGACGACCGAGCCGCCGTTCTGCATCAGCGGCAGGCAGGCCATGGTCAGCGACTTCAGGGAGTACGCCGAGACGTGCATGGCCGTGGCGACCGACTCGAACGGCGTGTTGAGGAAGTTGCCGCCGAGCGCGTCCTGCGGCGCGAAGCCGATGGAGTGAACGACGCCGTCGAGGCCGCCGAGCTCCTCGCCGACGATGTCGGCCAGGCGGCCGAGGTGCTCGTCGTTGGTGACGTCGAGCTCGATGACCTTGGTGGGCTTGGGGAGCTTCTTGGCGATGCGCTCGGTCAGCGTGGGCCGCGGGAACGCGGTCAGGATGATCTCGGCGCCCTGCTCCTGGGCCAGCTTGGCGGCGTGGAAGGCGATGGACGACTCCATCAGCACACCGGTGATCAGGACGCGCTTGCCCTCGAGAATTCCGCTCATGGTGATCAGTGACCCATTCCCAGTCCGCCGTCAACGGGAATGACGGCTCCAGTGATGTACGAGGCGTCGTCCGAGGCGAGGAACCGCACCGCCGCGGCGACCTCGTCCGGCTGCGCGTACCGGCCGAGCGGCACCTGCGACACGATGGCGGCCCGCTGCTCGTCGGTGAGCACCTTCGTCATGTCGGTGTCGACGAAGCCGGGCGCGACGACGTTGAAGGTGATGTTGCGTGAGCCCAGCTCACGGGCGAGGGAACGCGCGAAGCCGACCAGGGCGGCCTTGGAGGCGGCGTAGTTCGACTGACCAGGACCGCCGTACAGCCCGACCACCGAGGAGATGAGGACGACACGGCCCTTCTTGGCGCGCAGCATGCCGCGGTTGGCGCGCTTGACGACACGGAAGGTGCCGGTGAGGTTGGTGTCGACGACCGAGGTGAAGTCCTCCTCGGTCATACGCATCAGGAGCTGGTCCTTGGTGATGCCGGCGTTGGCGATCAGGACCTCGACGGGCCCGTGCGCGTCCTCGATCTCCTTGTAGGCCTGCTCCACCTGCTCGGGGTCGGTGATGTCGCACTTGACGGCGAGGAAGCCGGCGGGCGGCTCACCGGAACGGTAGGTGATGGCGACCTTGTCGCCGGCGTCGACGAATGCGCGGGCGATGGCGAGGCCGATGCCCCGGTTGCCTCCGGTGACGAGAACCGAGCGGCTCAACGGATCACCCTTTCACTAGCGGTTGGTACCCCCGCCCGAACACCTGGATGACAGGCGGCTTCCCTCGAAACCTATCGGTCCGCAACATCGGCCGCCGACGTCGGGGATGACAGGGCGAAGGGGTGCTGTCTGTAGGGTTCTCACAGACAGCACCTCTTCGGCGGACACTCGCCCGGCGGGCTCAGTCCGTCATGCCGGGAGCGTGGGCGGGGAGCCCTGCTGACCTGGCTGTGTCCAGCATCCGCTTGTCATAGGTCACCAGCGCCGTGAGGTTCTCTCCCAGACTGAGCGCGCTGGCCACATGAACGGCGTCCAGCGTGCGCAGGCGGCCGGTCAGTGCGGAGGCCGCCCGGCGCACCTCCGCGGTCAGTAGAATCTCACCGACTCCGCGCTCCAGCTCGGCCATGGCGTCAGGGAACGTCCCCGTGAGGTCGAGTGTGCGAGTCGTCTCGACAAAGCCCAGGCTGCTGGTGGCCATGGGGCGGCTTCCCCGGTCGCCGAGAAAGGCGTCCAGCGCGGTCCAGTAGTTGCGCTGTGACATCCATGTGACCAGCGCCGAGGAATCCATGTAGATCACCGGTAGTCCTCCTCGCGCTCCGCGAGGAGGGTGGCGAGCGGATCGACGTCGTCGGGTACGTCGTAGCGCGGCATGCCATGGCGGTCGGCCGCCGTGTACTCGGGCAGCCTGATCTTGCCCTCCGCCACGAGGTGCGCGTATCGCTGCATAGGGCTTTCCGCCGGGGTCACTATGGCGATGACGTTGCCATGGCGGGTGACCTCGACGGTCTCCCCCTTCTCCACGCGGGCGAAGACGGCGCTGGGATTGTAGGAGAACTCACGGACGGAAACGGCGCTCATGACGGGCTCCTTCGCTGCGGCAGGGCACAGCACATTGTGCCTACATCTCTACAATGGTACCCACATCACTGAGGGTGTTCAGGTGATCTTCCGGGAGGTGCCGGCGCTGCCGCATCGCCTGTTCACACCAACGCGGGATTCCCACAGCATTTCTTGTATTTGCGCTCCGAGCCGCACCAACAGGGGGCGTTGCGGGGCGGGGGCCACGCTTCGGTTTCTCCGGTCCGTGCGAGCTCCGCGGCATATGCCGAGCGCGCCGACGGCGCATCGGAGGTGAGGCCCGCCTGCCGTGCGTGCGCTGCGAGACCGGCGACATCGCCGCGGCCGACGGCGAGATGCGTCGCGCCTTCCTCCGACAGCTGCCGCAGGACCTCTTCGACCTGCCGCAGGTGACCGGCGTGGTCGGTGCCGTAGGCGTCCGCGGAAGCGGGCCAGCGAGCTAGGAGCTCCTCGAATTCGTCCGCTGCCCAGAACAGCACGCAGGTCATGCGGGGCTGGGCTTGGGCGGCACGGTAGGCCTCGGCCTCCTGCTGCACGGCCGCGATCTCGGCCTCCATCGCCTCCGGATCGCTCTCCCAGGTGGCACGTTGTCGCCTCGGATCGTGCAGTTCGTCCGGCGGGCGTGCCGCGCTGAACAGGGGACCTCGGGCCTCGTGCAGTTCGTCGGCGAGGTCGTCGCAGTCGTCGTGCGGCTCGCCGAGAAGTCTGCGGACGCGGTGGCGCCCGGTGACGAGTTGCTCGACCTCCATCGCGCGCTCGGCTCCTTCGACGGACGCCGGGGTGAGCGGGGTGCCCGGACCGAGCGCGTGTGTGATCCCGGCGGTGAACCACTCCATGGCCGCCCGGGGTTCGTCCTTCGACTCCAGCAGTTCGGCGACGTAGTGCCAAGGTCCAGGGTCCTTGGGGTGGCGCGCCCGCAGATCGGCGATCGCTTCCCGGGCCTCGTCCGCCCGGCCCATGTCCCAGAGCGCCTCGGACCGGTACGCCGCGACCATCTCCGGTTCCTCGCAGCCTTCTTCCAGCAGCCGGTCGTAGATAGCGAGCGCCCGGTGGAACTCCTTGGCCAGGGTCCATTCACTCGCGGCTTCCAGAAGGGTTTCCTCGCGGTACTCCGGATACTGGTCGGCCGACTCGTCCATCGCGGTGGCAGCTTCCACGCCGGAGGCGTAGAAGCGGAAGGTGGTCTGAGGCGCGTGCTTGCTGCGTACCTGTGCCTTCAACTTCGTCTTCTTCTTGGGGCGGTGCTTGCTGGACATGCTTCCTCAACTTAGCGGCAGGCAAGGGAGACACGCATTCCTCCTCGGAGTGAGCGAACACCAGGGAGGCTGTCAGGAGTCACGGCGTCGGAGCCGCCGACTCCGTCCGGATGCGGAGC
The DNA here is from genome assembly GCF_030499575.1 of Streptomyces sp. DG2A-72. Lineage (NCBI taxonomy): Bacteria > Bacillati > Actinomycetota > Actinomycetes > Kitasatosporales > Streptomycetaceae > Streptomyces > Streptomyces sp. DG2A-72. The sequence goes on from NZ_JASTLC010000001.1 coordinate 2,093,603, forward strand.
AGTACGCCGGCCAGCTCCCCTATTCGGGCGCGCAACTCCCGGTACGGCAGAGAGAGGTCGACCACGTGGCAGTACAGCCGGATCACCTGGCCAGCCACAGGCACCTCCATGACGTTCTCGTTCCCAGCGGCCGATACGAGGTGCCCTTCGCTGGTCCCGAGGCGTACGCAGTAGGCGAACATCTGGTACAGGTCGGGCCGTTTCGTACCGTCCTTGTATTTGGCATCGACGATGATTGCCGGGACGAGTCGGCGGCCCCCGTCAGGGGGTGGCAGATAGTGGATGAGATCAGGCTTCAGCAGTTCCTTCTTGCCCAGGTCGAGGTGGTGGTCCCGGTCGCGGGGCTCAGCACGGCCGCCGGCTCGGCGCTGGAGTTCCTCGCCCAGGGCGGTGGCAAGGAACGTCTCGAACACCCGCCACATCTCCAGCAGCAGACCATCGACGAGGACGCGGCGGCCGTCGTCGAGTTCGTACGACGCGCCGCGCAGGATCAGCTCGGCGAGGCCGAGGGCCCGTTGGTAGCGGCTGTTGAGCCGGGTCGCCGTCCAAGCGGGCAGCGGCGCTCCCGGCCGTGGCGCGGTTACTCCGTCCAGCTGGGCAACGATTCTGCGCAGCCTGGCTCTGAGAGTGGGATCGAGTCCTGGGAGTCTGATCAGACGGCGAGCGGCCCCGAGCAGGAGGCGATTCTCGCCGATGTCGGGTGTGTGGTCGTCGTAGGTGACTTCCAGGGGCAGGGAGAGGCCGGGACGGCGGCGCAGCTGGGCCGGGGCGCGTAGTCGGCCGCGCAGCATCGGAAGGGTGTCGTCGACCTCGCGGTAGCCGAGCAGTACGCCGGGCCGCAGCGCGCGATCCGCGGCCTCGGTGAAGGCATAGCCGACCGCTGGCAGCAGTTCGTGGCGGGCCCCGGCTTCAACCGGCTCGTCCGACCATTTGGCGTGTCCCGAGGCGTAGGCCAGGAGATAGAGGAGCCGGTCCACAGGGATCTTGGGAGCGATGCGCAGCTGTACGGCGGAGTCGTCGCCGCCGAGCCTGACTCCCCCGACCATGGCTTTGGCTCGAAGCTCGTAGCGATCCCTGGTGCCCTTCTTCTGGCGTCCCGCGGGTTTGATGTCGACGAGTTTCGAGGCACGCTCCCCCGTCAGGACGTGCGCCTGCCCTGGAGTGAGGGTCCAGGTGCTCCAGCCCGCGCCCTCGTCGAGGTCGATCCGGGCGAGGGCGGGTGGGGTGGTCATGCGTCGGCCGGGGTCGGTTCGTCATTGCCCGCAACCGGGGAAGCGGCTGCGAGGTCGGCCGGTGCCTGACTCGGAATCGGAACCGGCTCCGGGATCGGGGGAAGTTCTTCGCGCAGCGAGGCCAAGCCGTACTGGGCGTTGATGTCGATGTCGTCACCCCAGTGGTAGTCGGCGAGCAGGGGCAGGATCTGGGTCCGCCAGAGCCGATCGAGTGCCGCCGGGCCGGTGTGCACGGCGGGCCGCATGAAGTACGAGGGCCCGATGCGGAAGTCCCGGTCGCCGGAGGGGTTTTCGCCGATGCGTTCGTTCAGCGCGTCGAGTAGCAGCGCGGCCTCCTGGGACAGCTCCTTCTTCTCCAGCCAGCGGGACAGCATGGAAGCGGTCGGGTCGGTGCTCGGGTGGAGTTCCATGAAGGAGAAGCGGCGGCGCATGGCCGCGTCCATCAGGGCGATGGAGCGGTCGGAGGTGTTCATGGTGCCGAGGATCACCAGGTTGGGCGGGAGCCTGAAGCGGCGTCCCTCGTCCGAGCCGTAGAGGAGGTGGACGAACTCCTTGCGGTATTCGAGGAGGAAGTAGAGCTCACCGAACACCTTCGCGAGATTGCCGCGGTTGATCTCGTCGATGACCAGGACGAAGACCTCGGCGGGGCGTCGGCGGGCGGCGTTCGCCAGCCGCTTCAGAGGGCCTTCGACGAGGTCGAAGGCGATGCCGGAGCCGGTGTCGGTCTGCCCTCGGCCGTCACGCTTGCCTGTGCTGTCGGTGGGCGCGGCACGTACGGCCCGCGGCCTGAAGCCTTCGAAGAAGTCTTCGTAGGAGTAGGCCGGGTGGAACTGAACCAGACGGAAGTTGGCTTCGCGCCCCGCGGTGAGGTGTCGGGCCAGGGCGAGAGCCGTGTAGGTCTTGCCGGTGCCGGGCGGCCCGTGGAAGATCAACTGGGGCCGGTCCCGGAGCAGTTCCACGCATTCCTGGAGCCAGAATGGGTCTTCCATGGTCAGCTCGTCTGCGAGCTCCTGGGTGGCATCGGGCAGCTCGGCCGTCTCGGAGCCCTCCGTGGGCGCCTGGTCCGGTTCCTCGTCGAGCAGGACCTCCAAGTCCCCGGTGAATTCGGTCAGTTCGACCAGCCGTAGATCGGGGTTGCCGAGCGGGCCCTCCATCTCCCTGGGCAGATGCCGGTACAGGTCGAAGGGAGCGTCCAGGTTGCTCCAGCTCACGGTGCGCTGGAGGGTGGCGCCACCGCCTCCGGAGATCTGCTGGGCGGGGCCGGTGATCGTGCCGAGGTAGGTGTCGCTGCCGTCGGTGGTGACCACGATGTCGCCCTCCCGCATGCGGGACAGGAAGGTGTGGAACTCCGTGGCGGTCTGTACGCGCAGGTTCTGGCTCAGGCTTGAGTATGCCTCGTCGACGACCTCCTGTACCCGCTCGGGGCCGGCACCCTCATCGAGGGTCGGCAACCGGTCGGCGGGCACGGAACAGATGCCTTTCTCCTGCCAAAGCCCGTTGATCAGGCTGCTGCCCCGGCTGTCGTCGCCGCGGACCAGCCAGGCCCGGCGTGGCGGCTCCGCGTCGACGGCGACGTCGCCCCGCGCGGGAACCAGGTCCTTGATCTCCGAAGGTTCGAGGGCCCGGTCCAGCAGTGCGCGCACCGCGCTCGCGCTGGACGCGGGTTCGTCGTAGACACCGTCCCTCACGAGCAGGTTGCGCCACTCGTCGAGTTCCACGGGAGAGAGTCCCAGCTCCTCGGAAACCTCCCCGTCCGCCCCAAGGGCGAGGTGCCATCCCTCGGGGCGGGGCCCCAGCAGCCAGGGGAGCAGGAAATCCACGTCCAGCCCGTGGTGCTCCGCCAGATCGGTGACCCGGATCCACTTGCCGGTGTCGGGAAGCGCCGCGAGCGTCTCCGCGACGGCTTCGAAGGCCGCGCGCTCGCTGTCCCAGTAGCCGTAGGACTCCCGCGCTTGCAAGAGGAAATCCACCGCGTCGAACTCTTCGAGCGCCTTACGGCCGGGGCCCGTGAGCCGCCATTGCCGTCCGGTCTTGCGTAGCCAGCCGGCCTTGCCGAGGTTGATGCTCTCGTAACGGAGCCGCTTCTCGACCGCGGTCTCCACCTCGGGGAAGGCCGCGTGCCAGTCGGCTTCCAGATCGGGATCCTCCGCCTGGACAAGCTCCCAGACCTGCCGGAACGCGAGACCGTGCCCTTCCGGCTGCCGCGCCAGGATCCGCGCGGCCACCTGCACCACGCGCGCCGTGAGATCGAATGCGGTGGTCATGGACTCCCCCCTTGTCCCCTTGTTGTCCCCGTACCGGCGTACCGGCCTCGCGAGATCAACTGCCAGTGTCGTACAAGATATCGGCGACCACTGACAATTCCCCGGCCAGGTGTGTTGCCGCAGGTCAGGAACAGTTCGAGTCGCTTACGGCGGAGGCTCGACCGATCAGGCGGGGCAGCCCGTCGGGACCCGGCACCGGATCTGCTTCCCGATCGGCGACCGGCACACATGCCACCCCGGTGCAAGCAGGTCCAGCAGCCCCAGCCCACGCCCCGACTCGGCCTCCGGGTCGTGCAGCGCGATCCCGCGCGGCCTCGGAAGTACGCGCGGGTCCGGGTCGTGCACGTTGACCGCAATCCCGAAGCTGGCCACGTACACCTCCACCACCAGCGGTACGTGATCCCCGCAGGCCCGCACCGAATTGCCGACCAACTCCGAGACGACCAACTGGGCGGTCTCGGCGGCCTCCGTGTCGGCGCCGTAGTCCGCCAGCACCTTGACGATCAGCCCGCGCAGGAGGCGAAAGGCGTCGGCGGACGCGCTGAGGTGCGCGGCGAAGCCCTGGTTGCGGTGGCGGACGTAGAGGCCCGGGGCGGGCGGAGGGAGAGGGTGGATGAGTCGGGGGTCCGGGTCTTCGTCGGGGTCGCGATGGTTGGTGGGGGCGGGAAGGCGGGTTTGGGTGGGGTCGGGCATGGGACCTCCGGCCTGGGATGTGCGCGGGTGCGCGTTGGGCGTTCCGCCGCTGCGCGGGCAAGTGGCCTTCAACGGCGCCTCCTTGAGGTCGAGCATGCAGCTCGAACGACTTGATTCGCAAGTTTGTCACCTGAATTGATGGCTGGACAGTTTGTTCTATCGACTTGCACAACAGCCGAGTGGAAGACTCCCGACATGCCAAACGTGCGCCCCGTACCTACTGTCCGACGCCGACGCCTCGGCGAAGCCCTCCGCCGCTACCGGAACGCCGCCGGGCTGACACTCGACGCGGCAGCCGAGGTCATGGGGTGGATCGGCCCCAAGCTGTCCCGGATCGAGACGGCGAACGCCCACATCCGGCCCGCTGAGGTGTCGCCCCTACTGAAGGCGTACGGCATCGACGACCCCGAGGTGATCAACGCTCTGGAAGGGCTGGCCAAGGACGCCCGCAAGCAGGGCTGGTGGCAGACGTACAGCGGAATCGTGTCGCCCAGCTACGCGGACTACATCTCGTTGGAATCCGATGCCGAGAGCGTCCACGAGTTCGCCCCGCTCCTGATCCCCGGCCTTTTGCAAACCGCCGCGTACGCGCGCGAGACCATTGCTGCCAACGCCATCACCCGCGCGCCCGAGGAAGTCGCCGCCCTCGCGGAGGTCCGCCAGGCCCGCCAGGCGGTACTCACTCGGACCGGGCACCCCTTGAAGGTGTGGGCAGTCATTCACGAGGCCGTCCTGCATCAGCGTTTCGCCGTGCGCCCCAACACTACGCGCGACCAGCTACGACGCCTGCTGGACGTCTCCGAGATGCCCAACGTGACGCTTCAGGTCATGCCGCTCGACGCCACTCCCCACCCGGGAAGTGTGGGCGGCTTCAGCCTCGTCGGCTTCCCCGGCCCCATGCCGGACGTCGTGCTGCTGGAGAATCTCATCGGATCGTCTTACGTTGAAGGCATCAGCGAAGTACGCACTTTCGCCGACGCCTTCGAACGCATCGTCGCCGCTGCCCTGCCGACCGATGATTCGTTGGCCCTGATCGCCCGGATGGAAGAGAGACAACGTAAGTGAACGACGAGCGCAAGGCGGAGCTGTACGCCCACGACCTCTCGGCAGCCGTCTGGTGTAAGGCGTCCGCCAGCGGCGGCGAGGGCAACTGCGTCGAAGTCGCCGACCTCCCCGGCGGCGGCAAAGCCGTGCGTGACTCGAAGCGGCCCCAGGTCGAGCCCTTGCGGTACACCGCGTCCGAGTGGGCCGCGTTCCGCGAGGGCGTGATCTCCGGGGAACTCTGACCCGATGCGCCGCACGCCGATGGCCGCCTCCGAGAAGTACGGGAGGCGGCCATCGGCGTGTCTCAGGACCAGAAGCCGAGCTGTTCGTCGACCCCCAGCTCGGTGACACTGAACAGGCCGCCCCCGGCGTCCGGTTCGTCACTCGGCGGTCTCGCTCCGATCGGCTCGGGAGGCTGCGGGGGCTCGGGGGTGGTCCGTTCTGGCCGGGTGAGCGGACTGCGGCCCGACGCGTGGCGGGGGCCCTTGCCGGGGGGCGGCGTCATGGCCAAGTTCGTGTACGAGCCACCGGACTCGGCCGCCTTCTCCATCTCCCTGTAGATGGTGAGGATCCTGTCCTTGGTCCGCTCGAAGAGTTCCGGCGACTTGTTCCGGAACGCGCGGAAACTGTCCAGGACGAGTTCGATGTCGGCATCTGGGATGCCGTAGAGGTGGAAGTACGCGGCATCCAACTCGGCGCGGATCTCGAAGCGGCGGTCCTCGTTCCAGACGAACGGGGGGTTCTCATCTCCGAGGTGGCGGGCGAAGGGGGCCATCTCGTAGGAGGTGTAGGTGAGTTCGAGGACTCGGTCACGGATCCAGAGCTCGGGGGCACGGCCACCCAGCCATGCGACCGGATGCGCGTAGGTGTCGGGGGACAGAATCGGGAGCTGCTCCAGGTAGGTGTAAGTGAGGTGCACTCCTTGCATCTTCTGTCGAGCGGCAAAGTCCAGGACGAATGTGCTGAGGTTGGCCAGCAGCCCATGCAGTGGGCGATCCGGGCGGGTTGGCAGTATCAGAGGCATCGTGTTGCCAGCTGCAGTGCGCGGCAAGACGGTGGAGATCACCGTTCGCTCGTCCACCGCTCGACAGATGTCACGCCACCCCAACATCCAATCGTGCGGCCACTCTGTCTCAGGTTTGCCAGGTTCCGCCTTCATCCAGTCGTCAACGTGTTCTTCCTCAACCCAGTGGCGCGGCTGAGGAGTCACCAACGGATCGGCATGTTGCTGAGCCGTCAGACGTGGAAGCGTGTTCCGCTTGAGATCTGCCTCTGTCGCTCCAGCGTAGGTACTGAAACGAGCGTCGAGCTGGTGGATCAGCTTCGCTTCATAGAGCGGCAGGGCACGCCGACCATCACGGAAAAAGACCTGCCCGTTCGCCTCCCAGCCCTCTTCAGCCAATACGTCGGCCGAACGGAAGAGCTTCGAGTCGTCGGCCATGTGGAACATCCTCACCAAGCGCAGGGCCCACGGATTTCCCTCCGTCACCCCTCGAAGCCACAGCACTGGCGCACTCTTGTGCATGTCCTCCAGCACTCGCAGATGGTCGGGGCTTTCACACACGGGCGCTGTGCGGGTGTTCGGGTTGATACGCCGAAACCCTGCCCTGTTCAAGGTGAAGCTACGGCTGTCTAGCTGGTCAGGGCGCCGGGCGCGGAAGGCCAGTCGGACCAGTTCCTGACACTGCCGTGGGCCACTGACCGTGAACAAGCAAAAGCGGTACGAGTGATGAACATCTGGGAAGAGCTTTTCCTCGTTCTCCATATCCAGCACCGTCACCAACTGCCGCCGATCCACCAGATCCGCAAAGAAGTCCGACGTCGTCTTGTCCGTAGCGATCCCGGTAGGCAGCACCAGCCCCGACATCCCCTCCGGAGCCAGCAGCATCCGCGCCTTCTCCGCGAATACGGCGTACGTATTGACGTCCCCCTGCCCGGTCAACGGAAAGATCCCCGAGTTCCGGAGCATCAGCGTCGTACCGGCCGCTTCCCGCAACGCCACCTGGAAGCCTTCGAACAGCTCCCGCTCCCCGCGCTCCGCACTCCCCTTCAGCCCGGCGATGAGCTTCTTCCGCTCGCTCGCGTTGGACGCGTCCGCGATCTCGTCCTCCCCTCGCGCCGCGAACCACTCCTTCTCCTGGATCTTGACCCGCTCCCACGGCGGGTTGCCCAGCACACAGTCGAAGCCGCCTTGCCAACCCGTGTCGGGGTTGTGGTCGTCGTCCTCGTCGTCCTCGACGCGAAAGACGCGGGGAAACTCCAGGTGCCAGTGGAAGAAGCGGTTACGGCTGACGATCTCGTCGAGTTGCTTCTCGCCGGAGAGCCTGCGCTCGTCGTCCTCCTCTTCCGCCGTCACCACCACCGCCTCCGCCAAGTCCCCACCATCCACCAGCTGCTCAAGGACCGAACTGGTGACGGCCGCCGGAGCCTTCTCACTCTTCGGCCACAGGAACGCCGCGCACCAGGCGTCCGCGACGCGCTTGAGCCGACGCAGGTGCGGTGACTTGGCGAGGTACTCCTCGTAGGCGCGCGCGTGATCCCGCACGTTGGCCAGGGTTCGGTCCGGGAGCTTGGCCAGAGCCTCGGCCTCCAGGCGGAGTTCCGCCGTGCCCGTACGTGCCAGAGCCGCACCCATAGCCGTCTGGGTGCCCTTTCCGCCCGAGCGTTCCTTCTTGTTGGCGGCCTTCAGAGCGGTGAGGATCTTGGAGTTGTCACCGGCGAGCTTCTTGAACGCCCCGTCCGGGATTCCCTCCGCAATCAGTTTGGGGGTGGTCCCCAACAGCGCATTACCGACCTTGATGCGGTCGTCCAGATAGGCCAGCGGCTGGCCGGGCTCCAAGGACTCCAGCCACAGGGAGACCTTGGCGAGTTCCACGGCCATGGGGTTGATGTCGACACCGTGGACGCAGTGGCGTACGACGTCGGCCATCGCCGCCCGTACCTTCTCCGGGGCCGGCTCCGGCTCCCTCGTATCGAGTTCGGCGTACCGGAGCGCTATGCGGCGGGCTGCGGCGACCAGGACATGCCCGGAACCGCAAGCCGGATCCACCAGGTTGATCTTCAGTAGCTCGCGGGGGTTGCCACTCACCGCGTGCCGCTCGATGACCGGGTCGAGAGCCTGGTCCAGGAGCTTTTCGATGAGGACGGTCGGGGTGTAGTAGGCGCCAGTCGTCTTGCGTTTGTTGCCCGCGAGGGTCTGGAGCCGGAAGCGGCCGGTGGCGGGGTCTCGGCGGGGGCGGAGTTCGAGGAGGGACTCGTAGACGCTGCCGAGCTCGTCGGCTCCCAGGTGCCGGTAGTCGACGCGCTGCCAGCGCCCGCCCTCGTCGCGTACCCGGGCCAGCAGCCGTACGGCCTCCAGCAGATGCTCGTTGGGGAGTTCAGCGGCGCGCAACGGCTCGGCCCTGCCCAGCAGGGTGGCGGCGGCCGAGTCCTCCTTGGCACGGAAGTACAGCCCGCCGAGTTCGGGCAGGGCGAGCTGGGGCGCGCCGCCGTCGGTGCCGAGGGCGTCGAGGACCATGGCGAGGGCGCGCCAGAGGTCGGTGTTGCGGTCGCCGGGACGCCGGAAGGCGATACGGCGCAGGCGCCGGGTGGAGAAGTAGCGCGCGTACCGGTCGCGGGCGTCCTGCGTCTCGGGCGAGTCGCTCCGATCGAGCAGGATGCCCCGGTCCTCCGCGACGAAGAGGAACACCAACTGGTAGGCGAGGCGGAGCAGTTCGTGGTGCAACTCCTCAAGGGCTTCAAGGCCTCTGCGCCCCCTGCCGGAGACTGCGCTATGCAGCTCGGGATTGGCCGCGAGGAAGCCGGTGCCGAGGACGCCGATGGCCTCGGCGACTTGGTCGCGGAGGTTGTCCCGGGCGCGCAGGCCGGTCTCGATGGCGTAGGTGCGCAGCCATTCGATGCGGCAGTCGGCGGCTGTGAGGGCGGGGGCGTCGGAGTCGGGGACCGTGTCCTCGTCCCCGAGCTCCGCCTGGGCAGGCTGGTCTCCCCCTTCCGGCTGCCCCTCCTCGGCGTACTCGGACTCGCTGTCCGGGGCAGCCCCGGCCGCCTGCGGTGTCTGCGCGCGACGGCCGCGGCGCTTCTTCTCCGGCTTGGCGACCAGCTCGAAGCGGGAGGCGTGCAGGAGCGAGTAGAGCAGCACGAAGTCGGAGTACTGCTGACCGTCGAAGATCGCTTCCAGGTCGAACTCGACGTACGCAGAGCCGACCAGGGCGGTGGAGTCGCGCAGGACGCGCAGCACCTGGCCGTTGGAGAGCAGGCCCCACACATGCTCGCCCGAGACGTTCAGCAGTTCCTGGAGCACGGACTGGGGGGCGCGCCGGTTGCCGACTCTGCCGTCCAGGGGGGTGCCCCAGGCCAGCAGATGGACCGGCAGGTGGTCCTGCCAGCGGTGGCTGGCGCGGCAGGTCTCGTCCCGGCCGGGGATCTTGACCGTCACGCCCGCGCCGCTGAGCCGTCCGTAGCCGAGCTCGGTGAACAGCCGCAGCAGCCACGCCTTGCGGGTCAGGGTGGTGGCCGTGCTTGTCTCGGGGGGCCTGGCGAGGTCGTCGCGGAAGACGCGGTAGGCGCCGGTGAGGGCGGCCCAGGCCCGGCCGGCGGCGTCGCCGATGCGTTCGCCGCGGTAGAGGCCGTAGTCGGCGGGGGCGCAGCCGGGCAGTTCGCGGTCTCCGGCGGCGAGTCTGCCGAGCAGGTCGGCGGTGAGGAGCCGACCCTCGACGCGTACGGCCGAGGAGGCGGAGACCGTGGCCGGCAGTTCAGGGGTGAAGACGGTCACCGGGCTCCTCCGGCAGGTACGAACACGTAGACGCCGAGGCGGTCGACGGGGCCCGCGGGCGTCACGGTGATGCGGCGGGCCGCCGCGGCGCCCAGGGCACGGCCGCGTTCGCCCGCGGCCTCGCGGACGCGCAGATGGGCGGCGGCGAGCTGATCCGCCAGCTCCTGGCCGTGGTGCAGCAAGTGGTCGCGTACTTCGGGGAGTTCGAGTTCGCCGAGGGCGCGCCTTATGGTGCGGTGCCGCAGTTCGGGCATGACGTTCCCGTCAGGAGTGGCGGCGAGCAGGGTGGCGGTCTCCTCGTCGTCCAGCCATTCGAGGCCGCCCTCGTCGTCCGGGCGCCAGGCGAGGACACGGGCGTCCTCGGCGACGAGTTCCTTGGGACGCGGGGAGTTCTTCAGGGGCAGGCTGAGCTTGAACCGGTAGCGGGCGAGCAGCAGCACGGTGTAGATGTCGACGGCCTTGCTGCGTACGACGCCGAGACGGCGGGCGGGGCGGTCCTGGTCGCGGATGGCCGGATCGAGCGCTGAGTCCAGCACGTACCGGGCGATGGCACGGACCGCCGGGTCGGTGCGGACCAGGGCCTGTTCGCCCTTGGGAACGGGCAGGTCCTCTCGGAAGACCAGCTCGCGGGGACTGCCGGCAGCGCGGGCCCGCCCCCTGGCGGCCGTGCGGGCGGCGGCGCGTCCGGTGCCCGCGGCAGCGGTGGCCTGGTCGTCGGTGTCGTAGATGCCGAGAGAGTGCCGTAGTCCCGGGGGCAGCGGGCCCGCCTGGACGGTGAATCCGGCCCCTCGGGTGTCCGTGCGGACGGGGGCGCGCAGGGCCGCCAGAGACTCCCGTGTGAAGACGGCGATGTCGCGGGGTTCGCCCAGGACCTGGCGCAGGGCGCGGATCTCGTTCTCGACGTCCTGGGGGCGCAGGGCGGAGTGGGCGAACTTGGTGGGCACCTTGGACTCGCGGTCTGCGGCGCTCTCCCATTCGCGGTGCAGTGCGTCACGGGCCCGGCCCAGTTCCTCGTCGGTGCCGAAGTCCAAGGCCAGCTGGTCGGGGGCCACCGCCTCGGGACGGCCGCGCAGCAGCAGGCTGCGGGTGAGCGCCTGCAGGACACCTTCGCCCGCGTCGGGAACGGGGAGGGCGACGCCGGTCTGGCGGGCGATGTCCTGGTGCTTGCGGATCAGTACTTCCAGGACGATTCCGTCGATGCCGGTGTCCGTCTCGTACAGGGTGACGGCCTTCACGTTCTCGCTGCGCTGGCCGAACCGGTCGACCCGGCCCTCGCGCTGCTCGTGGCGCGTGGGGTTCCAGGACAGGTCGTAGTGGAGGACTGCGCTGAACCGCTCCTGGAGGTTGACTCCCTCGGAGAGGCAGTCGGTGGCGACCAGCACTTGGCGGCCGGAGCGGGCGGCGAGCTCGGCGATGCGCTTCTCGCGGGCCTCCGGCGGGAGATCACCGGTGACCGCCTCGACGTGGACACGGCGTTCGAGTGCCTCCGCCAGATACCAGCGGACGTAGCGGGCGGTGGGAATGTACCGGCAGAACACGATGGGGTCGTGGCCTTCGTCGATGAGGGCGGTGACCTCGTCGACGAGGAGGCGCAGCTTGGCGTCGTGCTCGGGGCCCGCGAGGGCCACGGCGCGCTTGGCGAACGCCTTGAGATGCGGGTCCACGGGGCGGCGCTTGTCCTGGCCCGCCGTGGTCGACTCGCCTGACGTGCCGTCGGGAGCGACCGTCCCGGGCTCACCCTGCCCGACCGGTGTTTCCGGTCCGTTCGCTTCCGCGGTGGCCAAGCCATCCTCCGGTGCGAGGACCGCACCCGGTACCGCGTCCAGGCCCTCCACGGCCTCCTCGTCGGTGGTCTCCAGCACGGACTCGCGGCCGAGCCGGTCGGCCTCCTGCGGGGTGCGGGCCGCGCTGACCGCCGCCCGGGTGGTGAGGGTGGCCTCGGCGGCGTCCGGGGAGGACAGCACGCAGCGCAGCAGGGCCAGCACCGACCACCAGCTCATGCGGTTGCGCAACTCGCCATCGGTGTGACGCACTTGTTCGCGGGCGTAGCCGATGACGTCGGCCACGAATTCCGCGTACGCCGAGTCCAGGCGGTAGGGAACCTCGCGGAGCAGCCGGTCGCCGGGGAACGGAGTGTCCTCGCCGAGGAAGGACTTGATGTCGCGGCGCCTGCGCTGGACCAGGTGGCGGGCGAGGCGGTCGCGGTGTGCGGGGATCGTCGGGTCGAGGGCGGCGAGCTTCGGGTCGAGCAGTCCGGTGAGCTTGGCGAAGGCGTCGCTGTCGCCGCTGTGCGGGGTAGCGGTGACCAGGAGCAGGTGACGTCCGGGATCTTCCGCGAGTCCCTTGAGGAGTTCGTAGCGCTGCTGACGGCCGGCGCCCGCGCCGATGCATGTGTGAGCTTCGTCGACGATGAGCAAATCGGGGCAGGTACGCAGGAAGGCGTCGCGGCGCTCACGCTGCTTGATGAAGTCGGTGGAGACGATCGTGTACGGGTAGCGATCGAAGATCGTCTGGTCGGGGTCGATGATGCCTCGTTCGAGGCGGGCGGCGGTGGACGGCAGGACGAGTTCCGCATCGAGGCCGAACTTGTCGTGGAGTTCGCGCTGCCACTGCTCGGCCAGCGCGGGGGAACACAGGACGGACAGTTTGACAGCCGAGCCCTGTTCCAGGAGTTCCCTGGCGATCAGGGCGGCTTCGACGGTCTTGCCGATGCCGACGTCGTCGCCGATCAGCAGCCGTACGGTGTCCATGCGTAGGGCCACCATGAGTGGCACCAGCTGATACTGGCGTGGCTGTACGGCGATTCCGGACAGGCAGCGGAAAGGGCCCGCGCTGGACGTGGCGGTGATCCGCAGCGCGGTGCGCAGGAGGGACGCGGACGCGAAGTCCCCGATGTCCTCCCCGCCGGGGAACAGGTCCCCGGCGGCCTCGTCGGGGTCCGGAAGCGGCGGCAGACTCGGCGCGGCGAAGCCGGGGTCGGCCGTCTCGTCGGGGAACAGCATGGTGTCGAACTCGCTGTCCCCGTCGAGCGGACGGGCGATCACGAAGTCGTCCGTGGTACCCGGGAGCACCACCCAGTCGCGGCCGCGGGCCGACACCAGGGAGCCGGGGGTGTGCCGGGGGCTCATCGGGTGCCTCGTCCCGGGCCGAAGACGTTCGGGTGTGCGCGCACCGTGCTGTGCCACTCCTTGTCGCTGTCACTGCCGATTTCGATCACCAGCCAGCTGCGGTTCTCCAGCCGCGTCCTGGCTCGTGTGTCGCGCGTGTCGCTCGGAGCGCTGTGACCGGGAAGGTCCAGGAAGACCGCGACGTCCGCGTCCGACAGACGGTAGACGAAGTCCGGCACCGCACGCGCCGAGGCCACCTCCTCGCTGGTGGCGTCGGGAAGCCGGTAGCCGTTCTCGCGCAGCCACCGCACGAAGTCGCCACCGCTGTCATGCGGGCTCCGGGCTGCCAGATCGGCCGCGTGCAGTATGGGGTTGGCGGCCTGCGGCTGCTGCTGGACGGCGCGGCTCTCGGCGAGGTCACGGAGCAGGTCGACCGCGGACAGCCGCCGGATGTCGGGATGGAAGCGCTGGTTGTGGTAGGTGAGCAGGCAGTCGTAGCAGCCGAACTCGCAGCGCTCCCGGGCTCCCTTGGCCTGGCCGAGGTCCGTGCCGTCGGGTTTGACGTGGATGATCTCCAGGGCCTGCTCGGCCACGGCGCCCAGCGCGTCCTCGTCGTCGTGGAGCAACCGCAGGACGCCCGCGCCGCCCTCCGCTCCCTCGACGAAGAGCATGCGTGCCCGACCGTCGGGGTCGGGGAGGTCCTCGCTGTTGAGTTCGGCGTCCTCCAGTTGGTAGTACGCCTCGATACCGCGCTCCAGGGCGTAGCGCAGGGTGACGGCGGTATGGCGGTCGACCGGCGCGGCCAGTCTCAGTACGGCGATGTTCTTGCTGTCCTGGACGTAGGGCACGACCTTGAACGTGCTGCGAGCGCTCTCGAAGGTGGCCAGGGCCTCCTGCTCCGCGGAGCTCTCCGGGCGCTCGGCCGCGGCCTTTCCCTCACTCAGCCAGCGACCGGAGACCGGGTCCAGCCAGAATCCGACATCGCTGCGGATCTTGCGTTTGCGGCGGCCCAGGTTGATCACATGGACGGCGGCGTCTCCGTACGTCAGCTCGGCGACCGCCCGTTCCGTTCCGTCGGGGGCGGGTCGTCTGATGTCGGCCGTCAGACTGCCGTGGTGGAAGCGGTAGGCCGTGCGCAGCTCGAACCCTTCCTTGAGGCGCTCCTCCTCGTCGGAGGAGATACGGCGACGGGGCTCGGCGTACACCGTGGTGAGCTGCATGAGGCGGTTGAGGATCTGGACGAGCGGGGCGCCACAGCCCACACAGGTGTCGCGGCCCTCGCTACGCTCGTGCCAGTAGCCGCAGGCCCGGCAGACCTTGGCATCGATAGTCGCGATCTGCCCGGGGTTGTCACTGATCGGTACCTGGACGTTCGACACCGTGTAGCGGCGGCCCTCGTGGTAGATCAGGGCACCGGGGCCGAACTCGCCGATGGCGATGAACCGGGGACGCTGGATGTAGGCCCCGCGCTTCTGTCCGTACCGGCTCTCGCCGCGCTCCCCGGGAACGTACGCGGCCAGGGGTAGGCGGGGAAACGAGTAACCGGGCAGGAAGCCCTCGGAGGCGAAGTAGCGGTAGGTGTAGAAGTCGGAGAACGAGTCCTCGTGGTTGTCGGAACTCTCGTTGCGCAGCAGCTTCAGCTGGTTCTCGGCCTGGGCACGGCGAGCCTGGGCACGGCGACGGTCGCGTGAGCTACCGGACGTGTCATCGGCGAGGCGGTGCTGTTCGGCGCGCTCCTCGAAGGCCCTGCGGTACAGCCGGCGCCACCGGTCGCAGGCGGCGTCGAAGCGGCGCAGGGTATCCCGGACCCGGTCGGTGACCCAGCCGTCGTACCACCACGAGGTGGTGACGAGATCGTCCGCGAGAGGAGCGAGGAGCTCGGTGCAGCGGGCGATGGCGCGCTGCCGCGCGGTCTCGCTGTCGAGGGCGGTGGACAGCTTCGTGTGGAGGGGCAGGGGCAGCGGCTCCCCGGGCTTCCCGATAGCCCTGATGTCGATGATCTCGGTCATTGAGGAGCCCAGAGGCGCCTGGGTCTCCGCCAGCCAGACAGCCTGGACGTGCGAGCGCAGCAGGTCCTCGTTGGTGAGGTCGATCCGCGGCGGGGCGACGCTGCCGGAGACCATGAGTCCGGAACGGCGGAAGTAGTACTGGTCGTGGGCGCTGCCGGTGGAGCAGTACGTGGTGACCAGAGCGGGCTGGCCGGAACGGCCGGCCCGGCCGGAGCGCTGCGCGTAGTTGGCAGGCGTGGGTGGGACGTTGCGCATCGCCACGGCGTTGAGCTCGGCGATGTCGACGCCCAGTTCCATGGTGGGCGAGCAGTAGAGCAGCGGCAGATCGCCGTCCCTGAAGGCGTCCTCGCGGATCTGCCGCATCGTGGACTCGACCTGGGCCGTGTGCTCCCGGGCTTCCAGACCCCCGAGTTCCGCGGCTGTCTCGCGGTAGAGATCGCGGAAGAACGGATTGACCCGCGCGGTCATCTCCGGGTCGAGGGTCTTGCGTACGGGGTCGGGCTCCGCGCTCTCTCCGTCGCCCGGCTGCCAGATCAGGGAGGAGACGCACAGCTGGCGAGCGGGACGTCCGTCCGGCCCCTCGTCCACGACGGTAAGCAGGCCGGTCCTCGTCAGCACGTCCAGCAGGTGGTGGATGACCACGTCCGCGTCGGCGACCAACATCTCCTTCCCTGCCAGCTGAGGCAGCGCCCCGAATGCTCCGGCCCTGCGGAGATAGCGTCCGTAACCACCTCGGGCACCGAAGTAGACGGCGTCCGCGGACGGGGCGCCCTTGGGTCCGGGGCCCGCGAACGCCACCCGGGAGGGAGTGCGCGGATCGTTCTCCGGGATCGCCCAGATGCCTGCCAGATGCTTCTCGCTGACGGCCACCAACTGATCGTGGCCGAGCTTGGTGAGACGCTTCTCGTCGACGGCCAGGGCACGGCGCAGTTCGTCGAGGAGCGTGCGAGCAATCTCCTCCCGATGGGCCGGGGTGTCGCCCTCAAGAGCCCAGTGGGTGCCCCGCCACTCCTCCTCGTCGGAGGCGATCTCCGCGAGGGACGTGTAGTCGAAGCGGAGCAGGCCTGTCTGGGAAAGGTTGGGCATGGTCAGCCGCCAGCCCCGCTCCAGATCTGCATAGAGCCGATACGTCAGCGCCGACCGCATCGCGGACAGGCTGTCCTCAAGCTGCCGGTACTTCACTTCGGGCTTCTGCGCGAAAGCCGTCAGCGGCAGGGCCAGCGCCTCCGCGACGGCCTCGGGCAGGGTGTCGTGCCGCAGGCCTGCCGGGCCTGCCTCGCGCAGCGCCCGGTACAGCGCGCCCCTGATCTGGGTGACCTGCGCGAAGTCGTTGAAGTGTCCGGCCTGGAGGCTGGCGTCCTGGCGGTTGTCCACGAAGGTCAGCAACTTGCGGGCGCGCGGCTTGAGTTCGGGCTGTCGGCGCAGGGAACGTACGACACTGGCACTCACCAACGACACGGCGGAGCTGCGGCCCTCGGCCGAGAAGGTGGCCAGCTTGGCGAAGTCCCGTACGCGCAGCTGCTCGTAACTGACCCGGCAGCGCGGGCAGAAGCGGAAGGGGGCGGCGATCCACCAGGCACGCAGGCCAGCCCCCGGCTCGGTGGTCACACCGTCGGGCCCTATCCACACCTCCTGGGGCAGATCACCTGAACGGCGCTGGACGACGACGCGCTGTCCGTTGTCGTCGGTCTCGACCCAACTGGCCGGAAGCCGCTCCAAGACCTCTTCCAGAGTGTCGGGCCAGGGCCGCTCCTGGTCGACGTACAAGTAGCCGTCACCCGGCTCGGCGGGGGCGTCGGGATCCTGGCGAGCGACGTACCGCCCGGTCCGGGGGCCTCCCTCGACCGTGACGACCGGGAAGTCGTGGCCGCACTCGCGGCAGAAGGCGAGCGGGACCAGCGGCCACGCCGGGTTGCCGGGCACTCTGACCTGGTACTGGCTGGTCAGGTGCCGGGCATCCGACGGTTCGAGACTGGCGTAGACCGTGTCGCCCTTGGACAGGAACTGGTGCAGGCGGAACGCGAACAGCGGTCGGCCGGCCCGGTCCTTGGTGCGTGCCCCCGCCTCCAGCATGGTTTCGATCGCGCGGGCACAGGCGGTCTCATCCTCGTCGCACTCCTTGCGGAGGTCGACCGCCGCCGCCGGAATGGTGGTGGGGCGGCGGCGCTTGAGACGTCCGGTGCCCGCCTCCTTGTCGAGTCCGAAGGTGTCCTCGATCCAGACGGCGAGCGGATCCTGGCTAAGCGGGAGGTACGTGTCGGGCAGCTCGGCGGAATCGGTCGCGGCACGTCGTACGGCTGCGGCAAGCGCCGCACGTAGCTCGCTGTCGGGCAGTGGCCGACGACCGGGGTCGGTCGCGCGTTGCAGGCTCTCCCCGATCACCCGGTCCGGCCGCACTGGCGTACCGAACAGGCGGCTGGCGACCTCGGACACCGTCTGACGCGTCTCGGCGAACGTCTCGGCGGTGGCCATGGTCGCCGAGGTTCCCACGCACTGAAGGCCGGGGGCCTCACAGGCATCACGCAGTCTTCGCACGAGAAGAGCGACATCGGCGCCCTGGCGCCCCCGGTAGGTGTGGAGTTCGTCCAGGACGAGGAAGCGCAGACCCTTCGCCGCCTCGATCAGCTTCTGCCGTTCCTCAGGGCGGGTGAGCAGGTACTCAAGCATCATGTAGTTGGTGAGCAGGATGTCCGGCTTACGGCTCAGCACGGACCTCTTCTGATCCTTGCGCTCCTGCCCCGTGTACCGGTCGAACGTGACCGCGCCGTGCTGCTCCGGGGGAACCCCCCAACGCAGATAGCGCTCCAGCTCGTTCCTCTGACTGTTGGCAAGCGCGTTCATCGGATAGACAACGATCGCGGAAATGCCGTCGAGGTTGGGCTCTCGCAATACCGAGTCGACGATGGGAATGAGGTAAGAGAGGCTCTTACCTGATCCCGTACCGGTCGTCAGGACGTACGACTCACGCGACCTGGCCGCCTCGATCGCCTTGCGCTGGTGGTGGTAGAGGGTGAGCGTACGGTTGCCCGCGTCCTCCGGGTCCCGCTTCTCACGGAAGTAGTAGTCCCTGCAGTCGCGGTGCAACACGTTGTCGTCGACGAGCCCGTCGACCGTTCCGCCGCTTCGGAAGTTCGGGTTGAGGGAGATCCAGGGATCGGGCCAACGGGTCTTGTCCCTGCGCTCCTCGTCGAGATGGTTCCTGATGGCCGGATCCCGCACCCATACCAAGGAGGTCGTGAAGTCGTCGTAGTCCTTGATGAGCTGCCGATGCGCTCCGAACACGTCCATGCTCTTACCGATCTCCCTTGCGCTTCGGGCGCGGCTACCGCTGCACCATCTGGCGGGCAGCGGAAACAAGACGGGAGGAGGGCCCATTCCCCCCGTGGGCTCCAGTCCTTCACCTTACTGGCCACTGGCGACACTGCTGCCTCATGCGGTGTTCTGCTCGGCGTGAATCCGTTGGAATCCAGAGTGTCAGCGCTGCATGATTCACTGCGAGACGAATACATCTCGCTGACAGTGACAAGGGGAGGCCGCTCGTGGCTCACGAGGTCGATCAGTCATTCCTGGCGCTGCCCTTGCGCGCCCTGGCCGACGCCGCCCTCGCACGCGCGCGTGCCCTGGGCGCCGAGCACGCGGACTTCCGGTTCGAGCGGGTGCGCAGCGCGTCCTGGCGCCTGCGGGACGGCAAGCCCGCCGGATCGTCGGACACCACCGACCTCGGGTACGCGGTGCGGGTCGTGCACGGCGGGACGTGGGGATTCGCGTCCGGCGTGGATCTGACGCTCGACGCCGCCGCCAAGGTCGCCTCGCAGGCGGTGGCGATGGCCAAGCTGTCCGCGCAGGTGATCCGGGCGGCCGGGTCGGACGAGCGTGTCGAACTCGCCGACGAGCCCGTGCATGCCGAGAAGACGTGGATCTCGTCGTACGCGATCGATCCGTTCACCGTGCCCGACGAGGAGAAGACCGGGCTGCTGGCGGACTGGAGCGGCCGGCTGCTGGCGGCGGACGGGGTCGATCACGTCGACGCGTCGCTGCTCACCGTCCACGAGAACAAGTTCTACGCCGACACCGCGGGGACCGTGACGACACAGCAGCGAGTGCGGCTGCATCCGCAGCTGACGGCCGTGTCGGTGGACGCGTCGAGCGGCGAGTTCGACTCGATGCGCACCATCGCGCCGCCCGTCGGCCGTGGCTGGGAGTATGCGACGGGCACCGGCTGGGACTGGGACGACGAACTCGCCCGGATCCCCGAGCTGCTCGCCGAGAAGATGCGCGCCCCCACGGTCGAGCCGGGGCCGTACGACCTCGTCGTCGCCCCCTCCAACCTGTGGCTGACCATCCACGAGTCCATCGGCCACGCCACCGAGCTGGACCGCGCCCTCGGCTACGAGGCCGCCTACGCCGGCACCTCCTTCGCCACCTTCGACCAGCTCGGCAAGCTGAAGTACGGCTCCGAGCTGATGAACGTCACCGGTGACCGCACCGCCGAGCACGGCCTTGCGACCATCGGATACGACGACGAAGGCGTCGAGGGACAGTCCTGGGACCTGGTGAAGGACGGCACGCTCGTCGGCTATCAGCTGGACCGGCGGATCGCGAAGCTGACCGGGTTCGAGCGGTCCAACGGGTGCGCGTTCGCCGACTCCCCCGGCCATGTGCCCGTGCAGCGCATGGCCAACGTGTCCCTGCGGCCCGACCCCGCCGGGCTGTCCACGGAGGATCTGATCGGGGGCGTGGACCGCGGCATCTATGTGGTCGGCGACCGGTCCTGGTCGATCGACATGCAGCGCTACAACTTCCAGTTCACCGGCCAGCGGTTCTTCAAGATCGAGAACGGGCGGCTGGCCGGTCAGCTGCGGGACGTGGCCTACCAGGCGACGACCACCGACTTCTGGGGCTCCATGGCGGCGGTCGGCGGTCCGCAGACCTATGTCCTGGGCGGCGCCTTCAACTGCGGCAAGGCCCAGCCGGGCCAGGTCGCGGCCGTGTCGCACGGCTGCCCGTCTGCCCTCTTCAAGAGCGTCAACATTCTGAACACCACGCAGGAGGCCGGTCGATGAGCGCGCGTACGAGCAAGCCGCACGAGGTTGTCGAGCGGGCGCTGGAGCTGTCCCGGGCCGACGGCTGCGTCGTGATCGCCGATGAGCAGTCGACCGCCAATCTGCGCTGGGCGGGCAACGCGCTCACCACGAACGGTGTCACGCGCGGGCGCACGCTCACGGTCATCGCCACCGTCGACGGCAAGGAGGGCACCGCTTCCGGCGTCGTCTCACGCTCCGCGGTGACCATCGACGAGCTGGAGCCGCTGGTACGCGCCGCCGAGGCCGCCGCACGCGGCGCCGGGCCCGCCGAGGACGCGCAGCCCCTGGTCACGGACGTACCGGCGTCCGAGGACTTCACGGACGCCCCGGCCGAGACGTCGTCCACCGTGTTCGCCGACTTCGCCCCGGCGCTCGGTGAGGCGTTCGCACGCGCGCGTGCGGGTGGCCGCGAGCTGTACGGCTTCGCCAACCACGAGCTGGTGTCGACGTACATGGGTACGTCCACCGGTCTGCGGCTCCGTCATGACCAGCCCAACGGGACGCTGGAGCTGAACGCCAAGTCGCCCGACCGTACGCGCTCGGCGTGGGCGGGGCGGTCGACCCGGGACTTCAAGGACGTCGACCCGGCGGCGCTGGACGCCGAGCTGGCCGTACGGCTCGGCTGGGCGGAACGGCGGATCGAGCTGCCCGCGGGCCGGTACGAGACGCTGCTGCCGCCGACCGCCGTCGCCGACCTGCTGATCTACCAGATGTGGTCGGCGTCGGGGCGGGACGCCACCGAGGGCCGCACGGTGTTCTCCAAGCCCGGCGGCGGCACCCGCGTCGGCGACAAGCTCACCGAGCTGCCGCTGACCCTGCGCAGCGACCCGAACGAGCCGGGCCTGGAGTCCGCGCCCTTCGTGATCGCGCACTCCTCCGGCGGCGACCAGTCGGTCTTCGACAACGGGCTGCCGCTGAAGCCGACCGAGTGGGTGCGCGCCGGTGAGCTGGGGCACCTCATGACCAGCCGGCACAGCGCGGGGCTGACCGGACTGCCGGTGGCGCCCGCGATCGACAACATCATCCTGGACGGCGGCACGGACCGGTCCCTGGAGGACATGGTCGCGAGCACGGACCATCGTGGGCCCTGCCTGCTGCTGACCTGCCTCTGGTACATCCGCGAGGTCGACCCGGCCACGCTGCTGCTCACCGGCCTGACCCGGGACGGCGTCTACCTCGTCGAGAACGGCGAGGTGACCGGCGAGGTCAACAACTTCCGGTTCAACGAGTCGCCGGTGGATCTGCTGGGGCGGGCGGCCGAGGCGGGGCGCACGGAAAAGACGCTGCCGAGGGAATGGAGCGACTGGTTCACTAGGGCTGCCATGCCCGCGCTGAGGGTGCCGGACTTCAATATGAGCTCTGTCAGTCAGGGCGTATAACCTCGTAGTCGGCCGTCACTCGACTGCCGACAAGATCGCTTCAGGGAGATACGAGAACCGTGACGGACATCGTCGACGAGCTGAAGTGGCGGGGGCTGTTCGCCCTGTCCACTGACGAGGACGCTTTGCGCAAGGCGCTCGCGGACGGTCCCGTCACGTTCTATTGCGGTTTCGACCCGACGGCGGCCAGTCTCCACGTCGGCCACCTGGTCCAGGTCCTCACCATGCGCCGGCTCCAGCAGGCGGGGCTGCGCCCGCTCGCCCTCGTGGGCGGTGCGACCGGTCAGATCGGCGACCCGCGCCCGACGGCGGAGCGCACGCTGAACGACCCGGAGACGGTCGCCGCCTGGGTCAACCGGCTGCGCTCGCAGATCGAGCCGTTCCTCACCTTCGAAGGTGAGAACGCCGCGGTGATGGTGAACAACCTGGACTGGACGGCCGGGATGTCCGCCATCGAGTTCCTGCGCGACATCGGCAAGCACTTCCGCGTCAACAAGATGCTGACCAAGGACTCGGTCGCCCGGCGGCTGCAGTCCGAGGAAGGCATCAGCTACACGGAGTTCAGCTACCAGCTGCTCCAGGGCATGGACTTCCTTGAGCTGTACCGGCGGTACGGCTGCACGCTCCAGCAGGGCGGCAGCGACCAGTGGGGCAACCTCACGGCCGGGCTCGACCTGATCCACAAGCTGGAGCCGCACGCCAACGTGCACGCGATCGCGACTCCGCTGATGACCAAGGCGGACGGCACCAAGTTCGGCAAGACCGAGGGCGGTGCGATCTGGCTCGACCCGGAGATGACGACGCCGTACGCGTTCTACCAGTTCTGGCTGAACGTGGACGACCGGGATGTCTCGACGTACATGCGCATCCTGTCCTTCAAGTCCCGTGCGGAACTGGAGGAGTTGGAGAAGCAGACGGAGGAGCGGCCGCAGGCCCGGGCCGCGCAGCGTGCGCTCGCCGAGGAGCTGACGACGCTGGTGCACGGTGCGGAGCAGACGGCCGCGGTGATCGCCGCGTCCCGCGCGCTCTTCGGCCAGGGCGAACTGGCGGAGCTGGACGACCGTACGTTGGCTGCGGCGCTCTCCGAGGTGCCGCATGTGCGGGTTGCCGAGCTCGGGCCGGTGGTCGACCTGTTCGCTGAGGTCGGGCTGGTGGCGAGCAAGTCGGCTGCGCGGCGGACCGTGAAGGAGGGCGGGGCGTACGTGAACAACGTGAAGGTCGTCGCGGAGGACTCCGTCCCGGTGGAGGGGGATCTGCTGCACGGGCGTTGGCTGGTGCTGCGGCGTGGCAAGAAGAATCTTGCGGCGGTGGAGGTTGTTGGCGGGTAGCGCCGTAGGGGTGCGGGGAGCTGCCTGGCTGCGGGTTCGTTGTGGCTTGTCGCGCCCACGCGGCGGAGCCGCATGTCGATACAGCCCCGCGCCCCTATCGGGGCGCTCGTTTCCGCTTGCCCAGCGTTGCCATGTACAGCATGTCGCCCACGCCCACGATGATGATCGCCGCGACGAGTTGGAAGGCGTGGCGGCTCCAGTCGATGCCGGAGGTTTCGTCGACGCCCACTCCTCGGGCGATGGAGTTGCCGACGATGGCGCCGAGCATGCCGAAGATGGTGGTCAGCCAGAGGGGACTGTGCTGTTTGCCGGGCAGGATCGCCTTGGCGATCAGCCCCAACACGAATCCCACGATGATCGCCCACAACCAGCCCATGGCTGCCTCCTCGTACGGCTCGACGTGAGCATTACGCCCAGTGTCGGCCCGGTCGCGCTACGGCGCATGTCGGGTACGGCGCTACACGCTCCGGCGCAGGCCACTCACCGTGGTCGCAGGTGCCCCGGTCTCGTAGGCGACGCAGGTGCGGCGTAACGTGGAGGCTGTCCGGGCTCGGTTGCTCCGCCTGGGCAGGGCGGGTACGGGCCGGGCAGAGTCCGATGCGGGCGGATGGTGAAATGTGATGCGGAAGCAGCATGGTGGCGGCGACGCCCAGGTATTCCGGATCACTGGGGCCCGGGCGAGCCTTCATGAGGACGTGCGCGGGCGGCAACGGCGCTACGTCATCTCGATGTCGGTCCGTACGGTGTCCGTGGTCCTCGCGGCCTCGCTCTGGAACGTCGAACGGCACGTCGCGATCGTGGCGTTGGTGCTCGGGGTGGTGCTCCCCTACATCTCGGTGGTGATCGCCAACGCCGGGCGGGAGAACGCGCCGTCGCTTCCGTCGACGTTCGTGACCGCGCCGACGCCGCCGATGATCGCGCCACCGCGGGACGACGACGGCTTCGCGGAACCGGCGACGGAAGACTCCACGGCCGAACCGGAGCCCGGCGCGAGAAGCGAGCGCAGCGACCGGACGTGAGCTTTACGGGCGCTTTCCAGCCGGAGGTCGGCTCCGTACCAAGCTCAGTAAAAGCTCAGATCAATCATGTTGTTCCGGTGCCGAGCGCGTACTGACCCGTGACATACTTTCTAAGCGCTCCGCATCCCCCGTCGGAGCGACAGACCGACGCCGGGCAGCTCCCCCCGTGGCTGCTCGGCGTCGCCTTTTGTGGGGTTAGGGTCGGGGCGTGAATCTGAACGTCCCCGGCAACGATCCGGCCTCTCCCATCTGCTCCGCCAAGGGCTGCCGTGCCGCCGCCGTGTGGGTGCTGGCTTGGAACAATCCGAAGCTGCACACGCCGGAGCGGCGCAAGACGTGGCTGGCCTGCGAGGAGCACCGGGAACATCTCTCGCAGTTCCTCGGGGTGCGGGGGTTTTTGAAGGACGTGGTCCCGCTGGAGGAGTGGGAGTCCCCCGAAGAGGTCTAGCCCTACCTAGCCCCCGATGGCCGACATCGGCCTGTCCGGCTGGACAAAGGTCGGGTCGTCCAGGCCCGCCCCCGCCTTCTTGCCCCACATCGCCAGGCGCCAGATGCGGGCGATCTCCTCGTCGGGGGCGTCGGAGCGCAGGGCCGCGCGCAGGTCCGTTTCCTCGCGGGCGAACAGGCACGTGCGTACCTGGCCGTCGGCGGTGAGGCGGGTGCGGTCGCAGGCCGCGCAGAACGGGCGGGTGACCGAGGCGATGACGCCGACGCGGTGCGGGCCGCCGTCGACGAGCCAGCGTTCCGCCGGGGCCGAGCCGCGCTGGTCGGAGCCCTCCTCGGTCAGCTCGAAGCGGGTACGGAGGGAGGTCAGGATGTCGCCTGCCGTGATCATGCCGTCGCGCTTCCAGCCGTGCTGGGCGTCCAGGGGCATCTGCTCGATGAACCGCAGCTCGTAGTCGTGCTCGACGGCCCAGGCCAGGAGGTCCGGGGCCTCGTCCTCGTTCAGCCCCGGCATCAGGACCGAGTTGACCTTCACGGGGGTCAGGCCCGCCTCGCGGGCGGCGTGCAGGCCCTCGATGACGTCCTTGTGGCGGTCCCGGCGGGTGAGGGTCTTGAAGACGTCCGGGCGCAGGGTGTCCAGCGAGACGTTCACCCGGTCCAGGCCCGCCGCCTTCAGGGCGCTCGCGGTGCGCTTGAGGCCGATGCCGTTCGTGGTCAGGGACATCTGGGGGCGCGGGTCGAGGGCAGCGACCCGCTCGACGATGCCGACCAGGCCGGGGCGCAGCAGGGGCTCACCGCCGGTGAAGCGGACCTCCTTGATGCCCAGGGAGGTGACGGCTATGTCGATCAGGCGGACGATCTCGTCGTCCGTGAGCAGGTCCGGCTTGGCCAGCCACTGCAGGCCCTCCTCGGGCATGCAGTAGGTACAGCGCAGATTGCACCGGTCGGTCAGCGAGACCCTCAGATCGGTGGCCACTCGGCCGTAGGTGTCAATGAGCACGTGGGCCCCCTCCCTCGCAGCGGATCCATCATTTTCCGACACCTGCGAGCCTACGCGACGCCACTGACAACCAGCAGGCGCCTTTTCCCACCAGGTATGACGCGGCCGCGTCGTAGGGATCTACGACGCGGCCGCGGGGCAGGGTGGGCTCAGTGCGCCCCGGTGCCCGTGAGGGAGCGGACCTCCAGCTCGGCGTACTTGCCGGTGTCCGGCTCCTCCTTGGACAGGTAGGTGCCGATGATGCCCATCAGGAAGCCGAACGGGATGGAGATGATGCCCGGGTTCTTCAGCGGGAACCAGGCGAAGTCGACG
This sequence comes from Streptomyces sp. DG2A-72, assembly GCF_030499575.1. Taxonomy (NCBI): domain Bacteria; kingdom Bacillati; phylum Actinomycetota; class Actinomycetes; order Kitasatosporales; family Streptomycetaceae; genus Streptomyces; species Streptomyces sp. DG2A-72. The sequence continues at coordinate 2,119,289 of NZ_JASTLC010000001.1, forward strand.
TCCGGGAACATCGCCGTGGGGTCGCCGGAGACGACGGGCGAGAACAGCACCAGGCCGACGGCCACGGTCAGACCGCCGTAGATCGACCACAGGGCGCCCTGGGTGGTGAACCGCTTCCAGAACAGGCTGTAGAGGATCGTCGGCAGGTTGGCGGAGGCGGCGACCGCGAAGGCGAGGGCGACGAGGCCGGCCACGTTCAGGTCGCGGGCGAGGGAGCCCAGGATGATGGAGACGGCGCCGATGCCGATGGTCGCCAGACGCGCCGCCCTGACCTCCTCCTTGTCGGTGGCCTTCCCCTTGCGGATGACGTTGGCGTAGATGTCGTGCGCGAAGGAGGACGACGAGGCGAGGGTGAGACCGGCAACCACGGCGAGGATCGTCGCGAAAGCCACCGCCGAGATCGTCGCGAGCAGGATCGCGCCCCAGGCGGAGTCGACGCCGCCCAGGTGCAGGGCGAGCAGAGGCGCCGCCGTGTTGCCGGACTTGTTGGACGCGATGATCTCTTCCTGCGGGATGAGCGCCGCCGCTCCGAAGCCGAGCGCGATGGTCATCAGGTAGAAACCGCCGATGATGCCGATCGCCCAGTTGACGGACTTACGGGCGGCCTTGGCGTTGGGCACCGTGTAGAAGCGGATCAGGATGTGCGGCAGACCGGCGGTGCCGAGCACCAAGGCGACGCCCAGGGAGATGAAGTCGAGCTTGGTGGTGCCGGTCGCGCCGTACTGGAGGCCGGGCTCCAGGAAGGCGGCGCCCTTGCCGCTGTTCTCGGCGGCGGTGCCGAGCAGGTCGGAGACGTTGAAGTTGAACTTCAGCAGCACCAGGAAGGTGATCAGGATGGTGCCGCTGATGAGCAGCACGGCCTTGACCATCTGGACCCAGGTAGTGCCCTTCATGCCGCCGATGGAGACGTACACGATCATCAGGACACCGACGAGGGCGACGATCAGGATCTTGCCGGCGTCGGAGGTGATGCCGAGCAGCAGGGAGACCAGGACGCCCGCGCCCGCCATCTGGGCCAGCAGGTAGAAGATCGAGACGACGATCGTGGAGGTGCCGGCGGCCGTGCGCACAGGGCGCTGGCGCATGCGGTACGCGAGGACGTCGCCCATCGTGTAGCGGCCGGAGTTCCTGAGCGGCTCGGCCACCAGGAGCAGGGCCACCAGCCAGGCGACCAGGAAGCCGATGGAGTACAGGAAGCCGTCGTACCCGAAGAGGGCGATGGCGCCCGCGATGCCGAGGAAGGACGCGGCGGACATGTAGTCGCCGGAGACCGCGAGGCCGTTCTGGAAGGCGCTGAACGAACGGCCGCCCGCGTAGAAGTCGGCGGCGTCCTTGGTCTGGCGGCCCGCCCAGACGGTGATGAACAGGGTCGCGACCACGAAGAGCGCGAACAGGGTGATGATCAGCGGCCGGTGCTCGCTGGCTTCGTTGGCCGCAAGGGTCATCGCGGGGCTCATGCGCCGCCCTCCATCTGGGACTTGATCGCTTCTGCCTTGGGGTCGAGCTTCGCGGCGGCGTGCCGCGAGTACCACCAGGCGATGAGGAACGTGGTGACGAACTGGGCGATGCCGAAGACGAAGGCCACGTTGATGTTGCCGGCCACCTTGGTGCCCATGAAGTCGCCCGCGTAGTTGGACAGCAGGACGTACAGCAGGTACCAGACGATGAAGCCGACGGTCAGCGGAAAGGCGAAGGAGCGGTAGGAGCGGCGCAGTTCACCGAACTCCGCGCTCTCCTGCACCTCGACGAACTCCTCTGTGGAAGGGAGTTGGTGTTGCTCTTTCGAGGGGGGCGGTGCGTCGGTAGCCACGGAGTCTCCTCGCGTTGCGGGTGTGGTTGTACGAGTGGTGATGTGGATCACTTGAACCGGGTGGCGATGTTAGGGCCCCCGAGCGTGATCCGACAGGGGGCTCGATCGTGCTCGGCCTCCTGCCCAAGGTCACGGCGCCACGCGAGGACCGGTTCAACCCTCGGTACTTCTTTTCGAACCAACATCCGGGAAGTCATTGCTGGCCAGCGCAATCGAGGGATAGTTTCGCCCTGCGCCACCCGTCATGTACCTGCCCGAGCACCATCTGTGTCTCGGGCCGGTCTCGTTTCCGGATGATGTGGAGATCCCATGACTCATCTGCGTTCCAGACGTCGGCTCGCTCTCGCCGTGCCCGTCGTCCTGTCGCTGACCGCCTCGCTCGGCTTCCTGCCCGCGGCCGCCTCGGCCGCCCCGCAGGCGGAGCCCGCAACGCAGTCCGCGGACGCACCCGTATTGGCGTACGTCGTCAACACGAAGACGGACCGTCGCACCGTCGCGGCCGTGCAGAAGGCGATCGCCGCGAAGGGCGGCACCGTCGTCGAGACGTACGCGAAGATCGGCGTGATCGTCGTGCACTCGGCGAACCCGGACTTCGGCGCGCAGATCCGCGCCGTGCGCGGGGTGCAGTCGGCGGGTGCCACGCGCACCGCCCCGCTGACCGCCGCCGGCACCACGGACGAGGGCGCCGCGCAGATCCTGACGAAGGAGCAGGCCGCGAAGGTCGCCCAGGCCTCCGCCGCCACGGGCGCGAGCGAGCCTCTCGAAGCCGACCAGTGGGACCTGCGGGCGATCGGCGCCGACAAGGCCGCGCAGATCAACCCGGGCAGCAGGAAGGTCACCGTCGCCGTCATCGACACCGGCGTCGACGACACCCACCCCGACATAGCCCCGAACTTCTCCCGCTCGCAGTCGGCGAGTTGTGTCGGCGGCAAGGCGGACACCAGCGAGGGCTCCTGGCGGCCGTACACCGCGGAGGACTACCACGGCACGCATGTGGCCGGTGAGATAGCCGCGGCCCGCAACGGCATCGGTGTCGCCGGTGTCGCGCCGGGCGTCAAGGTCGCCGGCATCCAGGTGACCGACCCCGTCAACGGCCTCTTCTACCCGGAGAGCGTCGTGTGCGCGTTCGTGTTCGCCGCCGACCACGGCGTGGAGATCACGAACAACAGCTACTACGTGGACCCGTGGCTGTACAACTGCCTGGACGACCCCGACCAGAAGGCGATCGTCGACGCGGTCAACCGGGCCCAGCTGTACGCGCAGGGCAAGGGCACCCTCAACGTCGCCGCCGCGGGCAACTCCAACCACGACCTGGACGCGGACTCCCTCGTCGACGACTCCAGCCCCGACGACTCCACGCCGGTCGAGCGCACCATCGACCCGCACGAGTGCTTCGACGTGCCGACGATGCTGCCGGGTGTCGTCACGGTCAGCGCGGTCGGCGTGAACAACGTCAAGTCGTACTACTCCACCTACGGCAGGGGCGTCGTCGACGTCGCGGCGCCGGGCGGCGACCGGCTGTACCAGATTCCGGACACGCCGTCGAAGAACGGCCGCATCCTGTCCACGATGCCGAACAACTCGTACGGCTTCCTGCAGGGCACCTCGATGGCCTCGCCGCATGCCGCGGGTGTCGCCGCGCTGCTGAAGTCGACGCACCCGAAGGCGACTCCGGCGCAGCTGCGGGCGCTGCTCAAGGCGCAGGCCGACAACCCTGGTTGCCCCGACTCGTACGACCAGGACGGGGACGGCACGCAGGACGCGGTGTGCGAGGGACCGAAGCGGGTCAACGGCTTCTACGGTTTCGGCATCGTCGACGCCCTGGACGCGGTCAAGTAGTCCCAGCGCGCGGCGCGGCCCAAGGCAGGCCGCGCCGCCCGGACTTCCCGCACGGTCCGCCCGTATCACGAACGAACTGGAGAGCCCATGACAGCGCCTCACCCGCGCTACCGCAGAGCCATGGCGATCCCGGTCGGGATGGCCATGGCGACGGCACTCGCCTTCCTGCCGAACGTCACCGCGTCCGCAGCCGACGCGCCCGTCTCGGCCGAGGCCGACGCCACCTCGCTCAGCTATGTCGTCAACGTCCGCCCCGGGCACGGGGTTCCCGGACAGGTGAAGAAGGCGATAGCCGAGGCCGGCGGCACGATCGTGACGTCGTACGACAAGATCGGGGTGATCGTCGTCCACTCGGCGAACCCCGACTTCGCCAAGATCCTGCGCACGGTGCGCGGGGTGGACTCGGCCGGCAACACCCGTAACGCGCCGCTGCCCGCGCAGTCGACGACCGACATCGGCACGCCGAAGGTGCTGAGCGCGGCGGAGGCCGGCGCCGCCGAGGCCGCGGAGGGGCAGGATCCGCTCGAGCCGCTGCAGTGGGACCTGCCCGCCATCAAGGCGGACAAGGCGCACGAGAAGACGCTGGGCAGTTCCAAGGTGACCGTCGCCGTCATCGACACCGGCGTCGACGACACCCACCCCGACATCGCGCCGAACTTCGACCGCGAGGCGTCCGTCAACTGCGTGACGGGCAAGCCCGACACGACCGACGGGGCATGGCGGCCGGGCGCGACGGAGAGCCCGCACGGCACACATGTCGCCGGTGAGATCGCGGCCGCCAAGAACGGCGTCGGCATGACGGGCGTGGCGCCCGGGGTGAAGGTGTCCGGCATCAAGGTGTCCACCACCGCCGGCTACTTCTACACGGAGGCCGTGGTCTGCGGCTTCATGTGGGCCGCCACGCACGGCGTCGACGTGACCAACAACAGCTATTACACCGACCCCTGGTACTTCAACTGCAAGGACGACCCGGACCAGAAGGCGCTCGTGGACGCCGTCTCCCGGGCCTCGCAGTACGCGGAGCGCAAGGGCGCGGTCAACGTCGCGGCGGCCGGCAACGAGAACTACGACTTCGCCGCCGACGAGATCACCGACCCCGTCTCCCCGAACGACGCCACGCCCACCGAGCGGGTCGTCGACCCGTCCGAGTGCCTCGACATCCCGACTCAGCTCCCGGGGGTCGTGACGGTCGCGGCTACCGGCGCGAAGGGCATCAAGTCGTCCTTCTCCAACCACGGTCTCGGCGTCGTCGACATCGCCGCCCCCGGTGGCGACTCGACCCGCTTCCAGACCCCGGCCCCGCCCGCCACCAGCGGCCTGATCCTGGGCACGCTGCCCGGCGGCAAGTGGGGTTACATGGCCGGTACGTCGATGGCGTCACCGCATGTCGCGGGCGTCGCCGCCCTCATCAAGTCGACGTATCCGTACGCCCCTCCGGCCCTGGTGAAGGCCCTCCTGTACGCCGAGGCCGACGCCACGCCGTGCACGGACCCGTACGACATCGACGGTGACGGCAAGGTCGACGCGGTGTGCGAGGGCACGAAGAACCGCAACGGCTTCTATGGCTGGGGCACCGCGGACGCGCTGGACGCGGTGACGAAGTAGTACGGCCTGTGGGGCCGGGCGGTGCTTCCGTCCGGCCCCCGCTGTCCGTGTTGATCGGGTCAACGCCGCATAGTGCTGCGCATGACCGACATCGAGGACATCGAGTACGTCTGGTCCGCGCTGGGCGGCGATCCCGCCCTGGTCCCGCGGATCTCGGTGACCGCCCGCAAGGGTGCGCTCGAAGCACGGCTTCCGGTACGGGAGCTGGCGCGGGCGTGCGTGGGCGCGTGTGCGCTGGCCGCCGCCGAGCTGGGGGCGCGGCGGGGCGGGCTGCGCGAAGTGCCCCGGGTGCGGGTGGACGACGGGGCCGTGGCGACGGCGTTCGTCAGTGAGCGGCATCTGCTCGTCGGCGGGCGGGCGCCGGTCACCTTCGCTCCGTTGTCGCGGCTTTGGCGAACGGCGGACGGGTGGGTGCGGACGCATGCGAACTATCCGCATCACCGGGCGCGATTGCTCGCCGCGCTGGGACTGTCCGACGACCGCGTGTCCGTCGTCGAGTCGGTGCTCGCCGAGCGCTCCGCCCTGGAGGTCGAGGAGTCGTTGTACGCCGCCGGCGGCCTGGCGGTCGCGCTGCGCACGCCCGAGGAATGGGCCGGACATCCGCAGGGCGTCGCGATCGCCGCGCGACCGCTGGTCGAGCGCGGGCGGCTGGACGCCACGCACGCGCGCGTGCTCGCGCCGGTCGACGGCGATCCCCTGCTGCCCGCCGCCGGGCTGCGGGTGCTGGATCTGACCCGGGTGATCGCCGGGCCCGTCGCCACCCGCACCCTCGCCCTGCTGGGCGCCGACGTGCTGCGCGTGGACGCGCCTCAGCTGCCCGAACTGCCCGACCAGCACGCCAACACGGGCTTCGGGAAACGGTCCACGAAGCTGGACCTGAGGGCCGACCGGCGTGCCTTCGAGGAGCTGCTCGCGACGGCGGACGTGGTCGTCACGGGGTACCGGCCGGGCGCCCTGGACCGGTTCGGCCTGTCGCCGGAGGCGCTGGCCGAGCGCAGGCCCGGGGTGGTCGTGGCGCAGCTTTCGGCGTGGGGCGCGTACGGGCCGTGGCGGGAGCGGCGTGGGTTCGACAGCCTGGTGCAGGTCGCGACCGGCATCGCCGCCGTCGAAGGCTCGCCGGAGCGGCCCGGCGCGCTGCCCGCGCAGGCGCTGGACCACGGCACGGGCTATCTGCTGGCGGCGGGGGTGCTGCGCGCGCTGACCGAGCAGTCGTACGAGGGTGGCAGCAGGTTCGTACGGCTGGCGCTGGCGCGGACGGCGGCGTGGCTGATGAGCGGGGTCGGCGGCGCTGACGCGGGGGACGACGTGCACGAGGGGCCGGACGAGTGGCTGGCCGAGACCGGCAGTGCGCTCGGGCGGCTGCGGTACGCGCTGCCGCCGGTGTCCTTCGCGGGCGGTCCGGGCGACTGGGAGCGGGCGCCGGGGGTCTGGGGGTCCGATCCGGCGCGGTGGGTCTGAGGGGCACGACCCGGTTGCGGTGGGTCTGAGGGGCACGACCCGCCTGAGTGCCGGTGCGCCCGAAAACGTACCCATGAGTGGAATGCCGTATTGCCGGTTGCACGGTGCTTGCCCGTTCTGCGGCGGTTGGTGACTATCTTGGGGTGACCTTGACAGGACCCACCTCCGGGGTGGCCGATGAGGGAGCCGTACGGCGCCCCGGTGCCGGCCGGGCCGTCGCCGTTCTCGTTCTCGGGGCGCTGGCGGCGCTGATCCCGCTGCTCGGTCCGTCCGCCGCGCTGCGCGAGACAGGGGAGGCAGCCGCGCCCGGCACGGGTGGCATCGCCCTGCTGCGGGCGGCGCTGTTCGCGGCGCTGTGCGTCCCGGTGGGCGAGCTGTTCGTGAACCGGCTGGCCCGGGCCGTGCCCGGCGATCCCGCGGAGGCGCCGCGCAGTTGTGCGCCCTACGCGGCCGGCGTGGGTTTCGTCGCCGCGCTGGGGCTCGCCTCGGTCGTGGCCACCGGCAATCTGGTGCCGAGCAGCCTCGACGAGATCGACGTCGGCGGCCTGTACGCCTCGCGAGACGGCAAGCTGGCGCTGGTGGAGGTCAACGCGTTCCTCGCGGCGGGCCTCTGCGCGCTCTCGCGGCGACCGGCGACCGTTGTGTGGCCGTTGGCCGCGGTGGTCGTGGCGGAGGCGCTGCGCGCGCATCCCACGACCGAGCACGACCCGCTGATCGGCTCCGGGCTGACGCTCGTTCATCTGGCCTGCGCGGCACTGTGGGCGGGCGGGCTGCTGCACGTGCTGCGCAGGCTGCGCCGCGACACGCCGACGGGAGCGGCGTTGCTGGGGCTCTACGCGCGCGTGGCCGCCGTTCTGCTCGCCGCCATCACCGCGACCGGGGTGTGGAGTTCGCTGCGGCGTATGCCGCCGGACACCGCCCTTGAGCAGTTGACGACGACGGCGTACGGACGCGTCCTGCTCGCCAAGGTGCTCCTCGTGGCCGCGGTCGCCGTGCTCGCCCTGTGGGCCCGTATCCGGCTGCGCAGTGCGGCGGATCCGCTGACCGCCTGCTCCCCCGCGCGGGCGGAGGTCGTGGTGCTGGGGCTGGTGGTCGCGGTGTCGGGGCTGCTGACGGCGCTGCCGGTGCCGATCAGATGGTGAGCCTGAGTTGATGCCTCAGCCGGTGCCTCAGCCGGTGCCTCAGTTGGCGAGGAGCGCCTTGGGTGCCGGTGGCGCTTGGACGGCCACCGGTGTTCCTCCGACCAGCAGGAGCTGGGCGGCCACGTAGGTCAGCATGATCCAGAAGTCGGGTCGCGGCAGCTGCGGCCACTCCGCGACGCCGGTCGCGATGAGCGTGTCGGAGAGCATGAAGAGGGCGCCGCCGAGCCCGGCGAGGGGTGCGAACCGGGTGACGGCTCCGTATGCCATGGCCGTGAGCAGGGCGCTGTAGCCGGCGACGGGGACGCGGAGGTCGGCGGGGAGGTCGGGCCACAGGAGGGCGACGGTGGTGACGAGGGCGGTGTCGTAGGCGATCGCCAGAAGTGCGGCACGCGCGCGTGGGGCGGCGTTTCCGGTGCCGTACCTCTTGAAGAGCATGAGGTAGCAGACGTGTCCGGCCGCGAAGGAGGCCATCCCGGCGAGGAAGGCGGGCTCGGCGTCGGACAGCAGCAGGACATCGCCGCCCCAGCCGAAGAGGAGCGCGGCGAGGAGGAGGCGGGGAGCGCCGCGGACGTATGCGTAGCCGGCGAGGAGAGGCATCAGGAGCGGCTTGGCGACGACGTGCCCGGTGTCGGAGCCGACGGCGAGGAAGGCCAGGTTGGCGACGGCGGCCAGGGCGAAGGCGCCCAGCAGAACGCGGGACGGTCTCACGCGGCCGTCGTCTCCTCGACGGGCGCCGCAGCGGGCGGAGCCGGCTGCCAGCCCGGCCCTCGGAACACCCGCCCGGCACGCTCGCGCCAACTGCCCGCCGCCTTCAGGTCCTTGGCGATGGCGACGTATTCGTGCGTGGCGGCCTTGAGCGTGTTGTACGTGTGGATGTTCTTGGTCAGCCTGTACACCGGCCGCTCGGTCTCGGCGACGAAGGAGCCGAAGAGGCGGTCCCAGACGATGAGGATGCCGCCGAAGTTGCGGTCCGGATAGCCGCCTTGTGCGGCGCCCCCGGCGCAGAACTGTTGGAGTTTTCTCCCGCACCTGACGGGAGACTCTCCCCTGAATCGCTCCGGGGAGTTTGACGGGGCGTACCCGTCCGGGAGCACGGGCGCGCGGAGTGGCGTGAGTTCGTGGATCGCCGTGTAGATGGCGACGATGGGGATCTTCCAGAGCAGGTCGAAGACGAGACTGCCGAGGCCCATGGTGACGCTCGTCGCGGCGTCCTTCGCCTCGTACCCCGCCGCGTCGTCGTCCGGATGGACACGGACGCCGATCATCTCGATCACGGTGAGCAGCACGAAGGCGGGTGTCGACCACAGCACGACATCGGGCAGGTTCGGCATGAGGGCACCGTAGAACCGCTGGTCGTCCGGGGCCAGACGTTGTTACCCACAAGTATTACCGGGGGTACGCGCTTTCCTCTTGGCGATCTCCGCCAAGTCGGGCGACCCGTCACACCCCGGCCGCCCCCAACAATGACCCGGCTCCGTAGGTGACCCCCATCGCCAGCACCCCGCCCCCCACGTTCCGCAGCACCGCGCGCCCGGGCTCCGCCCCGCCCAGCCGCGCACTGCTCCATCCCGTGACGACGAGCGCGACCACCACCGACACCACGGTGACCGCAAGCCGCCAGTCCGCCCCGGGCAGCACGATCGCCAGCAGCGGAAGCAAGGCGCCCACCGTGAAGGCCACAAAGCTCGCCCCGGCCGCGTGCCACGGGTTCGTCAGCGCTTCGGGATCGATGCCGAGCTCCACGCGCGCGTGCGCCTTGAGCGCATCACGCTCCGTCAGCTGGAGGGCGGCCTCCCTGGCCACGTCCCGCGTCAGCCCGCGCTCCTCGAGAAGCTCCGTCAGCTCCTCGAGTTCCTCCTCCGGTCGCTCGTGCAGTTCCCGCTTCTCGACGTCCAGTGCGGCCTTCTCCGAGTCCCGCTGGGTGGACACGGACACATACTCCCCCGCGGCCATCGACATGGAGCCGGCGAGCAGGCCCGCGAGCCCCGCCGTCAGCAGGGCCGAGCGGTCGTCGGTGGCGCCGGCCACGCCGACGACCAGACCGGCGGTGGACACGATGCCGTCGTTGGCCCCGAGGACCGCCGCCCGCAGCCAGTTGAGCCGTGTCCCGAGGGCGCCGCCGTGGGCCTCGTCGTGCGTTGGTTCCGTCACACAGGGGAGGATCGCACCCGGGATGCCGCAGGGGTCGTACCGACGCCCCTGACGCCCCACACGGACATTCGCCCCGCTCGAACACCAGGCCGTGAGACGGCACCTGACGGGCCGGACTGTCGGACCCGGCCCGTATCCTCGGTGACCATGCTCGAAGACCTTACGACCGCAGCGTCCTCCCCCACAGTGTGGCCGGCCGCGTATCCCCAGGGATACGCGGTCGTTGACGTGGAGACCACGGGCCTGGCCCGGGACGACCGGATCATCTCCGCGGCCGTGTACCGGCTGGACGCGCGCGGCGAGGTCGAGGACCACTGGTACACGCTGGTCAACCCGGAGCGGGACCCAGGCCCGGTGTGGATCCACGGTCTGACGAGCGACGTACTCGAGGGCGCGCCCCTCTTCCAGGACATCGCCGAGGAGTTCGCGACCCGGCTGGAGGGCCGGGTGCTCGTCGCGCACAACGCCGTCTTCGACTGGCAGATGATCGCCCGGGAGTACGCACGCGCGCGGAGCGAGCCGCCGGTGCGGCAGCGGCTTTGCACCATCGCCCTCTCGAAGGAGCTGGAGCTGCCGCTGCCCAACCACAAGCTGGAGTCGCTCGCCGCGCATTTCGGCGTCGTACAGCAGCGGGCACACCACGCGCTGGACGACGCGCGCGTGCTGGCGGAGGCGTTCCGGCCGAGCCTGCACGCCGCCGCACAGGGCGGCGTACGGCTGCCGCTGCACGAGTGCCGGCCGTTGACCGAGTGGACGGACCGAGCCGTGCCCCGGCAGCAGTCGAGCTATGGCGCCTACCGGCCCACCAGTTGGCGCCCGGCACGCAGAAGGCCCGCCTGTCCCTATCCCAACCCGGGGCGTTACGAAGACGGCAAACCGCTCAAGCAGGGCATGCGGGTCGCTTTCTCGGGAGACACCTCGGTCGAGCGCGACCTCCTGGAGGACCGGGCGATCGAGGCCGGGCTGCATGTCGCCACCAGCATCTCCCGGCTGACCAGCCTGCTCGTCACGAACGACCCGGACTCAGGCACGTCCAAGGTGGCCAAGGCCCGGCAGTACGGCACGCCGGTGGTCGACGAGGCGGCGTTCGGGCAGCTCCTCGGGGATGTGGAAGCGGCGTCGGAGGGATGACCGTACGGACGGGTGATTGCCGTGCGACTCGCCCGCAGCCGTCTCGCCCCGGCCATGGCGACGGCCCACCCTGTGGCGCATGGCGACATGTGAAGTTTGCGGCAATCACTACGGAATGACCTTCGAGGTCCATGCACAGGGCGCGGTACACGTCTTCGACTGCTTCTCCTGTGCGATCCACCGCATGGCACCCATCTGCGAGCACTGCCGCGTCCAGATCATCGGGCAGGGCGTCGAGGTCGAGGGCCACTGGTTCTGCGGGGCCCACTGCGCCCGCGCGGAGGGGAAGGTGGGGATCGTCGACAAAGTGTGAGCCCGCCCCGGCCCCGAACCCGGACCCATACCCGCCTGAACACACCCCACGACCGAGTTGTACGGTCGTGGGGTGTACCGCTTCCTGTTGTCCCGGCAGTGGGTGATCCTCACGCTGGTCGCTCTCCTCCTCATCCCCACGATGATCAGGCTGGGCATCTGGCAGATGCACCGCTACGAGACGCGCACCGCCCGGAACCAGCTCGTCGCCGACGCGCTGGCCGCGAAGCCGGTACCCGTGGAGAAGCTGACCTCCCCCGGACACACCGTCACCGACGACGAGCGCTACCACAGGGTGACCGCGAAGGGCCGCTTCGACACCGACCACGAGGTCGTCGTCCGCCGCCGCACCAACTCCGACGACGAGGTCGGCTACCACGTCCTGACCCCGTTCGTCCTCGACGACGGCAAGGTGCTGCTCGTCAACCGCGGCTGGATCCCCGCGGACAGCCCCAGCCAGACCACGTTCCCCAAGATCCCCGCACCGCCCCGCGGCGAGGTCACCGTCACCGGACGGCTGATGCCCGACGAGACGACCGAGGCGAGCGGCATCAAGAACCTCAAGGGCCTGCCGGACCGGCAGATCATGCTGATCAACAGCGAGCAGGAGGCGCAGCGCCTCGGCGCCCAAGTGCTCGGCGGCTACATCGCCCAGACGGCACCCGAGCCGAAGGGCGACACCCCGGAGCTGCTCGGCAATCCCGGCAACGAGGACGCGGCGCTGAACTACGCGTACGCCATCCAGTGGTGGCTGTTCGCCGCGGGCGTCCCTGTCGGCTGGGTCATCCTGGTCCGCCGCGAGATGCGCGAGCGGACGCAGAAGAAGGACGGGGCGGACGACACCGCGCCGGCCGAACCCGCGACGGTGTAGACCGACCGCCGCTCTCCCCCGGCCCATCACTCTCCCGGCTCCCCACGGGATTGCCCCTCACCCCTGCCGGGAACCCGGAACCCCGTGCACCCCCGTATCGAGGACTACGCCCTCATCGGCGACAAACAGACGGCGGCCCTGATCGGCCGGGACGGCTCGGTCGACTGGCTGTGCCTGCCCCGCTTCGACTCGGGCGCCTGTTTCGCCAAGCTGCTCGGCGACGAGGAGAACGGCCACTGGCGGATCGCCCCCAAGGGCGCGAGCGGCGGGTGCACGCGCCGCGCCTACCGTCCCAACACCCTCGTCCTGGACACCGAGTGGGACACCGACGAGGGTTCGGTCCGCGTCACCGACCTGATGCCGCAGCGCGACCGCGCCCCCGATCTCGTACGCGTCGTGGAGGGCACCGGCGGCCGGGTCACCGTCCACAGCACACTCCGGCTCCGCTTCGACTACGGCTCCATCGTGCCGTGGATGCGCCGCTCCGACAGCCACCACGTGGCCGTCGCGGGCCCGGACTCGGTGTGGCTGCGCAGCGAGCCCGAGGTGCGCACCTGGGGCGCGGGCCGCGCCACGCACGCGGAGTTCACGGTAGAGGAGGGCGAGAGGGTCGCCTTCGTCCTGACCTGGCACCCCTCGCACGAGCCGCGTCCGCCGCTGGTCGACCCGTACGAGGCACTGGACGCGAGCGTCGGGGACTGGCAGGCCTGGGCCAAACGCTGCCGCTACGACGGCCCGCACCGGGACGCGGTCGTACGCTCCCTGATCACCCTCAAGGCCCTCACCTACAAGCCGACCGGCGGCATCGTCGCCGCCCCCACCACCTCGCTGCCCGAGGAACTCGGCGGCATTCGCAACTGGGACTACCGCTACTGCTGGCTGCGCGACTCCACCCTCACCCTCGGCGCGCTGGTGGCGGCCGGTTACCGCGAGGAGGCCGAGGCCTGGCGCGACTGGCTGCTGCGCGCGGTCGCCGGCAACCCGGCGGACCTGCAGATCATGTACGGCCTCGCGGGCGAGCGGCGGCTGCCGGAGTACGACCTGCCGTGGCTGTCCGGCTTCGCCGGGACATCGCCCGTGCGGATCGGCAACAAGGCCGTGAACCAGCTGCAGTTGGACGTGTACGGCGAGGTGATGGACTCGCTGGCGCTGGCCCGGCGCGCGGGCATGGCCGCCAAGCCGCACATGTGGGCCCTGCAGCAGGAGCTGCTGGAGTGGCTGCGCGAGAACTGGCAGCAACCGGACGAGGGGCTGTGGGAGGTGCGCGGGGGCCGCCGCCAGTTCGTGCACTCGAAGGTGATGGTGTGGGTGGCCGCGGACCGGGCTGTGCGTGCGCTGGAGGAGAGGCCGAAGCTGCGCGGCGACCTCGACGGCTGGCGGTCCCTGCGCGACGAGGTGCGTGAGGAGGTGTGCGAGAAGGGCTATGACGCCGAGCGGAACACCTTCACCCAGTACTACGGCTCACGCGAACTCGACGCCTCCCTGCTGCTGATCCCGCGTGTCGGCTTCCTGCCCGCGGACGACCCGCGCGTGATCGGCACCGTCGACGCGATCCGCGCGGAGCTGAGCCACGGCGGTTTCATGCGCCGCTACAGCGCCGAGGAGACGGTCGTCGACGGGCTGCCGGGCGGTGAGGGCACCTTCCTGGTGTGCTCCTTCTGGCTCGCGGACGCGCTGCACATGACCGGCCGCACCGAAGAGGCGCGCGAGCTGTTCGAACGGCTGGTCGGGCTCACCAACGACGTGGGGCTGCTGTCGGAGGAGTACGACCCGGTCGCCGGCCATCAGCTCGGCAACTTCCCGCAGGCGTTCAGCCACGTCGGTCTGGTGAACACCGCCCTCGCCCTGTTCGGGGGCGACACGGCAGGATAGGACCCATGGATCTTGGACTGAAGGACCGGGTGTACGTCGTCACCGGGGCCACCCGTGGGCTGGGCAAAGCGGCCGCGCGTGAACTCGTCGCCGACGGGGCGAAGGTGATCATCACGGGGCGGAACGGCAAGGCCGCGAGCGAGGCCGCGGGCGAGCTGGGCGCCAACGCCGTCGGCGTTGCCGCGGACAACGCCGATCCGGAGGCACCGGCGCGGCTCATCGCGGTCGCGCGCGAGCACTTCGGAGGGTTCGACGGGGTGCTGGTGAGCGTGGGTGGGCCCGCACCGGGGTTCGCTGCCGACAACACGGATGAGCAGTGGCAGGCGGCGTTCGAGTCGGTGTTCCTCGGGGCGGTGCGGTTCGCTCGGGCGGCGGCCGGGGAGTTGGAAGCGGGCGGGGTCATCGGATTCGTACTGTCTGCGTCTGTGCACGAGCCGATTCCGGGGCTGACGATTTCCAATGGGCTGCGGCCGGGGCTTGCCGGGTTCGCGAAGTCGCTGTCGGACGAGTTGGGGCCGCGGGGGATTCGGGTGGTGGGGTTGCTGCCGTCTCGGATCGATACGGATCGCGTGCGCGAGCTGGATGGGATGTCGGCGGATCCGGAGGCTACTCGGGCGGGGCATGAGTCGCGGATTCCGTTGCGGCGGTATGGGGCGCCTGAGGAGTTCGGGCGGGTGGCGGCTTTTCTGATGTCGCCTGCCGCGTCCTATCTGACGGGGATCATGTTGCCTGTGGATGGTGGGGCTCGGCACGGGTTCTGAAGCGCCGTTGCCGGGTGCGGGTCTGCGGGGGCTGGTCGCGCAGTTCCCCGCGCCCCTATCGGGGCGTCAAGTCACCCTTTCTGCACGGTGCTTGACCGCCCTCAGTCGTACCTCCGCCGGTAGTGACTTGAGGCCCGCCGAATCCCTCGCGTGGGCCAGGGCCTGGGTTGTGAGGTGGTTGAGGGCCTCGGCCGGGTCCACGTGGGGTTCCAGGAGGAGTCGGACTCGGGCCTCGGGGGTGCTGCGGCGGCCGGTGAGTTCGGCGTGGGCTCGGGCTACGCCGTTCAGTTGGCTCGCGTCTCCGGCGAGTACGCCCTCCAGGGCCCTGCCACGCAGCAGGGCGCCCTCGCCGTCGCCGGTGTCGACCAGGACCTCGGCGAGGCGGCGTCGGCGCAGTTCGGCGGTGAGCCACCACAGGGCGAGCAGGAGGAGGACGGCGAGTACGGCGATGACGGTCGGCCACCACCAGCCGTCGTCCCGCCAGCGGGTGCGTTCGGCGTCGCTGAGCAGTACGTCGTGCCGGCCGTCGTGGATCCACCAGGAGGGCGGGTTCAGACCGAGGCCTACGGCGAGCACGGAACCGCCGATCAGGATCAGCACCAGGCCGACGATGCCGAGCAGCACGCGATTGACGATCCTGAGCACCGCGCTCACCCCTTCCGTCCGGGGCGCCGGACATGCACCGACAGGGCGGGGGGCCGGGCGAGCCCCAGGCCCTTGATCGCGTCGGCGAGTGTGGTGTCCAAGTCGGCGCGTACGTCGTCCAGTTCGCGGAAGTGGGAGATCGCGCGGACGTCGGCCCGGGCGCGGCCCATCCGGACCCGTACCGATTGCACGCCGGACACCTCCATGGCCCGGTCGCGCAGCACGAGGGCGGCCGCGTCCCGGTGGAGGCCGGCGCGTACGTCGGGGTGGGTGCGCCGCATGGGCAGTACGGCGCGCAGGCCGGGCGTGGCGGCGAGCAGGATCAGCCAGAGGCCGAGGGCCGCGGCGATGCCCGCGCCGACCAGCACCCAGGTGTCGTCGAGGGGACGTTCGGCGAGTTGCGTGGCGAGTTCGCGGCGCCACGCCATGGCGGGCCGGTCGGCGCGCACGGCGGCGATGTCGTAGAGGAAGGCACCGGCGACCAGCAGCAGGAGCAGCGCGACGATCGCGGCCGGGACGCGGCGGGCCGACCAGAAGCGGCCGCCGTTCTCTCCGCCGACGGGTTCGTAGTCCGCCGCGGAGGCGGACTGGCTGTGTCCGCCCTCGTCGGCCTTCTCCAGGACGGGCAGCCGCTGAGTGCTCTCGGCCCCCTGGGACTCGCTCATAGGGTCCTCCCCTGTGCCACGCCGGGTACCGCGACCGGATGCAGCCGCTCCACGTGTACGGCCACTTCGTGCACCTCCATCCCCACGAGAGCGCTTACCCGCTGGGTGACGTGCCGACGCACGGAGCCGCACTGACGGCCGACGTCGGAGGGGTAGCCGAGGTCGAGGCTGACGCGGACGCGGGCGGTGTCGTGGTGGACGACGACCGAGGCGTGCGGCGGTGAGGCGTCCGGCGGCAGTGCGCCCAGCGCCTCACGCGCGGCCTGCGAGGCGATCTTCGCCACCACCCGGTCGGCGATCCGCGTGGCACCGCGCTCTCCTGGCGGTACGGCGATCCCGGGTCTGGGGAGTTCGGCGGCCCCTTCGCTCACGGACGTCACCGCCGTCGGTCGTCACGCGAGCGGAAGAAGTCGCCGATGTCCAGGTCTCCCTCCAGGAACCGGCCGACCACGAACCCGACGGCGCCCAGCGCCGCCACCAGCAGGAAGGCGCCGAACCCGCCGAAGTACCCGGCGAAGCCCAGGGCCATTCCTGCGATCATGCCGATCACAGCCATGCTCATGGTGCGCTCCTTGGCGGTTCGGTCGCCGACGGGTCACTGGATCCGCGGTTCCTGCTCCTCTTCTTCTTCCTCCGGCAGCTTCACATCACTCACCGCGATATTGACCTCGACGACCTCGAGCCCCGTCATCCGCTCGACGGCCGCGATCACGTTCTCGCGCACATCCCGTGCCACATCGGCGATCGACACGCCGTAGTCGACGACGATCTCCAGATCGAGCGCGGTCTGTACCTCTCCCACCTCGGCCTTCACGCCTCGTGTCACGGACTTGGTCCCGCCGGGCACCCGGTCCCGTACGGCTCCGAAGGTCCGCGACAGCCCGCTCCCCATGGCGTGCACGCCCAGGACATCCCGGGCGGCCAGCCCGGCGATCTTCTCCACTACCCCGTCGGCGATGGTGGTGCGCCCCCGGGTCGCCGGTTCCCCGCCCCCGCGTTTGGTTGCCTTACGGGTCTGTACCGGCGGCTCGTTCTCGCCCTCCGGGGTCTGCGTCCGGTTCCGCTCCGTCATATCGGTCATCGCCGTACGTCCCTTTCGGTCGTCGTCCTTCGACCACGGTAAGCGCGGTTCCGCCCTCGCGCGCCGTGGATGCGGCAGGCTGGAGCAATGACGTCCGACCGGTTGGCGCAGACAGTTCGACAGCAGCTGGGGCTGGGCCGGCTCCTCCCCCTGGGCGGCCCGCACGACGGCGCGTGGATCACGGAGGCGGCGGCCGAGGCGTTGCTGCGGCGCGCGGCGGAGCCGGTGCGCGGGGTACGCCTCGGCGCACTGCGGATCGCGCTCACCGATCCGGACGCCGCCCACGAGCCCGCCGTACCGCCTCCGCCGAGCGCACTGCCACCCGGCCCGCTCCGCCTGACGGTGGACTTCGGGGCAACATCGTCGGCTCCGCTGCCAACGACGGCTTCCCGCCTGCGTACGGCCCTTGCCTCGGCGGCGCGGGAACGACTCGGTCTGGCGGTCACGGAGGTCGACCTACGGGTGACGGCCCTGCTGGACGAGGACACGGAGCCCGAGCCCGTACGACCGCCCGAGCCGCGGCAGGCTTCGGAAGTCCGGGACGGTGACGAAGCCCGCGCGGCCGAGGCGGCCCTCGGCGTCCCGGGCGTGACCGCCCTGACGGGCACGCTGGGGCGGGCGGTCCACATAGAGGAACGGCAGGTCGACGACACCGCGCTGCCGCACCGTCATGTACGCCTGGAACTGGCGGCGGACGCGGACCGCCCGGCCGTGCGGGTGGCCCGGGAGGTCCGCGTCGCGGTGTCGAGCGCGCTTCAGGACAGCCCGACGGTGGCGGTGCTGGTCACCGCGGTCATCTGACTGCTCATTCGCCCAGCCCGGCCAGCTCCCTGAGCCGCCGGGCCTGCGCGGCCCGCTCCGCCGCGCGCTGCTCCTCGTAGGTCCGCTCACCGGCACCCCGCAGCAACGCCTTCGTCTCGATCACGGCATCCCGGGGCGCGGCCAGGATCGCGGACGCCAGATCCGCCACGGCCGCGTCCAGCTGCTCACCCGGCACGGCGAGATTCGCCAGTCCCGTACTCACCGCTTCCTCGGCCAGGACAAAGCGCCCGGTCACGCAGATCTCCAGCGCCCGCGCATACCCGACGAGCCCGACCAGCGGATGCGTGCCGGTCAGGTCCGGCACCAGTCCCAGGCTGGTCTCGCGCATGGCGAACTGCACGTCGTCGGCGACGACGCGCAGATCACACGCGAGGGCAAGCTGGAACCCGGCCCCGATGGCATGCCCCTGGACGGCGGCGATGGACACGATGTCGCTCTGCCGCCACCAGGTGAAGCCCTCCTGGAACCCGGCGATGGCCGCGTCCAGTTCGGCGTCGCTGCCGCGCGCGAGGTCGATGAACGACTGCTCGCCCTCGATGCCTTCGGGCGTGAACATCTGCCGGTCGAGACCGGCGGAGAAGGACTGGCCCTCCCCGCGCAGCACGACGACCCGCACGCTGCCCGGCAGCAACCGCCCGGCCTCGCCCAGCGCACGCCACATCGCGGGGCTCTGGGCATTGCGCTTGGCCGGATTGGCCAGCGTCACCGTGGCGATCGCGTCGTCGACGGTGAGCCGTACGCCGTCCTTGTCGAGTACGGGACCTTCGGGACCTCGGGACACAAGGTCCTGGTCGGGCGAAGCCATGGGGCGCCTCCGATGTGTGCGGTCGTCCTGGATGCCGTACCAGACGGGCAGGCATCCTTAAGTGACTGCACAGTAACCACCCGGCCGCTCAGAAGACCGACCGGGTGGCCACCATCGAAAGCGAGGGGCCGCCCGGACTCAGGACGATGCGGCCTTCTTGCCCCGAGTCGCCCCGCCGCGCCCACGCAGCGTGACGCCCGACTCGCTGAGCATCCGGTGTACGAAGCCATACGAGCGGCCGGTTTCCTCGGCCAGCGCCCGGATGCTCGCACCGGAGTCGTACTTCTTCTTCAGGTCTGCCGCGAGCTTGTCGCGCGCGGCGCCGGTTACCCGGCTGCCCTTCTTCAGAGTCTCGGCCACCCGTGCCTCCTCATGGGAAGTGCGCTCTGGTCCCCTCATGATCACCCCTCCGGGCCTTGATGGCCACCCATTCGGCAAGGTCCGTAAGACAGGGTTTTGACGACAGGAGCGCATCCCCACATACGGAATCTGTAATTCAGCGGAGAGTTGTCCGTACGGCCGAACGGGTTGTTCCGCGAAGCGCCTGGTCAGGGACGCAGGACGGCCGAGCCCTTGTCGATAAAGGACTCGGCCGTGAAATCGATGTAGGACACACCTCGGTACGAGGAGATCTCACACAGATGATGGATCAAGGATGAGCCGAATGATCCATACGCTGTGGATCACGCTTTCGATCAAGCCAGGGCGACGAGATCCGCGTAGTCGGCACCCCAGAGGTCCTCGACTCCGTCCGGAAGCAGAATGATCCGCTCCGGCTGGAGCGCCTCGACCGCGCCCTCGTCGTGGGTGACGAGGACGACCGCGCCCTTGTAGGTGCGCAGCGCGCCGAGGATCTCCTCGCGGCTGGCCGGGTCGAGGTTGTTGGTCGGCTCGTCGAGGAGCAGGACGTTGGCCGACGACACCACGAGGGTGGCGAGGGCGAGGCGGGTCTTCTCGCCGCCGGAGAGGACACCGGCCGGCTTGTCGACGTCGTCGCCGGAGAACAGGAACGAGCCGAGCGTCTTGCGGACCTCGACCAGGTCGAGGTCGGGGTTGGCGGAGCGCATGTTCTCCAGGACCGTGCGCTCCGGGTCGAGGGTCTCGTGCTCCTGCGCGTAGTAGCCGAGCTTGAGGCCGTGGCCCTCGACGACCTCGCCGGTGTCGGGCTTCTCCACGCCGCCGAGGAGACGCAGCAGGGTCGTCTTGCCGGCGCCGTTGAGACCGAGGATGACGACTCGGGAGCCCTTGTCGATGGCCAGGTCGACGTCCGTGAAGATCTCCAGCGAGCCGTACGACTTCGACAGGCCCTCGGCCATCAGCGGGGTCTTGCCACAGGGCGCGGGCTCGGGGAAGCGGAGCTTGGCGACCTTGTCGGAGGCGCGGACCGCTTCGAGTCCGGCGAGCAGCCGGTCGGCCCGCTTGGCCATGTTCTGCGCGGCGACGGTCTTGGTGGCCTTGGCCCGCATCTTGTCGGCCTGCGAATGCAGTGCGGCGGCCTTCTTCTCGGCGTTCTGCCGCTCGCGCTTGCGGCGCTTCTCGTCGGCCTCGCGCTGCTGCTGGTAGAGCTTCCAGCCCATGTTGTAGTAGTCGATCTGGGCCCGGTTGGCGTCCAGGTAGAAGACCTTGTTGACGACCGTCTCGACCAGGTCGACGTCGTGGGAGATCACGATGAAGCCGCCGCGGTACGTCTTCAGGTAGTCCCGCAGCCAGACGATCGAGTCCGCGTCGAGGTGGTTGGTCGGCTCGTCGAGCAGCAGGGTGTCGGCGTCGGAGAACAGGATCCGGGCCAGCTCGATACGGCGGCGCTGACCGCCGGAGAGCGTGTGCAGGGGCTGGCCCAGCACCCGGTCGGGCAGGTTGAGCGCGGCGGCGATGGTGGCGGCCTCGGCCTCGGCGGAGTACCCGCCCTTGGTGAGGAACTCGGTCTCCTGGCGCTCGTACTGCCTGAGGGCCTTCTCCCGGGTGGCGCCCTGGCCGTTCGCGATGCGCTGTTCGTTGTCGCGCATCTTCTGGATCAGTACGTCGAGGCCGCGCGCGGAGAGGATGCGGTCGCGGGCGAGGACGTCGAGGTCGCCGGTGCGGGGGTCCTGCGGGAGGTAGCCGACCTCGCCGGAGCGGGTGATGGTGCCGCCGGCGGGGTTGCCCTCACCGGCCAGGCACTTGGTGAGGGTGGTCTTGCCGGCGCCGTTGCGGCCGACCAGGCCGATGCGGTCGCCCTTGGCGACTCGGAAGGTGGCGGACTCGATGAGGACGCGGGCACCGGCGCGCAGCTCGATACCGGAGGCGGAGATCACGGTCAGACTCCAGGGCGGAGGGGGTTGGCAGGTGGGCGGCTGAGGACGTTCCCGCCGTCTAATGCGCGAGGAGAATGGCCATAGCGGCAATTCTAACGGGGCGGTGCAACCACTTTTCCGGCGTTCCGGCGTTCGGACCGCCCGCCGCGGACCCCGTTGCTGCCGCGAGGCCGCGGTGCGAGGTGATCCTGCCCAGGTCGTCGACGGCGACGGGCCGCGCGGTCCCCACGGGGCGGTGCGACGAGCAGTGCCCCGCCGTGACGTACGGCACGCTCGGGCGGCTGGGCGCACCCTTGCGCGCGTGCGGCTGCGGGGGCGGGCGCGCGTGACACGGCGGACCGGCCGCGCCCCGTCGCCCGTTCGGACGTCCGTCCGGAGCCCGGGCCGTGGCGCCGGGCGAGGATGGCCGAGGAACGACGCACGCAGAAGGTGATGGCACCGTGCAGTTCGACGACGACGCCCGGCTGGACAGCTCCGAGGTGCAGGACGTGCGCGGCGGCCGGATACCCGGCGGCAAGGCGACCGTGGGCGGGCGCCGGTCTGACCGCCCTGCTCCTCGGGCGGCGACGAGCCGGTGGCGACGCTTCGGCGGCGGCTCAAGTGCAGCAGTTGTGCCGGACCGGACAGGACGCCAACACGGACGAGTCGACCGGGCGGCCCCTGATCACCAGCCTCACCGAGGCCGACATCCGGGACGGGCTGGACGCGGCGGTGGCCGTGGGCGACGACCGGATCCAGGAGCGGTTCCAGGGCCGGGATCGGACGGGCGACATGGGGCGTTGCAATACCTTCCGCACCTTCCGCTGAGGGCCGCGCCGCGGTCGGGAGGGCGTTGTCAGTGGTGGGTGCGAGACTGGCGACAGGCAGCAGGATTCCGGTGATTTCCAGCGGTTTTCCGCTCGACGCACCAGCGAGACACACAGGCGCGACGCACAAGGGAGTGATCGTCATGGCGGGCACGGGCGGCGCGAGTCCGAGCATCTACCCGACGGTGCTGTACGCGGACGCGAAGGCGGCGATCCGGCAGCTCACTCAGGCCTTCGGCTTCACCGAGCTGTCGGTGTACGAGGGCGAGAACGGCATGGTGGCACACGCGGAGCTGGTGCAGGGCAACGGCGCGGTGATGCTCGGCTCGAAGGGCCGCGGCGGCCGTTTCGACGAGCTGATGAAGGGCGCGGGCCCCGCCGGGGTGTATGTCGTGGTGGACGACGTCGACGCCCACCACCAGCGTGCCGTGGACCACGGCGCGGAGATCCTGATGCCCCCGACGGACCAGGACTACGGCTCGCGGGACTACATGGCCCGGGACGTCGAGGGCAACATCTGGAGCTTCGGCACGTACGCCCCAGAAATAGGCGGCTGAGCGGACTCGACTGCGGTCCGGGAGCGCCCCGAAGGGGCGCGGGGCTGTGTCAATATGCGGCTCCGCCGCGTGGGCGCGACAAGCCACAACGGCGCCGCAGACGAAAGACGACACACATCGCGGCGCCACCAGCGGAGCGCTCACCCGCCAGTGTGCACCTGGAAGGCCGCGCGGCGTACGGCCTTGGCCAGGGCGGGATCGGGGTGTGCCGCGGCGAGGGCGACCAGGACCTGCACGGTGCGAGGGTGCCCGACGGCACGTACCTCGTCGAGCAGCATGGGGACCGTCGGCTGCACCGCGGACTCCAGGTGCCGCACGAGCATCGGGGCCTCACCGTGGTCGGCGACGGCGGCGGCCGTGTCGACCCACAGCCATGTGGCCTCTTCCCGGGTGAGGACCTCATGGGCGTCCTCCGGGTCGAACCCGTCGTGCTCGGCGAGCCACAGCAAGGCGTACGGCCTGAGCGTCGGCTCGTCGGCCACAGCGCGTACGTCGGGCTCGGCGGGGGCGCCGACGACGCGCAGTGCCTCGAAAGCGAGGCCGCGCAGCAGGGCGTCATCGCCGCGGGCGGCGTCGAGCAGTTCGGTGACGGCGCTGCCGACGGGGCGGGCGGCGAGCCAGGCGCGGTACTCGTCGCGGGCCGCCTTCGGGCGGAGCTGGGCGCAGCCGCGGAGCATCTCCTCGGCGGCGACCTCGATGTTCCCGGCGGGGCTCTGGGCGGCGACGCAGATCTGCTCCAGCTTGACCCAGACCGCCCAGCTGCCGAGCGGGGTCAGCGTGGCCTGTCCGTCGCCACAAGTGAGGGCGCCGACCGAGGCCAGGGCGTGCAGGGCCCAGTCGAGAAGCGGGTCGAGGGGGGTGTCGGCGAGCTCCGCCGCCGGCTCGGGCTGCGGACCGTAGGGAATCTCGCAGCGCTCGGTGCGAAGTTCGGTGACCCGCTGCTCCAGGAGGTCGAGGAGCTGCTCGACCGGGACGGGACCGGCGGA
Source organism: Streptomyces sp. DG2A-72 (assembly GCF_030499575.1). Classification (NCBI taxonomy): domain Bacteria; kingdom Bacillati; phylum Actinomycetota; class Actinomycetes; order Kitasatosporales; family Streptomycetaceae; genus Streptomyces; species Streptomyces sp. DG2A-72. Next base: position 2,142,902 of record NZ_JASTLC010000001.1, read on the forward strand.
GAGCTGGAGGAAGGAGAGCACCTGGGGCATGGCCGAGACGACCTCGGCGACGGCGGCGGGCTCGTGGTCCGCGGGTTCCGGATGGGCGAGCGACCAGGCGTCGAAGAGAGCGACCCAGCCGCGCAGTACGGCGCTGTCGTCGCGGTCCCAGGCGCGCAGCCGCCAGCCGGGGCGGGCGCTGTCGCCATGCACCTCGACGAGGCCGGCGAGGCGGGCGGTGTCCCAGTCGGCGCGGACCTGAGCCGGGGTCAGGCCCAGGTCCCTGGCCGCCAGTTCGGCGGTCGTGTCGGAGAGGGTGCCCTTGCCGTCGGGGCTCGCACCGTAACGGCCGGGGTGCAGCGCGGCGTCGGCCCAGTGGGCGACACGGGCAGCGGAGGCCAGACCGGAGCGAGCCATTCTGGCCAGCTCCGCCCGGGCCGGAGTGCCCTCCGGTGGGCGCGGGGCGGGGCGGCTTGAGCGCCGCTGGTTCATCGCTCGGGGGGCGGCGGCCAGGGGTCGCTGGCGGACGAGTCGAAGCCTGGAGTCGCGCGGGATACGGGACGTCACGGGGGCAGTCTTCCGGTTGACGGTCCGAAAACCCAAACGGAATGTCACGGCGGGCGACGGGGATGGCCAACGCACGGGGTCCTGCGGGCGGTGGAGGGCCGAGAACAGGCCCGAGAACAGGCCAGTGATACCGCGTTAAACGGAATCTGCGGGACCGGGTGGGATCGGGGCGGACGGGAGGTCACATCAGCGGGGTCAGAAAGCGGCGCAGCGTCTCTTCGTAGGACTGCGGGTCGGCGTTCCACATGGCTGCGTGCGGGGCGCGCTGGACCGTGTGGAGGGAGATCAGGTCGGTGCGGCTGTCGGCGAGGCGGCGGGAGAGGGCCCAGGGGGCCACCGTGTCGTCGGGGCCGTGGAAGATCAGCGTCGGCACCGAGAGCCGGCCGGGGTCGGCGGCGTCGGTGATGCGGTCGCCGTGCAGCCCGGTGCGGCCCTGTGCGGCGCGGACAGCCAGCGGCAGCAGGGCACCCGGGGTGCGCCGGGCCGAGGCCAGGGCGCGCAGCGTGGTCTCCCAGCTGAGCACCGGGGAGTCCAGGACGAGCCCCGAGACGCGCTCACGCAGCCCCGAGTGGGCGGCGGCGCGCAGCGCCATGGTGGCGCCGGTGGACCAGCCGTGCAGGACGACCTGCTTGGCGCCGTGGCGCACGGCGTAGCGGATCGCCGCGTCCAGGTCGCGCCACTCGGTCTCGCCGAGGTGGTTCAGGCCGTCCGGGGAGCGGGGGGCGCCGAGGTCGCCGCGGTAGGCGGGGGCCAGCACCGGGAAGCCGCGGCGGCCCAGGAACTCCATGAGGTTCATGGCGTGCTCGCGGGTGGTGCCGAGGCCGTGCACCGCGATGATCCAGATGTCCCGTACGCCGGGCACGAACCAGGCGGGCAGGGAGCCGAGTTCGCCGGGTATGTCGACGTCGGCGTGGTCCAGGCCGAGGGCGGCGCCGGGGTCGCCGACGTACACGTTCGGAGTGAGCCACACCTTGTCGCCGGGCTCGAGGGTGCCGTGGGTGACGCGTTCCAGGCGGCGTACGACGGTGTCGGCGGAGTGGTTCGCCGCGCCGAGGACGGGCCCGACGACGGCGTGCGAGGCGTCGCCGGTGAGGCCGTAGGTGCCGGGGCGCAGGGAGGCCAGGGCCCGGGTGAGCGCGATCTGGCCCGCCGCCGTCGCATGCACGGTGAGCCGGGGTTCGCCGGGCAGGGGCCGTCCTGGTGCCACCTTCAGCGCGGCGTCGCTGGCGAACCGTCCGGCGGCCACGCTGGCCGCGCCGGCCGCCAGGGCCACGGTGACGGCCGCGGCCGCCGTTTTGACAGTGCGCACGGGTTCAGTGTCCTGGCGGACCCGGCTGTCGGCCAGCCGGGGGACATGGTCGCGGCTGATCGAAGGCGACCGGCGGGGCAATCGGCGACCGGTGCCCCGACACCCCTCTCAGCCCCGCTGCCCATACTCCCGCAGCTTCTCCCCCGCCTCCCGCAGCTGTTCCTCCGACAGCAGGCTCGGGGACAGGCCCGGTACCGAGGAGGCCGTGAGCCAGAGGCGGCACATCCACTCGAGTTGGGCTGTGCGGTCGTAGGCCTGGTCGAGGGTGGTGCCGTAGGCCATCGTGCCGTGGTTCTGGAGGAGGCAGGCGGAGCGGTCGGTCAGGGCCTGGAGCATGTTCTCGGCCAACTCGTCGGTGCCGTACGTCGCATATGGGGCGACTCGGACGGGTCCGCCGAGCGCCCCGGTCATGTAGTGGATCACCGGGAGCTCGGTGACGAGGGTGGAGACGGCCGTGGCGTGGACGGCGTGGGTGTGCACGACGGCGCGGGCGTCGGTCGTGCGGTGGACGGCGAGATGCATGGGCAGCTCGCTGGTCGGGACGAGGGTGCCGAGCACCTGCCGGCCGTCGAGGTCGACGCCGGTCACGTCGTCCGGCGTGAGGCGGTCATAAGGCACGCCCGAGGGCGTGACCAGGACCGTGTCCCCGACGCGCAGGGAGACATTGCCGGACGTGCCGACGACCAGACCGTCGGCCACGGTCCGACGGGCGGTGGCGACCAGCTCCTCCCAGGCGCGCACCTCCTCCTGGAGCGCATCCCTCCCCCACGGGTCCCCCACAACCTGCGACTCCTCCCGGGCCTCCCGCCCGTCTCCCTGATCCCGCCGCTGCTCAGCCATGCCGCGATCCTGCCAGGCGCGGCGTCAACCCGCCGTCAGGCGGGGGCACTTTAGGGCGGAGGACCGACCTCCGGAAGGGTGCATACAGGCACATACACCCCTCACCCCCCGGCTTGGCCGGAGATCGATGAGCATTCAAGGACGTTCCAGTACTCTCCGGGGGATTTGACGCGCATGTCGCCATTCCGGGGGGAAATATGGCTCGTGATCGCAAACCGTTCCGTCGCCGCGCCCATGTGATAGCGGCCTCCGTGACGGCGTTGACCGTCGGGGGAATCGCCCTCACCGAGGTTCCGGCCTTCGCCGCGAGCAAGCCGAAGGGACACGACGTCTCCTCGCACCAGAAGAACGTCGACTGGCGGAGCGCGGCGAGCAAGGGCGCCAAGTTCGTCTACGTCAAGGCGACCGAGTCCCACACCTACCGCAACCCGTACTTCGGCCAGCAGTACAACGGCTCGCGCACCGCGGGCCTGATCCGCGGGGCCTACCACTTCGCGCTGCCCAACAAGTCGTCGGGCAAGACCCAGGCCGCCCATTTCGTGCGCAACGGCGGCGCCTGGCGGGCGGACGGCTGGACTCTGCCGCCGGCGCTCGACATCGAGTACAACCCGTACGACAAGCGGCACAAGTGCTACAACATGAGCAACTCCAGGATGGTCGTCTGGATCAAGTCGTTCAGCAACGAGGTCAAGCGGCTCACCGGACGCCGCCCCGTGATCTACACGACCGCTCACTGGTGGAACGCGTGCACGGGCAGCAGCCGGGCCTTCGCCTCGGACCATGCGCTGTGGGTCGCCCGCTACAACTCCTCGACGGCGGGAACGCTGCCGGCGGGCTGGGGGGCCTGGACGTTCTGGCAGTACGACAACAGCGGCAGCCTGCCGGGTGACCAGAATCTCTTCAATGGGTCCCTGTCCCAGCTGAAGAAGTTTGCCCGAGGCTCCTAACCCTTGGGCCGTCTGGGCCGCGCGGGTTCGACGGTGCGACAACCGTCACGCCAGGACACCGTGCGGCCCTGCCCAGTTCATCTTCCGTTCACTCAGGTTACCTACGTTCAACCGGCCAACGACCTCGAACGATTGCCTGGGTAAATGGAAAGCTTCTCGCTGATCCTCGCGATTGTGGTGATCACCGCTCTCGCGTTTGATTTCACGAACGGTTTCCACGACACCGCCAACGCGATGGCCACGACCATCTCGACCGGTGCGCTCAGACCCAAGGTCGCGGTGGCGATGTCCGCCGTCCTCAACCTCGTCGGCGCCTTCCTCTCGGTGGAGGTCGCCAACACCATCTCCAAGGGTCTCGTCGACGAGACCGGCATACGTCCCGAGGTCATCTTCGCCGCCCTGGTCGGCGCGATTCTCTGGAACCTGCTGACCTGGCTGGTCGGTCTCCCGTCCAGTTCCTCGCACGCGCTCATGGGCGGTCTGATCGGCGCCACCATCGCCTCGGCCGGCGTCGGCGCGGTCCACGGCGACGTGCTCGTCACCAAGGTGCTGATCCCGGCGATCGCCGCCCCGCTCGTCGCGGGCATCGCCGCACTGCTCGCCACCCGCCTGTCGTATTCCCTGGGCTCCCTCGGCAAGGACGCCGACGGCAAGGCCGCCGCGAAGGGCTACCGCGCCGGGCAGATCGCCTCCGCCGGTCTGGTCTCGCTGGCCCACGGCACCAATGACGCGCAGAAGACGATGGGCATCATCACCCTCGCCCTGGTCACCGGCGGCGCGATCGCCCCCGGCTCGAACCCTCCCACCTGGGTGATCCTCTCCGCGGGCGTGGCCATCGCACTCGGCACCTACCTCGGCGGCTGGCGCATCATCCGCACCATGGGCAAGGGCCTGACCGACCTCCAGCCGCAGCAGGGCTTCGCCGCCCAGACCAGCGCGGCCACGGTCATCCTGGCCTCCTCCCACCTCGGCTTCTCCCTCTCCACCACGCACTCCGTCTCCGGCGCGGTGATGGGCGCGGGCCTCGGCCGCAAGGGTGGCGTCGTCCGCTGGTCCACGGCCACCCGGATGTTCGTCGCCTGGGGCCTGACGCTGCCGGCGGCGGCGCTGGTCGGCGCGATCGCGGAGTACGTGACGGGCTTCGGCAGCTGGGGCACCGCCCTGGTCGCCGTCTTCCTGATCGCCTCCAGCGCCGCGATCTGGCAGCGCTCCCGCCGCGAGGTCGTCGACCACACGAACGTCAACGACACGACGGAGGAACCGGCCGGCGTCGTGACGACGGCGATCGCCGCGGTGACCCCGCCGCCCGCGGGCACCGCGACCGACGAGCTGACGGCCACGATCCCCGCCCCGGCCTCCGAACCGGCGCCTTCGCAGGCCAAGGTCTGACCCCCACCCGGTTTCCCCAGAAAGCGAAAGCAGCAACATGAAGATCGACTGGGCGGCCCTCGGCTCCGTCTTCGGCGTCAGCCTCGTGGTCACCGTGGCCCTCGTGTCCCTGTTCACCCTCGGCGTCGCAGGCCTCTCCCGCCGCGAACGCGCCGTGTCCCAGGGCGACTCCGCCGCGCTCGCGGTCACCGGCGCGTACACCTGCTTCGCGGCCTGCGCGGCGGCGGTGGGCTACGGGATCTATCTGATCGTCGCGTGACACGCGGAGCGTGAAAGCACCCGGGGTGCGGGACGGACCACCGTCCCGCGCCCCACGCGTGTGTGGGCCTCAGCACACTCTCCCGCCGCAGGTCAACGGCAAGTTGACGGCCCTTCCAACCCCATGGTGGACTGCCGGGGCCATGTACGGCGGCAGAAGAGGAAGCCGGTGTGAGTCCGGCGCGGTCCCGCCACTGTCACCGGGGTAGAAAGCCCCGGGAGCCAGGAACTCTCGCCGCCGGTCTCGTCGAACCAGGGCGTGGACACCCTGAGTGAGGACATATCGCGATGCTCGGCTGCCGTTCGAGGTGCAGTACCAGGTCTCTGTCTGACCCCGCGGTCGGCTGAGCTCCATGCGTGCCGATCGCGTCTTCGCGTACGGCGCCGCCGCCGGACTCCTCGGCGACCTGCTGCTCGGCGATCCGCGCCGGGGGCATCCGGTCGCCGCGTTCGGGCGGGCCGCCGGGGCCGTGGAAAAGGTGTTGTGGCGCGACCATCGCGGGTGGGGCGCGCTGCACACCGCCGTCTGCGCCGGTGGCGCCGTGGCCGTCGGGGCGCTCGCCGCCCGTGTCGTACGTACGTCTCCCGCCGCCTCCGTCGCCCTGACCGGCACGGCCACCTGGGCGGTCGTCGGGGGGACTTCGCTCGCCCGGGAGGCCCGGGGCATCGGGCGTGCCCTGGATGCGGGGGACGTCGAGGGGGCGCGGGCACGGCTGCCGCATCTGTGCGGGCGGGATCCGCAGGCGCTCGATGCGGACGGGATCGCTCGGGCCGTTGTGGAGTCCGTCGCCGAGAACACCTCCGATGCCGTCGTGGGGGCGCTGGTGTGGGGCGCTGTGGGGGGCGTTCCCGGGCTCGTCGGGTTCCGGGCCGTGAACACGCTCGACGCCATGGTGGGGCACAGATCGCCCAAGTACCGGCGGTACGGCTGGGCTTCGGCGCGGCTCGACGACGTGGCGGGGTGGCCGGGATCGCGGCTGACCGCCGTACTCGCCGCCGTCGCCGGCGGTGACCCCCGCGGGGCCGTACGAGCCTGGCGCGCCGATGCCGCCAAGCACCCGAGCCCCAACGCCGGGCCCGTGGAGGCCTCGTTCGCGGGGGCGCTGGGCGTGCGGCTGGGCGGGACGCTGTCGTACGGCGGACGGGTCGAGCACCGGCCCGTGCTGAACGGGGCCGGGCGGACCGTCGGTACGCAGGACATCGAAGCGGCCGTACGACTGTCCAGGCGCGTCGGCTGGCTCGCGCTCGGCGTCTGTGTCGCCGCGCGCCGCATCGTGAAGGGGCGTACCTCATGACAGGCGGTGGTCTCCTCGTCGCCGGCACCACCTCCGACGCCGGCAAGAGCGTCGTCACCGCCGGGATCTGCCGGTGGCTGGTGCGGCAGGGCGTCAAGGTCGCGCCGTTCAAGGCGCAGAACATGTCCCTCAATTCGTTCGTGACCCGGGAAGGCGCGGAGATCGGGCGGGCGCAGGCCATGCAGGCGCAGGCCTGTCGCGTCGAGCCGACCGCGCTGATGAATCCCGTGCTGCTCAAGCCGGGTGGCGAGCAGAGCAGTCAGGTCGTGCTCATGGGGAAGCCCGTGGGGGAGCTGAGTGCTCGGGGGTATCACGGGGGGCGGCAGGAGCGGCTGCTCGGGACCGTGCTCGACTGTCTTGCCGAGTTGCGGGGCACGTATGACGCGGTGATCTGCGAGGGGGCCGGCTCTCCGGCCGAGATCAATCTGCGGCGGACCGACATCGTCAACATGGGCATCGCCCGCAATGCCGGGCTGCCGGTGCTCGTCGTCGGCGACATCGACCGCGGCGGCGTCTTCGCCTCCTTCTTCGGCACGGTGGCGCTGCTGTCCCCCGAGGACCAGGCACTCGTCGCCGGGTTTCTCGTCAACAAGTTCCGCGGCGACGTCTCGCTGCTCGAACCCGGGCTCGACATGCTGCACGACCTCACGGGGCGGCGGACGTACGGCGTCCTGCCCTTCCGGCACGGGCTCGGCATCGACGAGGAGGACGGGCTGCGGGTGTCCCTGCGGGGGACGGTCCGGGAATCGCAGGTCTCCTCCCCCGTCGGCGAGGACGTGCTGCGGGTCGCCGTCTGCGCCGTCCCGCTCATGTCCAACTTCACCGACGTCGACGCCCTCGCCGCCGAACCCGGCGTCGTGGTGCGGTTCGTGGACCGTCCGGAGGAGCTGGCGGACGCGGATCTGGTGGTGATCCCGGGTACTCGGGGAACCGTCCGCGCGCTGGAGTGGCTGCGGGAGCGCGGCCTCGCGGATGCCCTCGTCCGGAGGGCCGCCGAACAGCGGCCCGTCCTCGGTATCTGCGGTGGGTTCCAAGTCCTCGGCGAGCACATCGAGGACGAGGTCGAGAGCCGGCGCGGGCAGGTCGAGGGCCTCGGGGTGCTGCCCGTCCGGGTGCGGTTCGCCCGGGAGAAGACCCTCACCCGGCCTGTCGGCGCGGCTCTCGGCGAGCGCGTCGAGGGGTACGAGATCCATCACGGGGTCGCCGAAGTCTACGGCGGGGAACCCTTCTTGGACGGCTGCCGGGTCGGCCAGACCTGGGGTACGCACTGGCACGGCTCGCTGGAGTCGGACGGTTTCCGGCGGGCCTTCCTGCGTGAGGTGGCCGGCGCCGCGGGCCGCCGCTTCGTGCCGGCCCCCGACACGTCGTTCGCCGCGCTGCGCGAGGAGCAACTCGACCGGCTCGGCGATCTGATCGAACAGCACGCGGACACGGACGCGCTCTGGGGGCTCATCGAGTCCGGCGCGCCGCAAGGACTGCCTTTCATTCCACCGGGAGCGCCCGCATGAGCACAGTGTTGTTGTTGTCGACCGCCGACACGGATCTGTTGGCGGCCCGGGCCGCTTCCGGTGCCGACTACCGGATCGGCAACCCGACCCGTGTGGACGTCGACCAGGAACTCCCCGGCCTCATCGGGGCCGCGGACATCGCCGTCGTACGGCTGCTGGGGGGCAAACGGGCCTGGGAGGACGGGCTCGCCGCGCTCAAGGCGTCCGGCATTCCCACCGTGCTGCTCGGTGGAGAGGCCGTGCCCGACGCGGAGTTGATGGCCGAGTCCTCCGTGCCCGCGGGTGTGGTGGCGGAGGCTCTGCGGTACCTCGTCGAGGGCGGGCCCGCCAACCTCACCGAGCTGGCGCGGTTCCTGTCCGACACCGTGCTGCTGACGGGTGAGGGGTTCGTCGAGCCGCAGAAGATGCCCGAGTACGGCGTCCATGGCGAGCGTTCTCTTGTCGCGGGCCGGCCCACCGTCGGTGTGCTCTTCTACCGGGCCCATGAGCTCAGCGGCAACACCTCCTTCGTCGACACGCTCTGCGACGCGATCGAGGCGCGAGGCGCCAACGCCCTTCCCGTGTACTGCGGTTCACTGCGCGGGGCCGACGCCGGGCTGTACGAGATCCTCGCGAAGGCCGACGCCCTGGTCGCCACCGTCCTCGCCGCCGGCGGCACGCACGCCTCGCAGGCCTCGGCAGGCGGTGACGAGGAGGCCTGGGACATCGGGGCGCTCGCCGACCTCGATGTGCCGGTGCTGCAAGGACTTTGCCTTACGTCGTCGAGGGCCGTGTGGGACGAGTCCGACGCCGCCCTCTCCCCCATGGACGCGGCGATGCAGGTCGCGATCCCGGAGTTCGACGGGCGGCTCATCACGGTCCCCTTCTCCTTCAAGGAGCAGGGCCCGGACGACGTCCCCGTGTACGTCGCCGACCCCGAGCGAGCCGCGCGGGTCGCCGGGATCGCCGTACGACACGCGCGCCTCAAGCACAAAGCCAACTCCGACAAGAAGCTCGCGCTCGTCTTCACCGCGTACCCGACGAAGCACTCGCGCGTGGGCAACGCGGTCGGCCTCGACACGCCCGCCTCGGCCATTCAGGTGCTGGACGCCCTCAAGGACGCCGGATACAGCCTGACCGAATACCCCGACAACGGCGACGAGTTGATCCACCGGCTCATCGAGGCAGGCGGTCACGACGTCGAGTGGCTGACCGAGGACCAGCTGGCCTCCGCGCCCGCGCGCGTCCCGCTCGCCGACTACCGGGCCTGGTTCGACAAGCTGGACCCGGAACTCCGGGACGCCATGCTGGAGGCGTGGAGCGAGCCGCCGGGCTCGCTGTACGTCGACGGGGACGACATCGTGCTCGCCTCGCTCCAGTTCGGGAACGTCGTCGTCATGATCCAGCCGCCGCGCGGCTTCGGCGAGAACCCGATCGCGATCTATCACGACCCGGACATGCCGCCGTCCCACCACTACATGGCGGCGTACCGATGGCTGGAGAACAGCTTCGGCGCGGACGCCATCGTGCACATGGGCAAGCACGGCACGATGGAGTGGCTGCCGGGCAAGGGGCTCGGCCTCAGCGGAGGCTGCGCGCCGGACGCCGTGCTCGGTGAACTCCCGCTGATCTACCCGTTCATCGTCAACGACCCGGGCGAGGGCACCCAGGCCAAGCGCCGCGGCCACGCCACCGTCGTCGACCACCTCGTACCGCCGATGGCCCGTGCCGACACATACGGCGACCTGGCCAAGCTGGAGCAGCTGCTCGACGAGTACGCGCTGGTCTCCGACCTGGACCCGACGAAGGCACCGGCGGTCCGCGCGCAGATCTGGACGCTGGTCAAGGCGGCCGAGCTGCACCACGACCTGCATGTGGACGACCAGCCGGACGACGACGCGTTCGACGAGTTCGTCATGCACATCGACGGCTATCTGTGCGAGATCAAGGACGTGCAGATCCGCGACGGGCTGCACATCCTGGGCGGCGGACCGGTCGGCGAGCCGCGCGTGAACCTCGTGCTCGCCGTGCTGCGCGCCTCACAGGTGTGGGGCGGACAGGCGAACGCCCTGCCGGGGCTCAGGGCTTCCCTCGCCGCCCATTTCGGGCTCAGCGAGAAGGAGTTGCTGGCCGAGCCGGGGGCTCCGTTGAAGGTTCCGGTGGAGCTGTCGGACCTCGTGGGAGGTCCCTCCCGTTCCGCCGCCGACGCGATCGACCTGCTGGAGCAGCTGTGCCGGCGGATGGCGGAGGGGATGGAGGAGCGCAACTGGGCGGTCTCGGAAGCTCGTTCGCTGGCCGCCGACGTCCTCGGCACCGAACTCCCGGACGCCGTAGCCGTGTTGGAGTTCGCCTGCACCGAGGTCGTGCCGCGGCTCGCCCGCACCACCGACGAGATCGGGCACATCCTCAAGGCCCTCGACGGCGGATACGTCCCTGCCGGCCCCTCCGGCTCCCCCACCCGCGGTCTCGTCAACGTCCTGCCGACCGGCCGCAACTTCTACTCCGTCGACCCCAAGGCCATCCCGTCCAGGCTGAGTTGGGAGGTGGGGCAGTCCCTTGCGGACTCGCTGGTGCAGCGGTACCTCCAGGACACCGGCGAGTACCCGAAGTCCGTCGGCCTGACGGTCTGGGGTACGTCCGCGATGCGCACCCAGGGCGACGACATCGCCGAGATCCTCGCGCTGCTCGGCTGCCGACCGGTGTGGGACGATGCCTCGCGCCGTGTGACGGGCTTCGAGATCGTGCCCCTCACCGAGCTGGGCCGTCCTCGCATCGACGTCACGGTCCGTATCTCCGGCTTCTTCCGGGACGCGTTCCCGCATGTGGTCGGGCTGATCGACGACGCCGTACGCAAGGTCGCCGAACTGGACGAGCCCGCCGACCAGAACTACGTACGCGCCCATGCCGACGCGGACACCGCCGAGCACGGCGACCGACGGCGCGCGACGGCCCGTGTCTTCGGCTCGAAGCCGGGTGCGTACGGCGCCGGGCTGCTCCCGCTCATCGACGCCCGCAACTGGCGGTCGGATGCGGACCTCGCCGAGGTGTACGCCGTCTGGGGCGGCTACGCCTACGGGCGCGGGCTCGACGGGCGGGCGGCGCGCGGGGACATGGAGACGGCGTTCAGGCGGATCGCGGTCGCCGCGAAGAACGTCGACACACGCGAGCACGATCTCGTCGACGCCGACGACTACTTCCAGTACCACGGCGGCATGGTGGCCATGGTGCGCCATCTGACGGGCACCAGCCCCGAGGCGTACGTCGGCGACTCCGCCACGCCGGACCAGGTCAAGACCCGGACGCTGGGCGAGGAGACGCACCGGGTATTCCGGGCGCGGGTGGTCAACCCGCGCTGGATGAGTGCCATGAGGAGGCACGGCTACAAGGGTGCCTTCGAGATGGCGGCGACCGTGGACTACCTCTTCGGGTACGACGCCACGGCCGGGGTCGTGGACGACTGGATGTACGAGAAGTTGTCGGCCGAGTACGTCTTCGACCCGGAGAACCAGGAGTTCATGAAGCGATCGAATCCCTGGGCGCTGAGGGGCATCACCGAGCGCTTGCTGGAGGCGGCTGACCGAGGGCTCTGGGCGGAGCCGGACCAGGAGACCCTGGACCGGCTCCGGGCGACCTACCTCGAGCTTGAGGGAGATCTGGAGGGAGACCAGTGATCTCCCTGGGAACCCCCGCGTCGGCGGGGAGCAAGCAGCGATCCGCCGTCACGGATACAACGGCGCCGGACCACCCCCGCGTCGGCGGGGAGCTGGGTCACAGCTTGTCAGCCGTGCACTGCGCACCCGGCCGCCTCCGACAGCAGTCCTTCGAAGGAGTGATCCAGGCATGAGCATGCCTTTCCCATTCACAGCCGTCGTCGGACAGGACAATCTGCGCTTGGCGCTGCTCCTCAACGCGGTCAGTCCAGCAGTGGGCGGTGTGCTGGTGCGCGGTGAGAAGGGCACGGCCAAGTCGACGGCGGTGCGGGCGCTTTCGGTGCTGCTGCCGGAGGTGGACGTGGTCGCCGGGTGCCGTTTCTCCTGCGACCCGGGTGCGCCCGACCCTGGCTGCCCCGACGGACCGCACGAGACCGGCAGCGGTACCACGCGTCCGGCCCGTATGGTCGAGCTGCCCGTCGGCGCGTCCGAGGACCGGCTCGTCGGCGCGCTCGACATCGAGCGGGCGCTCGCCGAGGGCGTCAAGGCCTTCGAGCCCGGCCTGCTCGCGGACGCGCACCGCGGAATCCTCTACGTCGACGAGGTCAACCTTCTCCACGACCACCTGGTCGACCTGCTCCTGGACGCGGCCGCGATGGGTGCGTCGTATGTCGAGCGGGAGGGGGTTTCGGTCCGGCACGCCGCGCGTTTCCTGCTCGTCGGGACCATGAACCCCGAAGAGGGCGAGCTGCGGCCGCAGTTGCTCGACCGGTTCGGGCTGACCGTGGAGGTCGCGGCGTCGCGGGAGCCGGAGCAGCGGGTGGAGGTCGTACGGCGCAGGCTCGCCTACGACGACGATCCGGCCGGTTTCGCGGCCCGTTGGGCGGACGAGGAGGCGGCGGTACGTCAACGCATCGTCGCCGCACGGGAGTTGCTGCCGTCGGTGCGGCTCGGCGACGGGGCGCTGCGGCAGATCGCGGCGACCTGTGCCGCCTTCGAGGTGGACGGCATGCGGGCCGACATCGTGATGGCGCGAACGGCCACCGCGCTCGCGGCGTGGGCCGGGCGGACCGAGGTGCTGGCGGAGGACGTACGGCAGGCCGCGCTGCTCGCGCTGCCGCACCGGCGGCGACGGAATCCCTTTGACGCGCCGGGACTTGACGAGGACAAGCTCGACGAGACGCTGGAGGAGTTCTCCGGCGACGGCGACCACGATCCCGATCCCGATCCTGATGACGGTGGGCCAGGTCCGGGCGGGGGTGGCGGGGAGCCTGCTCCGGACGAGGATCCGCAGGGTGGTGACACGGGCGCTCGGCCCGAGGCCGGTGACGATGGCGAGCCGCAGGCCTCCGGCGCCGGGGAGCAGTCGGCCGTACGGGCCTCCGAACCGTTTCGTACGAAGGTGCTGAGCGTCCCCGGTATCGGGCAGGGTGCCGCCGGGCGGCGTTCGCGGGCGCGGACCGAGCACGGGCGGACGACGGGGGCGCGGCGGCCACGGGGGGCGCTGACCAAGCTGCATCTGGCGGCGACCGTGCAGGCGGCGGCGCCGCATCAGCGGGCGCGTGGGCGGGTCGGGCGTGGGCTCGTCGTGCGGCGGGACGATCTGCGGCAGGCGACGCGGGAGGGGCGCGAGGGGAATCTCGTGCTGTTCGTCGTCGACGCGTCCGGGTCGATGGCGGCGCGGCAGCGGATGAGTGCCGTGAAGGGTGCTGTGGTGTCGCTGCTGCTCGATGCGTATCAGCGGCGGGACAAGGTGGGGTTGGTGACGTTCCGGGGGGCGAGCGCGGAGGTGGCTCTGCCGCCGACCTCGTCCGTGGATGCGGCTGCGGCTCGGCTGGAGACATTGCCCACCGGTGGGCGTACACCGTTGGCCGTGGGGCTGCTCAAGGCGCATGACGTGCTGCGGGTGGAGCGGCTGCGGGATCCCGCTCGGCGGGCGCTGGTTGTGGTGGTGACGGACGGGCGGGCCACCGGTGGGCCGGAGCCGGTGGTGCTGGCGGGGCGTGCGGCTCGGTTGTTCGCGGCCGAGGGGATCGCTTCGGTGGTGGTCGACTGCGAGTCCGGGCCGGTGCGGCTGGGGCTCGCCGGGCAGCTTGCCGGTGAGCTGGGGGGTACGGCCGTGACGCTGGACGAGCTGCGGGCGGACTCCATCGCCGGGCTGGTGAAGGACGTACAGAGGAGGGCCGCGTAATGCCTCAGGGGCAGCCGAGTGTCGTGCCGGACGATGGGCTGACGACTCGTCAGCGGCGTAATCGGCCGTTGGTGGTGGTGCACACCGGGGTCGGGAAGGGCAAGTCGACCGCTGCTTTCGGGCTGGCGCTCAGGGCCTGGAATCAGGGGTGGCCCATCGGGGTGTTCCAGTTCGTCAAGTCGGCCAAGTGGAAGGTCGGCGAGGAGCGGGCGCTTCGGGTGCTCGGGGACTCCGGTGAGGGTGGATCCGTCGCCTGGCACAAGATGGGCGAGGGGTGGTCCTGGGTGCAGCGGGACTCCCAGATGGACAACGAGGAGAAGGCGCGCGAGGGCTGGGAGCAGGTCAAGCGGGATCTGGCCGCCGAGACGTACCAGCTGTACGTGCTGGATGAGTTCGCCTATCCCCTGCACTGGGGGTGGGTCGACGTCGATGAGGTCGTGGCTGTGCTGCGGGACCGGCCGGGGACCCAGCATGTCGTGATCACCGGGCGGAACGCGCCCGAGAAGCTCGTCGATTTCGCCGATCTCGTGACCGACATGTCCAAGGTCAAGCATCCGATGGACGTCGGGCAGAAGGGGCAGAGAGGCATCGAGTGGTGATGTCTGTTCCTCGGGTGGTCGTCGCCGCGCCGTCGTCGGGCAGCGGTAAGACCACCGTTGCCACGGGGTTGATGGCCGCGTTCGCTGCGCGGGGGCTTGTTGTGTCTCCGCACAAGGTGGGGCCGGACTACATCGATCCCGGGTATCACGCGCTGGCGACCGGGCGGGTGGGGCGGAATCTCGATGCGTATCTGTGCGGGCCGGAGTTGATCGGGCCGTTGTTCGTGCATGGGGCGCGGGGGTGTGACATCGCCGTGGTCGAGGGGGTGATGGGGCTGTATGACGGGGCCGCGGGGGAGGGTGAGCTGGCGTCGACCGCGCATGTGGCGAAGTTGCTGCGGGCGCCGGTGGTGTTGGTTGTCGATGCGTCGTCGCAGTCGCGGTCCGTGGCGGCGTTGGTGCATGGGTTTGTGTCTTGGGATCCGGAGGTTCGGGTCGGGGGCGTGATCCTGAACAAGGTGGCTTCGGATCGGCATGAGGAGTTGTTGCGGGAGGCGTTGGAGTCGGTGGGGGTGCCGGTTCTGGGTGTGTTGAGGCGGGCGCCGCAGGTGGACACGCCTTCGCGGCATTTGGGGTTGGTTCCGGTTGCGGAGCGGCGGGGGGAGGCGGAGGCGGCTGTTGCGGCGATGGGTGCGCAGGTCTCCGACGGGTGCGATCTGGATGCGGTGGTGGCGCTGGCGCGGAGTGCGGGGGCGTTGGCTTGTGCGGGCTGGGATGCGGCTGAGGTCCTGGCTTCTTCGCCCCCGCCGCCCCTACCCGTCCCATCCTCCAGGGGCTCCGCCCCTTCGACCCCGCCAGAGGGCTCCGCCCCCTGGACCCCCGCGGGGCTTCGCCCCTGCACCCCACCGGGGCTTCCCCCCCGCACCCCACCGGGGCTTCCCCCCGCACCCCACCGGGGCTTCCCCCCGCACCCCACCGGGGCTTCGCCCCCGGACCCCTACCGGGGCTTCGCCCCTGGACCCCATCGGCCTTCGGCCTCGTCCTCAAACGCCGGACGGGCTGGATGATGCCGGACTGGACTTGAAAGCTCCCGTGGTCGCCGTCGCCGGAGGCCCCGCCTTCACCTTCTCCTACGCCGAGCACACCGAGCTGCTTGCGGCCGCTGGCGCGGAAGTCGTCGTCTTCGATCCCCTCCGCGATGAACAACTCCCTGACGGCACCTGCGGGTTGGTCATCGGGGGCGGGTTCCCCGAGGTGTACGCCGCTGAGCTGTCCGCCAACGAACCCCTGCGCAAAGCCGTCGCCGCCCTCGCAGAGTCCGGTGCTCCTGTCGCCGCCGAATGTGCTGGGCTGCTCTATCTGTGCCGGGAGTTGGATGGGCTGCCCATGTGCGGGGTGCTCGATGCGGCCGGCCGGATGAGCGGGCGGCTCACGCTCGGGTATCGGGATGCTGTTGCCGTGAGTGACAGTGTGATCGCGGGCGCGGGCGTGCGGATGCGGGGGCATGAGTTTCATCGGACGGTCGTCGAGCCGGGGGCGGGGGCCGCTCCCGCATGGGGTGTGCGTGCTCCTCGGCGGCGGGTCGAAGGTTTCGTACAACAGGGTGTGCATGCGAGTTATCTGCACACGCACTGGGCGTCCGAGCCCGGTGTCGCCCGTCGGTTCGTGGAGAGGTGCCGGACGTCATGAGCAGCAGCAGGTTGATCGGAGTCGGGGTGGGTCCCGGCGATCCGGAGCTGGTGACCGTCAAGGGCGTCAATGCTCTGCGTGCCGCCGATGTCGTCGTCGTGCCGGTGATGGATACCGGTGAGCGGGGGCGGGCCGAGGCCACCGTCTTGCATTACGTGCCCGTGGAGAAAGTCGTGCGGGTTGTCTTCGCGCTGAACGAGCGGAGCGATCGGGGGCGGCGTGAGGCCGCCTGGGATGCTGCCGGGGAGCGGGTGGCCCGACTCCTCACGACGTACGGGGCCGTTGCCTTCGCCACCATCGGGGATCCCAACGTCTACTCGACGTTCACCTATCTCGCGCAGACCATCGGCGAGTTGGTGCCGGGGGTGGTCGTGGAGACCGTGCCCGGGATCACCGCCATGCAGGATCTCGCCTCGCGGTCGGGGGCCGTGCTCACCGAGGGGACCGAGCCGCTCACGCTCGTGCCGGTGACCGCGGGGGCCGCCGTGCTCAAGGACGCGCTGGCCGGGCCGGGGACCGTCGTCGCGTACAAGTTCGGGCGGCAGGCCGGGGAGGTCGCCGAGGCGCTCAGGGAGACCGGGCGGCTGGGCGACGCCGTATGGGGGTCGGCGCTCGGGCTGCCGGAGGAGTCCGTGCGGCCTGCCGCCGAGCTCGACGGTGCACCTCTCCCCTATCTGTCGACGCTGATCGCGCCCGCGCGGCGCGACGGCGGGCGGGGCGGCAAGCTGTGAACCGCCGTGGTCTGTCCCGCTCAGCCGGAGATGCCCACCACCAGCCAGATGAACGCCGCTCCGGCGACCGTGCAGAGCAGGGTCGAGCGGGCGGGGCGCAGGTGGTGGGCCTCGGGAAGGATCTCGGACGCGGCGAGGTAGAGCAGTGCGCCGCCGAACAGGCCGAGGTAGTAGCCGAGCAGTTCCTCCGGGATGGTGAACAGGAGCGTCGAGGCCGCGCCTACGACGGGGGCCGCCGCGTCCGCCACCAGCATGGCGAGCGCCCGGCGGCGGGCGTTCCCGTACAGGCGGGTGATCGTGTACGTGTTGAAGCCGTCCGCGAAGTCGTGCGCGATGACGGCGAGCGCGACCGCCACCCCCATGTCCCCGCCGACCTGGAACGCGGCGCCGATCGCGATGCCGTCCATGGCGCTGTGCCCGACCATCGCGGCCCCCGCCGACAGGCCCACCTCGGGTGTCCGGCCGTTCGGCTCGTGCGCCGCGCGTGCGGCCAGCAGCCGTTGCGCCAGGTGGGCGAGGAGGAAACCCGCCACGAAGAGCACCAGGGCCGCCGGTACGCCGAAGACGTCCGCGTCCGCCGCGTCCAGCGCCTCCGGCAGCAGGTCCAGGCCGACCACGCCCAGCATCAGACCGCCGGCCAGGCCCAGGACCAGATGACGGCGGTCGGTCACGCGCTGTGCCGTCCAGCCGCCGGCCAGCGTCATCAGGAACGCGCCGAGCGCGACGAAGACCGCCATAGGGCTTTGCTATCCGATCACCCTGCGTGCGCGCATGTCCGGCACTCCCGTACGCACTGACTTTTCGCCCGACTTCGTAAGACCGCTTTGCAGCTTGTACGAGAGGACCGATTCCCCATGGCCGATGCCACCGCCGGCAAGGTGACCTTCGTCGGTGCCGGCCCCGGCGCCGCCGATCTGCTGACGTTCCGTGCCGCGCGCGCCATCGCCGAGGCCGACGTCGTGATCTGGGCGGCCAGCCTGGTCCAGGCGGACGTCCTCCAGCATGCGCGCGAGGACGCCGAGATCCTCGACTCGGCGACGATGTCCCTGGAGGACGTGGTCGCCGTCTACAAGCGGGCCCGCACCGATGGTCTGCGGGTCGCCCGTATTCACTCCGGCGATCCCGCTCTCTGGGGCGGTACGCAGGAGCAGCTCGACCGGTGTGCCTCGCTCGGCATCGCCACCGAGGTCGTGCCCGGCGTCTCCGCCTTCTCCGCGGTCGCCGCGCTCGTGCAGCGGGAGCTCACGATCCCCGAGGTCTCGCAGTCCGTCGTGCTGACCCGGCTGGGCGGCGGCAAGACGCCGATGCCGCCCGGGGAAGAGGTGCGCGAGTTCGCCAAGCACGGCACGACCATGGCGATCTTCCTGTCGGCCGCCCGGAGTGGACAGCTCGTACGGGAGTTGCTGGAGGGCGGCTATCCGACGTCGACCCCGGTCGTCATCGCCTACCAGGCGACCTGGCCCGAGGAACTGGTCGTCCGGTGCACGATCGCGACCCTGGAGGAGACGGTCAAGGAGCACAAGCTCTGGAAGCACACCCTCTTCCTGGTCGGCCCCGCCCTCGACGCGCAGGGCACCCGCTCGCACCTGTACCACCCCGGCCATTTCCACGGCTACCGCAAGGCCGACCCCGAGGCCCGCAGGGCGCTGCGTGAGCGAGGGGCGAGTACATGATCACGGTCGTCGGTACGGGGACGGGGGCGCCGCCTGACGAGGACGTCCTCGGCGCCGCGGAGCTGGTGGTCGGCGGGCGGCGGCATCTGGACGCCGTACGGCTGCCGTCGGACGCCGAGCAGGTCGTGCTCGGTCCGTTGGCGCCCGCGCTCGACCGGATCGAGGCGTACGTCGCCAAGCAGGCGCCGGTCGTCGTGCTGGCCTCCGGCGACCCCGGGTTCTTCGGGATCGTGCGGGTGCTGGCCGAGCGCTTCGGTGCCGGCCTGCTCGACATCCGGCCGGGCGTGTCCTCCGTGGCCACCGCCTTTGCGCGGGCCGGGCTGACGTGGGACGACGCGGTGGTGGTCAGCGCGCACGGGCGGGAGCCGCGGACGGCGGTCAATGTCTGCCGGGCGCATGCGAAGGTCGCGGTGCTGACCGGGCCCGGGGCCGGTCCGGGCGAGCTGGGGGCCGCGTTGCTGCACAGTGAGCGCGTCCTCGTCGTCGCGTCCGCGCTGGGCGACCTCGGGCGGGAGCGGGTGGAGCGGGTGACTCCGCGGGAGGCCGCCGCGCGTGACTGGGGGACGGCGGTGAGTGTGGTGCTGTGCCTGGACGAGGCGCGGTTCCCGGCGGGTGTGCGTACGGTCGCCGGGCCCGGCGTCGGGCCCGGCCGATGGGCGCTGGACGAGGCCGAGTTCGCGCATCGCGACTCGATGATCACCAAGTTCGAGGTACGCGCGCTCGCGCTGGCCCGGCTGGGGCCGCGCCTCGGCGATCTGGTCTGGGACGTCGGCGCGGGCTCCGGTTCCGTGGCCGTCGAGTGTGCGCGGCTCGGGGCCGCCGCCGTCGCGGTCGAGAAGACCGGGGACGGCGTCGAGCGGATCCGCGCGAACGCCGCCGCACACGGGGTGGACGTACAGGTGGTCCACGGGAGCGCGCCGGACGTGCTGTCCGAACTCGACGATCCGGACGCGGTGTTCGTCGGCGGGGGCGGGGGTGACCTGCCTGACATCGTCACCGCGTGTGCGCGGCGGGCGCGGCAGACGGTGGTCGTCGCGATGGCCGCGCTGGACCGGGTCCCGGCGGTGCGCGAGGCGCTCACCGCGGCCGGGTTCTCCTGCGACGGCGTTCTGCTGCAGTCGTCCCGGCTGGCGCCGCTGCCGGGGGACGTGACCCGGCTCGCGGCGACCAATCCCGTCTTTCTGCTGTGGGGCGTCAGGCCTCAAGTATCCAACGACATCAAGGGAGTTGCCCAGTGATCGGCCTCATTTCCGCCACCGCGGCGGGCGCGGCTGCGCGGGACCGGCTGGCCGCGGCCTGGCCGGAGCGGACTCGGGTGTACGACGGCCCGGTCGGGGACGCCGTACGGGCCGCGTTCGCGGAGTGCGAGCAGCTGGTGTGTTTTCTGGCCACGGGGGCGGTGGTGCGGCTGGTCGCTCCGCTGCTGTCGGACAAGCGGGCCGATCCCGGTGTGGTGTGCGTCGACGAGAGCGGGCGGTTCGCGGTTTCGCTGGTCGGTGGGCATGAGGGCGGGGCTAATGAACTCACCCTGGAAGTGGGTGAGTTGTTCGGCGCGCAACCCGTGGTGACCACGGCCACCGATGCCGTCGGACTGCCGGGCCTCGACACGCTCGGGCTCCCGGTGGAGGGGGCCGTACCCGCGGTGTCCCGTGCCCTGCTGGACGGTGAACCCGTCGCCCTCGTCACCGAGGTGCCGTGGCCGCTGCCTGCGCTCCCCGTGGCAGCGCAGGGTGCGTACACGATCCGCGTCACCGATCGCACGGTCGAGCCCGCCGAGCACGAGGTCGTGCTGCGCCCGCCGTCCCTCGTCGTCGGCGTCGGCGCCTCGCGGAACGCCCCCGTCGACGAGGTGCTCGGGCTCGTCGAGGGCGCGTTGCGGGAGGCGGGGCTGTCCGGCCGCAGCATCGCCGAACTCGCCACCGTCGACGCCAAGGCCGAGGAGCCCGGCATCGTCGCGGCGGCCGAGCGGCTGGGGGTGCCGCTGGTGACCTACCCGGCCGAGGAGCTGGCCGCCGTCGAGGTGCCCAACCCCTCCGACGCGCCGCTCGCCGCCGTCGGCACGCCGTCCGTGGCGGAGGCTTCGGCGCTCATCGGCGGCGGTGAACTGCTCGTGCCGAAGCGGAAGTCGGCGATGGCCACGTGTGCGGTCGTACGACGCCCCGCGCGCGGCCGTCTCGCGGTGGTCGG
Source organism: Streptomyces sp. DG2A-72 (assembly GCF_030499575.1). Classification (NCBI taxonomy): domain Bacteria; kingdom Bacillati; phylum Actinomycetota; class Actinomycetes; order Kitasatosporales; family Streptomycetaceae; genus Streptomyces; species Streptomyces sp. DG2A-72. The sequence continues at coordinate 2,163,633 of NZ_JASTLC010000001.1, forward strand.
GCTCGGACCCGGCGCCCGGGATCTGCTCACCCCGCGCGCGAAGGCCGAACTCCAGCGCGCTGCCGTGCTCGTCGGCCTGGACCAGTACGTCGACCAGATCCGCGATCTGCTGCGGCCCGGCACCCGGGTGCTGGAGTCGGGGCTCGGCGCGGAGGAGGAGCGGGCGCGGACCGCGGTCGCCGAAGCCCGGCGCGGGCAGGCCGTCGCGCTGATCGGCAGCGGGGACGCGGGCGTGTACGCGATGGCCTCCCCCGCGCTCGCGGAGGCCTCCGACGACATCGACGTCGTCGGCGTACCCGGCGTGACCGCCGCGCTCGCCGCCGCCGCGATCCTCGGGGCACCGCTCGGCCACGACCATGTGTCGATCAGCCTGTCCGACCTGCACACGCCCTGGGAGGTCATCGAGCGGCGGGTGCGGGCGGCGGCCGAGGCGGACATCGTCGTGACGTTCTACAACCCGCGCAGCCGGGGCCGCGACTGGCAGCTGCCGAAGGCGCTCGCGATCCTCGCCGAGCACCGGTCGGCAACGACGCCGGCCGGAGTCGTACGAAACGCCTCACGGCCGGACGAGTCCGGTCGGCTGACGACCCTGGCCGCCCTGGACCCGGCGACGGTCGACATGATGACCGTCGTGACCGTGGGCAACACGGCGACCCGCGAGATCGCGGGACGCATGGTGACGCCGCGCGGCTACCGCTGGCAGGAAGCGCAGGAGGGCGCCGAGTGAACCGTGTGGTCCACCCCATCGAGCTGGAGTCCTTCCGGCGGCTGCGCGCCCGCCTGGACACCTCGCACTTCCCGCCGCTGACCCGGGCGGTCGTGGAGCGGGTCATCCACTCCGCGGCCGACCTCGACTACGCGGCCGACCTCGTCATGGACGAGTCCGACTTGGCCGGCGCCCATGCCGCGCTGCACGCCGGGGCGCCGGTCGTCGTGGACGTCGAGATGGTCGCGGCCGGGATCACCCGGCGCGAGACCGTGTGCCGGCTGAGAGACGCCGAGGCCGGGCCAGGGCTGACCCGTTCGGCCCATGCGATCCGGCTCGCCTACGAGCAGGTCGGTCCGGGCGCCCTCTGGGTCGTCGGCAACGCGCCCACCGCGCTGGAGGAACTGCTGACGCTGGACGCCTCCCCCGCACTCGTCATCGGTCTGCCCGTCGGCTTCGTCGGCGCGACCGAGTCCAAGGCCGCGTTGCGCGAGAGCGGGCTGCCCGCTGTCAGCAACGTGTCCGAGAAGGGCGGTTCGGCGGTCGCCGCCGCCGCGCTCAACGCCCTGCTGTACCACCCCACTTCGCCATCCGAGGAGAAACAGTGACCACCGCGCCGCCCGCCCTGCTCATCGCCGGCCACGGCACCCGGGACGACGCCGGAGCCGAGGCGTTCCGCGACTTCGTACGGGAGTTGGGGCTCCGCCACCCCGGACTGCCGGTCGCGGGCGGCTTCATCGAGCTGTCCCCGCCGCCGCTCGGCGACGCGGTGACCGAGCTGGTGGAACGGGGGGTGCGGCGGTTCGCCGCCGTTCCGCTGATGCTGGTGTCCGCCGGACACGCCAAGGGGGACATCCCGGCGGCGCTGGCCCGCGAGAAGGAACGGCACCCCGGGATCTCGTACACCTACGGCCGTCCCCTGGGCCCGCACCCGGCGCTGCTGAACGTGCTGGAGCGGCGGCTCGACGAGGCCCTGGGCGGGCGCCGCCCCCAGGACCGGGCGGACGTCACCGTGCTGCTGGTCGGGCGGGGGTCCACGGATCCCGACGCCAACGCCGAGGTGCACAAGGCGGCCCGGCTGCTGTGGGAGGGCCGCGGATACGCGGGCGTGGAGACGGCGTTCGTGTCGCTGGCCGCGCCCGACGTGCCGAGCGGGCTTGAGCGGTGCGTGAAGCTGGGCGCGCGGCGGATCGTCGTCCTCCCCTACTTCCTGTTCACCGGCATCCTGCCGGACCGGGTCAAGCAGCAGACCGAGGGCTGGGCCGCCGCGCACCCCGAGATCGAGGTGCGGTCGGCCGAGGTCATCGGCCCGGAGCCGGAGCTGCTCGATCTGGTGATGGAGCGGTACGAGGAGGCCGTCAAGGGCGATCTGCGCATGAACTGCGACTCCTGCGTCTACCGCGTCGCACTGCCCGGCTTCGAGGACAAGGTCGGCCTGCCGCAGCAGCCGCACTTCCACCCGGACGACGACGGCCACCACCATCACGGTCACCACCATCACGGCGGACACGCCCATGCACACTGACGGCGGCCACGACCTGCGGCACCACGGTGACGCCGAGGTACGCGACGACGGCTCGGCCCTCGTCGACCTGGCCGTCAACGTCCGCGCCGACACACCTCCGGCGTGGCTGCGCGACCGGATCGCCGCCTCGCTCGGCGGGCTCGCGGCCTACCCGGACGGGCGTTCCGCGCGGGCGGCGGTGGCGGCACGGCACGGGATCGCGCCGGACCGGGTGCTGCTGACCGCGGGGGCCGCCGAAGCGTTCGTGCTGCTGGCGCGGGCGCTGAAGGTGCGTCAACCGGTCGTCGTGCACCCGCAGTTCACGGAGCCGGAGGCCGCGCTGCGGGACGCGGGCCACACCGTCGACCGGGTGTCGCTCCGGCCGGAGGACGACTTCCGGCTGGACCCGGCCGCCGTACCGGAGGAGGCCGACCTGGTCGTGATCGGCAACCCGACCAACCCCACCTCGGTGCTGCATCCGGCCGACGCGATCGCCGAACTCGCCCGCCCCGGACGGGCGTTGGTGGTGGATGAGGCGTTCATGGACGCGGTGCCGGGTGAGCGGGAGGCACTGGCCGGCCGGACGGACGTACCGGGCCTGGTCGTCCTGCGCAGCCTCACCAAGACCTGGGGTCTGGCGGGCCTGCGCATCGGCTACGTGCTCGCCGCCCCGGAGACCATCGCCGACCTGGAACGGGCCCAGCCGCTGTGGCCGGTGTCCACGCCCGCGCTGGCCGCGGCACAGGCGTGCGTGGAGCCACAGGCGCTCGCGGAGGCGGCCCACGCGGCTCACCGCATCGCCGCCGACCGGGCCCATCTCGTCGCCGGGCTGGCGGAGTTCGACGGACTGCGGGTCGTGGCGCCCGCCGAGGGACCCTTCGTCCTCGTACGACTGGCGCACGCGGCCGACGTGCGGCGCCGGCTGCGTGAGCTGGGGTTCGCGGTGCGGCGCGGAGACACCTTCCCGGGTCTGGACGCGGAGTGGCTGCGGCTGGCGGTACGGGACCGGGCGACGGTCAACTCCTTCCTCCACGCCCTGCGTCAGGCACTGGCCGGTCCTTGAGCACCCGCTCCCGGGTGCCGTCCGGGAAGCGGATCTCCACGGTTCCGTCGTCGGCCACCGTCGCGCTCGCGCCCGTGTGCGAGGCGAGCGGATCGGCGCTGAGCATCACCAGGGTGACCAACAGCGGGGTGGTGTGGGCGAGTTCGAGGTACGGGGTGGCCGAGTGCTGTCCGTAGGCGTTGGTCCCGACGGTCTGCGCGACCGCGCCCTCGGCCTCGCCCCAGCCGTACAGCCCGACGAGCGCACTGGTCAGTCCGTCGGCCCGGCGTGCGAGCGCCCAGCCGGGTCCGGTGCGGCCGACGGGCGGCGCGGCGTCGTCGGCGACCGCCCAGCCACCCTCCCGTACGGCTGTGCCGGGGGGTACCTCGAGACGGTGCACCCTCACCTCCCACGGGCCGTGCACGACACTGACCGTCTCGATCCCGTGGGCCTGACGTGAGGCGGCATGGCTGCCCTCGGCACCCAGGGGATGGATACGGCCGCGAGGGGAGGGCGTACCGTCCGCCGCGAGCAGGGCGATGTGGTTGTCGGGCCCCGGTGTCTCGGGAGCCGTGGCGCTGGAATAGGCGAGCCTGGCGTAGTGCGGGCTGTCGTCGGCGGTGGCGGGCGGGGGCGGGAGCCGGTCGCTGCCGTGATTGACGAGTCGTACGATCCCGTCGGCCGCCGTGGAGTGCAGCAGCCAGCCGGGCGCGGGCAGGGCGAGGCAGGTGTCGGCCGTCTCCACCGGACCGGGCTCCTCGGTCGCCGTCCACACGGGGTGGGTCTCGGGCAGCAGCAGGCCGAGGAAGGCCTTGCTCGCCCAGTACGGGGAGGCGGGCCCCGAGTAGCTCTGGATCACCCCCCGAAAGGGCCGGTACCAGCCGAGGGTGAGCAGCCCGCGTTCATCGGGCACACCGTGCTCGGCGAAATGCTTCAACGCACCCGAGGCGAGACGCCGGGTGCGGCCGGGCGACAGCGGACTGGCATCGGCAAGAACCCCCGCCCACAGCGGAGCCGCCGTCGCGAACCGGTAGATGAGCGAGCGGCCCTGATGGACAGGCGCACCATCGGAACCGAAGAAGTGCTGGTGGGCGGTGAGGAATTCACGCAGCCGGGCGTGGTGCCGGGCCACCCGCTCCCCGTCGGCACGCGGCCCGGCGATCCGCTCCCACAGCACCGGATACAGGTGCAGAGCCCACGCGTTGTAGTAGTCGAATTTCCGCCCGTCGCCGTCCGTGTACCAGCCGCCGCCCCGATACCAGTCGTCCAGCCGGTCGAGCCCGGCATCGATCTCGGCACGGCTGTGCGGGGCGCCGACAGAGGCAAGGAACTCCTCGGTGATGACCTGGAAAAGCCGCCAGTTGGAGTCGTTGACGTCCGCACCGACGAACTGGCCGAGCCACTCGGCCACTCGGCCACGCACGGAGTCGTCCAGGTGGTCCCACAGCCAGGGACGGGACTCATGCAGGGCGACGGCGATCGACGCTGCCTCGACCATCGGCTGAGCACGGTCCGTGATGGGCGGCCAGTGTTCCGGGCTGCGCGGATCGCACCCGGCGTCGAGCCCGGCGGCGTACCGCTCGATGAGCCCCGGATCGACACGCCCCTGTGCTCCCGCGATACGGAATGCGGCGAGCAGAAAGGAGCGGGCGTACCCCTCAAGACCGTCCGACCAGGCCCCGGAGTGACTGGCCGGACCAGGCAGCCGGTACTGGGCAAAACCGGGCGAGGCATACGGCAGCACCCCGTCGAGCAGCCGATCGGCAACCGCCTCCCAGTGGGCGCGGGTCCAGCCGGTGATGGGTGAGAGAACAGGGAGCGACACATCAGGGGCGGTCATATGGGCGTGCATCCTCCATCTACCGGGGGTGGTACAGCGCCCCGATAGGGGCGCGGGGAACTGCGCCACCAGCCACACACAACCCGCAGCCTCACGACGGCGGACAGACACTACGGCGCACAACAATGTGCGTACCGAGCAAGTGATGACTCCCAGCCGCATGCTCGGGATCCCGCAAAGCGATCCGCACAGCAGCCCGCCCCAGTTCCTCCGCAGGAGTCCGCACAGTCGTCAACGGCGGATTGAAATCCTCAGCAAGCGGAATGTCGTTGTATCCCACGACGGAAACATCACCAGGAACGCTCAGCCCCGCGTCGGCAATAGCGCGGAGCGCCCCCGCAGCAACCATGTCGTCGCCGGCGAACACCGCCGTGAACTCCCGCGTCTCCTTGAGAAGTTCCGTCATCGCCCGCACCCCCGCAGCCCTCCCGAGCCCGCAGTCGATGACCCGCGCCGCCTCCGCAGGCAGCCCGTGCTCGGCAAGCGCGGCCCGATACCCGGCGACGCGGGCGTCCAACGCGGTATTGCCAGGCAGCCCACCCAGAAACACGATCCGCCGATGCCCCGCCGACAACAGATACCCGGTGATCGCCCGAGCCCCGGCCTCATTGTCGAACTCGACGACCAGCGCCGGAATCTCAGGATCCGGCGCCGGCCGCCCGCACAGCACGAGCCGCGCACCCGACGCATCGAGGGCCTGCGCATAGTGCGCCACGCGCGAGCGATACGCCTCGTCCTCGACCACCCCGCCGACCAGGATCACCAGCCGCGCCCCCTCCTCCCGCATCAGCTGCACGAACTCCATCTCCCGCTGCGGATCCCCGCCCGTCGCGCCGACGACGCACAGCCACCCCCGGTCGGCGGCCTCCGCTTCCACGCCCTCGGCGACCTGTGCGTAGAAGGGGCTGGTGACCTGGCGGACGACGACAGCGGCCATCTTGCGTCCACCCCCCACAAGCGCCCGCGCATGCGCGTTGGCGACGTAGTCGAGCTCACGCGCGGCACGCAGAACGCGGGAGCGGGTCGCGGCGGGCACAGGATGGTTGCCGCTGAGCGCACGCGACGCGGTGGCCATCGACACGCCCGCCCGCTCGGCGACCTCGCGGATCGTGACCCGCCCCTTGGACACCATGTCGTTCCCCATCCCCCGCGCTCCTTCTCCCACCGGCCGGTGCAGACCCGGCGTGGTCTCGTGCCAACCGGCCGATACGGCTCATGTGTTGGCCGCGTAGTCCTTCGCGAACTCCTCGGCCATTCTGTCGCCGCCGCGGGACCGCCACGTCTTCACCGTCGCGTCCCATTCGGACAGCGGCAGACGCCCGGCGATGATCCCGGTGGCGGTGTCGTCGAGGAGGGCCTTGAGGGTGGTGCCCTGGGCGTTCTTCGTACGGGACTGGAGTCCGAAGGAGGCGTTGCGGATGGCGTGCGGCACGGTCTTCTGCTGCCAGGCGTGCAGGGCCCGTACGGCATCCGGCTTGCCCGGCACGAACAGCACCTGGGGGCCTTCGGCGAGGTACTTCAGCGGCAGGTTGGTGTTGTTCTCGACCTCGCCGAGCTTGGTGGGCGTCGGTGAGCCGTCCTTGGCGCGGGTGAAGTGGGTGCCCTCGATGCCGTAGTGGACGAGTTCCCATTCCTTGCTGCCGAAGGGGGCGGCGAGGTAGTCGAGGATGCGCAGCAGCAGCTCGATGCGTTCCTTCTTGGCCTTCTTCAGCACGGTGTAGCCGAAGGAGCGGCGGGCCGCGATGATGCCGCCCGGTTCGCCGCCGACGCTGTACGGGAGCGCCGCGGCCGGGGTCATGCCCTGCGGGGCCTCCAGGTGCTTGGGCAGGTAGGCGCCGAAGCCGTCCTGCATGGAGCCGACGGTGCCGTTGTAGTAGAGGGTGGTCAGGTCGATCTGGGAGATGGACGTGGCGTCGGGGTGGTAGCAGCCGTCCTTGCGCAGCCGCGCCTGGAAGGCGATCGCCGCCTTGTGGCGCTCGTCGGCATAGCCCGGCTCGAACGTGCCGTCCTTGGTGACCGCCCACTCATAGGGCGCGTTGTGCGCTGCCGCGTGCACGGCACCGCCGAAGACCGAGGCCGCGGCAGCCCCGAGGGCGTACGTACGGCCGCTGGTCGCGCGCTTGGCCACGGCCGCGAAGTCGTCGGACGTCCAGCCCTCCGCCATGCCCGCGTCAGCGAACATGTCCTGGTTGATCCAGAGGGTGGAACCCGGCCGCGGGCGCTCCAGCGGGATGCCGTAGATCCGTCCGCCGATGCGGCCCATGTCCTGCCAGGCGTGGGTGGGGATGTTGGCGAGGTTGGGGTACTCGGCGATCGCGTCGCCGGAGAGGAACGGGGTGAGGTCCTCGGCACGGCGCTGCACGAACTCCGGCTCACGGGGCAGCACGAAGCCGGAGAAGACGTTGATGATGTCCGGGAGGGTGTCGCTGTCGCCCGCCATCACCGTCGCCATCTTCTTCTGGTAGTCGGCCTGGGAGATGATCGTGTACTCGATCTTGACGCCGAGCTCCTTCTCCACCGCCGCCCAGAACCGGTTGGCGGAGGCGGGCTTGGGCGGGGTGCCGAACGACACCGACATGACCTTGACGGTGGAGCCGTCGCCGGGGGTGCGGGAGACCGACTTGACCAGGTCGGCGGGGTAGGAGGTGTATCCGGGCTGGACACCTTCCGCGGTGGGGGCGAGGTCGGGCTTGGGGCCGGTCGCCGGCTTGTACGTCGGCCAGGGCGCGAGCTTCTTGCCCGCGTTGGAGACGTCGCTGTCGCCGGAGCTGCTGGAGCAGGCGGTCAGCAGTCCCGGGATCGAGACAGCCGCCATGGAACCGAGCAGGGTACGTCGGGACATGCGTGGCATGGTGAATCACCTCGTGTCGGCTTGTGTCAGCTCTTGATGGCGCCGGTGAGCACGCCCTTGGTGAAGTACTTCTGCAAGAAGGGATAGATGAGCAGGATCGGCACGGTGGCGATGACGAGGACCGCCATCTGCACAGTCTGCGGAGCGGTGATCGTGCCCTCGCCGGTGGTCGCGTCGGTGAGTCCGGACCCGGCCACCACATAGGTCCGCAGCACCTGTTGCAGGGGCCAGTGATCGCTCTCCAGGTACAGCGAGGCGTAGAACCAGGAGTTCCAGTACGCCACCGCGTAGAACAGGCCTACGACGGCGAGCGCGGCCTTGGACAGCGGCAGTACGACCGAGAACAGCACCCGCCAGTCCCCCGCGCCGTCCAGCCGTGCCGCCTCGTACAGCTCCTCCGGGATGCCCTGGAAGAAGCCGCGCAGGACGACGAGGTTGAAGACGTTCACCAGGACGGGCAGGACCAGCGAGGCGTAACTGTCCAGCAGGCCCAGCTCCTTGACCAGCAGGAAGCTCGGGATCATGCCGGGCGGGAAGAGGAACGTGAACAGGATGAGCAGCAGGACCGGTTTGCCGCCGAAGACGCCGGGTCGGGACAGGGCGTAGGCGAGGGTGACGGTGCAGGCGAGGCTCAGCAGTGTGCCGACGATGGTGACGCCGGCGCTGACGCCGAGGGCGTGGGTGACGATGCCGCCGTCGAGGATGTCGCGGTAGGCGTCCAAGGAGGGCTCGGTGGGCCAGAGCACCCAGCCGCCGTTGTCGACGACCTCGTCGGTGGAGGCGAGCGACGTCGACACGATGACGAGGAACGGCACGCACACCAGCAGGACGACCGTGGCGAGGGCCACGGCTTTCGCGGCCTGGGTGAGCGGCTTCGGCTTCTCCATCCAACCGGGACGGACATGGCTGCTCATTTGTAGACCCCCTGTTCGCCGAGGCGGTGGGCGACCTTGTTGGCGGCGTAGACGAGGAGCGCGCCGATGATGCCCTTGAACAGGCCCGCGGCGGCGGCGAATCCGTAGTCGCCGCCGACGATGCCCTGGTAGTAGACGAAGGTGTCGATGATCTCGGCGGCCTCGGGGCCGACGGCGTCACGCTGGAGCAGCATCTGCTCGAAGCCGACGGAGAGGATGTCGCCGAGCCGCATGATCAGCAGCAGCACGATCACCGGGCGGATCGCGGGCAGGGTGACGTGCCAGAAGCGCCGCCAGGGTCCGGCGCCGTCGATGGCGGCGGCCTCGTACTGCTGCTCGTCGACCTGGGCGAGCGCGGCGAGGAAGATGATCGTGCCCCAGCCGGCGTCCTTCCAGATGACCTGGGCGACGGTGAGCGGCTTGAAGACGTCGGGGTTGCCGATGATGTCGACGGTGTGCAAACCCATGCCGTCCAGACCGGAGTTGAGCAGTCCGGTGTCGCCGAGCAGCTGCTGGAAGAGGGCCACGACGATCACCCACGAGATGAAGTGCGGGAGATACGCCACCGACTGCACGAAGCGGCGGACCGAGCTCCAGGTCAGGGTGTGCAGGAGCAGGGCCAGGCCGAGCGGCACCGGGAAGTAGAACACGAGCTGGAGGACGGCGATCCAGACGGTGTTGAGGACGGAGTCCCAGAAGGCGCTGTCCTCGAACATGCGCTGGAAGTTGCCCATGCCGACCCAGGGGCTGCCCCAGAGGCCGTCGAAGGGGACGTACTCCTTGAAGGCGATGACGTTGCCGACGAGCGCGCCGTAGTGGAAGAGCAGGAAGTAGGCGAGGCCCGGCAGCATGAGCAGGACGGGGACGGACGTGGCCCTGCCCTGAAAGCGTTTTCGCGGTGCGGCTGCCAAGGTTCCCCTCGCTTCTGGACGTGCTGGTGGACGTCGAGGCGAGGAGGAACGTAAAACGCTTTCATTCCGCGGTCAACAGTTCTGACACAGAAACAGAGTTGGCCCATGTCAGCGCGGTGCGCCGAGCATGGACCAACGGTGAAAACGCTTGCCAGTCAGCTCCGGCGACGACGTGACAGCACCACCGCCCCGCCGCCCGCCACGACCAGGGCGATCGCTCCGCCCGCGATGTACGGGGTCGCCGAGTTGCCTCCGGTCTCGGCCAACCCGTCCTCGGCCGGGGCCCCTTGGGGCTTCACGTCGGCCGCCGGGTTCTCGCTCGGGGCGGCCGACCCGGCGGGCGCCGCCGGTGCCTCGCAGGTCGCCTCGGCGAGTGTGAGCGTGCCGGTCACCTCGGCCACGTTGAGCTTCAACGGGTTGACGGAGACGGTGAGTTCGAGGGCGGTGGCGGCCGCCGTACGGGACGTCGTCTCGGTCTTCGACAGATCCAGCCGGACCTCGCCGACGCCGGGCACCTTCACGTCCGTCGTGCCGCCGGTGGACACCGTGACCTTCTTGCCCAGTACGGTGACGGCTCCCAGCAGGTTGGAGGAGGCGCTCGGCGTCTCGCCGGCCTTGCAGGTGGCCTTCGACGTCACGCCCTCGAGCTCGATGAGCGACAGCAGCGGCAGGCCGGGGACATGGACCTTCGCGTGGGCGAGGTTGGTGGAGGCCTGCGCCGTGCCGTCGGCGACGGTCGCCTTCGACGCCGCCGCGTCGGCGCGCAGCACCTGGATCGGCCGTCCGCCCTCGACGCCGTCCAACTGGGCGGTGAGCGCGGTCTTTTCGGCGCTCTGCGGCGCCCGCACCTCGTTGAGGGAGACCGTGAGCGGGACGTTCACGGTCTTGTTGAGCAGGGACACATCGAGCCCGGTGCGCAGGACGACGGCGCTCGCACGGCCGTCGTCGGTCGCGTGGGCGGGCCCCGCGCCGGCCAGGGCCGTGGGACCGGCGGCCAGGGCGGTGGCCGTCGCGACGGTGGCGAAACGCCGTGCGGGCATACGGAAGCTGGTGCCGTTCAAGGTGGGGGACCCCCAGAAGAGACAGGCTTGGGACCCGGCAAGGATTACGCACTGAGAGTGAACCGGCGGGATTCCGGTGCCACTTCACCCCATCGTGGGTTTTCCGTGAACGCTTTCGAATCATGCGGCACGGGTGTTCCACGACTTCACCCGATCACCGTCGTTCAGTCGCGGGTCGCACTCGACACCCGGGAGTGCGAGCGGGAGTGCACAACGAGACGGCGCACCGGACCGTCACGCTCCGTCAAGTCCGGAACTCACCCTTCTCTTTGGCATGTCATTGACATCTCTTGGGTGGGACTTGGTAAGACGTCGGTGCCCGGCGATTCCTGTGCGATGACTGTGCCCACGGGGACAAGGAGCACTTGACATGGCAGCCTCGTTACCTCGACTCTCGCGCGGCCGGTCACGCCGCGCCCGACTGCGTGCCGCGGTGATCGGCGCCGTCGCCTCAGCGATGGTCCTCACCGTCACTCCTGCGACACCCGCCCGCCAGGCCGAGGCGAGACCCGCGGCCTCCCCCGACACCAGCGACCCCAGAGAAGGCTGGCGCCCCAACAGCGAACGCGCCGCCGAGGCCAAGAAGGACCGTGGCCTGTGGGACAAGATGTTCGGGGACGACGAGAAGAACGACGCGGACTGGAACGACGACAAGTCCGTCGATCCCCGCACCCTCACCCTCGACCGCACCCGCGGAGCCGTTGCCGCCGCCGCCCGCTGGCGGGTGACCGGCACCGCCGAGGGCGTACGCCTCACCGCGCCCCGCACCGTCCACGCCACCGGCGCCGACCTCGCCTGGACGCCGTACCAGGGCGACGACCTGCTGGAGTACGAGGTCCACCGCTCCACGGCCAGGTCGTTCAAGCCCACCGCCGAGACCCTCGTCGCCCCCGTCGAGCGCGGCACCCGCACCTTCACCGACCGCTCGGCCGCCGGCTCGCCCGACGGGGGCCGGACGCATCACTACCTGATCGCCGTCCGCACCCAGCAGGGCAAGCTCCTGACCAGCCCCGCGCGCACGGTCGAGCTGCCCGCGATCGGCAAGGTCGCGCAGGGTACGAAGCTGCTCGCCGCGCCCGAGTCGGAGACCTACCACCTCCCCTTCACGCCCGCCCGGGTCGTCCCCGGCGAGACCAACACCGTCGAGGCGACGCTCACCAACACCACCGGCACGGTGTGGAAGAAGGACGAGCGTGTCCTGTCGTACCGCTGGACGCTGGACGGCAAGGACGTCACCGGGATCCTCAACCGGGACGCCACCGGCCTGCCGAAGGACGTGCCGCCCGGCGAGTCCGTCACCTTCGACGCCGAGCTGAAGTCGCCCGTCCTCGTCGACCCGCTCGACAAGCGGCTGACCTTCGGCCTGGAGTGGGACCTGTACGACAGGGCCACGCACAAGTGGCTGTCCGAGTCGGACGGCGTGCCGCCGTCGAAGCACCAGGTGACCGCGGAATACCCGACCTCCGACCAGCTGGGTCTGGAGAAGTTCTACTCGTACGCCGGGAAGAACACCGGCGCCGGCTCGGGCGTGATGAACAACCTGTACGCCGGCAACGCGGTCTGGTCGTACAACGCCTTCTCCAACCCCTCCCTCGGGTTCTCCACCTTTCTGCGCCTGGCCTACAACTCGCAGGACGCGTCCGTCACTCCGGCCGGTCCCGGCTGGTCGCTGCAGGCGTCCTCGCCGGTGCGGCTGGGCACCCCGCTGGCCTTCCATCCGTCGCCGCTGCTGCCGGTGAGCATCACGCTGACCGACGGCGACGGCACCAGCCATGTCTTCAGCAAGAACAAGAAGGGCGGCTGGGACTCCCCGTCCGGGGTGCACTTCCGGGTCAGGCAGCTGGAGAAGCACTGCCTGCTGCATCCGCACGAGCGCGAGGCGTGGGAGTTCCTGCGCCCGGACCGCACGCGGTTCCTCTTCGACTGCGACGGCTATCCGAGCGCGATGGTGGACCGCAACGGCAACCGGATGGAGTTCACGTACGAGAAGCAGCTGCTCGGCGAGAAGCTGCTGAAGTACGTCACCGACGCCGAGGGCCGGCGCACGCTCACCCTCGGCTACTGGGAGAAGGGCGAGGCGTACTCATACCTCGACGAGGACGGTGAACTGCGCACCGGCGACCACCTGTTGAACCCGTTCATCACCGGCAAGGTCCAGTCGGTGACGGACATCTCCGGGCGCCGCGTCGACTTCACGTACACCGAGCACGGCCGCCTCGGCCGCCTGACGGACGGCGCGAACGCCGACGCCAAGCTGCGCAAGGTCTTCAACTTCGGCTACGGCAAGGAACTCGACCTGCCCTCGGTGAAGCTGACCGAGGTCACCGACCCGCGCGGCCACACCACCAAGCTGGACTATGTCGGCCCGCACGACGACAAGGACCAGCTGCACTTCCTCGGGTACACCAAGGCGGTCAAGGACCGGCTCGGCGGTCTCACCCGCTACCGGTACGAGGACGCCGACGGCCACGACGGCAAGCAGGTCCGCACGGTCGTCACCGACGCCGAGAACAACGCGGGCACCCAGCTGCTGGACAGCTACGGCCGCCCGGTGAAGCTGACCAACGCCAAGCAGCAGACGACGAAGCTCGCCTGGGACGCGGACAACAACGTGACGCGCCTGGAGGAGAACAACGGCGCCGCCCGCACCTGGAAGTACGACCCCAAGACGGGCTATCCGCTCCACCTCAGGGACGCCGAGTCCGTCAAGAACGACCGTCCCGCGACCGAACTGACCTACGCCACCGGCGAGGACGGCTATATCGCCGACCTGGTCCAGCGCATCTCCCCGGAGGGCCGCGCCTGGCGCTTCGGCTACGACAGCGCGGGCAATCTGACCTCGGTCACCGACCCCAAGGGCGTCGAGTCCGAGCCCGCCGACGACTTCACCTCCACCAACACCTACGACGCGCGCGGCCGGATGACCTCCGCGACCGACGCCAACGAGCACACCACCCGGTTCACGGACTACGACCCGTCCGGCTATCCCCGCGTCATCGAGGACGCGCTCGGCAACCGCACGCTGACCACGTACGACGTACGCGGCAACGTCACCGAGCTGGAGGAGGCCAACGGGGCGACCACGACCCAGACGTACGACGTCTTCGGGCGTCCGCTGGAGAACCGGGCGCCGCTGGACCAGGAGGCCGGCGAGTTCATCGTCACGCCGGCGCCTCAGTACGACCCGAACGACAACACCCTGAAGTTCACCGCGCCGAACGGGGTGGAGACCACCAGCACGTTCGACGCGGCCGACCAGCGCGTCCGGCAGGACCAGCCCGGCGACGAGGAGGGCGCCGCCCCGCGCGTGTCGACCTTCACCTACGACAAGGTCGGCAACCTCCTCAGCTCGACCGAGCCGAAGGGCAATCTGACCGAGGAGCCGGGCGACTTCACCTCGACGACCAGGTACAACGAGATCTACGAGCCCGTCGAAGCGGTCAACGCGGCCGGCGGCCGGGCCAGCGCCGTCTACAACGACGTCGGTGACCTGGTGAAGGTCGTCGACGCCCGCAAGAACCAGACCGAGGACCCGGACGACTACACCTCCAGGTTCCGCTACGACCTCGACCATCGGCTGCTGGAGACGACCGACGCGGCCGGCGAGTCCACCACCAGCACCTACGACTGGGACGGCCTGACCACCGCCACCACCGACGCGGACGGCAACCGCACCGAGATGGTGCTGGACGCCCGCGCCGCGCTCGTCGAGGCCCGTTCGCCGCACGACGAGGACGTGGTGCGCACCACCCGCTTCGAGTACGACGAGGTCGGCAACCAGACCCGGGTCATCACCCCGCGCGGTATGGAGACCGACGACCCGAAGGACTTCGCCGCCGAGACCGTCTACGACGAGCTGAACCGGGTCAAGGAGACGCTGACCCCGTTCGACCCGGACGACGAGCGCTACAACACACCGGACCGCACGACGTACGAGTACGACAACGTGAGCCGGCTGACCAAGGTCAGCGCGCCGCCCTCGGAGGGCCAGACGGTCCGCAACGAGACGCGCTACACCTACTTCGACACCGGTTGGATCAAGACGTCCACGGACGCCTTCGACATCAAGAACAGCTACCGGTACAACGAGCTGGGCCAGCAGATCCAGAACACGCTCACGAGCGCGGGCGGTTCGGTCTCGCGCACGCTCGACACCGCGTTCTACCCGAGCGGCGCGATGAAGTCCCGCTCGGACGACGGTGTCCCGGTCGGTCTGCAGGTCGCGCTGGTCGACAACTCCGACGTCAACAACACGGCGACGCAGGGCACATGGACCGAGCAGGCCGTGGACGGCAACTACGGCTTCAATGTGCACACGCACGCCGCGGGCACCGGCGAGTCCCGGTTCGCGTGGCAGCTGAACATCCCGCAGAACGGCGACTACACGGTCTACGTCCGGTACCCGAAGGTCGACGGCGCGGCGAAGGACGCCACGTACGAGATCAAGCACAAGGACGGCACCGGGACCAGGACGCTCGACCAGACCGAACTGCCCGGTGAGTGGCGGTCGTTGGGCAAGTACGCCTTCGACGAGAACACCGGCCAGGCGGTCACGCTCACCGACAAGGCGACCGGCACGGTCGTCGCGGACGCGGTGCGGCTGGTGCGCGACAACTCCGGCGACACCGACAACGAGCAGAAGGATTTCTCCTACCGCTACGACGCCAACGGCAACCAGACCGAGATCGTCGACCGCAGCCCCGGCGTCGAGACCGACCGCTACACCCTGCAGTACGACGGTCTCAACCAGCTCACCAAGGTCGTCGAGCACGACGGCGACACGGTCCGCGACACCACCGAGCTGACCTACGACGCCAACGGCAACACGCTCACCACGCAGCACGACCTGACGTGGAGCAAGCTGGAGTACGACGTCCTGGACCGAGTGCACCGGATCACCAACGCCGACTCACCCACGGCCGGCGACCAGCAGATCACGACGCTGGACTACACCGCCCGGGGCGAACCGGCCAAGCAGACCAAGCCCAACGGCAACGTCGTCACCTTCGACTACTACCTCGACGGTGCGACGAAGCAGACCAGCGAGAAGAAGGCCGACGGCACGGTCGTCGCCGAGCACGCGCTGAAGTACAACGCCAACGGTCACCGCACCGAGGACGTCCTGAAGCTGATGGACGCCGACGACCACGGCGACACCATCGACAACACCTACGCGTACACCTACGACCCGCAGGACCGCATCGCCAAGGTCGCCAAGTCCGGCGACGACGAGGCGACGGAGGAGTACCGGCACGACTCGGCCGGAAACGTGGTCCGGCAGGTCGTCGACGGCACCACGACCACCCACCGCTACGACCGCAACCGGCTGCTCACCTCCACGGCCGACGGCGCGTCCTCGACGTACAACTACGACCCGCTGGGCCGTCTCGACACCGTCTCCTTCGGCGGCGAGACGATCCAGAAGACCCGCTACGACGGCTTCGACCGCCCCGTCTCGATGACCGCGGGCAGCGGCGAGGCCGCCAAGACCACGCGCATGACGTACGACGCGTTCGACCGCACGGTCCGTGAGACGGCGGGCGAGGGCGACGACGCGAAGAAGACGCTCTTCACCTACCTCGGCATCACCTCCCACTCGCTGCGGGAGGAGGTGACCGACGAGGGGGTGACGGCGTTCCAGTACGCCTCCTGGGGCCAGAAGCTGACCCAGATCAAGGACGAGGAGGACGAGGCCCCGGAGACGACGCAGTACGCCTACCACCCGCACGGTGACGTCGAGGCGCTGACCGACAAGGACGGCAACACCAAGACGACGTACGGGTACACCGCGTACGGCAAGAACGACGCAGCCCAGTTCAGCGGCCCCGACAAGCCCGGTGCCGGCGGGGAGGAGCCGGAGGACCCGTACAACTCGTACCGCTTCAACGGCAAGCGCTACGACACCGGTTCGGGCACGTACGACATGGGCTTCAGGACCTACGACCCGGGTCTGAACCGCTTCCTGACGCGCGACATGTACGGCGGCGCGCTGGCGGACATGGGCCTGACCACGGACCCGTTCACCGGCAACCGTTACGCCTTCGCGGGCGGCAACCCGGTCTCGTTCATCGAGATCGACGGCCACCTGTTCGGCATGTCGTGGTCGGACATCGGGCACATCGCGCTGGATGTCGTCGGCCTGATCCCGGTCGTCGGCGAGGTCGCGGACCTGGCCAACTGCGGCTGGTACGCGGCCGAGGGCAACTACCTCGACGCGGGCCTGTCCTGCGCGTCGGCGATCCCGTTCGCGGGATACGGGGCGACCGCGGCCAAGGCGGTCAAGTACGGCGACGAGATCCTGGACGCGGCGGACACCGCGAACGACGTCCGGCGTACGACGGACAACGCGGCGCCGCCCGGCGGTGCGGCCCCGGACGCGCCCAGCGCCCCGAAGGACCCGGCACCGGCCGATCCGGCGCCCGCCAACCCGGCACCGGCAGCCCCGGCACCGGCCGCGGCTCCCGCCCCGGCTCCGCCGAAGGTCCCGGAAGCACCCCCGGCCAGCGGTGCCGCCTGCCGCGTCGGCAACAGCTTCACGACGGGCACGAAGGTCCTGATGGCCGACGGCACGACCAAGGCCATCGAGGATGTGCGGGTCGGTGACAAGGTCGCCGCGTCCGACGTGGAGACCGACGACGCCCAGACCCGCACGGTCACCCGCACCATCACCGGCGACGGCACCAAGCACCTCGTCACCCTCACGGTCGACACCGACGGCAGCGACGGCGGCCCGACGTCCACCATCACCGCCACGGAAGGCCACCCCTTCTGGCTCCCCGACGTCGGCCAGTGGGCGGACGCCGGCGACCTGAAGCCCGGCCAGTGGCTGAGCACGGGCAGCGGCAGCTGGATCCGGATCACGGCGGTCGAGGCCCGGACGGCCGAGACGACGGTTCACAACCTGACCGTCGCGGGTGTGCACACGTATCAGGTGATGGCCGGTGCCACGCCGGTCGTGGTGCACAACTGCGGCACTCTCGAAGGTGTCGCGCAGAACCTCGGTTCGCGTGGCCCCGGTGATCCCACCAGGGGCCAGGTCGTCAACATCGGAAGCAGCGGGGTCACTCCGGTCGGCAATGCGATACAGAGCGGCCGCAGCGGTGTCACGGACGACATCAACGACTTCCTGATGGGCTCGCCGGACATCCCCAACCCCCGCTCGGGACCGCACGCTTCGGCCACGCACGTGGAGACCACGGTGGCGTGGTTCATGCGCCAGCACGGAGTGCAGAACGCGGACCTGGTGATCAACCACCGGGGAGGCCCCTGCACAGGTCCCTTCTCCTGCACCAGCGCGGTCGGGGCCATCCTCCCGGAGGGCTCGATGCTGAACGTGTGGTTCCCGAACGCGACCGGTGGAATGACGAATGTACCGTTGAGGGGCCGGGCCCGATGAGGGCTGTGGTCCGCGATCAGAGAGTTGACCGAGCGTGATCCTGAGCGTGTCGTACGGCCGTGCCTGGCACTACGCGCAGTCCTGGGACGAGATGTCCCGGCTGGTCGCGGAGGTCCTGGCCGGCCTGGAACCGGAGGGCCGGGCGGGCGAGTGGTACTCGCCCGGCGAGGACGCCTGGTTCTGCCTCGCCGAGCAGCGGCTCGACGACGGGAACCCGGTGGGCGACAACTACCTCCGTGTCGCGGTCAACAGGTCGACGGGGTACGGCGCGTTGGTCTGGGGCGTCACCGAGGACAGTCCCCGCAGGGGCGGCATCTTCGACTCCGTCTGGGTGTCCGACAATCCGCAGCCACCGGACTTCGATCCCCGGGTAGTGGCGGACCCCGGTGCTCCCTCGTTCCACGACCCGCGCAGCGCTTTGCCGACTCCACAAGTGCGGGCCGCGGTGGAGGAGTTCTGCCGCACGGGCACAGGTGACCGCCCGGAGTGCGTGCGCTGGGTCGAGGGGCACATGAACGGTCAGCGCCTCGACCGGGAGCCCGTGACCGGCTTCGTGGAGAACACCGACCCGTTCGCCTGAGTGAGCGGTGCCAGTGAGCGAGGGTCCCGCCGGATGCGTCCGGCGGGACCCTCGCACGTTCAGCCGACGACGTGTCCGTTCAGCACGACCCTGCGCGGGTCCGCCAGCACCCGTACGTCGGCCCGTGGGTCCGCCTCGTACACGACGAGGTCCGCCGGTGCGCCCTCCTCAAGACCCGGGCGGCCGAGCCACCGCCGCGCCCCCCACGCCGTCGCCGACAGGGCCTCCACCGGCGGGATCCCGGCCGTGACCAGTTCCGCCACCTCGCCCGCCACCAAGCCGTGGGCCAGGGAGCCGCCCGCGTCCGTGCCGACGTAGACGGGGATGCCGGCGTCGTAGGCGTTGCGGACGGTGTCGTAGCGGCGTTCGTAGAGGCGGTGCATGTGGGCGGACCAGCGGGGGTAGCGGGTCTCGCCGCCGGCGGCGAGTTGGGGGAAGGTGGCGATGTTGACGAGGGTGGGGACGACGGCGACGGAGCGTTCGGCGAAGAGGGGGATCAGGTCGTCCGTGAGGCCGGTCGCGTGCTCGATGCAGTCGATGCCGGACTCGACCAGGTCGCGGAGGGAGTCCTCGGCGAAGCAGTGGGCCGTCACGCGGGCGCCGAGGCGGTGGGCCTCCGCGATCCCCGCCTCCACGGCCTCCCGCGGCCAGCACGCCGACAGATCGCCGAGGTCGCGGTCGATCCAGTCGCCGACCAGCTTGACCCAGCCGTCGCCGCGCCGGGCCTCCTGGGCGACGTAGGCGACCAGGTCGTCCGGTTCGATCTCGTGGGCGAAGTCGCGGATGTAGCGGCGGGTGCGGGCGATGTGCCGGCCGGCCCGGATGATCTTCGGCAGATCCTCGCGGTCGTCGATCCAGCGGGTGTCCGAGGCCGAGCCCGCGTCCCGGATCAGCAGGGTCCCGGCCTCCCGGTCCGTCAGCGCCTGCTTCTCGGCCACGTCCGCATCGACCGGTCCGTGCGGGCCGAGGCCGACATGGCAGTGCGCGTCGACCAGGCCGGGCAGGGCCCAGCCCTCGACCGTACGGATGTCGCGGACGCCGGCGGGACGGTCGTACGAGATCCTCCCGCCGATCACCCAGAGTTCGTCGCGGATGTCGTCGGGCCCGACGAGGACCCGGCCCTTCACGTGCAGCACCGCACCCTGGTCGCTCATGTACGGCACCCTAGCCAAGCCGCTACTCGGACTTCCCCACCTGGTCCGACGTCTCCTCCTCCACCTCCGCCATCGCCGGGTCGAGCAGGCGGGAGAGGAAGTGGCGGGTGCGTTCGTGGGCCGGGTCGGCGATGACCTGGTCCGGGGGGCCGTCCTCGACGATCACTCCGCCGTCCATGAAGACGACGCGGTCGGCGACTTCGCGGGCGAAGGTCATCTCGTGGGTGACGACCATCATGGTCATGCCCTCGTTGGCGAGCATGCGCATGACGGCCAGGACGTCCCCGACCAGCTCCGGGTCAAGCGCCGACGTGGGTTCGTCGAACAGCATCACCTCGGGGCCCATCGCCAGCGCCCGGGCGATCGCCACCCGCTGCTGCTGGCCGCCGGAGAGGGACGACGGGTAGGCGTCCGCCTTCTCGGACAGGCCCACCCGGGACAGGTTCTCGGCTGCGACCTTCGCGGCCTCCGCCTTGCCCCGCCCCAGCACCCGCCGCTGCGGCAGCGTGAGGTTCTCGGTCACCGAGAGGTGCGGGAAGAGGTTGAACTGCTGGAAGACCATGCCGATACGGCGGCGTACCGCGTCGATGTCGACATCGGGGTCGGTGAGCTCCGTACCGCCGACGAAGACCTGGCCCTTGGTGGGTTCTTCGAGCAGGTTCACGCAGCGCAGCAGCGTGGACTTGCCGGAGCCGGACGGGCCGATCACGCACACGACCTCGCCCTGGTTGATCTCCAGGTCGATGCCGCGCAGCACCTCGTTGTCGCCGAAGGACTTGTGCAGGTCCCGGACGTGGATCTCTGGACGGGTCACTTGACGGCCTCCTGGGCCTTCGCCTCCATGCGGCGTACGACGAAGCCGAGCGGGATCGTGACGAGCAGGTAGCACAGGCCCGCGACCAGGATCGGCGTGGAGTTGGCGGTCTGGCTGGCCAGGTCGCGGCCGAACTTGGACAGTTCCCGCTCCTCCAGTGTGACGCCGAGGAACAGCACGAGGGAGGAGTCCTTGAACAGGAGCACCAACTCGTTGGTCAGCGGCGGGAGGATGATCCGGAAGGCCTGGGGGATGATGATCGAGATCATCGCCCGCGCCGGTGAGAAGCCCAGCGAACGGGCCGCCTCCAGCTGCCCCTTGGGCACCGCCTGGATGCCCGCGCGGATGGTCTCCGCCATGTAGGCCGCGGACACCAGGCCGAGCGCGAGCGCGACCTTGCCGTAGGTGCCGCCGGGGATCTCCGTGCCCGGGAAGGCGAGCGGCACGGCCACGCCGACGAAGATGAAGATCAGCAGGGCGGGCAGGCCGCGGAAGATCTCGATGTAGACGCTCGCCAGCCAGCGGTACGGGCCGACGGACGACAGCCGCATCAGCGCGATCACCATGCCGAGGACCAGTCCGAAGACGAAGCCGGACAGGGTGTACAGCACGGTGTTCTTCAGCGCCAGCGTGATGACGTCCGGGAACATCTGCTCGGCGATGTCCACCTGCGCGAACTGGTTCTGCAGCCGGTCCCAGTCGGCCGAGACCGCGAAGGCGATCACGGCCGCGACGAAGACGGTGTACTGGATGCCGCGCGAGACCCGGCGCTTCTGGCGCCGGGTCAGGCCCTTCTTCTTCGGCTGTACGGTGACGTCGGTCATGAGGCGGACGGGGAGGCCGCGGACTCGTCGTACGGGCCGATCCACTGCTCGTACAGCTTCTTGTACGTCCCGTCCGCCTTGGCGTCCGCGAGCGCCTTGTCGATGGCGTCGACGAGCTTGGTGTTGCCCTTCTTCACCGAGAAGCCGTACTGCTCACCGGTGTTGATCTGCTCGGCGACGTCGAAGGCGGCGGCGTTGGCCTTGTCCTTCAGCCAGCCCTGGACGACCGGGTAGTCGATGACGACGGCCTCGACCTGGCCGGTGCGCAGGCCGTTGAGGACGGCGTCGGAGGACTCGAAGGAGACCGGGTCGAGGCCCTTGCTCTTGGCGTAGTCCTCGCCGGTGGTCTGCGCCTGGGCGCCGACCTTCTTGCCCTTGAGCTCCGCGAAGGACTTGATGCCGCTCTTCTTGTCGACCAGCACGGCCTGGGTGGCCTCGAAGTACGGGTCCGAGAAGTCGACGTTCTTCTTGCGCTCCTCGGTGATGGTCATGCCGGCCGCGGCCAGGTCGCACTGGTCGGCGTTGAGGGAGCCGCCGGTCTTGAAGTTCTCGAAGGGCTGGTCGACGATGTTCTGCTTGACGCCCAGGTCCCCCGCGACCAGGTCGATCAGGGAGACGTCGAAGCCCTGCACCTTGCCGTCGATCTCCGACTGGAACGGCGGGTACGGCAGGTGCGTGCAGGTGGTGATCTGCCCGCCCTTGACCAGGGTGACCCCGCCGGCGGCGGTCTGCGTGCCGCTCGCGCCGTCGTCGTCCGATGAGCAGCCGGCCACGAGCACCAGCCCGGCCGTCGCGGTGGTGGCGGCCAGAATGCGGGCCCGGCGCCCGAGGACCGTGATCACGGGGACCTCCTGTGAGGGGAACTATGGGAAGACAGAGTTCCGATTATAAGGAGAAGTTTGAGTACCCCAAACCAAACCGATGGCCGAGTGGCCGTCCGGCCTAAGAAGTCGCCGGTCGAGAGGGGACATAGGCGCCCGTTACCCTCGATTCCGTCGGTCCCCGAAGTGAAGAGAGCCCGCCGTGACCCACCCCTTCCTCGATCTGGCCCCGCTGAGCGCCGCGCACTTCGCGTCCATTGAGAACCGCGTGGCACGACTGCTGCGTACCCGGCAGGACGTGGTGATCATGCAGGGCGAGGCGCTGCTGCCGCTGGAGGGGGCGATCCGCGGGACCGCCGGGCCCGGCACGACCGCACTGAACGTGATCACCGGGCCGTACGGGCAGACCTTCGGCGACTGGCTGCGGGACTGCGGCGCCACGGTGATCGATCTGGCGGTGCCCTATCACATGGCAGTCACCCCCGCGCAGATCCGGGACGCCTTCGCCGAGCACCCGGAGATCGACTTCGTGTCGCTGGTGCACGCCGAGGCCGCGACCGGCAATACCAACCCCGTCGGGGAGATCGGCGAGGTCGTACGGCAGCACGGCGCGCTCTTCTACCTGGACGCCGTCGCCTCCGTCGGGGCCGAGCCGGTACTGCCGGACGCGTGGGGCGTGGACCTGTGCGTGATCGGGGCGCAGAAGGCGATGGGCGGGCCCGCGGGGGTGTCGGCGGTGTCGGTGAGCGAGCGGGCGTGGACGCGGATGGCGGCGAATCCCCGGGCGCCGCGCCGGTCGTATCTGTCGCTGCTCGACTGGAAGGAGCGGTGGATCGACGGCGGGCGCCGGGCACTGCTGCACGCCCCGGCCCAGTTGGAGATGCTGGCGCTTCAGGCGTGTGTGGAGCGGATCGAGGCGGACGGTCTGGACACCGTGATGGCCCGGCACGCGGGTGCCGCCGCGGCGACGCGGGCGGGCGCGTCGGCGCTGGGCGGCGGGCTGGAGCCGTATGTGTACGAGGCCGCGGACGCGGCGCCGGTGGCCACGACGCTGCGGGCGCCGGCGGGGGTGGTGGCGTCCGAGCTGGTGTCGCGGGCGCTGGCGTCGGATCCCGCGCTGCCGCTGGCCGCGGGCGGGGGCGCGCTGGCCAAGGAGATGATCCGGGTGAACCACTACGGCGTCGACGCGACGCGGGGAGCGGTCCGGGCGAGTCTGGTGGCACTGGGGGCGGCGCTCGCCGAGAAGGGGCTGGAAGTGGACCTGGACGGGGCCCGGCGGGCGGCCGAGGCCGCCTGGGTGTAGTTGTCAGTGCGCCGTGCCATGCTCGCCCCATGACGTCCAACACATCCCTCACCCTCCCCGACGGTCGCCCCATCCCCCTCATGACCGGCGACGAACTCCCCATGCTCCAGAGTTGGTTGGCCTTTCACCGGGCCACGCTCCAGCTGAAGTGCGCGGGGCTGGACGACACTCAGGTGCGGCTGGCGTCCGTCGAGCCGTCCTCGCTCACCCTCCTCGGGCTCGTGCAGCATCTCGCCGAGATCGAACGGAACTGGTTCCAGCGGGTGTTCGCCGGGCTGGACGTGCCGCCGGTGTTCGGGGAGGAGAGCGGGTATGTCCTGGACCCCGACCGCGGGCTGGACGAGGCGCTCACGGTGTGGCGGCGGGAGGTCGCCCGGAGTGAAGAGCTGATCGCCGGGCGGTCGCTCGACGACACCGGGCGGATGGTGGACGAGCCCGTGGCCGGTCTGGAGGTCAGCCTGCGGTGGGTGCTGATCCACATGATCGAGGAGTACGCCCGGCACAACGGCCATGCGGACCTGCTGCGGGAGCGGATCGACGGAGTGACCGGAGCCTGAATTCGGCATTGAATTCCGGGATTATCGGCCTGCCATTCGAGAATTCAATCGAGAGCAGCTTCCCGTATTCTTCTGCCCGCTTTCCCCCGACCTAAACACAAAGATTTCGCGAACACCAACCGGTGCGTTTCGGGCAGATCTCGCGAGGGTTGCATGGTTGTGACGCGTTACACATCACCGTCGATTTGCCCGTTATGCGCAGGTCAAATCGCACCAAACCCCTCACTTCCATGCATCCGCTCACGCCCGCGCGATAACACATGAACCGCCGACACGTAACCCCGTCCGGCCATGCAATTCGGATTTTCCCTCGGTAAATTCAATTCGCATGACTGCCGCACAAGCAGACTTGCACGCAGACCTGCACATCGACCGTCCGGCGGTGTCGGACGGCGCCGCGCTCTGGCGAATCGCCAGAGACTCGGGGAAGCTCGACCTCAACTCCTCGTACAGCTATCTGCTGTGGTGCCGTGACTTCGCCGGTACGTCGGCCGTGGCGCGCGCCGCCGACGGAAGGCCCGTCGGCTTCGTCACCGGGTATGTGCGGCCCGAGCGCCCGCGGACCCTGCTGGTGTGGCAGGTGGCCGTCGACTCCGAGCACCGGGGACAGGGGCTGGCCGCCCGGCTGCTGGACGGGCTCACCGCGCGCGTCGCGGCCGAGCGCCCGCTGACCGACGTCGAGACCACCATCACGCCGGGCAACACCGCGTCCGAGCGGCTCTTCACCTCGTACGCCGAACGCCACGGTGCGCGCGTCGAGCGTGAAGTCCTGTTCGAGGCGGGGCAGTTCCCCGACGGTCCGCACGATCCCGAAGTGCTGTACCGCATCGGGCCCCTGTCCCTCTGACCTCCCCCACACTCTTACGCTTCGAGGAGCGATTCGTCGTGACCATCACCCAGCCCGACCTCAGCGTCTTCGAGACCCTGGAGTCCGAGGTACGCAGCTACTGCCGCGGCTGGCCCACCGTCTTCGACCGCGCGCAGGGCAGCCGTATGTACGACGAGGACGGCCACGAGTACCTGGACTTCTTCGCCGGCGCCGGATCCCTGAACTACGGGCACAACAACCCCGTGCTGAAACGGGCGTTGATCGACTACCTGGAGCGGGACGGCGTCACGCACGGGCTCGACATGTCGACCACCGCCAAGCGCACCTTCCTGCAGACCTTCCAGGACCTCGTCCTGCGCCCGCGTGACCTGCCGTTCAAGGTCATGTTCCCGGGCCCGACCGGCACCAACGCCGTGGAGTCCGCGCTGAAGCTGGCGCGGAAGGTGAAGGGCCGCGAGGCCATCGTGTCGTTCACCAACGCCTTCCACGGCATGTCGCTGGGGTCGCTCGCCGTGACCGGTAACGCCTTCAAGCGGGCCGGCGCGGGGGTCCCGCTGGTGCACGGGACGCCGATGCCGTTCGACAACTACTTCGACGGCACGGTCGAGGACTTCCTGTGGTTCGAGCGGCTGCTCGAGGACCAGGGCTCCGGGCTCAACAAGCCCGCCGCCGTGATCGTCGAGACCGTGCAGGGCGAGGGCGGCATCAACGTGGCCCGCCCGCAGTGGCTGCGGGCGCTGTCCGAGCTGTGCGAGCGGCAGGACATGCTGCTCATCGTCGACGACATCCAGATGGGCTGCGGACGTACGGGGGCGTTCTTCTCCTTCGAGGAGGCGGGCATCACGCCCGACATCGTGACCGTGTCCAAGTCCATCAGCGGCTACGGGCTGCCGATGTCGCTGTGCCTGTTCAAGCCCGAGCTGGACATCTGGGAGCCGGGCGAGCACAACGGCACCTTCCGCGGCAACAACCCCGCCTTCGTCACGGCCACCGCGGCCCTGGAGGCGTACTGGGCCGACGGGTCCGCGATGGAGAAGCAGACCCGGGCCCGCGGTGAGCAGATCGAGCAGGCGCTGATCTCGATCACCGAGGAGAACCTGGCCGACGTCAAGGAGTACCGCGGTCGCGGTCTGGTGTGGGGCATGGAGTTCCACGACAAGGACCGCGCCGACCGGATCGCGAAGCGTGCCTTCGAACTCGGGCTGCTCATCGAGACGTCCGGCCCCGAGAGCGAGGTCGTCAAGCTGCTGCCCGCCCTCACCATCACCCCCGAAGAGCTCGACGAGGGCCTGCGCGTCCTCGCTCGTGCCGTACGCGAAACCGTGTGAATCACCCCGAGACAAGGAGCTGTTGAGCACCGTGATCGTCCGTTCGTTCAAGGACATCGAAGGCACCGACCGGCATATGAAATCCGCGTCCGGCACCTGGGAGAGCAAGCGCATCGTCCTCGCCAAGGAGAAGGTCGGCTTCTCCCTGCACGAGACGATCCTGTACGCGGGTACGGAGACGTCGATGTGGTACGCGAACCACATCGAGGCCGTCGTATGCGTGCAGGGCGAGGCCGAGCTGACCGACGACGAGACCGGGCGGAAGTACACGATCACGCCCGGGACCATGTACCTCCTCGACGGCCACGAGCGGCACACGATGCGGATCAAGGAGGACTTCCGCTGCATCTGTGTCTTCAACCCGCCCGTGACCGGCCGGGAGGACCATGACGAGAACGGCGTATACCCGCTGCTGACCGAGGAGGGCTGACACCTCATGACCACGATCACGGACCTGTACCCCACCCGAGGCGCCGCCGAGGTGGCCGTACCCCGCCAGGACCCGGTCGTCTGGTCGGCTCCGGGCGCGCCGGGCCCCTTCTCGGCGGCCGATCTCCAGGTGTTCGAGCGGGACGGCTTCTTCGCTCTCGAGCAGATCATCACCGAGGACGAAGTCACCGTCTACCGGCAGGAGCTGGAGCGGCTCGTCACCGACCCGGCGATCCGCGCCGACGAGCGGTCCATCGTCGAGCCCAAGTCCCAGGAGATCCGCTCGGTCTTCGAAGTGCACCGGATCAGCGAGGTGTTCGCCGCGCTGGTGCGGGACGAGCGGGTCGTCGGACGGGCCCGGCAGATCCTCGGCTCGGACGTGTACGTCCACCAGTCGCGGATCAACGTCAAGCCGGGCTTCGGGGCCAGCGGCTTCTACTGGCACTCCGACTTCGAGACCTGGCACGCCGAGGACGGTCTGCCGAACATGCGCACGGTGTCCGTCTCGATCGCGCTGACCGAGAACTACGACACCAACGGCGGCCTCATGATCATGCCGGGGTCGCACAGGACGTTCCTCGGGTGTGCGGGGGCCACACCGAAGGACAACTACAAGCAGTCCCTCCAGATGCAGGACGCGGGCACCCCGTCCGACGAGGCGCTGACCTCGCTGGCCGGCCAGTACGGCATCAAGCTGTTCACCGGCCGGGCGGGTTCGGCGACCTGGTTCGACTGCAACTGCATGCACGGGTCGGGCGACAACATCACGCCGTTCCCGCGCAGCAACGTGTTCATCGTGTTCAACAGCGTGGAGAACGCGGCGGTCGAGCCGTTCGCGGCGCCGATTCGGCGGCCGGAGTTCATCGGGGCGCGGGACTTCACGCCGGTGAAGTGACTCTCACAGCCACGACAGCGACGCGGCCCGCTCCAGTACGTTCCGTACGGCGGCCGCGTCGCCTGTTTCTCCCCTCGGCACCGTCTCCGGCGCGTACCGCCCGCCGACGAGCAGGCAGAAGTCGACGGGATCGAGAGTGAGTTCGGCCTGTACGGGCTCGGCATCGGAACCCAGTACCCACTCCTCGCCCCCGGTGACCGAGAACAGCACCGGGGGCGCGGTGGGTCCGAGGGACAGGCCGAGGACACGGACGGCGAGGCGGACCAGCTGCCCCAAGTGCTCCTGGGGCGGCGGCGGGACCGCTAGGCCGAGGGCGCGGCCGATGTCGTCGGTGTGGATCCACGTCTCGAAGGCGCGTACCAGGAAGTGATCGGCGATGGGCAGCCGCATCCCCATCAACATCATGGCGCGTGCGGCGAGTTCGGCGTCGCGGGCCTCGGGCGTGCCGAGCAGCGCGTCCGCCTGCGCGGCCCATTCGGCCACGGTCTCCTGGGGCGTACGACCGTGCTCGTGGGCGATGACATCGGCGGTACGGCGGTTCCAGGCGTCCTGCCAGGGCGTGCCCTCCTCGATCCGCGAGGGCGGCACGCACGCCTCGACGCCCAGCCGGCCTGCCAGGTGCTCGTCGGCGGCAAGGAGGTGGGCGACGGTGGCATGCGCGTCCCAGTCGTGCACGACCGGTGTGGCCCACCGGCCCTCCAGTTCGGGCAGCAGAGCCTTGAGCCCGGCGACGGTGGCGGCGTAGGGGGCGGCGTGTCCGGCGGCTCGGAAGGCGGCCGGGCGGGTACGCAGGGCGAGGGAGAGCGCACCGTCGGCCGGCCGCGCGGGAGCGTTCAGCGGCGGCCCGTCCAGGAGTCGTACCGTCCCCCGCAGCCGTGCCGCCTCCGCCGCGCAGCTCTCGCACCCCGCCAGGTGCGTCCGGACGGTCTGCTCGTCGGCCGGGTCGAGGACCCCGAAGCCCCAGGCGACGAGCAGGTCACGTACCGCCTCATGATCGTCGGTCATCGCGCGCCTCCTCCCCCGCCTGTTCGTTGTGCCTGTTCGTTGCGAGTACCCCTCCCGCCATCATGCGCCCCTTTCGAGCGCCGGATCGGGCGGGTCGGCCAAAGTTTCCGCCAAGGTGCGCAGGGCGGTGCGCAGCCGGGTCTTGGCCGTGCCCTCGGGTATCCCCAGTTCCGCCGCGGCCTGCCGGTAGGTGCGGCCCGCGAAGTAGGCGAGGTGCACGACCTCCCGTTGCGGCTGCGGTAGTTCGGCGAGCGCGGAGTGCAGCAGCAGGGAGCGCTCCCGGTCGACGACCGTCTCGTCGGGGCCGGGTCCGGCGTCGGGGATGGCGTGCAGCGCGGAGTCGTCGGCGCGGGCGTCCTTGCGGTGCCGGGCCTCGCTGCGCACCCAGTCCACGGCCCGCCGGTGGACGAGCAGGGACAGCCAGGTGCGCAGGCTGCCCCGGCGCGCATCACGGACGGCGGACGGACCCCTGGTGCCCTTCCTAAGACTTGATCCGCAGTTCCCGAAGGAGATACGGACTGCATCCGGTCGGCTGGTCCGGGCGCTCCGGCGTGGTCACCTCGCGGTGTCTCATCCGGGGTTGCTCGGAGCCGGTCCGGAGTTCGGTGAGCAGAGGCCCGCAGGTCGGCGGGCTGCCGCAGGTGCTGTACCAAAGATCTGGCGGGCAGCACCCGATGCGGTTGACTCACACAGGCCGTCTCCTCGGCCGCCGTTGATCTTACCAGGCCGGTTGGTTCAGGAAGACAGGGCGTCCAGCAGGCGGTCGACGTCGGCCGTCGTGTTGTACAGATGGAAGGCCGCGCGCAGGTTGCCCGCGCGGTCGGAGACCTCGATTCCGGCGCTGCTCAGCTCGGGCCGGCGGTGGCCCAGACCGGGCACGGAGACGATCGCCGAGCCGGGGGCGGGCACGGGTTCGTGGCCGAGGGTGGCGAGACCGGTGCGGAAGCGGTCGGCGAGGGCCAGGTCGTGGGCGCGTACGGCGTCCACGCCGATCTCCTCCAGCAGGGCGAGGGAGTGGCGGGCGCCGGCGTAGGCGAAGAGTGCCGGGCTCTCGTCGAACCGCCGTGCGGAGTGGGCGAGTTCCTCGACCGGGCCGTAGCAGCTGTCCCAGGGCTCCTCCCCCGCGACCCAGCCGGCGAAGACCGGGGCGAGACCGCCGAGATCCTCCGGGACGACCAGGAAGGCGACGCCGCGCGGGCAGACGAGCCACTTGAAGGCGACGGAGGAGACGTAGTCGTAGTCGTCCGCGTCCAGGTCCAGCCAGCCGGTGGCCTGGGACGCGTCGATGTAGGTACGCGCCCCGTGCTGCTGCGCGGCGGCGCGGATCGCGGGCAGGTCGGCGATCCGGCCGTCGGCCGACTGCGCGGCACTCACCGCGACCAGCGCGGTGCCGGGCCGTACGGAGTCGGCGATCCGCTCCAGCGGCACCGTGCGCACCTTGAGGTCGCCGCGGATGTGGAACGGGGTCACCGTGGAGCTGAAGTCGGCCTCGGCGGTGAGGACTTCGGCGCCCTCGGGCAGGGAGGCGGCGATCAGGCCGGTGTAGACGGCGACCGAGGCGCCCGCCGCCACCCGGCGGTCGGGCACCCGGGTCAGACGCGCGAAGGAGGCGCGGGCGGCCTCGACGTCGGCGAACATGTCGGTCGGCCGCCCGGCAGCCGAGGCCTCCACGGCGGTCCGCACGGCGGCCACCGTCCGGGTCGGCATCAGCCCGGTGCTTGCGGTGTTGAGGTAGGTGCTCTTCGGGGCGAACTCGGAACGGACCAGGCTCTCGAAGGTCTCCATGGGTCCACTCTGGGCCCCGATGAAGTCGTAGTCCATTGCGTATTTTTGCGTGGTACCGCGAAGGAACGCTTATACATCGTCCCTGACCTGCGAGCTCAGTGCTGATGTCAGTCCTGGGGCACCGCGCAGCCCTCGGGACCGCAGGCCTCTGCCTCGGCTCCCTCGCCGACGAGCTTGAGCGAGGGCCGCTCGCCCCACGCCTGGGTCAGGGCCTGGGCGAAGGCCTCGGGGGGCTGGGCGCCGGAGACGCCGTACTTGCGGTCGAGGACGAAGAAGGGCACGCCGTTCGCGCCCAGTTCGGCGGCCTCGCGCTCGTCGGCACGGACATCGTCGGCGTACGCCTCCGGGTCGGCGAGGATCTTGCGCACGTCGGCCGCGAGGAGTCCGGCCTCCACGGCCAGCTCCACCAGCCGTTCGTCGCCCTCGGAGAAGAGGGAGCGCTCCTCGGCGAAGTTGGCCCGGTAGAAGACCTGGATCAGTTCGTCCTGCCGACCCTGTTCCTTGGCGAAGTGGAGCAGCCGGTGCAGGTCGAAGGTGTTGCCGTGGTCCCGGCCGCGGGTGCGGTAGTCGAGTCCCTCCGCGGCGGCCTGCGCACCGAGGTTGTCCTCCCCGGCCTGCGCCTGGGCCTCGCTCATGCCGTACTTCTTGGTGAGCATCGTGATCACGGGCTGGGTGTCGCCCTTGGCCCGGCCGGGGTCCAGCTCGAAGGACCGGTGCACCACCTCGACCTCGTCCCGGTGCGGGAAGGCCGCGAGCGCCTTCTCGAAACGGGCCTTGCCGACGTAGCACCAGGGGCAGGCGATGTCGCTCCAGATCTCGACGCGCATGTCTCGGCTCTCTCCAGGTCGTACGGGAACGGAGACTCCCTCCGCCGGAGTGTGTGAACATTCAAGCGGTCGTTTTCATTCCCAGCCGGTCGTGAGGTGCAGCCGCAGATGACGGCTCCCGTCGAACGGCTCCGCGACCCAGCCCCGGCGCCCGTAGAAGGCCCGAGCCCGCTGGTTGTCGACATGCACATCGAGTACGGCGGTGCGCTTGCGATCGACTCGCCACTGCTCGACACAGGCCGTGTGCAGGGCCGTGCCGATGCCGGAGCCCCAGTGGTCGGGGTCGACATGGAACTGGAACAGCCTGACCGATTCCGCGGGGGCTCCCTCGGGGGTGCGGAAGGACGCGACGCCGACGATACGGCCGCACTCGACGGCACACAGCACATGGGCGTCCGGCCGCCGGATCACGCCCCGCCAGGCGGCGATCCAGTCGGTGCCGTCATCCGGGACACCGCCCGGGTAGTACGTCGCCCGGGCCCGCGCATGCAGTGCGGCGACGGTGTCCGCCTCGGCGGGCAGGACCGTACGGATCACTCGGTTTCCGGTCAGCGGCTCCCTGATCATGCCACCGAGGACGTGCCGGCCGCCGTCGCGGTTCCGTGTTTTCCTGGTCGCCTCCGAGGCGCTCCAGCCGGTGTCGACGCTCTCGACACCGGCGCGCCTCTCCCGCTGGAGGCGGCTGAACTGGGCCCGGTAGGCGCTCGGGGCGAGGCCGGTGCGGCGGACCACGTGGGCGCGGAGGGAGTCGGCGATGCCCAGGCCGCAGGAGCGGGCCACCTGGTCCATGGGCAGGGAGGTGGTTTCCAGGAGTTCCTTCCACGCTCGCCTCGGCGGCCTGTGGCCTGGCGCCGAATCTGGCCACCCTGATCGGCGCGCGGACGGTGCAGGGCGTGGCGGCGGCCGTGGTCCTGCCGGCCTCGCTCGCGCTGGTGCGGCAGGCGTACGCCGATCCGGCGCGACGGGCCCGCGCGGTGGCCGTGTGGGCCACGGGCGGTTCGGTGGCGGGCAGTGCGCTGACGACGGCCTGGGACTGGCGCGGGATCTTCTTCGTCAACCTGCCGGTCGGTGCCCTGATCCTCGTACTGCTGGTGCGGGCCCCGCGCTCACGGCGCCGCCCGGCACCGCTCGACCTGCCCGGCCAGGTGACGGCGGTGGCGGCGCTCACGGCACTGACCTTCGCGGTGATCGAGGGCGGCACGGCGGGATGGGCGGCGCCGGCCATGGCAGTGGTCGCCGCTGTCGCGTTCGTCAGGATCGAGGCACGCCGACCTCACCCGGTCGTCCCCCTGGTGGCCCTGCTCCTCGTCCCCATGGCACTGGGCTGCGCCCTGACGGTGTCGCCGCTGACCGCGGCGTGCTCAACTCGGCGCGGCAGATGGCCGGAGCCCTGGGGATCGCCGCGTTCGGGACGCTGATCTCCGACGGTTTCGTGGCCGGTATGCGGTTGAGCCTCGGGATCAGCGCGACCCTGCTGCTCAGCTGCCGTCCCTCAGATCCTTCGGCCAGTCGGTCCTGAACTCGATGTGGTCGTACGTCACCACACAGCCCTCTCCCATCGGCGACTGCGTCATGAAGCCGACCAGGGCGGAGCCCGTCTCCGCCGCGTCGCCCAGCGTGAACAGCCGCACGAAGGTCCAGCGTTCACCGTCACGGGAGGCATGGAAGGCGAAGGAACGGCCGGTCCGGCTCACCCGGAGCCAGACCGAACTGCCCTCCACAGTGAAGGAGTTGGCGTCATCGGAGTGCCCCCGGGTGACCACCGTGCACACGGTGGGCACATCCGGGGAGTACTCCAGACACAGCTTCGCCCAGGCCCGCTCCCCGACATGGACGTACAACACCCCCGCGTCAAAGGCCGCGGCAAACCCGACGGTGACCCGAGCGATCAGCTGAAAGTCCCCGACGGGCGCCCCCAACAGCCGCGGCGCGTCAGAGGCGGGATCCAACGCCTCACCGGTGGGCGACACGAACCGATCCTGCCGGGCCCCGGCCCACCCACTGAGGATGCCGTCCTCATAGGCCCAGTGCCCGTCGGGTCCGTAGGTATGGAGGGGGAAAGGCAGTTCGGGAAGTTCCACGTCCATCCACCAAGTGTCTCAGGGGCTGCAACGCCTTAAGGGGCGCGGGGAACTGCGCGACAAGCCACAACGAACCCGCAGCCCGCAGACAACCGCACCCCCAACGGCGCTACCGCTCCAGACTGCCGTTGAACCGCCGAGGCAACCCCAGCGGATTCCCATCCCGAAGCTCCGCAGGAAGCAGCGCCTCAGGCGCCCCCTGATAAACAACCGGCCGCAACCACCGCTCAATAGCCGTACCGCCCACCGAAGTAGAGGTCGACGTCGTAGCCGGGTAGGGCCCTCCATGATGCTGCGCGGGCGCCACCGCGACCCCCGTCGGCCACCCATTCACCAGCACCCGGCCGGCCAGCGGCGTCAGATCGGCCAGCAGCTCGGGCCCACGCCCCTCCCCCGCCGCCTCCTCCGACGACAGATGAACCGTCGCCGTCAGATTCCCCGGCAGCCGGGACAGCACGCCCTTCGCCTCGGCCTCGTCCTCGTAGCGGGCCACCACGGTGACCGGCCCGAAGCACTCCTCCAGCAGCAGGTCGTACGCCCCCTCGCTGGTCAGCTTCTCGGCAGGCACCGTGAGGAACCCCGCACTGACGGTGTGCTCCCCACCCGCGCCCGGCGTCACCGGCGAGTCCACGTCGGGCAGTTCGGCCCGCTCGGCGACCCCGGCCACGAAGTTGTCGCGCATCCGGTGATCGAGCAGAACGCCCGCCTCCGTGTCGCTGACCGCCTCCGTCAGCGACTTGAGCAGCCGGTCGCCCGCCGCGCCCTGCGGCGCCAGCACGAGCCCGGGCTTCACGCAGAACTGTCCGACGCCCAGCGTCATCGAACCGGCCAGCCCCGTGCCGATGGCTTCCGCACGCTCGGCGGCGGCGGCCTCGGTGATGAGCACGGGGTTCAGCGAACCCAGCTCGCCGTGGAAGGGGATCGGGACCGGCCGCGCGGCAGCCGCGTCGAACAGGGCACGCCCGCCTCGTACCGAACCGGTGAACCCGGCCGCGGCGACCTGCGGGTGCTTGATCAGCTCGATGCCCGCCTCGAAGCCGTGGACGAGGCCCACGACGCCCGCGGGGATGCCGTGCGCCGCGGCGGCGGACCGCAGCACGGCCGCGACCAGCTCGGACAGGCCCGGGTGGTCGGGGTGTGCCTTGACGACCACCGGGCAGCCCGCGCCCAGCGCGCTCGCGGTGTCGCCGCCGGCGACCGAGAAGGCGAAGGGGAAGTTGGACGCCGAGTAGACGGCGACGACGCCGAGGGGCACCTTGTAGCGGCGCAGGTCCGGGATCGGCGGGGTCGCGGTGGCGTCGGGGTGGTTGATGACGACGTCGAGGAAGGCGCCCTCGTCGACGATGTCGGCGAAGGCACGCAGCTGGTAGCAGGTGCGCGCGAGTTCCCCGGTCAGCCGGACCGGGCCGAGCGCGGTCTCGGCGTCGGCGGCCTCGACGAGCTGATCCTTGGCCGCCTCGAGCCGGTCGGCGGCGGTCCGCAGGAAGGCCGAGCGGACCGTGCGGTCGGCCAGGGCGCCACGCGCGTCGTGCGCGGCACGGACGGCGGCGTCCACCTCCTGGGCTGTGGCCTCCACCGCAACCTGTTCCCGCTGCTTCCCGGTTCGGGGGTCGACACTCCAGACTGGTGCTGCTGCCACCGCGGGTCCCTCCACATATGTAATGCCGCAGTACTGGGTCATTCACCAGGGTCGTTCGATATGCTGAACGCTGTCTCTGATGGTGAATATGCTGTTGGAGACTATTTCCCGTCGAACGAAGGGGTCAAGGGCGATGTCGGCTGGCGAGACGGGGGGCGGAGCGCAGGTCAAGTCCGCGGTAAGGACTGTTGAACTGCTCGAGTATTTCGCCGGACGCCCCGGAATGCACTCCCTCGCGGCGGTCCAGGAGGCCGTCGGGTACCCCAAGTCCAGCCTCTACATGCTGCTGCGCACGCTGGTCGAGCTGGGCTGGGTGGAGACGGACGCGACGGGCACGCGGTACGGGATCGGCGTACGGGCACTGCTGGTCGGTACGTCGTACATCGACGGGGACGAGGTGGTCACGGCGGCCCGTCCGACGCTGGACCGCCTGTCGGACGACACGACGGAAACCATCCACTTGGCCCGTCTGGACGGCACGAACGTCGTCTACCTGGCCACCCGCCAGTCCCAGCACTACCTGCGCCCCTTCACGAGGGTCGGCCGCCGCCTCCCGGCCCACTCCACCTCCCTCGGCAAGGCGCTGCTGAGCACGTACACGGACGAACAGGTCCGCAAGATGCTCCCGGAGACGCTGCCCGCCCTCACCGAGAACACGATCACCGACCGCGAGAAGCTCATCGAGGAGCTGCACCAGGTCCGGGAGCAGGGCTTCGCCGTCGACCGCGAGGAGAACACGCTGGGGCTGCGCTGCTTCGGCGTCGCGATCCCGTACCGCACCCCGGCCCGGGACGCGATCAGCTGCTCGGTACCGGTGGCGCGGCTGACCCCGGCCCATGAGCAGATGGTGAAGGACGCGCTGTTCGACGCACGGGACCGGCTGACACTGGCCACCCGTAGGCTCTGACGCCATGAATGTGGAACTCCGCGAGGTTCACGACAGCGATCTGCCCGTCTTCTACCGGCAGATGAACGACCCGGAGGCCCTGTGGATGGCGGCCTTCACCCCGAAGGACCCGGCCGACCGGGACGCCTTCGACGCCCACTGGAAGCGGATCCGGTCCTCGGCCGGCGTCCTGCACCGTACGGTCCTGGCGGACGGTGACGTGGTGGGGCACGCGGCGGTGTACGGGGAGCCGGACGAGCGTGAGGTGACGTACTGGGTCGACCGGGCGTACTGGGGACGGGGTGTCGCCACGGCGGCCCTCCGGGTGCTGCTGATTCAGGCCCCTGAACGCCCGTTGTACGCACGGGCCGCGGCGGACAACGCGGGGTCGCTGCGCGTGCTGGAGAAGTGCGGCTTCCGGCTGACGGCCCGGGAAAGGGGTTTCGCGAACGCGCGAGGCGAGGAGATCGACGAGGTCGTGCTGACGCTGGAGGGTTGAGGCGCGGGGCCGCGGCTCGGGCTGAGGCTCTGGCTGAGGCCCCTCCCCCGTCCGGCGGAGGCGGATCGTCGTGGCGCAGGACGTGCCGGTCGGGCTCCGCACGGCAGCGTGGACGTATGACCCCGTCACTCGTCGCCACCAAGCCCCGCCGGCTCCTCCGTGCCGTCGCCGTCGCCTCCTGCGTGCCGTATCTCGCCCTCGAGGTCGCCTGGGTCGCCGGGAGCCGAGTGGGGATTCCGGACGGCGGTTCGCTGCTGGAGCACCGGACGTCCATGGCGGTCGCCAACAGCATCTCCGTGGTGCTGGACAGCGCCGTCATCGTGCTGGCGCTCGTGCTGACCCGGCCGTGGGGGCTGCGGGTGCCCGCGTGGCTGCCGGCGTTTCCGGTGTGGGTCGCGACCGGGCTGCTCGCGCCGATCATGACCGGGTTTCCGTTGCAGCTCCTCGTGAGGGCGCTCGGCGGGAGCGTGTCCACGGCCGCCGGCACCGGGCGTGAGCCCTTCCTCGACGAGTGGGTGTTCGGGGTCGTGTACACCGGGTTCATCGCGCAGGGACTGGCCCTCGGCACCCTGTTCGTGCTGTACGCCCGCGACCGCTGGGGCCACCTGTGGCATGGACGCGTGTGGGAGCTGCCCCGCGGTACGGTCGGCGCCGCCCAGCGCGTCACCGCGGGCGCCGCCGCCGTACTCGCCCTGCTGCCGCTCACCCTGCACCTGCTGTGGGCCTTCGGCGGTACGGCCGGGCTCAGTGCGGGACGGGCCGGCGACCGGACCTCCGACTTCTACGTCCTGGAAGCCATGACGGCCCTCTTCCTCGCCGCCGCCGTGGCCGGCGCCTGGCTGCTCGCCTTCCGGAGCGCCCCGGCGCTGCCCGTGAAGACGCCGCTCGCCCTCGCCTGGGTCGGTTCGGGTGCCGCCGCCTGCTGGGGCGGCTGGCTGGCGCTCGCGTCCCTGACGGGGGTCGACGACATCGCCGACCGCCCGACGCCGGTGATGCACCTCGCCTACGCTGGCCAGATGACCGTCGGCGTCCTGGTGGCGACCCTCGGCGCCCACTTCCTCGCGGAGCGGTCCGCCGGGACGAGGGACGGCTCTTCCGCCGCGGCGAAGCAACCGGCGTGAGCACGATCGCCCGGTTCCTGTTCGGCCGTCGGGCCCGCCGCCGCTGGATCCATCTGATCCTCGGCGGCGCGCTCGCGATGCCGTACGTCCTCGTCGGCTCGTTGGCCGTCGGCCCGGCGACCGGCTCCACGAACGTGTTCGGTTCCTTCACCCTCCAACTCGCCTCGTTCGCCCTGGGGTTGCCCATCGCCGCCCTCACCTCCCTGTTCCCGCTGACCCGGCCGCTCGAGGTCGCCGCCGTGCGGTCGCTGTGCGGTGTGGACGACGACCGGCTCGCCGACGGGCCCGCACGGAGCCGGTCCGCGAAGGGGCGTGCGGCGGCCTGGTTCACGCTGCATCTCGGTTTCGGCGGGATCATCGCCGGGATGTCGCTCGCGGTACCGCCGTTCGCGGTCGTGCTGATCGTGCTGCCCATCTTCGCCGGGCTGCGCGACCCCCGGCTCGGGCTGCCCGAAGCACTCGACCACACCTGGGCGTTGACGCTCGCACCGGTCGCGGGAGCGGCGGTGCTCGTAGCGCTCGCCGCGTGCGCGGCCGCGTCCGGGGCGCTGCTCGCCCGCTGGGCGCCCGCCCTGCTCGGCCCCACGCCCGAGGACCGGCTCGCAGCCGCCGAGGCACGCGCCGCCGACCTCGCCGTACGCAACCGGCTCGCCCGCGAACTGCACGACTCCGTCGGCCACGCCCTGAGCGCCGTCACCCTCCAGGCGAGCGCGGCCCGCCGCGTCCTCGACACCAACCCGGACTTCGTCCGCGAGGCCCTGGCCGCGATCGAGGACACCACCCGCCGCACGGTGACCGAACTAGACGCCGTCCTGGGCGTGTTGAGGAACGGCGACTCGACCGTCCCGGCCCCGACGCTCGCCGCTGACCTCGACGACCTCCTACACCGCACCCGCACGGCCGGCCTGCGCATCACGACCACGATCGACGTCGCCCCCGAGACCCTCCCGCCGGTCGTCTCCCGCGAGGCCTACCGCATCGTGCAGGAGGGGCTGAGCAACGCCCTCAAGCACGCCGACGACAAGCAAGTGACCCTGCACATCGAGGCCACGGGCGGCCACCTGGACATCGCCCTGGAGAACCCACTGAGAGACCTCGGTGGAGCGCCCCAAAGGGGCGCGGGGAACTGCGCGACCAGCCACAACGAACCCGCAGACAAACGACGTCCGGCGGAGCGCCCCCGCGGGCACCATGGACTGCACGGCATAACCGACCGAGCCCGCCTACTCGGCGGCACCGCACACGCAGGCCCCGTCGAAGACACCTGGCGCCTGCACGTACGCCTGCCGAGAAAGGGCCCCGCATGACCAGCCCGACGATCCGTGTCGTCCTCGCCGACGACGAGCGCATGGTCCGCACAGCCCTGCGCGCGATCCTCTCCGCCGAGCCGGACATGGCGGTCATCGGCGAGGCGGCGACCGGCGCGGAGGCGGTGTCGGTCGTACGGGACCTCCTACCCGACGTAGTCCTCATGGACGTCCGCATGCCGGAGGCAGACGGCATCAGGGCCACCGAACAGATCCTCGCGACGCTCGACGCACCACCCCGCATCGTCGTCGTCACCACCTTCGAGAACGACTCCTATGTGTACGACGCCCTGCGCGCCGGAGCCGCCGGGTTCCTGCTCAAGCGGGCGGACGCCGACACGCTCGTGCAGGCGGTACGGCTGGTCGCACGCAGCGACAGCCTGCTGTTCCCGTCCGCCGTACGGACCCTCGCGACCGAGCACGCGCGCGTGCACACCGCTCCGCCCGCCTGGGTGGCGAAGCTCACCGGACGGGAGAGCGAGGTGCTGCGGCTCATGGCGGCCGGACTGACCAACGCGGAGATCGCGCGGCACATGGAGGTCGGCCCGGCCACCGTGAAGACGCACGTGGCGGCGGTCCTGGCGAAGACCGGCACGCGGGACCGTACGCAGGCGGTGATCGCCGCGTACGAAGCGGGATTCCTGAAGTCGCCGCGGCCGGCTTCATGAACACCCGATGAGAAATACGGGCGGAACGGAACGATCCGCAACGCCTCGGTCGTCTTCTTGGCGGGATGAACAAGACGATCAGGCGCGCATCGGTCTTCGCGCTGCTGCTGGTGTTCGCTCTGCTGGTCAGGGCGACCTGGGTGCAGTTCTACGACGGCCAGGCACTCGCGGACGACAGCAAGAACCGGCGGAATGCGATCGAGACGTACTCGTCGCCGCTCGGGAACATCATCGTGGCCGGTGAGTCGATCACCGGCTCGGCACGGACGAAGGGCAGCGACCTCGCGTACAAGCGCACGTACACCGACGGCGAGCTGTACGCCGCGGTGACGGGCTACGCCTCGCAGAGCTACGCGCCCACGCAGTTGGAGGGCATCTACCAGGATCTGCTCAACGGCACGGACACCCGGCTGAAGACCCTGATGGACACGGTCACCGACAAGCGGGCCGATCCGGGCAACGTGGTCACGACGATCGACCCGGCCGTGCAGAAGGCGGCGTACGACGCGCTCGGCGACAAGAAGGGCGCGGCCGTCGCGATCGACCCGACGACCGGCAAGATCCTGGCGGTCGTGTCGACCCCGTCGTACGACCCGACGTCGCTGACCGACGCGGACACCGCCGGGACGGCCTGGAAGAAGCTCAACGCGGACTCCGACAAGCCGCTCACGAACCGCGCCCTGCGCCAGCCGCTGCCGCCGGGCTCGACCTTCAAGCTGGTCGTCGCGGCTGCCGCGCTGGAGGACGGGCTGTACTCGTCGGTCGACGAGAAGACGGACAGCCCCAACCCGTACCCCCTGCCGGGCACGACGAGGGCCCTGGAGAACGAGAACGCGTCCGCCCCCTGCAAGAACGCCACCATCCGCACCGCGCTGCAGTACTCCTGCAACAACGTGTTCGGCAAGATGGCCGTCGACCTCGGCCAGGACAAGCTGAAGGCCATGGCCGAGAAGTTCGGCTTCAACGACGAGACCCAGGACATACCCGTGCGGGCCTATCCCAGCGTCTACCCGTCCGGGATGGACAAGGCGCAGACCGCCCTGACGGGCATCGGCCAGTTCGACGTCACGGCCACGCCATTGCAGATGGCCATGGTGTCCGCCGCCATAGCCAACGGCGGCGAGATGGTCACCCCGCACATGGTCTCCGAGATCACCGACAGCGGCGGCAACGCACTGGAGAACTACGACGACAAGACCGACACCACCCGCATCGTCAGCTCCGACACGGCCGAACAATTGCAGTCCGCGATGGAAACGGTCGTCTCCAAGGGCACCGGCACCAACGCCCAGATATCGGGCGCCACGGTAGGCGGCAAGACCGGCACGGCCCAGCACGGCGAGAACAACAGCAAGACACCGTATGCCTGGTTCACGTCCTACGCGAAGGCCGGGGACAAGGAGGTCGCGGTGGCGGTGATGGTCGAGCAGTCGGACGCGGCAAGGTCCGAAGTAAGCGGCAACGGCCTGGCGGCCCCGGTAGCCAAGGCAATGATGAAGGCGGCGGTTGAGTAGCGCCCCGTCAGGGGCGCGGGGCTGTATCAATATGCGGCTCCGCCGCGTGGGCGCGACCAGCCACAACGAACCCGCACCCGACCGCGCAGCGAATCCTCACTTCACCCCGAGAACCTGCTCAATGGGGTCAATAGCGAAGTACACCAGGAACAACACCGACGCCCCCCACAGCAGCCAGTGAACATCCTTCGCCTTCCCCAGCACCGACTTGATCACCACATACGCCAGGAACCCCGCCCCGATGCCATTGGTGATCGAGTAAGTGAAGGGCATCACCGCGATGGTGAGAAACGCCGGGATGGCGATGTCGTACTTGTCCCAGTCGATGTGCTTGACCTGAGTCATCATCAGGAAGCCCACGGCGACCAGCGCAGGCGCCGCCGCCTGGAGCGGAACTATGGTCAGCAGCGGCGTGAGGAACAGGGCGAGTGCGAAGAGCCCACCGGTGACCAGGTTCGAGAAGCCCGTACGCGCCCCCTCGCCGACGCCCGCCGCCGACTCGATGTACGACGTCGCGGAGGACGCGGACGCCGCGCCGCCCGCGACCGCCGCCGCACCGTCGATGAGGAGGACCCGGCCGAGGTTCGGGACCCTGCCCTGCTCGTCCAGAAGACCCGCCTCCGCGCTGATGCCGACGACCGTGCCCATGGTGTCGAAGAAGTCCGACAGGATCAGCGTGAAGATCAGCAGGATGACCGTGATGACACCCACGTCGGTCGCGCTGAACGCGCCGAACAGGCTGAACTGGCCGATGAGTCCGAAGTCGGGGGTGTCGACGATCTTGTCGGGCCACTCCGGCGTGGTCAGCCCCCAGGCCTTGACGTCGGCGATCGAGTTGATGATGAGCGCGACGATCGTCATGGCGACGATGCTGATCAGGATCGCGCCCTTCACCTTCCGGGCGAGAAGCGCGATGGTGAGCAGAACCCCGAGGCAGAAGACGAGGATCGGCCACCCGGTGAGCGAGCCGGTGCCACCGAGCTGAACCGGCACGGTGGTGTTGGCGGCGTCGGGGATACGGCTGACGAAACCGGCGTCGACGAAGCCGATGAACGCGATGAACAGGCCGATACCGACGCTGATCGCCTGCTTCAGCGGCTGCGGAATGGCGTGCATGACGGCCTCGCGCAGGCCGGTCAGCACCAACACGCAGATCAGCAGGCCTTCGAGGACGATGAGGCCCATCGCGTCGTCCCAGCTCATCAGCGGGGCGATCTGGAAGGCGACGACCGCGTTGAGGCCGAGGCCGGCGGCGAGGGCGAGGGGCAGATTGCCGCCGATGCCCATGATGATCGTCATGACCGCGGCCACCAGGGCGGTGGCGGTGGTGAGTTGGACGGGGTCGAGCTGGTCGCCGAACTTGTCCTTGGCGCTGCCGAGGATGATCGGATTCAGGACAAGGATGTAGGCCATCGTGAAGAATGTGGCGAAGCCGCCGCGTATCTCACGGCCGAAGGTGGAGCCCCGTTCGGAGATCTTGAAGAACCGGTCGAGGCTGCTCACCGCGGAGGGCGCGGGACTTGGCCGGTCGGCCACCTTCTGCGAATCGGACATGGACCGGTACTCCTTGCTGCCTGGTTGATCAGTGTGCGGATGCTGGCTGGATTGTTCCCCTGTCGAACCCGTTTCAGGTTTTCTCCGTGTTACGGAATCAGGGCCGCTCTCACCGTGCGACCTGCCACACGGCGTTCGAAGCCTCGTACGAATCAGTTGTTCGACCACTGCTAGGCTTCCGCATCTCGACCGGATGGTCTCCGGACGATCACACGTCTTCCACATGCCACGCAGAGCCAGGAGAGGTCGCCCGTGGGCACAGTCGTCGACGACGCCGCCTCCGTGGAGTTCCATGCCTTCTTCGAGCGTCACTACACCGAACTGTCCCGTCTCGCCCACCTGTTGACGGGTGAACCGGACGCCGCCGACGATCTGGCGGCGGACGCGCTGCTGGCGCTGTGGCACCGCTGGGACCGGGTGCGCGCCGCCGATCATCCGGTGGCCTACGCCCGCGGAGTCGTCGCCAATCTCGCCCGTACCCGGATCCGCAGCGCGGTCCGCGAGCGGCGGCGGGTCGCCCTGTTCTGGTCGCAGCGCGAGGAGAAGACGGAGAA
This sequence comes from Streptomyces sp. DG2A-72, assembly GCF_030499575.1. Lineage (NCBI taxonomy): Bacteria > Bacillati > Actinomycetota > Actinomycetes > Kitasatosporales > Streptomycetaceae > Streptomyces > Streptomyces sp. DG2A-72. The sequence goes on from NZ_JASTLC010000001.1 coordinate 2,206,832, forward strand.
CCCGGATGTCGCGGGCGTGGTCGATGTCCAGGAGGCGTTGCACAGACTTCCGTTCCGCAAACGGGCCTGTGTGGTGCTGCGGCATGCGTTCGACCTCTCGGAGAAGGACACGGCGCTCGCCCTGGGTGTCTCGGTGGGTACGGTGAAGAGCCAGACCTCGAAGGGAATGGCCGAGCTGCAAAGACTGCTCGGCACACAGGGTGCTCCGCAGAGGGTGCACGCGGCGATGGCGCGCACCAGTGACGCCGGAGGGAGGAACCGATGACCATGCGGCGGGACGTGCACGACGAGCTGCGCGCCCGGCTGCACGAGGCGGCCGGACAGCACGAGCCCGACCGCGCGCGCATCCTTGCCCGCGTCGAGCGCGGCATGACCGAGCAGACCCGGCCCGACCACCGGGCCACCCGCCCGCCGGTCTTCGGCTGGGTGCGGGTCGTCAGCGCCACCGCCGCGGTCGCCGGCGTGCTGGCCGTCGGCGGGTACGCGGTCGCCTCCGCCGTGAACGACGAACCCTCCCCGCAGCAGAGGGTCGCCGTCTCGCCGACGCCCACGCCGTCGCCGGACGCGACGAGCCGCGCCCCCCTCCCGCCGGTGGACCCGACGCAGAGCGCGCCGCCGAAGTCCGGGGAACCGAGCACCCCCGAATCGCCGTCCCCGTCCGCGCCCGCCGCCACCCTGGCGCCCGCCAACGGCGAGAAGGACGGCCCGCTCTGGTCGGACGGCTCGGTCGACCCGCACAGCAACGACTTCTGGGCACAGAGCAATGTGACCCTCCGGACGGACGAGCAACTCACCGCGCTGACCGTCCAGTTGAAGGTGAAGCAGACCGGCGGGGTGAGTTCCTCCGGCGCCTGGCGTGCGCTGCCCGAGCAGGACTTCACCTTCACCGTCGGCGAGCGGGACGGCTTCCTCGTCTACACCTGGGTGCTCAAGGAGGGCCGTACGGTCCCGAAGGGCGAGTGGGTGTTCGCCGGGCAGTACAACCATGAGCGCGGCGGGCGCGACGCGGGAGACGACGGCTACGCGGCGACGGCCGCCGCAGGGGGCCAACAGCTGTCCGTGGCGGGCGACTTCGCACGTCATGAGGGCGACGAGTCGGCGTCCGAGGGCGATTCGTAAAGAAGTTCCGAGAACGCGGCAACCTTTTCCGCACGTGTGGCGACGAGGAGACGTAAGGATGGCCCCTGACGCAACGCAATGCCGATTCTCCGCGTCTGACATCACGTACCAGTGATCCCATGGACCTGCTGATCTGAGCCCCCCTCGGTCAGCAGTCGCCGGCCTGAGCCCCCCTCGGCCGGCAAAGAAAGGCCCCGCCGGTGACGACCGGCGGGGCCTTTCGGTGTGCCCGTTGAGTTCATCGTCGACCCGATAGTCGTAGAACCGGTCGTCGATGCAGTCGCCGCCATGACCGGAAGAGGTTGCCGTGGCCTTGGCGAAAGCGACCGAAACTTTCGCCGCCCTCCATCTCATGCCTACCGATTGACGTGCTGTTTCCCACTGGTGACACTCCGAAGGCCGCCGCATCGTCCAACAGAAACGCCCACACTCCTACAGGACTGCCCATGCGCCCCAGAGCCGTGCTCGTCGCCTGTCTCGCCCTCCTCCTCACCCTTGTCACCGCTCCCTCCGGCACCGCGCAATCAGGAGCGCCGCCCGTGAGCAAGTCCAAGTACGCCGGCTATCTCTTCGCCTACTTCACCGGTGAGGGCACCGCCGACGGCGAGCAGATCCGCTACGCCCTCAGCCGCGGCAACGACCCGCTGCACTGGCGAGAGCTGAACGCGGGCAAGCCGGTCCTCACCTCCACCATCGGCGAGAAGGGCCTGCGCGACCCGTTCGTGATCCGCTCCCCCAAGGGCGACAAGTTCTATCTGATCGCCACCGACCTGCGTATGTACCGCAATTCCAGCGGCAGTTGGGACCACGTCCAGCGACACGGCAGCAAGTCCATCATGGTCTGGGAGTCCACCGACCTGGTCAACTGGACCGACCAGCGCCTGGTGAAGGTGTCCCCGGACAGCGCGGGCAACACCTGGGCCCCGGAGGCCTACTGGGACGACACGCTGGACGCGTACGTCGTGTTCTGGGCGTCCAAGCTGTACGCCGACGACGACCCCGACCACACCGGCTCGACGTACAACAGGATGCTGTACGCGACGACCAAGGACTTCCGCACCTTCAGCGAGCCGAAGGTCTGGGACGACCCCGGCTACTCGGTCATCGACTCGACCGTCGTGAAGCACAAGGACACCTACTACCGCTACACCAAGGACGAGCGGGACCCCACCTCCTCCAGCCCCTGCTCGAAGTTCATCACCGCCGAGAAGTCGACCACGCTGACGGACACCTCGTACGACTTCGTCTCGGACTGCATCGGCAGCGGCTCGATCGACCGCGGTGAGGGGCCGACGGTGTTCAAGTCGAACACCGAGGACAAGTGGTACCTGTTCATCGACGAGTACGGCGGCCGGGGCTACGTCCCCTTCGAGACCACCGACCTCGACTCCGGCAAGTGGACCATGTCCAAGAACTACCAGCTCCCCGCGAGTCCCCGGCACGGCACGGTGATTCCGGTGACGCAGGCCGAGTACGACCGGCTGCTGTCGGCCTACCCGGTCACACCGACGTCGGTCGTGGACGCGACGGCGAAGGGCCAGAAGGGGTACGCGGTCGTCACCGAGGCGACGAGCAAGGTCGTGCTGCCGATGCAACCCGGGGCGGATCTCCGGCACTTGGCGCCCCGGCTCGCCGTCGGCGCGGGTGCGAAGGTGACCCCGTCCAGCGGCACGCGCCGCGACTTCCGCAAGCCGCAGACGTACAAGGTGACGGCGGCGGACGGAACGACGAGAACCTGGACGGTCGAGGCGGTGCCGACCCGCAGCCCGGTCCTTCCGGGGCTGTACGCCGACCCCGACATCCGCTACATGGACGGCCGTTACTGGATCTACCCGACCACGGACGGCTTCCCCGGCTGGAGCGGTACGCAGTTCAAGGCGTTCTCGTCGAAGGACCTGGTCCACTGGAAGGACCACGGCGTGATCCTCGACCTGGGGCCTGATGTCTCCTGGGCCGACAAGAACGCGTGGGCTCCCGCGATCGCCGAGAAGGACGGCAAGTACTACTTCTACTTCTGTGCCGAGCAGCAGATAGGGGTGGCCGTCGCGGACTCGCCGGCGGGCCCGTTCAAGGACGCCCTCGGCAAACCCCTCGTCGCCAAGGGCGGTTCCCTCAGCGGCCAGATGATCGACCCGTCCGTCTTCACGGACGACGACGGTACGTCGTATCTCTACTGGGGCAACGGACGCGGCTACGTCGTCCCGCTCAACGACGACATGACCTCGTACGACCCGTCGAAGGTGCGGGACATCACCCCGGACAACTTCCGTGAGGGTGCCTTCGTCGTCAAGCGCAAGGGGACGTACTACTACATGTGGTCCGAGGACGACACCCGTAGCGAGAACTACCACGTCGCCTATGCGACGGGACCGTCCCCGCTCGGCCCGTGGACCAAGCGGGGCACGATCCTGTCCAAGCGCCTGGAGTACGGAATCAAGGGCACCGGCCACCACTCGGTGGTGAACACTCCCGGCACCGACGACTGGTACATGGTCTACCACCGGTTCGCGCTGAACGGCCCCGGCACGGCCGGCGGCGACGGCACGCACCGGGAGACGACCATCGACCGCATGGAGTTCGCGGCCGACGGCACGATCAAGCCGGTGGTGCCGACCCTGGAGTCGATCAGGCCGGTACGGCGCTAGCTCAGTCCGTCGTCGCGCCGATGGTGGTGCTGCCCGTGGTCAGGAACGTGGCCACGGGCAGCGAGCCGTCGGTTCACAGGACGGTGTCGAGCCAGGCGAACACCTCGTCCTGCATGCGGTCGTCGAAGACATGGCCGAGATCGGGCCAGACCTTCAGGCGCAGCCGCTCCTCGGCGTGGCGCGAGCGCCAGACGGCGGTGAGCTTGTCGTGGGCCACCCGTACGCCGTCGGCGGGGAAGAGGGGGTCCAGGGCGCCGCTGAAGAAGAGCATCGGCCTGGGGGCGGCGATGCTCGCCACGTCGGGGATGTCGAGGTGCCGGGCGAGCCCGGGGTGGAGCATGTAGTACGCCGACTGGCCGCGCAGGGTGTTGTTGCCGGGCACCATCATTTCCTTCAGGCCGGTCATCCAGCAGACGGCCGCAGTGGCCGCAACGGAGTCGGTCAGCGCGGCGGTCTGCCAGGCACGGAACGCGCCCATGGAGAACCCGACGGCCGCGACCCGGCGCGCGTCCACCCGGTCGAGGCCCGCCAGGAACCCGGCGGCGCGGGCGTCCTCGCGGGCCATGAGTCCGGCGAGCGAGGAGCCGAGATGGTAGAAGTTGGCGGCCAGCGCCTGCTGTTGGTCGTAGGTGAGCGGGCCCCGGTCGCCCCAGCCGAGCGCGTCCAGGCACAGCACGACGTACCCGCGCCGGGCCAGTTCGTCTCCGACGAACCGCCCGCTGAAGCACTTGTCGGCCCAGGCCTGCGCGGAGGCGAGCCGCGCGTCGTCGTACCAGGGCCGGACGAGCTTCTCCTTGCCGATGTCGAACCTGGCGCCGTGGTCGTGCAGCAGCAGGACCGCAGGGAAGGGCCCGGGGCCGTGCGGGGTGAGCAGGGCGCCACGGATGCGTTCGTAGCCGGTGAGGGAGAGGGTCACCAGCTCCCGCGTACAGCCGTCGGCTTCGGACCTGGCGCCGAACTCCGGGGTGTACGGGGTGTGTTCGTCCCGGTCGACGATCAGCAGCTCCTCGACCTTGGCGCGGGCGGCACGGCGCCAGGCGCGGAAGTCGCGGATCGGTGCCCGTCCCCAGGCGAGCGGGAAGGTGAGTCCGTTCTTGAGGGCGGGATGGAAGCCGGGCAGCGGGCCGTCCACCACGGCCGCCTCCGCCCCGCTCACCGCTCCCCGGCGAACAGCGCCGCTGCCCCGGCGCCGACCACGAAGGCCCGGCGTCCCACCGCGTCATGGCCGCTCATACGGCCTCCCGGTGCCGGCGTGGCGGAGGACGCACGCCTCGACCGCCTGCGCGGACCTGAGGGGCCGGTGGTCGTAGACGTCGGCGGGGTCCCAGCCGACATCGGTGGTGAGGCCGAGGCCGCTCGCCACCGCGTTCAGGTGGGCGGGGCGACCGTTGAACCAGGAGCCGGTGTCGCGGAAGCGCTCACCTCCGTAGTCCGCGACCGTGAGGGACGGGGAGCCCCGCCGGTAGCGGAACACATTGCGTTCGGAGAAGATCGCGGACTCCACGCCGACGCCGAGCGCATAGACGGTGTCGGCCGCCCGTCCCCGGTACACGTTGTTGACGACGTGCACCTGCCCGAAGCGGACGCGCGGGGCGCGCTGCACGATGTCGGTGAAGAGGTTCCGGACGAACGTCACCTTCAGGTGCCCCCGGTCCCGGTCACCGCGCCCGTCGCCGGAGCCGATGAGGATCGCCTTGTCGTGGTCGGTGAACCGGCTGTCGGAGACGGTGATGAAGTCGGAGCCGTCCTCGATGTCCAGCAGCCCGTCGTGCCGCTGGACGCGCTCCCCGTGGAAGCCGACGGGTGCCTCGCGGTCGCGGAAGCGGCCGTTGGTGAACGTGCAGTGGTCGATCCAGATGTGCTTGCCGGTGATGACGGTCATCGCGTCGAAGCGGGCGTCCCAGCTGCCCTGGGTGCCGTCGCCCGGCGACCAGGTGGTGAAGTGGTCCACGGGTGCTTCGAGGTGGAGGTTGCGGACGACGATGTTCGTGCCGGTGTTGACGGTCAGGAAGACCCCGAGGAGCCGGGCGTCGTCGCCGGCGCCGACGAGCGTGGTGTTGCTCGGCACGGTCAGCTGGATCTGCGCCTTCTCCTGGTTCGACCCGGTCTGCCGGAGCTGACGCTGCTGCCTGCAGTAGTCGTAGCGGGTGTCCGACCAGGTGGCGCCGTCCTCGCCGAAGCAGGACATGTACTTCGCGAGGTCGTAACCGGGTGCGTAGTCCTGCTCCCCGAGCAGCGAACCGTCGTCCGCCTCATGCCCGTTGACGTCACCGACGACTCGGATCACCTTGGGCGCGGTGGGGGCGCCGCGGTTGGCGAGTGCCTCCTTGAGCTCGGCGCGAGTGGACACCGTCCAGGTCGTGCCGCCCGCGCCGCCGGTGGTGCCGGGGCCGGTGGCGGCCCAGCCGACCGGCTCCCGCTCGGCGGCGGCAGCCGGAGCCGGCCAGGACAGGCACACGCACACGCACACGCACACGAGAAGGGCGGCGACCCTATGCACCGGGCCGCCAGTCGCCGAGGTACGTCTCCTTGGTGTGCGACCGGGCCTCGGCCGAGGTCAGTTGGGGCCGGTTCTCGTGGACCGTGACGACCGCGCCGGGGCCGTTGTTGCGGTACTCGGCGAAGCGCTGCTCCTGCCAGGGATGGGCGTCACGCATGTTGGCGTAGGGCGCGACCGCGTCGATGCCGGGGCCGAGCCAGGTTTCCCGGACGGTGAGCATCGGGCGGGCCGTGGTGCTGGAGCTGGGCACCCAGGGGCGGGCCACTTTGTAGTAGGCGTCGGGGGCCTCGCTCGTCACCCGGCCGCGCAGGACCAGGTAGCCGTGCGGGTTGGTGCGCTCCGTGGAGGGTGCGAAGACGAAGCCGTACGGGGCCGAGGAGAGGTCCGTGCGGTTGAGCGTGCGGAAGTGGCAGTGCTCGTAGACGGCCGTGGCCCGGCCGAAGACGAAGTCGACGTCGCCCTCGACATAGCAGTGGGAGAAGTACTGGCGGGCGAAGAGAGTGGAGGAGTTGGAGTCGGCGTACAGGGTGTCCTGGTGGCCGAGGAAGCGGCAGTGGTGGAAGGCCGAGCGGTCGCCCTGCACCTTGATGGCGACGGCCTGGGTGCCGCTGATCCCGGGGTGCTCTTCGCGCAGGAAGTCGTTGGCGAAGGTGATCCGGTGAGCGGTGAAGCCGTCCCCTCGGACGGTGGTGGTGGCCGAACCGGTGGTGCCGTAGGTGCCGGAGCCGTCCGGCTTGGGGGTGCCGGCCGCGTTGTCGTAGACGATGACGACGTCGCGCGGGCCGTCGCCGGCGCCGAGCCAGGTCATCTCCGTGCGGGAGCGGTCGACGGAGACCGTCTCCCGGTAGGTGCCCGGCGCGATGACGAGGGTCCAGCCGCTGCCCGGCGCGGCGGTCACGGCGGCCTGGACGGAGGTGAAGTCGCCCTGGCCCAAGGCGTCGACGTAGAGGGTCTGCGGGGTCAGGCGCGCGGCCGGTGAACCGTACCGGCCGAAGGGGCAGGACAGGGCATCGGCGGCCCGGGCAGGGACCGGTGCCAGGGCGAGCGTGGCGCCGGCACCGGCGCTCGCCGTCAGGAACCCTCTTCTGGAGAGGGGCGGCCGGAGGTGGGATGAAGGCATGGGTGTGCTCCTTCGGGGGTGCGGCTCGTGCAAAGGGTGCGTCGGACTGCTGCCTCGCGGTGGGGGTGCGGTGGCCGGGGCGGCGACATGCGCGCCCCGGCCCGGCGTGCTGCGTCAGCGCAGCCGGCCTGCGCCCGCGTGGGTGTCGACGATCCACGGGACCGCCCGTGGCGAGTCGACCTTGGTGCGCAAGGTCGGCGTCCAACCGGCGCCGGACTGGAGGGTCTCCTCGGGGATCTCCGCGTTGTGGACGGCGATCAGGTCGGTCAGCCTGCCGTTGACGTAGTTGTTCTCGGCGGTCAGCGGCGCCTCCTTCCACTTCTTCAGCGTCCTGGCCGGGCTGACCCCCTTCGGCAGCGAGAAGGCGTTGTCCGTGGCGTACAGCCGCGACTCGATGCCGATGCCGAAGGTGTAGACGTAGGGCTGGTCCTCGGTCACCACGAAGTGGTTGTTGTAGGAGTCGACCTGCCCGAACCGCACGCGCGGCGCGCGCTCGACGATGCCCTCGAAGCGGTTGTGGTGGAGGGTGACCTTGAGCTTGCCGGTGTCGTCCGCGGCGGCGCTGTCGCTGTTGCCGATCAGCATGGTCTTGTCGTGGTCCTCGAAGGAGTTCCAGGACACGGTCACGTGGTTGGCACCGCGCACGATGTCGACCAGCCCGTCGTGCTGCTGGTAGATCTCGCCGAAGTACGACGGCAGCGAGCTGTCGGGGTGACGCCCGTCGGTGAACGTGTTGTGGTCGAGCCACACGTGGGTGGAGCCGTAGACGACGACGCCGTCGTACTCGGAGTTCCAGGCCCCGGTGGTGCCGTCGGTCGGGTCCCACTGCGGGAAGCAGTCGATCGGGGCCTCGACGGTGAGGTTGCGGAGGATGACGTTGTCCACGCCCCTGATCTGCAGGCTGCCGCCGAGGATCCCGGAGCCCTTCCCGACGCCGACGATGGTGGTGTTGGCGGGGACGCTCACCTTGATGGCCTTGCCCTGGTTGTCCGCGGACGCGTCGCGCAGGTCCTCCTGCTCACCGCTGACCGGGGTGTCGTTGCCCCAGACGGCGGGGTCGTAGTCGGCGAGGTACTGCTGGAAGTCGTAGCCCTCGGCGGCGAAGGCGTCGCAGCCCTGGGAGACGGCGTCGATCATGCCCTTGACCTTGATGATCCTGGGTGCCGACCCTCCCTCCTTCAGGGCGGCCTGGAACTCCTCCCAGGTGGTGACGGTGTGGACATGCGCGGCGTCGGCGGCCGAACCGCCCGTCGTGCCCGCGCCCTGCGAGCCCCAGCCGTCGCCGGCGGCGAGCACCTGGCGGCCGAGGTCACGGCCCTGTGCCTGGGCACCGGCACCGGTGGTGCCGGTGAGACCGAGGACGAGCGCGGTGCAGCCGGCCAGGACGGCGGTTCTACGGGCGATCGCGGACCGGGTTATGGCATGCCCATGCCATGAATATGCGTTCATGTGAGCGGCTCTCTTCCGTTCTACGGGGGACGGGGCTACGCGGCGGCTTCGGGCCAGGTGATCCAGGACTCCGGGATCGCGTCGTCGAGCCGGCACACGTCCCGTGCTGCCAGCACACCGGTCCGCAGCAGCTCGCGCACCACGAGCCGCGCTACGGCGATCGCACCGGGCGGATTGAAGTGCGTGTTGTCCTGCTCGGTCTCGGTCCAGTTGAAGTACTTCTTCGACTCCTCGACACCCAGCTCCTGCCAGAGCGAGAGGGACAGCGCCTGGATGTCGAGCAGCGCGACATCCTCCCGCTCGGCGAGCGCACGCATCGCCGCGGGATACTCGCCGTGCGTGGTCCTGGCGTTGCCGGCGGTGTCGAACCTGCGGCGTTCGACCGGCGTGGCGAGGACCGGCCGGGCGCCCCGGGCGCGCGCACCGTCGATGTAGAGACGCAGATGGTCCTGGTACGTCGTCCAGGGCTCGGTGTACCGAGCGGGATCGGCGGTCTTCTCGTCGTTGTGCGCGAACTGGATCAGCAGGAAGTCGCCGGGCCGGATGGCGCCGAGGATCACATCGAGCAGACCCTCGTCGACGAAGCTCTTCGAACTGCGCCCGTTCATCGCGTGGTTGGAGACGGGCCGGTCCTTGTGCAGGAGGAAGGGAAGAGCCATGCCCCACCCGGTCTCGGGCGCGGCGTCGGCGTACTTCTGGGCGGCGGTGGAATCACCGGCGATGAAGAGGGTGCGGGTGCGGTGGCCGGAGCCGGCGTGAGCGGTACCGGTGGCCGCGAAGCTGAGCGGAGCGGCGGTCATGGCCGCCAGCGTGACCTGTCTGCGGGTTAGGGACACGGGGAGGTGCCTTTCTGGGAAGGGTCGTTCAGCGGTGCCTTTCAAACGTGGGGGGTGGCAGCGCCCTAGGGGCGCGGGGAACTGCGCGACCGGCCACCAGCAATCCGCAGCCGGCCACGCACAGGTGCGACCGAGATCTAGCCGTTACGCGAATCCCACTCGGTCTGAGCCTCGTTGAGCTGTCCGGCCAACGTGTCCAGGAACTCCTTGGCGCTCATGTCTCCGTTGAGCACCTTCTGGAAGTTCGGCTCGTTGTCGGCCTTGGAGATGGAGTTCCAGTCGGGCAGGTAGTACGGCAGCTGCACGATCGTCGTCGACCCGTCGTTCAGCGCCTCGGCCGCGAGCTTGGTCGGCTCGGCCTTGGAGATCCACGCGTCCTTCGCGGCATCCGTGTTGGACGGGATGGCGCCGGCCGATTCGTTCCACTTGGAGTTCGACTCGTGCGACGCGGCGAACTCGATGAACTTCCAGGCGGCTTCCTTGTTCTTGGAGCTCTTGAACAGGCCGAGCCCGTCGACCGGGTTGGAGACCTGGACCCGCTTGCCGCCGGGGCCCGTGGGCTGCGGGATGCCGCGGAACTTGTCGGCCCCGAGCGCCTTGACGTGGTCCTGATAGGAGCCGAGGTTGTGGTTCAGCATCCCGATGGTGCCGGAGTCCCACTGGGCGACCATCTTGGTGAAGTCGTTGTTCAGGTCGGCGGCCGGGGTGACCTTCTTGTACAGCGCCGCGTACTTCTCCAGCGCCGCGACGTTCTTCGGGTCGTTGACGGTGGTCTTCTCACCGCTGGCGTCCCAGAAGGACGTGATCCCGGACTGCCCGTACATCGCGTCCAGCGCCTGGGCGATGGAACCGGCGCCGCCACGGATCGTGTAGCCGAACTCGTTCTTCTTGACGTCGGTGAGCTTCTCCGCGGCCTCGTAGAACGTGTCCCAGGTGGTCGGCGCGTCCAGGCCCGCCGCCTTGAACAGGTCGGTGCGGTAGTAGAGGACACCGTTGTTGGCGGAGGTCGGGATCGAGTACAGCGCGTCGTCACCGCCCCCGGCGGCCTTCAGCGACGTGACCATGTCGTCGTTGAGCTTGCCGTTCAACGACGACTTGGCGAACCGGTCGTCCAGCGGATCCAGCGCCTCCTGCGCGGCGAAGCCCGCGAGCATCGCCGCGCCGACACCGCCGACGTCCGGCAGGCCGCCGCCCTGGATGGCGGTGTCCACTTTGGACTGGTAGTCGGTGGCGGGGATGCCGACGTACTCGACCTTGATGTCCGGGTTGGCCTTCTGGAAGTCGGCGATGACCTCCTTCCAGATGTCGGTGCGGACACCGCCGTTGTTGTCCCAGAAGACGATCTCGCCCTTGCCGCTGCCCTCTTCGCCCTTGTCTCCGCCGGCGCCGCTGCCGTCGTCACCGCAGGCGGTGGTGGTCAGGGCGAGGACGGAGCCCAGAGCGACGGCCACGGCGGCGCGCCTGCTTCTGCGGATGCTGATCTTCATTGGTCGGCTCTCTTCTTCTGGATCAAACACTTCTGGATCAAGCGAGCTGTGAAGTTGTGGGGGTCAGTGGCGGGCATACGGCGCCCAGTCGTCCGTGCCGTTGAGGTAGTCGGCGACGGTGTGCGTCCTGGCGTCGGCGGCGCTCATCTGCGGCCGGTCCGGGGTCACGGCCGCACCCGGGCCGTCGTTCTCGTACTCGGTGAAGCGCGCGTCCTTCCACGAGAACCCGCTCATGTCGGTCCACGGCGAGGACTTGATCGCGGCGGGCAGCCAGGTGTCGCGGATCAGGACCTGCGCGACGGCGTTCGGCTCGCCGCCCGGGTGCCAGGGCCGTCCCAGGTGGAAGGACCCGGCCGGCGCGTCGCTCACGATCTCCGAGTCGGTGATCAGGAACCCGTAGGGGTTGTCCTTGAAGGTCGAGGCGGCGGTGATCCAGCCGTTGTTGGTGGTTGAGCCGCGGTTGAGCGCGCGGATCACGGAGCGCTCGATGACGGTGGTCGCGCGTCCGTAGATGAAGTCGACGTCGCCCTCGATGTAGGAGTCGCGGACGTAGACCCTACTGATCACGTCCAGCTTGGGGCTGTTGGTCATCAGGGTGTCCTGGTTGCCCAGGAAGGCGGTGTTCTCGAAGACGATCCGGTCACCGTTCGTCTTCATCGCCAGCGCCTGCTCGCCCTTGAGCTCGTGGGCGGCCTCGTCGAAGTCGTTGCTGAAGGTGAGGTTGCGCGCGGTGACGTCGTTGGCGTCGATCCGCACGGTGGCGCTTCCGGTGGAACCGCCGTACTCGGCAGGCGTGTCGTAGACGATGACGGTGTCGGACCGATCCTGTCCAGTCCCCTGCAGCACGATGTTCGGCTTGTTCGAGGGGATGTGGACCTTCGCCCGGTACGTGCCCGGCGCGACCGCGATCGTCACCGTGCTCGCGTTCCCGCTCGGCACGGCGTCCACGGCGGCCTGCACGGTCGGGTAGTCGCCCGGGACGTGCAGCGTCACGGAGTCACCGATCTGCTTCTGTGGCCCGGAGAACCGCGTCACCAGCGCCGGGACGGCGGCGGCCGGGTCCAGCCGGTACCGGTAGAACTCCCGCGGATCGAAGGCGTCACCCCGCTCGTCGTGCCGCCCGGTGGTGTTCCTCAGGATCGACCCGCGCTCGACCAACTCGGCCGTCGCGTCCGCCTGGTAGGGGTGCTGGACGCCGTCGTAATAGCTGTTCTCCAGGACCATCTTGGTCCGGCCGCGCGCCCAGCTGCCGTACGTCCACACCGGGTCTCCGTCGCGCACCTGGTCCGTGAAGTAGTTGTTGTACAGGTGCGCGTAGGCACAGTTGTCGGCGGAGGGATTGCGCTGTTTCGTGCCGGTGAACCAGTTGTGGTCGATCGTGATCTCGGTGAGGACGTTGGTGGTCCAGCCGATCCCGAACGCCTTGTTGTGGTTGGTGAACTGGTTGGAGGAGACAGTGATGTACCGGCTGTCCTTGCGGATGTCGAGCAGCCCGTCACCCATGTGCGTGAAGCGGTTGTGGTCGATCCAGACGTGGTCGACGGTGTCCATCTGGATCGCGTCGAAGTCGGTGGTCTTGCCGTCCCAGTCGCCCTCGACATAGGAGTCGCGGATCGTCAGGTTGCGGATGATGACGTTGCTGGTGCCGGGGTTGAGGTGCAGCTCGCCGTGGACGATCTCGCCGGTGTCGCCGACGCCGATGATCGTCTTGTTCGAGGTCACGACGATGCCCGAGCCGAACGGCTCGACCTCGATCGCCCCCGACACCCGGATGATGTACGGCTCTTCGGCCGCCGCGTACTTGGCCAGCGCGGCCTGGTCGGTGACGGTCACGACCTGGCCGCCCGCGCCGCCGGTGGTGCCGCCGGCCAAGGAGGCGAAGCCGTGCGGCCGGTCGCTCCAGCGGTCGGCGGAGGCCGGGACGGCGGGGGCGGCCGGATCGGGGGTCGCGGCACGGGCGTCGCCGAGGGTCCCGAGGCACAGGGCGCCCACCAGGGCGATCACGGCGGCGACGACCCGGCCGTGCCCGGGTCTCGACAAGCGCTTGCTACGGAAGGGCGTCATTGCGGCTCCCAACAGGCTTACGGGTGACGTGCGTTACGAGGGGGTGATCCGGAACTCGGTGAAGACCGCGGCGCCGGCGTGTCCCCCGCCGACGGGCGCGAGCGCGAACAGTCCGAGCAGGGCGCCGACCCAGCGCCAGGGTGTGGCGGCGAAGACGGGACCGGAGGACGTCCAGCCGTCGCCGATGTCGTACGAGAAGCGGCAGCGTGCCCCGGAGCCGATCTCGATCCGCAGCCGGGCCCGTCCGCCGGGCGCGAGCCGCGGATGGGCGGCGTCCCGTTCGTGCTCGGCGACGGCCTCGGCGAACCGGTGCACCAGGTGGACCGTCCCGTCGGTCCCCCGTTGCAACCCGATCCAGCTGAAGGCGTCTCCGAGCACCGCGAGCCCTGCCCGGGACCCCGGCTCCTCGCTGTGCAGGTGCAGCCCGACCTCCACCGTGCAGGGCGTCCCGGGCAGCCGCTGGGTGAGGACGCTCGGCAGTTTGCGCAGGTCGTGGGTGTCGGCCGAGCGGACGCAGGTGAGGCGGAGGCCGTCGCCGGAGTGCTGGGTGGCCCAGCCGTCCTGCGGGTTGGCGGTCCACTGCCACTGGCGGCCGTGGCGTCCGCCGGGGAAGTCGTCGTCGGTGGCGGGCGCGGCGGCCGGCTGCGGTGGCAGATTCGGGCGCTTGTGTACGGCGACGGGGGCTCCGTCGTCGCCGAGTACCGGCCAGCCGTCCGTGCCCCAGCGCATCGGCTGGAGGTGGACGACCCGGCCGTACGCACCGCGCTGCTGGAAGTGCAGGAACCAGTCCTCACCGGACGGGGTGCGCACCCAGCCGCCCTGGTGCGGCCCGTTGACGTCGGTGTCCTTCTGCTCGAGGACGATCCTCTCCTCGTACGGCCCGAAGAACCCGCGTGAGCGGAAGGCGCCCTGCCAGCCGGTCTCGACTCCCCCGGCGGGGGCGAGGATCCAGAACCAGCCGTCGTGCCGGTAGAGCTTGGGGCCTTCGAGGGTGAACCAGCCGGGGATGCGGTCCCCGTCGACGATCACCTTGCCCTCGTCGAGAAGTGACGTCCCGTCAGGGTGCATCCGGTGGCCGGTGAGGCGGTTCTTGATGCCGGAGCGGGACTTGGCCCAGGCGTGGACGAGGTAGGCCTCGCCGGTCTCGTCGTCCCAGAGCGGGCAGGGGTCGATCAGGCCCTTGCCCGCCTTGACGAGGTGGGGGCGGGTCCAGGGACCGCGGATCTCGGGGGCGTTGATCTGGTGGATGCCCTGGTCGGGGTCGCCCCAGAAGATCCAGAACCGGTCGTCGTGGTGGCGGAGGGCGGGTGCCCAGACTCCGCAGTCGTGGCGTGGGGACCTGAACTCGGCCGCGGGCTCCAGGCGCCCGAGGGCGTGGCCGACCAGGGTCCAGTTGACCAGGTCGCGGGAGTGGAGCAGGGGCAGGCCGGGGGCGCGGCCGAAGCTGGAGGCCGTGAGGTAGAAGTCGTCGCCCACGCGGACCACGTCGGGGTCGGACCAGTCCGCGTCGAGGATCGGGTTGCGGTAGGTGTCGGTCGTCATGCGCTCACCGCCTTGCGCACCAGGGACGCCGCTTCGAGCCGGCTGATGCGGCCGTCGGCGACGACGGTGACGATCCGGCGGACGGCGGTCTCACCGGGCAGGATCGGCAGCCGCTCCTCGGCGGCGAGACAGGAGCCCACGCCGGGATACTCCGTGGCGCGCACGAACCACTGGTCCCAGCGGGTCTGTTCGGTGGCCCCGGCGAAGATCAGGGTCCAGGTGGAGCCCGCGAGAGCCACCCAGGCGGCGCGGGTGCCGTGGACCTCCTGCTCGCCCTCGCGGTCGATGGTGAACACGTCCGGCGTCGTGGACTCCTTGCGCGCCCGCCAGAAGAAGCCGCCGTAGGCAGCGCCGGGGCGGCCGTTGGTGGCCGGGCTGCCGATCGACAGCGGGGCGGAGGTGACGTTGGTGAGGGAGAAGGTGAGGTCCAACGCCCAGGCGGCGTCGGTGAGTTCGGTGGCCGCCACCGTACGGCGCTCGCGCAGCAGCTCAGCTCCCGTGGCCACCCAGCGCAACTCCTCCACGAAGCCGTCGGGGTCGCGGAGCTGGAACGCGGTGTGCCGCTGGGCTCCGTGGTTGTCCAGCTCGGTGGGGCCCCGGTCGCGGACGTAGGTGCGTCCGCCCCAGAAGTTGTGCCCCTCGACGTCGGGAACGGCGACACCGACGCCGAGGTGGTGTGTGTGGTCGGCGGGGCTCAGCTCGGTGACCGCCGTGCCGGCCAGGGTGGTGACGGGGTGCAGATAGGGGCGTGGGGAGAGCCGGGGGGCCAGCTCGGGCCGCGTCACATAGCGGGCGACCGGGCGGCCCGCGACGCGCAGGACCGGGGAGTCGGGGGTCGTCATCAGGTGCTCACCTCTTTCGGGCGCGCTTGCGGGAGCGCCCAGGGGGCGCCCAGCTCGGAGTAGAGGGAGAGGGTGTCGGCGGCAGCGGCGACGAGGCCGTCGACGCCGGGGACCACCCGGCGGCCCTCTGCGGGGACGAAGTGCCAGGCCTCCTCCGGCAGCGGGGCCGGGTCGGGGGCCAGTCGAATCGCTTCCACGACCTTCATGAAGGCGCCCGTCGAGTCCGGCGTGACCAGCAGCTCGGCGCCGGTGGTGACGTGGTCGACGAGGTTCTCCAGCAGGTCCGTACGGCCGTACTCGGTCTCCTCCGGACCGTGGTCGGCACGCTGGAGCAGCACGCGGTCCTGCTTGTACCAGAAGGTGATCCGGCCGCGGCTGCCGTGCACGAGGACGTACGGCTCATCGGGATGCTCGGCGCACAGGGTCGCGGCGACGGTGACCGAGCGGCCCTTTGTGGTGGTGACGCGGACGCAGGAGGTGTCGTCGGACTCGATGTCGTTGGCGCGCAGCAGCTCGGTCTCGATGTCGGTGACGTCCTCGGCGCGGGTCGTGCCGTTCAGCGCGAGGGCGGTGGCGACGGCGTGCGCGAGCGGGTTGGTCAGCACCCCGTCGATCACCTCGACGCCGTTCAGCCGCCGCTTTCCCGCCCAAGGCGCACGCCGGTAGTACGCCTCGGCGCGCGCCCAGGCCCCCGCCCCGCCGATGCCGACCAGTTCACCGATCGCCCCCTCGGCGATCAGCTCACGGATCACCGGCACCGCGTGCGAGCCCAGCGACTGGAACCCGATCTGGCAGGCGACGCCCGCCCGGGCGACCCCGTCGGCCATCCGGCGGAACTCGGCGTACGACGGCGCGGGCGGCTTCTCCAGCAGGAGATGCACACCCCTGGCGGCGGCCGTCAGGGCGAGGTCGGTGTGGGTCGGGATCGGCGTGCAGATCACGGCGATCCGCGCACCGGTGGAGTCGAGGAGGGCGCCGAAGTCGGACGACTGGGCGGGCAGTTCCCGGCCTTGGAGTTCCGCCTCGGTCAGCGGCGTCAGTTCGCAGATGCCGGCCAGGCGTACCAGCCCCTTGTCCTGGAGCCTGCGGATGTTCTCGACGTGCCAGCGGCCATGGCCACGCGCGCCCGCCAGGACGATGTCTACGGTCATGGGATCCTCCCTGCGCCCGCGCCGCGTGCCACCTCTCGGTCGGCCCGCTCGGCGCTGTCGATCTTTGTGTGCAGGGTAGGTGTCCAGCCGACGTCGGCCGTGAGATCGCGCTCGCTACCGGAGTTGTAGGCGTTGTAAATCGCCAGCAGATCGACCGGATAGCCGTTGAAGAGGGTGCCGGTCTGGTGCAGGGCGGTGCCGTTCCAGCTCTTCACCAGGTCGGCGACCTCGATGTGGCCGGGGGTGTGGAAGGCGTTGTTCTCGGCGTAGAGGGCGGACTCGACGGAGATGCCGAGCGAGTACCGGTAGTCGTCCTTGATGGCGTACCGGTTGTTGTAGACGTGCACCTGCCCGAAGCGGACGCGTGGAGCGCGCTGTACGACGGACTCGAACTCGTTGTGGTGCAGGGTCACCCGGAGCTTGCCGCGATCGCCCGTCGCCGAGTCGCCGCTGCCGATCAGCATCGCCTTGTCGTGGTCGGCGAACCGGCTCCAGGAGACGGTGATCAGGTCGGAGCCGTTGGTGATGTCCAGCAGGCCGTCGTGGCGGAGGTAGTTGCGGGCGAAGTAGGTGGGCTCCTTCGCGTCGGGGTGGCCCTTGTCGCTCGCGGTGATGTGGTCGATCCAGACGTGGGTGGCGCCGGTCAGCCACAGGTTGTCGTACGCCGTCTTCCAGTCGCCGAGGCCGCCGGTGTTGGGCTGCCAGACGGGGAAGCAGTCGTAGGCGTCGCGGAGTTCGAGGTTGCGGATGATGACGTTGCCCGCGTTCTTGACCTGGAGGCTTGCGCCTTTGAGTACCGCTGAGGAGCCGAGTCCGACGATCGTGGTGTTGGAGCCGACGTTCAGGACGACCCGTTCGGCCTGCTTCGCGGCGGACGCCTGGCGGGCCTCCTCCTGCGGGCCGCTCGGCTTCGCCCCACCCCAGGTGCGGGGGTCGTACGCGGCCAGGTACTTCTTGAGGCTGTAGCCGTCGGTGGCGTAGTCGGCGCAGTCCAGGTGGTCGCCGTCGTCGTCGGTGTTGGCGTCGATCGTCCCTGCGATCCGGATGATCTTCGGGGTGTCGCTGCCGCCGTCGAGGGCACGGACCAGTTCGGCGCGGTCGGTGACGGTGAAGACATGGGCGTCGTCGGCGGCTGAGCCTCCGGTGGTGCCGGGACCGTACGCCGCCCAGCCGTCGTTGGCGGGCAGGGTGTCGCGGCTGATGTCACGGTCCTCGGCGTGGGCGGGGACGCTGAGCGCGGCCAACAGCGCCAGCGGCACGATGAGTTGATGCTTTCTCATCCCTTCACCGCCCCCGCGCTGAAGCCGGTGATCAGCCACTTCTGGATGAAGGCGAAGACGATCACCACGGGTACGGCCGCGATGATGCCGCCCGCGGCGAGCGCGCCGAGGTCGACGCTGTCCGCGCTCATCAAAGTGTTCAGGCCGACCGGGATGGTCTGCTTCTCCTGGTTGTTGAGGAACATCAGGGCGAACAGGAAGTGGTTCCAGGAGTGCACGAAGGCGAAGGAGCCGACAGCGATCAGACCGGGGCGCAGCAGCGGCAGGACGACGATCCGGAAGGCCTTCATCCGGCCGCAGCCGTCGACCCAGGCGGCCTCCTCCAGGGAGTACGGCACGTTCTTGATGAAGTTGCTGATCAGGATGATCGACAGCGGTAGCTGGAAGACCGTCTCCGCGAGGATGACGCTGCCCAGCGAGTTGATCATCTGCAGTTCGGCGAAGATCTCGAACAGCGGAACCAGGAGCAGCGCGCCCGGCACGAACTGGGAGCACAGCAGCCCCAGCATGAACGCCCGCTTGACCTTGAAGTTGAACCGGGCGAGGGCGTAGCCGCCGGCCAGCGCGACGACCGTCGTCATCACCAGGGTCGCGACGCCGACGAGGACGCTGTTCTGGAAGTAGGTGCCGAAGGCCCGGTCCGTCCACACCTTCTCGAAGTGGTCGAAGGTCATCGGCCAGGGCACGAGCGAGGTGGAGCCGGCCGGACGGAGCGCGAAGAGCAGGATCCAGTAGAAGGGGATCAGGGTGAAGACCAGGTAGATCCCCAGCGGGGTGTAGATCTGCCAGCGTGGGGCCTCGTCCCAGGTGCGGCGCTTCTTCGCCGGACGCTGCGGCTCGGGGACCGGGCGGCGGGCGGCCGGGGCGACCGCGGTGGCCTCCTTGATGGTGCTCACTTGTCCTCACCTCCGAACTTGCTCAGCCGCAGATAGACCATCGAGCAGAAGAGCAGGATCACGAACGCGACCGTGGTCAGGGCCGACGCATAGCCGAAGTTGTGGGCGTCGACGCTGGTGTTGGCGATGTAGAGCGGGAGCGTCGTCGTCTCGCCCGCCGGTCCGCCGCCGGTGAGCGTGTAGAGCAGGTCGACGTTGTTGAACTCCCACACCGCCCGCAGCAGCGTGGACAGGATGATCGCGTCCTTCAGATGAGGCAGCGTGATGTGCCAGAACTGTTTCAGCCGGCTCGCCCCGTCGACCTCGGCCGCCTCGTACAGGTCCTTCGAGACGGACTGGAGGTCGGCGAGGATGAGGATCGCGAAGAAGGGCACGCCGCGCCATAGATCGGCGACGATCGCCGCCGGGAACACGGTGGAGGTGTCCGACAGCCAACTGGTGCCGTAGGTGCCGATGCCCATGTCGGCGAGGTAACGGGTGATGCCCGTCTGGGAGTTGTAGAGCAGCACCCAGATCGCGGAGGTCAGCACACCGGAGACGGCCCACGGCGAGAACACCAGCGCCCGGCCCAGCCCCCGCCCGACGAACGTCTGGTTGACGATCAGCGCCAGTGCCAGACCGAACAGCAGCTGCAGCCCGACCTCGACGAAGACCCACTTCGCGCTGAAGACCAGCGTGTCCCAGAAGACCGGGTCCTCGGTGAAGGCGTGGACGAAGTTGTCGAAGCCCGCGTAGCCGTTCCGCCAGGGTTTGGTGGGGTTGTAGTTCTGCAGGCTGTAGTAGAAGACGCTGAGCACCGGGTAGGCGATGAAGCCGAGCATCAGCACGGCGGCCGGGGCGATCAGCAGGTACGGCAGTCTGCGCGGGGTGGCAGAGGCACGGCGCCGCCGCCTCGGTGGCGCGGGCGGTTTCGCCACGGCTGCGGCTTGGGCCATGACTGTTCTCCGTTCTCGTGCGTTTGCTCGTGCGGGTGAAGCGCTTACCGATCAACGTTCGGGATCTCGGCCAAGAGGGGTCCGGCCGAGAGTGGTTCAGCCCGCGTACGGGTCCTGCACCTTGCCCGGCCGTGCGAGGAACTCGAAGTCGCAGCCGGTGTCCGCCTGGGTGATCTGTTCGTTGTAGAGCGCGCCGTATCCGCGCTCGTACCGCACGGGCGGCGGCGTCCACTCCGCCCTGCGACGCTCCAACTCTGCGTGATCGACGTTGAGTCGGAGCGTTCTTGCGTCGACGTCCAGGGTGATCGAGTCGCCCGTGCGCACCAGCGCGAGCGGGCCTCCGATGTACGACTCCGGCGCCACGTGCAGCACGCACGTGCCGTAACTCGTGCCGCTCATCCGGGCGTCGGAGATCCGCACCATGTCCCGTACGCCCTGCTTGAGCAGGTGGTCGGGGAGGGGCAGCATCCCGTACTCCGGCATGCCCGGACCGCCCTTGGGCCCGGCGTTGCGCAGCACCAGCACGCTGTCGGCGGTGATGTTCAGGTCCGGGTCGTCGATGGTCCGCTGCATCGTCCGGTAATCGTCGAAGACGACCGCGGGGCCGGTGTGCTTGAGCAGGTGCGGCTCGGCGGAGATGTGCTTGATGACGGCGCCGTCCGGGCAGAGGTTGCCGCGCAGCACGGCGACCCCGCCTTCCTGCGCGACCGGGTTGTCGCGTGGGCGGATGACGTCGTCGTCGTGGACGACGGCGCCCGCGATCTGCTCGCCCAGGGTTCCGTTCACGGTCGGCCGGTCCAGGTGCAGCAGGTCGGTGATCCGCGAGAGGAAGGCGGGCAGGCCGCCGGCGAAGTGGAAGTCCTCCATGAGGTACTTCCGTCCGCCGGGACGTACGTTGGCCAGCACCGGCACGGTACGCGCGATGCGGTCGAAGTCGTCGAGGGTGAGCTTGATGCCGGCCCGTCCCGCCATGGCGATCAGGTGGATCACGGCGTTGGTGGAGCCGCCGAGACCCAGGACGGTCGTCACCGCGTCCTCGAAGGCCTCGCGGGTGAGGATGCCGGACGGCTCGATCCCGGTCCAGGCGAGTTCCACGGCGCGGCGCCCGGAGGCGGCGGCCATCCGCTCGTGCCCGGAGTCGACGGCCGGTATCGATGAGGCGCCCGGCAGCGTCATGCCGAGAGCTTCCGCCGCCGCGGTCATCGTGGAGGCGGTCCCCATGGTCATGCAGTGACCCGGCGACCGGGCCAACCCGCCCTGGAGCTCTCGCAGTTCACAGTCCGTCAGGTTGCCCGCGCGGTGCTCGTCCCAGTACTTCCACATGTCGGTACCGGACCCCAGGGTCGCACCGCGCCAGTGCCCCGGCAGCATAGGACCCGCAGGAACGAAGATCGACGGAACATCGGCCGAGACCGCGCCCATGAGCAGCGCCGGCGTCGACTTGTCGCAGCCCCCGAGCAGCACCGCCGCGTCGATCGGATACGACCGCAGCAGCTCCTCCGTCTCCATCGCGAGCAGGTTGCGGTAGAGCATCGGAGTCGGCTTCTGATAGGTCTCCGAGAGCGTGGAGACCGGGAACTCCAGCGGGAAGCCACCGGCCTGCCACACCCCCCGCTTGACCGCCTGGGCGCGCTCGCGCAGATGGACATGGCAGGGGTTGATGTCGGACCAGGTGTTGAGGACGGCGATCACCGGGCGGCCCCGGTACTCCTCCGCCTCGTATCCCAGCTGGCGCATGCGAGCGTTGTGCGACCAGGTGCGCAACTGGCCCTCGGTGCCGTACCACTGGTGGCTTCTGAGTTCTTCCGGGCGCTTTCTGCCGGTCATATGGACCACC
Organism: Streptomyces sp. DG2A-72; assembly: GCF_030499575.1. Taxonomy (NCBI): domain Bacteria; kingdom Bacillati; phylum Actinomycetota; class Actinomycetes; order Kitasatosporales; family Streptomycetaceae; genus Streptomyces; species Streptomyces sp. DG2A-72. The sequence continues at coordinate 2,228,535 of NZ_JASTLC010000001.1, forward strand.
CCGCGGCTATCGCGGCGACCTCGGCGCGTTCGTCCTCGGGCAACGGCTTGCTCGGCGGGCGGACGTCGCGGCGGCACAGGCCGAGGGAGGCGAGGGCTTCCTTGACGACGGTGACGTTGTTGGCGGAGCCGTTGGCAGCGCGAAGTTCCTCGAAGCGGCGGATCTGCTCCCAGACCTTCATGGCGGCCGGATAGTCGCCGGATCGAAGCGCCTCGATCATGTTCTGCGAAACGGCGGGGGCGACGTTCACGAGTCCGGAGGTGAAGCCGGTGGCGCCCGCGGAGAAGTAGGAGGGGGCGTAGGGCTCGGCGAGGCCGGCGACCCAGACGAAGCGTTCCAGGCCCGCGTCGCGGGCGAAGGCGGCGAACTTCGCGGCGTCCGGGACGGCGTACTTCACGCCGATGACGTTCGGGCAGGCGTCGGCGAGTTCGGCCAGGCGGAAGCCGCTGAGCTGGGCGTTGCGGATGTACGGGATGACACCCAGCTCGGGCACGGACTCGGCGATGGCGAGGTGGTAGTCGACCCAGCCGCCCTGGGAGACGTACGGGTGGACGGGCTGGTGGACCATCACCATCTGGGCGCCGAGTTCACGGGCGTGACGGGCGGAGGCGACGGCGGTGGGTACGTCGTGGCCGACGCCGACCAGGACGGCGGCGCGGTCGCCCGCCTCGTCGATGGTCAACTCGGTGACGAGCTGCCGCTCTTGGGGCGTGAGGGCGTAGAACTCCCCCGTGTTCCCGTTCGGCGTGAGGATGCCGACACCGCCGTCGAGCAGCCGACGCAGCAGGGCCCGGTGGGTGTCCTGGTCGACGCTGCCGTCCTCGGCGAACGGGGTCACCGGGATCGCCACCACATCGGCCAGGGCCGCCCGCTGGGCCTCGAACGTCACGCTGCTCATTCCTGACCTTCCTCGTCCTGGTGCTCGGCCTGGATCTCTTCATGGGCCCCGGGGAAGGCCCGTTGCACGAACGACGCGATGTGCGCGTGGAGGGCGCGAGCCGCACCGTCCGCGTCGCCCTCCAGGGCCAGCCGCAGGATCTCCCGGTGCTCACCGGCCTCCCTCTCCCAGGAGGGCGAGGCCGCCCAGGCGACGGCGGAGACCAGAGCGGCCTGGTCGCGGACCTCGTCGAGCATCCGGCCGAGCAGCGGGTTGCCGCAGGGCAGGTACAGGGCGCGGTGGAACTCCCGGTTGGCGAGGGATCGTTCGGCGGTGTCGCCGGCCGCGTCGGCGCGGGTCAGCGCGGCGCGCGCGGCGTCGAGCGAGGCGCCGCGCCGGACCGCCCGCTTCAGCGCCTCGGGCTCCAGCAGCAGCCGCACGTCGTAGACCTCGCGTGCCATGTCCGCGTCCACCATGCGCACCGTGACGCCCTTGTACTGGTTCATCACGACGAGCCCGGTCCCGGCCAGGGTCTTCAGCGCCTCCCGCACGGGGGTCTTCGACACCCCGAACTGCGCGGCCAGCTCCGTCTCGACCAGGGCCTGACCGGGCGTCAACTGCCCGGTGAGGATGCGGCGTTTGATCTCCTCCTGCACATATTGCGTGCGGGAGGGGATCGGCGTGGGCACAGAGGTCATGCGCGCCTCTCGGATCTCACATATCGCGTCTCATATATGACGTACGAAGTACGACGCGTTGAAGGTAAGAGGGGCGCCATGTTTCGTCAATGCTTCTGACAGCTTCCGACAAAAGAAGTTGGGGTTGCGGCGAGGGCGTACGGTCACTGCCCGGGCGTCCACCCCGGGTCCCGGCCGCTCAGCCCCACCGCACGGTCGAGCAGCGGTGCGTCCTCCGGCACCGGGACGACCGGGCCGAAGATGCCGCCGCGGGAGGGATCGTCGGCCGCCGCGAGGAGCAGGCCGTAACACAGCCGGAGTGCGGCGGGGTCGGGCTCGTAGGGCTGGCCGGTGGCGCGGGCCAGGTCCCAGCCGTGAATGACCAGCTCGTCCACGGCGACGGCTCCGGCCTCCGCGCCCGACAGCGGAACGCCGCCCGCACGGGTCTCGCCGGTCCAGGCCGCCGGGTCGCGCCAGGCTTCGGCGAGTTCGTCGAGGACCTTGGGCAGTTCCTCGCGCCAGCCGGGTGCGATGTCCGGCACGGATTCGCCGGGGGCGGTGTCCGTGGAGGGGCCGAGGTCCTTGCGGCCTGCGTCGCGGAAGGCGGCGGCCAGGTGGGTGAGGTGCCCGAGCATGTTGCGCACGGTGTAGTCGGGGCAGGGCGTGACGTCCGCGAGCCGTTCGTCGGGCACGCCGTCCGCCAGGCGCGCCAAGATCCTGGTCTGCGGGCCGAGGTCGATGGTCGGCTCGGGCATGGCAGGTCCTCCTGATGTCGGCGATGCGGTCTCTGCTCAGGTGGTGGACCCGACCGCGGCGCAAAACTCATCGGCCGGTCCGTCAGACCATCGCTCAGGTCCGTTCCGTACGGCTGCCTCCTGGTCCGGACGGTCCGGACGACCGACCGGCGCTCGCCCTTCCATCGTCCTTCCGCAGCCGCACTAAGGCATCTGCCCGATGCCCGCCGCCCCGCCTTAGAACCACCATGACCAGGCATGACACCGACCTGGACAGTGCTGCGCGTGCTGCGCGACCGCAACGCGGGGCTGTATCTCTCCGGCGTGGTCGTCTCCGGCTTCGGTACGTCGGCCCTGTGGCTGGCGTCCGGCGTATGGGTCAAGGACCTCACCGGCTCGGACGGCCTCGCCGCGCTCAGCATGCTCGCCATGTGGGCGCCGACCCTGTTCGGCCCCCTGCTGGGCACGCTCGCCGACCGCACCCGCCGCAAACCTCTCCTCATCGCCACCAACGTGCTCCTGGCCGCCCTGCTGCCCACCCTCCTCACCGTCGACTCCGCGGACGGCCTGTGGCTGCTGTTCGCGGTCCTGTTCGTGTACGGCGCGGCGGGCGTCGTCCATGACGCGGCGGACTCGGCGCTGGTCGTCACCGCCGTCGACCGATCCCTCCTCGGCGATTTCAACGGGCTGCGGATGACCGCCACCGAGGGCATGAAACTCGTGGCCCCGCTGGCGGGCGCGGGCCTGTACACGGCGTACGGCGGCCCGAGCGTGGCGCTTCTGGACGCCATGACGTTCGTGCTGGCCATCGGCCTGTACGTCGGCCTCCGCGTCCGCGAGGAGAAGCCCCGGCCGCTCTCCGGCCGGCGTGGGCAGACGTCCGAGGGCGCCCGGCACCTGTGGGCGCACCCCCGGCTGCGCTCGCTCGTCCTCGCGGGCGGCACGACGATGCTCTGCGCGGGCGTGAACGGCGCGCTGGTCTACGCCGTCGTCGACGGCCTGGGCCACTCCCCCGCGTACGCCGGACTGCTCGCCGCCGTCCAGGGCGCCGGTTCCGTGGCGGTCGGCCTGTTCTCGGGCGCGGGGCTGCGACGCCTCGGCGCACCTCGTTTCGCGGCGTGCGGGATGGCGGTCACGGCCGTCGCGGCGGCCCTGCGGGCGGTGCCGTCCGACGCGGTCGCCCTGGTGTGCAGCGCGGCGATCGGCGCTGGGCTGCCGTGCGTGCTGATCGCCGCGCTGACCGCCGTACAGCGGGAGACACCGGATGCACTGCTGGGTCGTACGGTCGCCACGGCCAACACGTTGATGTTCGCGCCGAACGTGGTCGGGCTGGCCGTGGGCGCCGGTCTGGTCGAACTGGTCGACCACCGGCTGCTGTTGCCGTTCCTGGGCCTGGCGTGGCTGGTGGCGGCGGCTCAGCTCGCGGCGAGTGCGGAGCGCACCGTCTCCAGGTCGCCGTCCGACGCCAACCCGGCGTGATACAGCCGGATTTCGGTCGCCCCGAGATCCCGGGCGCGGGTCAGGTCCGCGGTGAGCGTGGCCGGGGTGCCGCCCATGCCGGAGACGACGGTGAAGTTGGCGGCGACGACAGCGCTCCCCTGCTCCACGCTGCCCTGCTCCACGAAGGGCGTGAGCAGACCCGGCCCACCCGCGCACGGCACGACCACACCGTCCGCGACCGACAGGATGTGCTCCGGGTCCACCCCCGCGTTCGCACCGCAGTGGTACGACACCGGGTCGGCGTGCAGCAGGACCTGGAAGCCGTCGGGAGCGGCGGCACGCACCGCTCGGACCGCCGCCTCCTGGAGCGTGCGGGCGGTGTCGTCGCGCCACGCGCGCGTGGCCGTCGCGTTCGTCTCGCCGAGCAGCTTCTCGATCGCCGCCCAGCCTCCGTCGGAGGGTGCGCCCTGCCACACGGGTTCCAGCGCGGTGCGTACGGCTGCCGCCAACTCGTCGGCGTCCAGGCCCTGTTCGCCGTACCCCGTGCGGCAGTCCGGGCAGAAGCAGAGCGACATCAGGTACTGCCCGGCGTCCCCGAGGCCCACCCCGCCGGTCTTGTCGTGGGCGTGCAGGTGCTGCAGCCCGTACCAGCCGAGGGACTCCAGTTCCGTGCCGCGCGCGCCGGGCCGTACCGCAGCCTCGGCGGCCAGGTCGGTCAGGTACGCGCGCGTGGCGGGCTGGGCGATGCAGGGCGCCCACGGGTAGCGGTCGCCGTAGGCGTTGACGACCGAGGTGTCCGGGTGCTCGGCGCCCATACGGGAGTTGTGCGCGAGGACGACCCAGGTGTGCACCTCCAGGTCGGCGTCCGCGAGCGCGGTGGCCGCCTCGCCGTAGGCGTCGCCCGGGGCCCAGTCACCGGCCGGGTACGGGCGCAGCTCCCGACCGTCCCACCGGTCGTCCGTGGGATACAGCACGGCCGCGTGCTCGGCGGTGACGATGCGGTGACGCGGGTGGCGGGGGGTGAGGGCGCGGGTGGAGTGGTAGGCGGCGGCGAGTGTCACCTGCCGCACGCCGAGCGCGGCGATCCGGCCGGGGGCCTCCGGGTCGCCGTTGACGTCCCAGGGGTAGACGAATGTCGACGCCTTCACGCATCCTCCTGCAGCAACTCGTAGCCTCTGTCGATGAGTTCGGCCAGCTGCTTCACATGTTCCCCGGCCGGTTCGTGCAGCGGCGACCGTACCGGACCGACGTCGAGCCCCCGCAGCCGTACGCCCGCCTTGACCAGCGAGACGGCGTAGCCGCGGCCCTGGGCGCGCAGGTCGACGAAGGGCCGGTAGAAGCCGTCCAGCAGCCGGTGGACGGTGGTGTCGTCGCCGGTGCCGAGCGCCCGGTGGAAGGCGAGGGCGATCTCCGGGACGAAGCAGAACACGGCGGAGGAGTAGAGGGCGATGCCGATGCCGCGGTAGGCGAGCTGGGTCTGTTCGGCGGTCGGCAGTCCGTTGAAGTAGAGGAAGCCGCCGGGGGCCTCGGTGCGGACGGCGCTCACGATGCGCTGCATGAGGTCCAGGTCGCCGAGTCCGTCCTTGAATCCGATGATCCCGTCCGTGCGGGCCAGTTCGACGGCCGTCTCCGGCGTGAACACGGCGTTGTCGCGCTGGTAGACGATCACGGGCAGCGCGGTCGCGTCCGCCACTTCCCGGTAGTGCCGCAGCAGCCCCTCCTGCCCGGCGACGACGAGGTACGGCGGCATGGCGAGCAGCCCGTCCGCCCCGGCCGTCGCCGCGAGACGTGCATATCGCACGGCGAGCGCGGTGCCGTAGCCGGCGCCCGCGACGACCGGGACGCGCCCCTCGGCCGCCTCGACGGCCGCGCCTACACAGGTCTCGAACTCCTCCGGCGTGAGCGCGTGGAACTCCCCGGTGCCGCAGCAGGCGAACACGGCGGCGGCCCCGGCCTCGACGCCCCGGCGGACATGGGTGCGGTAGACGTCCAGGTCGACCCCGCCGTCGGGGCCGTAGGCGGTGACGGGGAAGAACAGCGGCCCGCTGGGGATGCTCAGGCGTGCGGCAAGGGGGGCTGGCGTCACGGGCACTCCCTGTAACGAGGACGGCTGCATGCAGGATTCTGATCAGAGTTTACGTTTATGAACACAGGCTGCGCCACCCTTGACGAGCAAGGTCGGTGATCCTTAGCTTGTCCATGAATGTGAATACCGTGTGGTGCATGCATACGGCCCTGGACTCAAGGAGAACCGAGGATGCCAGCCCCCCGCACCGTTCTGCTCACCGGCGCCGTCGGCGGGCTCGGCACCCTGATGCGGGACCTGCTCCCGGACTACGGCTACGCACTCCGCCTGCTCGACCTGCGCCCGATCGAGGGCGAGCCGGACACGATCGTCGCCGACCTCACCGACAAGGGCGCCGTGCGCGAGGCCGTCCGGGGCGTCGACGCGATCATCCACCTCGCCGGCATCTCCCTGGAAGCCCCGTTCGAGAAAATCCTCAGGGCGAACATCGAGGGAACGTACAACCTGTACGAGGCGGCTCACCAGGAGGGCGTCGAGCGCATGGTCTTCGCCTCCTCCAACCATGCGGTGGGCTTCACGCCCCGCCCGCAGGGCGAAGACCCGCTCATTCCGATCGACACCCCGCGCCGCCCCGACACCTTCTACGGCCTGTCCAAGTCCTTCGGCGAGGACCTCGCCCAGTTCTTCTGGGACAAGCACGGCCTGGAGACCGTCTCCGTGCGCATCGGCTCCTGCTTCCCCGAGCCGACCAGCGTGCGCATGCTCTCGGTGTGGATGAGCCCGGCCGACGGCGCCCGACTCTTCCACGCGGCCCTGACCGCCGAGCACGTCGGCCACACCGTCGTCTACGGCTCCTCCGCCAACACCCGCCTGTGGTGGGACCTGACCACCGCGCGGGCCCTCGGCTACGCACCGCAGGACGACTCCGAGCCGTACGCCGAGAAGCTCATCGCCGAACAGGGCGAGCTCGACCCGGAGAACGTGGCGCACGCCTGCCTCGGCGGCCACTTCGTCAGCGATCCGCCGATCTGGCCGTACTGACGTCTGGCTTCACTCATACTTGCGCGAGAGCGCTTCTGCGGCGGGCGGGCACCGAACGGGCCCGCCCGCCGCCGCATCCGGGCACGGGTCCTGCCCGATCTCACGCCCTTTTCGACAGCCGTGCTGGTCCGAGGCGGGCACCGGTAGAGTCGAACGGGCACACACGGGCATTATCGGGCCCCCAACAGGCCTGGTCAGTGTCGGGCGCCCGCTGTAGAACTTCCTCCATGGGTCCCACCGGGCCCGAACGGGCAAGGAGCTCTCAGTACGAAGGCAGGTATCGGCCATGGGCGAGAAGACGGCGGAAGAGCGTCAGCGGGAGATCGTCCGCGTCGCTCGCGCCTCCGGCTCGGTCGACGTCACCGCGCTCGCCGCCGAGCTGGGCGTGGCGAAGGAGACCGTACGACGGGATCTGCGCGCCCTGGAGGACCACGGGCTGGTCCGCCGCACACACGGTGGCGCGTACCCCGTGGAGAGCGCCGGTTTCGAGACGACGCTCGCCTTCCGCGCCACCAGCCATGTCCCCGAGAAGCGACGCATCGCGTCCGCCGCGGCCGAGCTGCTCGGGGACGCCAAGACCGTCTTCGTCGACGAGGGGTTCACCCCCCAGCTCATCGCCGAGGCACTCCCCCGGGACCGGCCGCTGACCGTGGTCACCGCGTCCCTGCCGGTCGCCGGCACGCTCGCCGAGGTCGAAGGCATCTCGGTGCTGCTCCTCGGCGGCCGGGTCCGCTCCGGCACCCTGGCCACCGTCGACCACTGGACGACGAAGATGCTCGCCGGCTTCGTCATCGACCTCGCCTTCATCGGCGCCAACGGCATCTCCCGCGAACACGGTCTGACCACCCCCGACCCCGCGGTCAGCGAGGTCAAGGCGCAGGCCGTGCGCGCCTCCCGGCGCACCGTGTTCGCGGGCGTGCACACCAAGTTCGGGGCGGTGAGCTTCTGCCGGTTCGCCGGGGTCGGCGCACTGGAGGCGATCGTCACGAGCACGCTGCTCCCGACGGCCGAGGCCCACCGCTACTCACTGCTGGGGCCACAGGTCATCCGGGTCTGATCAATCGGGTCTGATCAACCGGGAACCGATCAACCGGGTCCGAAAATCCAACGCACCTCCTGTAGGGCACCCCCACGCCCGGCAACACCCCTTATCTCCCCAAATGTTCAGGAGCGATCCATGCGAACCCAGAGCCGTCGGAGGCCGCGAGCCACACTCGCCGCGGTCGCCGCAGGGACGCTGCTCGCCCCGCTGCTCACCGGCTGCTGGGTCGGCGCGGGCGGGGCCGGATCGGGCGGCAACTCGATCAACGTCCTCATGGTGAACAACCCGCAGATGGTGGAGCTGCAGAAGCTCACCGCCGCCCACTTCACCAAAGAGACCGGCATCAAGGTCAACTTCACCGTCCTGCCCGAGAACGACGTCCGCGACAAGATCAGCCAGGACTTCGCCAACCAGGCCGGCCAGTACGACGTGGCCACCCTGTCCAACTACGAGATACCGATCTACGCCAAGAACGGCTGGCTGCACGAGATGGACTCGTACGTCGCCAAGGATCCGGCGTACGACGAGCAGGACATCCTCAAACCGATGCGCGAGTCCCTGACCGCCGAGGACGGCAAGCTCTACGGCCAGCCCTTCTACGGCGAGTCGTCCTTCCTGATGTACCGCAAGGACGTCTTCCAGAAGAAGGACCTGACGATGCCCGCGCACCCCACCTGGCAGCAGGTGGCGGACCTCGCCGCGAAGGCCGACGGCGCCGAGTCCGGCATGAAGGGCATCTGTCTGCGCGGCCTGCCGGGCTGGGGCGAGGTCATGGCTCCGCTCACCACGGTCGTGAACACCTTCGGCGGCACCTGGTTCGACAAGGACTGGAAGGCCCGGCTCGACTCCCCCGAGTGGGAGAAGGCGGTGAAGTTCTATGTCGACCTCGTCCGTGACCACGGCGAGTCCGGCGCCGCCCAGTCCGGCTTCGCCGAGTGCCTGAACAACATGACCCAGGGCAAGGTCGCCATGTGGTACGACGCCACCTCCGCGGCCGGTTCCCTGGAGTCCGCCGGCTCCCCGGTCAAGGGCAAGGTCGGCTACGCGCCCGCGCCGGTCGAGAAGACCGAGTCCGCCGGCTGGCTCTACACCTGGGCCTGGGGCATCCAGGACGCCTCCCGCAACCCCGACAAGGCCTGGAAGTTCGTGTCCTGGGCGTCCAGCAAGCAGTACGAGCAGCTGGTCGGCGACGAGATCGGCTGGTCGAACGTACCGGCGGGCAAGCGCGCGTCGACGTACGAGAACCCCGACTACCGCGCGGAGGCCGCCGCCTTCCAGGAGATGACCAAGGAGGCCATCGAGGGCGCACGCCCGGGCGACCCGGGAGTGCAGCCGCGCCCGGCACCCGGCATCCAGTTCGTCGGCATCCCCGAGTTCACCGACCTCGGCACCAAGGTCTCCCAGGAGATCAGCGCGGCCATCGCCGGACGCCAGTCCGTCGACTCGGCCCTGCGCAAGTCCCAGCAGCTCGCCGAGAAGATCTCCGAGGAGTACGAGGGACGATGACCGCCACGACCACCGCTCCGATCGCCGCACCATCCGTCCGCGCCGAGAAGCGCCCCTCGGGCCGCATGCGCGCCTGGGCCACCCGTGCCCCCCTCCTCCCCGCCCTGATCTTCATGATCGTCGTGACCCAGCTGCCGTTCGTGGCCACGCTGGTGATCTCGTTCTTCGACTGGAACTCGCTCTACCCCGACGCCCGCGAGTTCACCGGCTTCGCCAACTACTCCGAAGTCCTCACCGACCCGGACCTGCGCCGTTCCGTATGGACGACGGTCCTGCTCACCGTGGCCGTGGTGCTGGCCAGCCTGGTCCTGGGCCTGGCCCTCGCGCTGCTCCTGGACCGGAAGTTCAAGGGCCGGGGACTGGTCCGCACACTGCTGATCGCCCCCTTCCTGGTGGTCCCGGTGGCCGCGGCGCTGCTCTGGAAGCACGTCCTCTACAACCCCGAATACGGCCTGTTCAACGGCCTGTTGCACTATGTCGGCGGCCCCCAGCCGGACTGGATCTCGAACACCCCGCTCCTCGCCGTCGAGGCCGCACTGGTCTGGCAGTGGACGCCGTTCATGATGCTGATCCTGCTGGCGGGCCTGCAGAGCCGCGACCAGCAGCAGATGGAGGCCGCGCGGGTGGACGGCGCGAGCGACTGGCAGATCTTCCGCCATCTGACGCTCCCGCACCTGCGCCGCTATCTCGAACTGGGCGCCCTGCTGGGCTCGATCTACATCGTCCAGAACTTCGACGCGGTCTTCACGATCACCTCGGGCGGCCTGGGCACCGCCAACCTCCCCTACACCGTCTACCAGACCTTCTACCAGGCCCATGAGAACGGCCTCGCCTCGGCCGCGGGCGTCCTGGTGGTCATCGGCTCGATCATCATCGCGACCCTCGCCCTGCGCGTCGTGTCGTCCCTGTTCCGCGAGGAGGTGGGCCGCGCATGAGCGACATCGCCGTACGCATCCGCAAGCGCAAGGGCGCAAGCCTGGGCCTGGTGGCCTGGCTGACCGGCATCGTCTTCTTCCTGCCCATCGCCTGGATGGCGCTGACGTCCTTCCACTCGGAGGAGGACGCGGCGACCAACCCGCCGTCCTTCGGGGCCGCCCTCACCCTGGACGGCTACCGCGAGTTCTTCGGCGCGGGCGGCGGCGCGAGCCCCTGGCCGTCCCTGATCAACTCGGCGGTGGCGTCGGTGGCGTCGACGCTGTTCGTCCTCGTCCTGGCACTCCCCGCGGCCTACGCCCTGTCGATCCGCCCGGTGAAGAAGTGGACGGACGTCCTGTTCTTCTTCCTGTCGACGAAGATGCTGCCGGTGGTGGCGGGCCTCCTGCCCATCTACCTGTTCGCCAAGAACACGGACATGCTCGACAACGTCTGGCTGCTGGTCATCCTCTACACGTCGATGAACCTGCCGATCGCGGTCTGGATGATGCAGTCGTTCCTCTCCGAGATCCCGGTGGAGGTGATCGAGGCGGCAAGGGTGGACGGCGCGAGGCTCCCGACGATCCTGGCCCGCGTGGTGGCCCCCATCGCCCTGCCCGGCATCGCCGCAACCTCACTGATCTGCTTCATCTTCAGCTGGAACGAGCTGCTGTTCGCGAGGGTGCTGACGGGCGTGGTCGCCGAGACCGCCCCCGTCTTCCTGACCGGCTTCATCACCAGCCAGGGCCTGTTCCTGGCGAAGGTGTGCGCCGCGTCGCTCGTCATCTCCCTGCCGGTGCTCGCCGCGGGGTTCGCCGCCCAGGACAAACTGGTCCAGGGCCTGTCGTTGGGAGCCGTCAAATGAAGGCCGCCGTCATCGAGTCCGTGGGCAAGGCCGTCGTCGCCGAGGTCCCGGACCCGACACCAGGACCGCGCGATGTCGTGGTCGAGGTCGCGGCGTGCGGCCTGTGCGGAACGGATCTGCACATCCTCCAGGGCGAGTTCGCCCCCAAGCTGCCGATCGTGCCGGGGCACGAGTTCGCGGGCGAGGTGGTCGGGGTGGGGACCCAGGTCACGGAGCTGTCGGTGGGCGACAGGGTGGCGGTCGACCCGTCCTTGTACTGCTACGAGTGCCGGTGCTGCCGTACGGGCCACAACAACCTCTGCGAACGCTGGGCGGCGATCGGCGTGACGACGGCCGGGGGTGCGGCGCGGTACGCGGTGGCTCCGGTGGCGAATTGCGTACGACTGCCCGAACACGTCCGTACGCAGGACGCGGCGCTGGTGGAGCCGTTGTCCTGCGCCGTCCGGGGCTACGACGTCCTGCAGTCCCGCCTCGGCGCCCACGTCCTGATCTACGGCTCCGGCACGATGGGCCTGATGATGCTGGAACTGGCCAAGCGGACCGGCGCGGCCAGCGTCGACGTGGTCGACGTGAACCCGACCCGCCTGGAGACAGCCCGCCGCCTGGGCGTCTCGTCCTCGGCCGCGAACCCCGACGAACTGGACCGCCCCCAGGGCTGGGACCTGGTCATCGACGCGACCGGCAACGCGGCGGCCATCCAGGACGGTCTGGAGCGGGTGGCGAAGGCGGGTACGTTCCTGCAGTTCGGCGTGGCGGACTACGCAACCCGCGTCACGATCGACCCGTACCGCATCTACAACCAAGAGATCACGATCACGGGTTCGATGGCCGTCCTGCACAGCTTCGAACGCGCGGCGGAACTCTTCGCGACGGGGGTCCTGGACCCCGACATCTTCATCAGCGACCGCATCCCGCTGGACCGGTACCCGGAGGCGCTGGACCAGTTCGCATCGGGGGTCGGCCGCAAAATCGTAGTGGTGCCGTAGCCCTTCCTCGTCCTCAAACGCCGGACGGGCTGAAAGATCAGCCCCTCCGGCGTTTGAGGAGCGGGGGTCCGGGGGCTGGCCCCCGAAACGGGGTCGAAGGGGCGGAGCCCCCCTTCAGGATGGGACGGGTAGGGCGGCGGGGGCGAAAATCGATGGGCCGCACCACTCCGCATCCGTACCATCCCGACCATGCCGAAACCCCAAGGCTTCCGCTACGAGGACCGCCCCGACGGCACCGTCCTGATCACGCACTCCGGCCGCCAGGCCACCATCCTGCGCGGCTCCCGAGCGGACCAGTTCCGCCACGAGGTCACCACGGCCGACCCACAACTCGTCATGGCCCGCTGGACCGGAAACTACAAACGCGGCAACGAACGCACCGCCCGGAATCACCCCCGCAACCGCCGCTGAACCCCAATCAGCCAATCGGCCCCCGGTAAGGGAACGGTAAAACACCCTCGCTCGTTCACCGGGCATGACAGCTATGACCCCCGGCTCGAACATCCCTCTCCCCACCGCGCGCGTGACGGTGGACGTCGCCGCGCCCGTGCGGCTCGACGTATCGGGCCTGCTGCTCACCGCCGACGGCAAGGTGCGCTCGGACGACGACTTCATCTTCTACAACCAACCCGCGGGCCCCGGCGTGACGTACCGCTCGGGCGGCGGCACCGCCCCCGACGCGATCACCGTGGACACCGCGGCCGTACCCCCCGGCATCGAGAAGATCGTCGTCACCGCCAGCCCGGACGCCCCCGGCCAGACCTTCCAGGGCATCGAGCCCACGGCCACGATCCGCAACGCGGACGACAACAACGCCCTGGCCACCTTCACGCCCCCGCAGCTCGGCGCCGAGACGGCCCTGGTGGTCGTGGAGATCTATCTGCGCAACGGCGTCTGGAAGGCCCGCGCGGTGGGCCAGGGATACGCCAACGGCCTGGCCGGCATCGCCACCGACTTCGGCGTCAGCGTGGAGGAACCGGCGCCCACCCCGGCTCCCGTGGCACCGCCCCAGCCGGTCACCCCGCCCCCGGCGGCGCCCACGCCCACGATGCAGCCCCCGGTCACCCCGCCGGCCCCGCCCATGTCCGCCCCGGCGGCGCCTCCGGCCCCCGCCCCCGGCGCCGGAAAGATCAACCTCGACAAGGGCCGGGTCAGCCTCCAGAAGAACCAGACCGTGTCCCTGATGAAGGGCGGCCGCCCCCTCCTCTCCCAGGTCCAGATGGGCCTCGGCTGGGAGCCGGCGTACCGCGGCAAGGACATCGACCTGGACGCCTCGGTCATCGCGTACGGCCCGCAGCGCAACCACATCGACAGCTGCTACTTCGGCAAGCTCCAGATCGTGAACGGCGCGATCCGCCACTCCGGCGACAACCTCACCGGCGAGGGCGGCGGAGACGACGAGGTGATCACCGTAGACCTCGGCCGCCTCCCGCAGGACGTCACCGGCCTGGTCTTCACCGTCAACTCCTTCTCCGGCCAGAAGTTCACCGAGGTCGCCAAGGCCTACTGCCGCCTCCTGGACGCCTCGACCGGCGAGGAACTGGTCCGCTTCGACCTCACCAGCGCCGAACCGCAGACGGGCGTGATCATGGCCAAGCTCATCCGTCAGTTCTCCGGCGAGTGGGAGATGACGGCGATGGGCGACTTCGTCAAGTCGCGGACGGTGCGCGGCATGGTGAAGCCCGCGGCCAAGTCGCTGTAGCGGCCGATACGAACGAACGCCTGGCCGCCCCCGACCCAGGGGCGGCCAGGCGTGCGGTCTCTAAAACAGCGCGCTGTATGCGTTCAGCGCGGGCTGCCCGCCGAGATGGGCGTAGAGCACGGTGGAGTCCCGGCCGATCTCGCCCCGCGAGACCAGGTCGATCATCCCGGCCATCGACTTCCCCTCGTACACGGGGTCGGTGACCATCCCCTCGGTCCGGGCGGCGAGCCGCATCGCCGCGAGCGTCGCCTCGTCGGGAATCCCGTACGTGCCCGCGTGGTAGCGCTCGTCCAGCTCGACGTCCGCTTCCGTCAACTCCTTCTGTACGCCGATGAGTTGCCCGGTGCCCTGCGCGATACGCGCGATCTGCTCCCGGGTGCGGACGGGCTCGGCCGACGCGTCGATGCCGATGACGCGCCGTGTGCGCCCGCCCGCCTCCTCCAGCGCACGGAACCCGGCGACCATGCCGGCCTGCGTCGACCCGGTGACCGAGCAGACGATCACGGTGTCGAAGAAGACGCCCAACTCCCGTTCCTGATCGGCGACTTCGTTGGCCCACGCGGCGAAGCCGAGGCCGCCGAGCGGATGGTCGGAGGCGCCGGCGGGGATGGCGTACGGTGTGCCGCCCGCCTCCTCCACCTCGCGCAGCGCCTGTTCCCAGCTCTCCTTGAAGCCGATCCCGAACCCGGCTCGCACAAGCCGTACGTCCGCGCCGGCGAGGCGGCTGATGAGGATGTTGCCGACCTTGTCGTACACCGAGTCGGGCCACTCCACCCAACTCTCCTGCACCAGCACGCACTTGAGCCCCGCGCGGGCGGCACAGGCGGCTACCTGACGGGTGTGGTTGGACTGCACCCCGCCGATGGAGACAAGCGTGTCGCAGCCCTGCGCGAGCGCGTTGGCGACCAGGTACTCCAGCTTGCGGGTCTTGTTGCCGCCGTACGCGACACCGGAGTTGCAGTCCTCGCGCTTGGCCCAGAGGGATGCGCCACCGAGGTGTTCGGTGAGGCGCTCCAGCCGGTGCACCGGTGAGGGGCCGAAGAGCAGCGGGTAACGCTCGTACGAGGAGAGGGGCATGGAGCCTCCTTGGCTCAGTCGGGGTCGGCCAGGTCCACGAGGGTGCGCCAGATCTCCGCCGTGACGCGGACCGCCTCGTCCACGTCCTTGTCCCCGCAGGCCGCGATCAGCCGTTCGTGCAGCCCGGGCGAACGGCAGGTGCCGCCCTCGCCGAAGCGGCGGCGCTCCAGCCGGCGGATGAGGGGGGTGTAGCGGGCGACGGTGGCTGCGGCGGCGCGGTTGCCGCTGCCCCGGACGAGGACGTCGTGCAGTTCGTCGTCGGCGCGCAGGGCGGTGTCGACGTCGCCCGCGCGGACGGCGGCGGCGAACCGCTCGTTGGCGGCACGCATCTTCTCGATGTCCGCGGCGAACAGCCGGGGCACGGCGACCCGGGTGGCCAGCTCGTGCATGGCTCCGACGACCGCCGCCGCGTCGCGTACGTCGCCCGCGACGACCGGAGTCACCCGTGTGTAGCTCTGCGGCTTGCTCTCCAGCAGCCCCTCGTCCACGAGGCGCGAGAACGCCTCCCGCACCGGCGCCCGCGACAGCCCGAGCAGCTGGGCGAACTCGGCGTCCCGGACGACCGCACCGGGCTCGATCTCACCGGCGACGATGGCGTCCCGGATCGCTTCGTAGGCACGGTCGCGGAGCAAAGTGCGCGGTACGGCTTCCACAAACTGAAATGTTAGATGTCAGTCGCGGCTGCGGACAAGGGTGTACCCCACACCGAAGTGCGGGGCACACCCTGCCTACGCCGTCCAGGGCCAGTCGGCGTCCCGACCGCTCTCCAGAAGCGGCACCATCCGGAACGCCGCGTCCGAGAGGCCGCCGAAGGTGTGGCGGTTGCCCTTGCCCGACGGGCCGTGGCCCGCCCGGTACCCGGCGAGGTTCCAGGTGTAGACCGGCACGTCGGCCGGGACCTGCTCGGTCGGGTCGCCGTAGGGGCTGAGGGCGTACTGCTCGTCGGTGACGATCAGCACCCGGTCCTGCCCCCGGAAGTGCGCGCGGACCGCCGAGGTGGTGTCGGTGCCGCCCAGGTCGCCGAAGCGGCCGAGGATCTTCAGCACCGACTCGCCCTTGCGGAAGTCCAGGCGCCGGCTCGAGGAGCCGAACTCCACCAGATCCGCGTCCGCCGCCCGCAGCGCGAGCGCCGTGCCGAAGATCGCCGCCGCGTCGGCCCTGTCGAGCTCCGAGCGGTCCGACAGGCGCGAGTAGAACATCGAGCCCGAGCGGTCGACGAGCACCAGCGTCCGGCCGGGCAGCGCGGGCACCTGGGCCAGCGAGTGGCCGAGCGCCTGCTCCAGTGGGTACGACCAGCGCAGCGAGGGCGCGTGCCGGTACGCGGCGAGGTACCGGAAGGGGAACTGCCGCGAGCGCGCGACCTCCGCCGGGTCGCTGATCCGGGCGGCCACCTGGGCGGCGACCTCGTCGGAGACACCGGCCTCGTCGAAGTTCCGCAGGTTGCGCACGAGCGCCATCGGGCCCATGGACGGGACGACGGCCTCCCAGGCCGCCTTGTCCATCGGCCCCTGCAGCCAGCCCGCCAGCGCCTCCCACGTCATTCCGGCCGCCGCGAGCCGCTCGGCACCGTCCGGCGCCGTGACGACCGCCCGCCGCTCCTCGACCGGCAGCGCCATCAGCTCGCGATGCGCGACGAGGACACGGCTGGACGCGGGCGCCACCGCCGTGTCCGGGTGATGCCGCCGGTCCAGCGCGTACTGGAACAGCTCGCCCTGCCACGGCTTCTCCGGGTCCGGCGCCGCGTGCACCAGGTTGAGGATGTCGCCGAAGCGGTAGCCCTTGGACGCGGTGTCGTACTTCAGCAGCGACTTGCCGCTGTAGAGCCGTCGTACGGCATCGGCGATGCCCCGCTGGACGGGCTGGGGGACGGCACCGCCGTGCGCCGGGCGAGCCAGACCTCTTGGTACCGGCGGCTCTGCTTCTGGCGCACCGGCTGGACGCGGGGGTTGTTCAGGTGCTGGTAATTAGGCGTCAGCGCATGGCAGTTCGGGCACAGGAGGCGGAGGTCCTCCGGACGGTTCTTCGTACGGTCGCCGTCAATGTGGTCGACGTGCAGAGGAATCCGCCCGGAGACAGGGTTGACTTCGGCCCAGCCGCACTTCTCACAGCGCTGCCCCCTGAGGAGGACGAGCCCCTGGCGCACCCTCCAGTCCGGCCTGCCGTCTTCCCTCGTGCCACTGATCTCGCCCGCTTGCCACGCAGCGAACCATCGCGCGAACGTGCCCGTGCGCTCGTAGCGGTCATCGTTGAAGCACTCCCACGAGCAGTACGGCCCGACACAGCGAGGGCGCCGCTCTGTCGTTCCGCAACGGAGGCACGGCGCGGGCTCCCCACGACGTGCCTCCGCCTCCTGCCTGCGGGTCTCGTTGGCGCAGGCACGGCCGCAGTGGACCGCGCCGCGGGTCAAGACGGGCTTGCCGCACTGAGGACACGGCGGCTTGGGCTTCCGGTGTGACTCAGCGCGCTGCCGCGCCGTCCCCTGGAGACTGCAGCGGTTGCTGCAGTAGCGCCTGCGTTTCTCCTTCACCGGAGTGCCGCACTGTTCGCACAACTTGGACATGCCGGAACGCTATGTCCAGCACCGTCAACCGTCCGCCGAATCAGACAGGCCCACCCGTTCGAGTGACCGTGCGTTCTACCGTTTCTGACGCTTCCAGGGCCCCGTGATGGCGAGCAGGATGCCCGGGTCCTGGATGTTCGCGTACAGGGTGCGGCCGCAGGGCGAGAAGGTGACGCCGGCGAACTCGCTGTACTCGGGCTCCTCTTCGGTGCCGATGTTCAGGTCGTTCCGGGCGATCGGATACGTGCGGCCGCTGTCGGTGGCGCCGAACAGGTGCTGGATGCCCTCGCCGTCCTCGGCGAGGATCAGGCCGCCGTACGGGGAGACGGTGATGTTGTCGGGGCCGTCGAAGGCGCCGTCCTTGGACGGATCGGCGTTCACGCCGAGCAGGACCTTCAGGGTGAGGGTGCGGCGCTTGGGGTCGTAGAACCAGACCTGGCCGTCGTGCGGCTGTCCGGGGCTCTCCGTGCGGGCGTAGGAGGAGACGATGTACGCGCCGCCGTCACCCCACCACATGCCCTCCAGCTTGCGGCAGCGGGTGACCTGGCCGGTGGTGAACTGCTTGCGCACGGAGGTCGTCCTGGCGTCGCGGTCGGGGACGTCGATCCAGTCGACGCCGTACACCGTGCCGATCTTGGTGGCGCGGGAGAGGTCGTCGACGAACTTGCCGCCGGAGTCGAAGCACCTGAAGGCCTCGAACGTGCCCGCGTCGTCGGCGAGGGTGCGCAGCTTGCCGCGGCCGTGGCGGAAGCCCTCGGGCGGGGTCCAGCGGTACAGCAGGCCGTTGGGGTTGGAAGCGTCCTCGGTCAGGTAGGCGTGGCCGCGCTTGGGGTCGATGACGACGGCCTCGTGGGCGTACCGGCCCAGCGCCTTGATGGGCTTGGGGTTCTTGTTGGCGCGCCGGTCGCAGGGGTCGACCTCGAAGACGTAGCCGTGGTCCTTGGTCATGCCCTTGGAGCCGGCCTTGTCCTCGGTCTCCTCGCAGGTGAGCCAGGTGTCCCAAGGGGTGCTGCCGCCGGCGCAGTTGGTGGAGGTGCCGGCGATGCCGACCCACTCGGCGACCTCGCCGCCGGGGCGCACCTCGACGACCGTGCAGCCGCCGGCCGCGGCCGGGTCGTAGACGAGGCCATCGGCGAGCGGGACCGGGGCGTCCGCGTCGGCGTACGGGCCGCCGATCTCGTGGTTGTTGACCAGCAGCGTGGTGCCGCGCGGGCCGTCGAAGGCGGCGGTGCCGTCGTGGTTGGACGGGGTGGTCTCGCCCGACTCCAGCTTGGTCTTGCCGCTGTAGGTGATGACGCGGTACTTGAAGCCGGCGGGCAGCGCGAGGATGCCGTCGGGGTCGGGGATCAGCGGCCCGTACCCGACCCGGCCGTGCGCGGCGTCCGTTCCCTCGGCCTCGCTCTCGACATCGGTGGAGGCGAGCGCGTTCGGTGCGGTGGCGAGGGCGCCGACACTGCCCGCGAGCGCGACACCGGCGCCGGTGATCGCGGAGTTTCTGGCGAAGTCCCTGCGGGTGAGCGACATGCTTACTCCTGTGACGGTGGGTATGCCGTGGAGGGTGGCGGACCTCGGTATGCGGCGCCACGCTCCCGCTCACGCTTTAACAGGAGTTGAATTCCGGGAGTCTCCAGGACACACGCTTCCACGAACGCCATAGGGACGCGGGGAACTGCGCGACCAGCCACAACGAGCCCGCACCCGCAATACGCGCTCAACCCCCTTGTTGCGACCGCGCCTTGAACGCCGCCTTCCGCGCCTCCTTGGCGACCCGCTTGTCCGGATGCAGCCGCCCCATCGCCTCCAGCACATCCGCGGTCGCCGGATGCTCCACCCGCCAGGCCGCCGCGAAAAAGCCGGCGTGCTGCTGAGCGAGCCCCTCCACCAGCCCCCGCAGTTCGTCGGAGTTGCCCTCGGCCGCGAGCTGTGCGGCGAGTGTGTCGATGGTCAGCCAGAACACCATCGCCTCGGACGGCGCGGGCACGTCCGGTGCCCCGTGCTCGGTGAGCCAGACCCGCGCCAGCCCGCCCAGCTCGGCGTCGTCGAGCACCTCCCGCAGCGCGGGCTCGGCCTCCGCGCCGACGAGTGACAGGGCCTGCTGGCAGCGCAGCCTCCGCAGTGGGGCACCCCCGTCGGACCCGCGCGCCGCGGCCAGCAACTCCCGTGCGGCGGCGAGGGGTTCACGGCGGGCCAGCCACTGCTCGGTCTCGGCCTGTGCGGCGGTCGGCGGGAAGCGGGAGGTTCCGTCGAGCAGCGCGTCTGCGCCCTTGTCCGCGAGGTCGCCGACGGCCGGCGCCTCGACGCCGGCCTCCAGCAGCCGCGCCCGCAGTCCGTAGAGCCCGAGCGGGGTCAGCCTGACCATGCCGTAGCGGGAGACGTCCGTGTCGTCGACCGGTGACGCGGGCTCCTCGTCGGCGTCGGCCATCAGCGCCTCGTCGACCGGCTGGAACTCGACGAGACCGGCCGGCGCCAGCATCCGGAACTGGTCGTCGAGGCGCATCATCGCGTCGGAGACCTGCTCCAGGACGTCGTTGGTGGGCTCCCCCATGTCACTGGGCACGATCATGGACGCGGCGAGCGCGGGCAGCGGCACCGGACCGCCGCCCGGACCGTCCTCGCTGACCGTCAGCACATACAGGTTGGCCAGCACCCCGTCGAGGAACTGCGCCTCGGCCTCCGGGTCCCAGCCGAGGGAGGAGAAGTCGATGCCGCCGCCCTCGTCGACCGCCTCGACCAGGTCGTCGAGGTCCGGGACGCTGGCGTCGGCGAGCACCGTCTCCAGCGCTCCGAGCCACACCGCGAGCACGTCGTGGGGCGAACCGCCGGTGAGCAGTGCGAGGTCGTCGCCCGTCACGACTGTGCCCTCTTCCTCGTCGGCGATCTCGACGAGCCCGGTGTCGACGGCGACCCGCCAGGCCTCGCCGGCACAGGCGGCGTCGTCGCCGGTCAGCCCGAGGGCCTCGGCGGCGGAGGGCAATTGCTCCTCGACGAGTCCGCCGCCGGCGTCGACGCGGGTCTCGGGCCCGGCCCAGCGGGCGAGCCGTGCCGCCCGGGACAGCAACGGCGTGGACAGCGCATCCCGCGCCAGCTCCGCTTCGGGGTGCAGCCGCACCGGCGGCAAGGGGGAGCTGTCTGACATGAACTGGTTCTCCTCGGGCGCGTTCTACCACTTAGACGCTCAGCGTAGACGGATTTACACCCATGCCGCCCGGTTCATCTTCCGGTCAGGCCCTGTACATGGCTGAAACCTTGACAACTGGCGTGATCAGGCAGGAGATTGACGCGCGTAGAGAACGGGGGACAACTGTTCACTCTTTCCTGGGCTGTTCACTCTTTCCCGGGCTGTTCACTCTTTCCCGGGCTGTTCACTCTTTTCTACGCGCGTCATACGCGCCTCATGCGCCACCCTTGCACCACCTCGCACCACTCTCGTCCCGGCGCCCACGTACGTCCCCGGAGGGATCCCTTGCCGAGCAGGAGTTCCACGCGCCTCGCCGCGCTCACCGTCGCCGCCGTCTGTTCCGCGGCGTCCACCATCGCCCTGACCTCTCCCGCGCACGCGGACGCCGTGCGCATTCATGACATTCAGGGCAGCACTCGAATATCCCCGTACGCCGGAAAGACGGTCACGGACGTGGCCGGAATCGTCACCGGCGTGCGCGCCTACGGCCAGTCCAAAGGCTTCTGGATCCAGGATCAGAGCGCGGACGACAACCCGGCCACGAGTGAGGGCATCTTCGTCTTCACCAGCTCCATCCCGAAGGTCGCCGTCAGCGACTCGGTGCTGGTGTCGGGCACCATCTCGGAGTACGTCCCGGGCGGGACCTCCTCCGGCAACCAGTCGATCACCGAGATCACCCGCCCGACGGTCACCGTCGTCTCCACCGGCAACGCGCTCCCGGCCGCGACGAAGATCGACGCGAAGTCGGTGCCCGCGGCCTACGCCCCGGCCGGCGACACCACCGCGAACGGTTCGGTCAACGGCCTGCCGCTCCGGCCGTCGGCGTACGCCCTGGACCGCTACGAGTCCCTGGAGGGCATGAACGTCCAGGTCTCCGACACCCGCGTGGTCGGCGCCACCGACCCGCACACCGAGCTGTGGGTCACGGTGAAGCCGTGGGAGAACCGCAACCGCCGCGGCGGCACGGTCTACGGCTCGTACACCTCACAGAACACCGGCCGGCTGCAGATCCAGTCGCTGGGCAAGGTCGCCGACTTCCCGGCCGCGAACGTGGGCGACACCCTCACCGGCGCCACCTCCGGCCCGCTGGACTACAGCCAGTTCGGCGGCTACACGCTCGTCGCCAATGAGATCGGCACGCTGAAGAGCGGCGGTCTGGAGCGGGAGACGACCCGCAAGCAGTCCCGGAGCGAGCTGGCGGTGGCGACGTACAACGTCGAGAACCTCGACCCGTCCGACTCCTCCTTCGAGGAGCACGCGGCTGCGATCGTGAACAACTTGCAGTCGCCGGACATCGTGTCCCTGGAGGAGATCCAGGACAACAACGGCGTGACCAACGACGGTACGGTGGCCGCCGATCAGACGATGCGGAAGCTGATCGACGCGATCGCCGCCGCGGGCGGGCCGACGTACGACTGGCGCTCCATCGACCCGGTGAACAACGAGGACGGCGGCCAGCCGGGCGGCAACATCCGCAATGTGTTCCTGTTCAACCCGGAGCGGGTCTCCTTCACCGACCGCGCGGGCGGCGACGCGACGACCGCCGTCGGCGTGACGAAGGTGCACGGCAAGGCGCGGCTGACCGCCTCTCCCGGCCGCATCGATCCGGCGGACACGGCCTGGGAGGACAGCCGCAAGCCGCTGGTGGGCGAGTTCGTGTTCCGCGGCAAGACCGTCTTCGTGATCGGCAACCACTTCGCCTCGAAGGGCGGGGACCAGTCGCTGCACGCGCAGTACCAGCCGCCGACCCGCAGCTCGGAGACCCAGCGGCACGCCCAGGCGACGGCGGTGAACGCCTTCGTCAAGGACATCCTGGCCAAGCAGCGGAACGCGGATGTGATCACGCTCGGCGACATCAACGACTTCGAGTTCTCCGGCACCACGAAGATCCTCGAGTCCGACGGCGCCCTGTGGTCGGCGATCAAGTCGCTGCCGAAGAGCGAGCGTTACACCTACGACTACCAGGGCAACAGCCAGGTCCTGGACCAGATCCTGATCTCCCCGTCGATCCGCTACAGCTGCGACTTCGCGTACGACAGCGTGCACATCAACGCGGAGTTCAACGACCAGATCAGCGACCACGACCCGCAGGTGCTGCGGTTCCGCCCGTAACACCGTGTGCCTAGGGCTGGCTGAACACTCCGTCCAGCCAGCCCTTCCACAGGTCCTCGTCCGTCTTGGCGTCGGCGCCCGGGGCGAAGTCGTGGACGGACATGCCGACCATGTAGCCCCAGTGGTTGCGGCCGAAGAAGCGGATCAGCGCGTCGTCCGTGCGCAGGCCGAGGAAGTACGGGTTGCGGAAGTCGACGACGGCATCGATGACTTGGCCCTCGGGACCCCGCACCTGCACCCGCTCACCCTCCGCCGTGTCGTCGGCGAGACCGAGCGCACGGCCCACGGTGACGAACGCGTCGGAGGTCTTGGACGCCTCGGGCCCGTCGAAGGTGGCGAACGCGGTGACCGGGCGGCCCCGGAAGCGGGTGAGGTACTCGCGCAGGGTGTGCATGTAGAAGTCGGTGTGCCGGTTGGCGCCGTCGTACTGGTTGTCCCAGTCGTCGACGAAGATGCCGCTGTGCACATACCGCACCCAGGCGCGCCGGCCCTCGTCGCGCGGCTCGATGGTGTAGTCGAGCTGGTTGACGGTCTGCTCGGAGATCCCGTCGACGTCCTCGACGCGGTTGGTGTAGCGGTGCGGCGGGTCCCAGGCGGTGATCGTGGATCCGAAGGGGCCCTTGCCGCCCTCACGCGGCTCGGGCGCCTCCATCGGCCACAGCCAGCCCCCCGTTCCGGCGGTGACGGCCTCCCACACCTCCTCAGGAGTGGCGTCGACTTCAAACTCGCGGGCGATCTCGAATTCCTTGGGCATGGTGCGCTCCTGGTCACTGACTCTCGTGGGTGGTCTCGGGCTTGACCGTGGGATGGAAGGCCACGACGATCCGGTGGTCGCGACCGCCATCGGCGTCCGGGGCGTCGTACTTGCGGATCAGTCCGCTCACGCCGGCCGTGAGTTCCTCGATGAAGGCGGCCCGGTCGGCGGCCGACGCGAACCGCACCTCACCGTCCAGCGCGAAGGTGGCGAGGCGTTTGCGCGCCTTCGCCGCGCCGGTGATCAGCGAGCCGACGTCCCGGACGAGCCGGGCGCCGAGCGCCAGCAGCCAGCGCGCGGACAGCTGGTCCCGGAAGCGGTCCGGATCGGGCTGCACGGAGGCGAGCGCGAGCGGCGAGATGACGTACGACGCCGCGGTCGCTTGCATCAGCCGCTCGGTGACATTGCCCTTGCGGCGCTCTCCGGCCAGCTCGACCAGGCCGTGCCGCTCCAGCGCTTTGAGGTGGTAGTTCACCTTCTGCCGGGGCAGCCCCACCTTGCCGGCCAGCATGGCGGCCGACGCGGGCCCGGCCGCCAGTTCGGCGAGCAGCCGGGCCCTGATGGGGTCCAGGGATACGGCTGCGGCCTCGGGGTCCTCGATCACGGTCACGTCCAGCATGGGTCCACGGTCTCACCGAAAACTTTTTTTGTCCAGGAGAATCGAGTGATCGGTGAATGGCTCCCAGGCGCTCAGTCAGGTACGAGGCCGAGGGCATAGCGGTACCGGGTGCCGGTGAAACCCTTGAGACCGGGATACGCCCGTACCCGCTCCCACTCCGGCGATGCGGGTGCGTCGATGGCCTCGTCGTAGGTCTGATCGCTCTCCCACGCGGCGTAGTTGAGGACGTGCGTGCCGTCGGTGCTCAGGTGGAAGTGCGCCGAGATGAGCCCGCGGTCGCTCTCCGGCGTGGTGGAGGCACCCAGGACGGCGTCCACCCAGTCCCGCCGCTTGTCCGCGGCCTCCGGCTCGAAGTCGATCCGCACGGTCACGATGAGCCCGGGCACCCGGAGGTCGCCGGCCACGCGCTCATGGCTGCGGTAGCGCCGGTACCGGGCGAGCGCCACCCGTTCGATCCCCGGTACGGCGGTGTCGATCTCGTCGTTGCGCTCCTGCCGGTGGGTCCGCGCGAAGCCCTCGTACGCCTGCTCGCTCGCCCACTGCGAGTGGTGCAGCAGCGTGGAGCCGTCGTGCCCGACGTAGACGTAGTAGCCGTACAGGTCGGCGACGGGCCAGGGGCGGTGCTCCCAGGTGTGCGCGATCGCCTCGACGGTCTGCTTCTGCCGCTCGGGCGTCCCCACCCGCCACGTGCTGAAGAAAGGCGCGCCGACCTCCGGGCGCGTGAGGTCGGGGTGGGTGTCGGTACGGCGGGTCATGTCGGCCTCCTGATCGCTGGGCGATGCCTGTACCGACCACCCTCCGACCTCAACCAAGCTTCAGGTCAAGCCCGTTCCCGCCCGCGCACTACCGTCTCCCCCATGAACACACGCAGCGCGTCCGCGGGCATGACCGGCCGACTGATGACCATGACCGCGCACCCGGGCAAGGGCGAGGAACTCGCCGCCCTCCTGCTGAGGGTCGCGGAGGGACTGCACGGCTTCCCGGGCTGTGAGATCTATCTGATCAGCCGGGACTCGGCCGATCCGGACACGGTGCATGTCACCGAGGTCTGGCGGAGCGAGGCCGACGCGCAGGCGGCACTCGCCGCGTCGCCGACCGCCGGTGCTCCGGCGCCCGCGGACGTCCTCGCGCTGCTGTCGTCCCCGCCCCGCCGCACGGATCTCACCGTCCTCGGCGGAGTGGGACTCCCCGCGGCGGACGGCCGGAGCTGACGCGACGCGGCTCAGTGGTGGCCGTTGTGCCGCCGCCGCAGCAGGCCCGCCGCGACCACCGCGCTCGCGGCAGCCCCGGCGACGACGACCGGCCGGGGGTGCCGCCGGCCGGCCTGGACGACGTTCGCGACGGGGCGCGGGACGTTGTGCTCCACGGTGTGGCCGGCCTTGGTGGCGGTGCTGCGCAGTTGCACGGTCATCGCGCCGGCCTTGTCCTTGAGGTCGGCGGCGCGGGTCTTGAGGTGGGCCTTGTCGGCCAACTCCTCGACGGTACGGCCGAGTCGGCCCCTGGCGTGCTCGAGCTGCTGCCGCAGTTCCTCGGGCCCCTTGGCCCCGCCTCCCGTGACCTTCGGTGCTGTCCTGTCCGTCATCGGTGTGCCCTTCCCGGGTGGTGCCCTGCCTCTTCGGAACACCCGGGTACCCGCACCCGCCCCCGCTACCCCTTCCCGCCACCGCCCGTCCCGCGCTCGCCGAGCCGGGCCAGCTGGGTCTGGAACCAGTCGAGGCGGGCCTGCAACAGGGCTGCCTCCGCGACGAGTTCGGGCATACCGAGGCCGGCCGCCGAGACCGCCGTACCGCCACTCCCGGCGATCACCCGCAACCCCTCCCCGGCCAGCCGTGCGAACCCGGCGAGCGACACGGACGTACGACCGCGCACGCAGCCCGCGCAAGAGGGGGCCAGCGCGTACCAGCCGGGCCTGCCCCAGCCGGCGTCGGCGAGGGCCGCCGCGACGGCGCCGCACGCGCAGGGTCCGACGGTCGCGGTGCGCACCCGCTGCCGGGCGTACCGGAAGCCGCGCTCGAACCGGATGTAGGCGCCCAGGACGGAGACTTCGAGCAGCACGGCCGCGCGGTGCTCGGCGGTGGTGAGGAGCGCCTCGGCCGCCGTACGGTCATGCACGCAGTGGAAACCGCAGTCGCAGCGGCGGTGCGGCGCGCGGTGCCGCAGTCCGTAGACGCAGCGTGCCTCGTCGAGGACCCCGTACGGCAGCGCGCCGCCCAGCGACACACCGGTGAACCCGGCCCGGGTGCCGTCCTGGGACAGCATCGGGTGGGCGATCTTGTATCCGGTCGGCGGCTCCGTCGGGCGTTCCTCCGGAAGCCGCAGCCTCATCGGGCGGCCGGCACCTCTTCGGGCGCGGACGCCTCGACTTCCGTGATCTCTTCGGGGAGTTCGAGTTCTTCCTCGTGGTTGAGCGGCTGCTCTTCCGCGACTCCGGTGGCGAGTGCCTTGCCGAGCTTCATGACGCCTCCCATGACCTGCCGTCGGTTGACCGTCTGGGCCATGGTGACCCATGAGGGGCGGGCTTGGACATAGGGCCTTGGGACGATCGTGCGCTCGCCGTCCGCCGATGTCGCAGCAACCCTTAGCCATACCTCGTAGCAGAATTAAGTGGAGCTACGCGATCGCCCTGCCGAGACTACTGCCATGACGACTTCCGGCTCCCCCTTCGGCCGCGCCCTCTGCGCCATGATCACGCCCTTCACCGAGGAGGGCGCGCTCGACCTCGACGGCGCGCAGCGGCTCGCCGAGCGGCTGGTGTCGGAGGGCTGCGACGGACTGGTGCTCTCCGGTACGACGGGCGAGTCACCGACCACCACGGACGCCGAGAAGTCGGCGCTCGTCGCGGCGGTCCGGGAGGCGGTGGGCAAGCGGGCGTCGATCGTGGCGGGCGTCGGCACCTTCGACACCCGGCACACGGTCGAACTCGCGCTGCAGGCCGAAAAGGCGGGCGCGGACGGCCTGTTGGTCGTCGCGCCGTACTACAGCAAGCCCCCGCAGGACGCCGTCGAGGCCCACTTCCGCGAGGTTGCCGACGCCGCCGGACTGCCGGTCGTGCTGTACGACATCCCCGGCCGCACCGGCACCCGTATCGAGCCGGAGACCATGATCCGGCTAGCCGAACATCCCCGAGTCGTCGCGGTCAAGGACTGCGCGTACGACTTCCTCGGCACCCAAAAGGTCCTCTCCCGCACCGACTTGGCGTACTACGCGGGCTGCGACGAGCACAACCTCGCCCTGTACGCGGTGGGCGCGACGGGCTACATCAGCACGGTCGCGAACGTGGTCCCACGCCAACTCCGCTCCGTCCTGGACGCGTTCGACGCCGGAGACACGGCGGAGGCGGCCCGCCGCCAGCAGCGGGCCACTCCGCTCATCGAGTTGATGATGTCGTCGGGCCTGCCCGGCACGGTCACGACGAAGGCCCTGCTCGGCGAACTGGGCCTGCCCGCGGGCCCGGTCCGCGCCCCGCTGCGGCCCGCCGGCCGGGAGGCGGTCGACGGACTGCTGGCGACGTACGAGGAGTTCATGGCTGCCGGCTGATGCGAAAAGGCCCGGGGGCCGTACCGCATGAGTGCGGTACGGCCCCCAGGTCGGGTACGGGCACGGATCGGATACGGATACTGCCGGTGTCAGCCCCAGCGGTAGCCGTCGCCGAACAGCAGGAAGTGCTCCAGTACGTCCTCCATCGGGTCGTCCACCTGGCCGACGTTGATCAGGCCGACCCGAGGGCCGTTGTGCGAGGCCGTATTGGTCTCGTCGGCGTGCGCGGCACCCGCCGGGAGCCAGCACACCATCACCGCGGTGACCGCCCCCGTCAGCATCCGTGCCACGGTCCTCGCCCGCTCGTTCGTCATCGCTCAGTCCCTTGTTACGCGGTTCGGCAGTTGATCGGACGCTGCGTCCACCCGTTCATCTGCCTAAACCTTGATCAGGTCACGTTGAGTAACCCGATCGTGCGGTTCGAGCACTCGGTGTGTACCCGTACGAGTGGGTTCAGTTGTGGCTGATCGGGAACGCAGCCAGACGATGTCGTCGTGGGTCTCTCTCCTTGCGCAAGTTCCTGCAAGTTCCTGGCCTCCACGTGCCATTGGGCGCAAGATCGACCCGGAGAGCCCCGACGGCAAGTCGCCCACCATCTACCTGGACGAGTCTGTTTCAGGATGCCTTTCGGTCGGCGGGCTTCTCGATCCCGGTGGTCACCCGTGCCCCTCGGAAGAGCACCGGGAGCCACAGGAGACATGCCAGCAGGGGGACCGCGGCGTAGGTGGCCATGCCCACACTGGAGCCCAGCCCGTCCATGAGCGCGCCGAGGACGAGATAGCCGATGCCGATGAGCGCCGACTCCACGAATGCGATCATCGACAGCAGACTCGCCCGGTGGCGCGACGGCACGGCCTCGTTGAACACGTTGTCCACGATCACGGCGGTGATCTCGGGAATCCCGACCAAGGCCAGGAACGCGGCGATGGTGACCCAGACAAGGCCGAGGCCGCTGAGGCCGAGTGCCGCGGCGAGCGTCACAAGAGACACCGGGACCATGACCCGATACCCGATGCGCCGGTCCGCGCGGTCCGACAGCAGCGGAGTGAGCCCGCCGGCGAAGAATCCCGCCGATATGACCACGCTGACCAATGCGGTGCCCGCTCCCTGATCGGAGAGGGTCTTCTGCGTAAAGATGATGTACGGCGTCAAAGTCGCATGCATCAATCCGGACACCACGACAAGCGTCACGAGCGCCGGCGTGGCGACCCGAAGCATCGCCCGCCACGCTGTGGCGTCGCCGTGCTCCTCGGCTCCGTCCTGCTCGTCCACCGCGTCCACGCCGCGGATCTCGGGCACCCGTGACATCAGCACCACCACGGCCAGGGCGAGGCACGCCGCCGAACCGGCGTAGACGACTCCCCAGGAAATCTGCTGCAGTTGGCCGCCGAGGACGATGGCGGCTCCGGAGGTGACCGTCCCGAGCATGGTGAACCGGGACTTGATCTTGACGTAGCCGGCCGTTGCACCACGACGCACGAGCAGGTCGTACAGCAGGGCGGTGTCCGAACCGGACACACATGCCATGCCCACGCCCTGCCCGATGAACAGCGCCAGGAACACCCAGTAGTTGGAGAACGCCACCTGACCGAGCAGACATCCAGCTATCAGCACTTGGCCGGTCACGATGCCGGCACGCCTGCCGATTCGGTCGGCGATGACTCCCGTCGGCAACTCCGCAAGTCCGCTGACCAGGTAGAGCAGCGTCTGCAGCAGGGCCACTTGCCCGGCGGAGAAGCCTCGCTGATAAAGGAAGATGACGAATACGCCGCGCTGGAACAGCGTGTTGGCGAGCACGGCGTATACGTAGAGCGGGCGCGTGACACTTCGTGCTGCATCGTCGACTGCAGCCGACCCGCCAAGGGCCTCCGTGGTGCCGGTCATGCCGCGGGCTCCCAGGCAGCCATCGCGGGCTCTACGAGGCCCGTGCGCAGCTGCTCAACGCCGTCTGTGGCGCATCCCACTACCCCAACTACCCCGCAGTGCTTCACCCGTCCACTCCCCCGCCCGCAACATCACGAACTCAACTGCCCGTCAGCGTACGGTCGCTGAACCACGCGTGCCCGATCGGACGGCGGTCTACGGGGAGCCACGGGGAATGTCGGGGAGGCACGCAGAAACTCCCAGGTCAGCAGTGCGCTTGACTGGGTCATCGAAACTCCGGGCCAAAGTCGCTACGCCGACCTCGAAACTCCGGTGGATGGTGGCTGGCGCTTCGGTCCCGGGGTAGGTGTCGAGGTCTTCCGAGGATGGAGGTTCCTACGCCGCCCATCCGGAAGACCTCGACGTGCCTGGGCGTGCCGGGTCCTGGAGGCCGATGACGGCACCGAGGGCTGGTGACGATCCGCCGGTTGAGCTGAACTTGCCGCGGGTGAGGTGCTGGGGCGGATCGGCGTCGGCTGCCCGACCAGGGACAGCGATGCGCAAACGCAGCCGGAGGCCCGATCTTGTGTCACCGTTCGCAGTGGACTTCTTCGCGTACCCGCTCAGATCGGTCAACGTCGCACCCGATAGCGCAGGTGAAGCACCCGGTTGCCCTGAATCACCACGTCAGGATCCTCCAACAGGTGCTGCGCGTGGACCGACCCGAAGTAGCGCTTGCCGGACCCGAAGACGACGGGTACGACATCCATGCGCACCTCGTCGACCAGGCCTGCGGCAAGCACCTGGCCGCCGACGTCGCCGGCGGCGACCTCGACGATGCGGTCACCCGCAAGCTCCTGCGCCTTGGCCACGGCTGCCTCGACGCCGTCGACGAAGTGAAACGGCGCCTCGGGGTCCCAGCCCTCGGGCTGCGGCCGGTGCGTCACGACGACCACGTGGTCGATCCCGCTCGGAGGCTTCCCGTCCCAGCCGTCCGTCAGGTCGAAGACGTGGCGGCCGGCGATTGTCGCCCCGATCTGGTCCCAGTACGGCCGGGTGTAGTCGTAGGACGTCTGCGACACCTTCAACTCGCCGCTCTCGTCCAAGGGGACGTCACCGCTGGTCAACCAGTCGAACAGCGGTCCGGGCTGGTCGTTCTCGTCCGCGACGAAGCCGTCCACCGACACCGAGCTGTACATGACTACTTTGCCCACGGGGCGCTCCTTTGCTTGGGGTGCCCTCAAAATTAGCGTGGCGTGAGCTGTCGCTCTTGTAAGAAATCAATCGGCCGGCAGCGGCCAGCCGTCCAGCGTGTGGCCGGGATGTTCGCGCAGGAACCGCCGCCGGACTTCGACGTACCGGGTCGGCGTGAGCCCGGTGAACGCCCGGAACTCGTGGCCGAAGTGGGCCTGGTCGAAGTAGCCTGCGCCACTGGCGAGCTCGCCCCAGTCGATCGGTCCGACGGGATTGATCGCGAACACGGTGGCGGTGAAGCGGTAGGTACGGGCCAGCCGCTTCGGCGTGACGCCGATGAGCTCCTTGAACCGCTGTGCCAGATGAGTGCTGCTGACACCGGCTGCCACGCTCAGGTCGCCGATCGGCGCCGCCCCGCTGGTCGCCGCGATGACGCTGCTCGTATGGCGGACCAGCCCCAGGCCGGCGGTCTCGCACAGCCGTCGCATCAGCTCCTCCTCGAGCAGCGTCAGCATCTCGTGCGGTCCGTCCGCCGTGGCCAGCCGGTCTCGCAGCTCAGCAATGGCGGGCCGGCCCCAAACCTGCTCTACCGTCACTGGCCGGTCACACAGCTCGACCGCGGGCATCGGCAGGAACGGCGCCAGCCCCCACGGCTTGACGTGCACACCGACGGACCGGGTCCGGGGTGGGTAGTCGAACTCCCACGCGCGGGTGGGCATGGCGACCACGCAGCCATCGGCGTACTCGGCCGTCTCGATGTCGGTGCCGGCGCGGATGCGGAACGGCGCCCCGAGGTTGACGATGAGCAGCGCCGACGGCGCCGGCGGCAGCGTCAGCCGGGCGTACGGCGACGCACCCTCCAGGTAATAAAGGTCGTCGATCAGCCCGTCCAGCGGCGGTCGCGGCACTCTGGACACGTACTCCACGCGCACAGTATCGCCGACGCCCCGCCGGCATCGCGCGCCGGGATGGTCCAGCCGCGCTGCACGACTCCGATCCGACCAATGCCACTCAACGTGAGCCATAGGGCTGCGTGTCTGACCCCGTGACAACGCGGACAGACGGCGGCGGACGAACACGGACTCCTACGGACCATCGCAGCAGACCAGATGCGCACTGGCCCAAGGTCGGCCGCCCGCCCAAGTCACTTCGGGACGAAGTGGATGCTCGCGCACGAGCGCCCTCCCGGGCCTTCCTGGGCCGTGGAAGGGCGCTCCACGATGACCAGCGCCGACAACTGCCGGCAGCTCAGCGGCAGGTCAGGGCGCTGATCGGTAAGGCGGCCGCAAGTCACGGCCGCCCACCATCAGTTGTGGCTGTGCAAGATCTCGTTCAGGCCGCCCCACACCGCGTTGTTCGGGCGGGCCTCGACCGTGCCGGTGACGGAGTTGCGGCGGAAGAGGATGTTGGAGGCGCCGGACAGCTCGCGGGCCTTGACGATCTGCCCGTCGGGCATGGTGACGCGGGTGCCGGCGGTGACGTAGAGGCCCGCCTCGACCACGCACTCGTCGCCGAGCGGGATGCCGACGCCCGCCTCGGCGCCGATCAGGCAGCGCTCGCCGATGGAGATGATCACGTTGCCGCCGCCGGACAGCGTGCCCATCGTGGACGCGCCGCCGCCGATGTCCGAGCCGTCGCCCACGACGACACCCGCGGAGATACGGCCCTCGACCATCGACGTGCCGAGCGTGCCGGCGTTGAAGTTGACGAAGCCCTCGTGCATGACCGTCGTGCCCTCGGCGAGGTGCGCGCCCAGGCGGACCCGGTCGGCGTCGGCGATGCGGACGCCCTTGGGCGCCACGTAGTCCGTCATGCGCGGGAACTTGTCGACGGACGTCACCTGGAGGTGCAGGCCCTCGGCGCGGGCGTTCAGGCGCACCTTCTCGATGTCGTCGACGGCGACCGGGCCGAGCGACGTCCAGGCGACGTTGGCGAGGAAGCCGAACATGCCGTCCAGGCTCTGGCCGTGCGGCTTGACCAGGCGGTGGGAGAGGAGGTGCAGGCGGAGGTAGACGTCGTGCGCGTCGGTCGGCTTCTCGTCGAGCGAGGCGATGACCGTACGGACTGCTACCACCTCTACGCCACGGCGGGCGTCCGGGCCGATGGCCTTCGCGGCGCCCTCGCCGAGCAGTTCCACGGCCCGCTCGGTGGACAGCCGCTCGGTGCCGGACGGGCCGGGCTCGGCCGAGAGCTCCGGCGCGGGGAACCAGGTGTCGAGGACGGTGCCGTCGGCGGCGATCGTGGCGAGGCCGGCGGCAACGGCTCCGCCGGTGGTGGTGCTGGGTGCAGTCATGTCGGTCATGAGGGCAACCTAACCGGCGGGGGGCGGGGTGGGCCAACCGGTGGGGGCGGCGTCTCAGGTGGCGGGCCGCTCGGGGTGGCCGTGGGTGCCGGGCGGCCCGTGGCTGCCGCCAGTACGGCCATGGCGGCCACCGCGCCGAGTCCCGCGCACAGGGGCCACAGCATCCCGGGTGCCCTCTCGTACAGCGCCCCGCCCAGGGGTGCCGCCAGGACCACGCCGCTGATGGACACTCCGGCGTAGAGGGACTGGAAGCGGCCCTGGACGTGCTCGGGAGCCTGGTCGGCCACATAAGCCGTCGCCGTTGTCTTGTAGAGCAGTTCGCCGAGGGTCAGGAGGGTCATCATCGTCACCGCCGTCACCAGGCCCGCGCCCAGCAGCAGCACGCCGTATCCCGCGGCCACGAGCAACAGGCCGATGCCGACGATCCGCAGCGGCGACCGTCGCCGCAGCGCCAGCGCCGCGGGCAGCTCCAGGCACAGCAGCACGGCGCCGTTGATCGCGAGCAGTGCCCCGTAGGTGCGCGTGTCCATGCCGTGGTCGGCGAGGAAGAGCGGGTAGGTGGAGTACTGCTGCCGGTAGACCACGTCGGTGACCAGGATCGCCGCGAGGAGGATCAGTACGGCCGGGCGTGCGCGCAGTTCCGGCCAGACCCGGCCGGTACCGCCGCGGGTCCGTGCGGCGCCTCGCGGTGGGACCACTCGGGCTGTCCAGCAGGCCAGCGTCAGGCTGCCCAGGCCTTCGGCCACATAGAGCCAGTCGTACGAGAACCTGGTCGCGACCACCGCGCCGAGCAGGGGGCCGACGGTGAAGCCGCCGTTCGCCGCCGCCCGTACGACTGCGAAGGCCTGGCGACGCGACCCCTCCGGCACGATGACGGCCACGAGCGCCGAGTTGGCCGCCCGCTGGACACCGGCGGCGTACTGGCACAGGGGCAGTGCGGCGTAAAGGGCCGGTGCCGGGAGGAGGGGGACAGCGGCCAGGAGCAGGCCGGATGTGATGGCTCCGGTCAGCAGTACGCAGCGGTGTCCGAAGCGGTCGCCGTACCAGCCGCCGGAGAAGTTGCCCGCGAGCAGACCGATGCCGCCGATCCCGCTGAGCAGGCCGGCCTCTGCCGTGTCGAGGCCCCGGGGCCCGGTGAGGTAGAGGAAGAGATAGGCGAAACTCATGCTCACGGCCATGTTGGCGAAGGTGCCGCAGGCCAGTAGCCAGACAGTTCTCGGTATGTCCTTGAGCACGCATCTCCCTAGTGAGTTTCTTTTGGGAACTCACTGTGTCAGCATGACAGCCTCGGGTCAACGACGACCGGTGGCGGAAGGGACGGACGGCCATGGCGCGCAGGACTCGCCTGGAGGACTCCACCTGCGCCATCGCACAGGCCTTGGACGTCGTCGGCGACTGGTGGACCCTGCTGATCGTCCGGGACACCGCGCGCGGAGTGCACCGGTTCGACGAGCTGCAGCGTGAAATCGGGCTGTCCAGAAAGGTGTTGACCGAGCGGTTGCGGCTTCTGGTGGAGGCCGATGTGCTCGTTCGGGTGCCCTATCAGGAGCGCCCTGTCCGGTACGAGTACCGGCTCACCCCCCGGGGTCTTGCCCTGTTGCCCGTACTCGTCGCCCTTCAGGACTGGGGGGATGCCTGGGTTCTGGGGGACGGGAGCACGACGGCCACCGCGGCGGAGGCGTCCGTCGAGGCGCGGCGGGTGCACGAGTTGACGGGCACGCGGGTTCCCGAACTGCACCTCGCCGATGACGGCGGGGAGTTGCGCGATCCCGTCGCGGCGGAGAGTCCGTTCACCGTTCTGTACTGCTTTCCGGGGGCCTATGCGCGCGCCGACTCCTATCCGCCCGGGTGGTCGGAGATTCCCGGCGCGCCGGGCTGCACTCTGGAGTCCTGTGCCTACCGGGACCGGCTCGGTGAGTTCCGCGCGGCGGGGGCGAGTGTGCACGGGGTGTCCACTCAACGTCCGGACGAGCAGCGGGCGTTCGCGGAGAAGGAACGGCTGGGGTTTCCGTTGCTGTCGGACTCCGGACTGGCCCTGGTCGCGGGGTTGCGGTTGCCGACGTTCCGGGCGGCGGGGGCAGACCGGCTGAAGCGGCTCACACTGGTCGTCGACCGGGAGCGGGTCGTACGGGACGTGCAGTACCCGGTCACCGATGTGGTGGGGAGCGTGGCGGCGGCGCTGGCCGTCGTCAAGGGGCTTGGCGCGGGCCAGAGGAAATGATCCGCGCCAGTACCTCGCGGGCGTACTCCTCATCGTACGTCTCATCGGTGAGAAGTACCTGGAGGCAGATTCCGTCCAGCAGCGCGACCAGGGCGCGTGCGGTGACCGGGTCCGTGCGCGGGGTGAGGCGGTCGGCCAGGTCCTGGGCCCATTCGGCGGCGACGGGGCGGAGGGCGGGGCGGCGCAGGGCGGCGAGGTAGAGCTCGCACTCCAGTTCCACGCCGGTGCGGTCGCCCGCGAGCCATTCGCCCATCCCGGCGGCGAGTTCAGAGGCCAGGTCGGTGTGCGGGTCATCCAGGGCGCCGCGTGAGGCGACCACCTTGGCGAAGCCCTCGTTGGCCTGGCGTAGGGCGGCGACCATCAGATCGTCCAGGGTCTTGAAGTGGTACGTGGTGGACCCCAGCGGTACGTCGGCCTCCGCCGCGACCGTGCGGTGGGTCAGTCCGGCGAGACCGCTGCGCCCTACGACTCGGATGGCGGCGTCGATGATCCGCTGGCGGCGTTCGGGGTCGTAGCGCCTGGCCATCAGTGCGCTCCCCCGAGGTTCAGCACCACCACGCCGCCCACGATGAGCAGGATTCCGGCGACCTTCGTGAAGGTCAGCGCCTCGTCGAACAGCCAGAGCCCGAGGACGGCGATCGTCGCGGTGCCTACGCCGGCCCAGATCGCGTAGGCCGTGCCTATGCCGACGGTCTTGAGTGTCTGGGCCAGCAGGGTGAAGGAGACGACATAGCCGAGGAACGTCAGAAGGGACGGCCAGAGCTTGCTGAAGCCGTCGCTGTACTTCATGGCGGTCGTCGCCGCCACCTCGGCCGCGATGGCGCCGATGAGGGTCAGATATCCCATGTGTACGAGCGTACACAACCGGTGGGACGGCGCCGACCCCGAATGCGGAAACCGCTCTCGCCAAAGGGGCTGCTCCCGGCCCCATTGGTCCACTACTGTTTCACCGTTCACATACCGGGTCTTCGCAGCCGCGGCCTGCCCTGTCGTTCATGGGCGCCGCTGAAGGACAGCGCATGCCAGACACCACGCCCCGCCCTCCGCGGAACCAACCCTGGGAGAACGGCTGGGTCCCTGACACCTCCCGGATACCGGGAACGCGACGCCTCTGGCTGGCCGGCACCCTCGCGGTGGCCACCGTCGCCGCGTGTGTCACGGCGATCGTCATGACGGACAGGGGAGTTGACGAAGCGTCGGGCACACCGGGGACCCCCGTCAACGCGACCCTGCCCGGCCTGATCTCCTTCGGCTCGCCCTCACCGAGTACGACGGCTCCCCCGAAGGGCAAGGGCGGCCTGTCCTCCCCTGAGCCCACGACGAAGGCACCGTCCCGGCACAGCTCCACGCCCACGCCCTCCGCCAGGCCGTCCAAGTCGACGGCACCGGAGGAGAGTTCACCGGCCCCCGTCTCCCACTTGAAGTCGGTCCGCGCGGTCAACTACCCCGACCGCTATTGGCACGCCACCGACGACTACGTGGCCCTCGACACGATCACCTCCGCCTCCGCCGCCGAGGACGCCACCTTCAAGGTGGTCAACGGCCTTGCGAAGTCGACCTGTTACTCCTTCGCCACCGCCGACGGCGGCTACCTGCGCCACCGCAACTTCGTCCTGCGCTCCGAACGCGACGACGGCTCCCCCCTCTTCGAACAGGACGCCACCTTCTGCCCCCGCCCCGCATCCTTCTCCGGAGCGGTCATGCTGGAGTCCGTGAACTACCCCGGCCGCTTCCTCCGCCACCGGAACTTCGTCGTCCGCCTGGAGTCGTACGACCACACCGACCTGTACCGCCGGGACTCGGCGTTCCGGGTGGTGGCAGGCCTCAAGGACTGAGGCCCCCGGATTCGCTCCAGGGGCCTCAAGACGAAAGGGCGGCTGCTCAGACGTTGAATCCCAGCGCCCGCAGCTGCTCGCGTCCGTCGTCCGTGATCTTGTCCGGGCCCCACGGCGGCATCCAGACCCAGTTGATGCGGAGTTCGTTGACGAGGCCGTCCGTGGCGGACTTGGCCTGGTCCTCGATGACGTCCGTCAACGGGCAGGCCGCGGAGGTCAGGGTCATGTCGATCGTCGCGATGTTGGCGTCGTCGATGTGAATGCCGTAGATCAGGCCGAGGTTGACGACGTCGATACCCAACTCGGGGTCGACGACGTCGTACAGCGCCTCGCGGAGTTCCTCCTCCGAGGCCGGCTTCATCTGGGCCGTGTCGCTCATGCCGTCTTCCTTTCAGCGGCGTCGGAGCCCAGCGCCTGGGCCGTCGCATCCTTCCACGCCATCCAGCTCAGCAGCGCGCACTTCACCCGGGCCGGGTACTTGGAGACACCGGCGAACG
Organism: Streptomyces sp. DG2A-72; assembly: GCF_030499575.1. Classification (NCBI taxonomy): domain Bacteria; kingdom Bacillati; phylum Actinomycetota; class Actinomycetes; order Kitasatosporales; family Streptomycetaceae; genus Streptomyces; species Streptomyces sp. DG2A-72. The sequence continues at coordinate 2,266,092 of NZ_JASTLC010000001.1, forward strand.
CGACCGCGTCCTCCAGCACCTCCTCCATCACGTCGTCGGGCTCGATCTTCCCCTTGGACTGCATCAGCTCCAGGAAGGTCTCCTGGATCTTCTGCGCGTCGGAGAGGTCCTTGCCGACCAGCAGTTCGTTCAGGACGGACGCCGAAGCCTGGCTGATGGAACAGCCCTGGCCCTCGTACGAGACGTCCTCGATCTTCGTGCCGTCGTACTTCACACGCAGGGTGATCTCGTCGCCGCACGTCGGGTTCACATGGTGCACCTCGGCGTCGCCATCCCTCAGACCACGCCCGTGCGGGTTCTTGTAGTGGTCCAGGATGACTTCCTGGTACATGGAATCCAGTTTCACCGTTTCAGCACGCCCCTCAGCCGAAGAAGTTCCGTACGTGCTCCAGGCCGTCCACCAGAGCGTCGATCTCGGCCGGCGTGGAGTACAGATAGAACGACGCTCGCGTGGTCGCAGGAATTCCGTACCGGAGGCAGACCGGCCGCGCGCAGTGGTGGCCGACGCGGACCGCGATGCCCTGCTCGTCGAGGACCTGGCCCACGTCGTGCGGATGGATGTCGCCGAGCGTGAAGGAGATCGCGGCGCCCCGGTCCTCGGCCGTCATCGGGCCGATGATCCGCAGGTCAGGGACCTCCGCAAGGCGCTTGACCGCGTACTCGGTGAGCGCGTGCTCATGGGCGAGGATCTTGTCCATGCCGATCGCGGACAGGTAGTCGATCGCCGCACCCAGCCCGACCGCCTGCGCGATCGGGGGCGTGCCCGCCTCGAACTTGTGCGGGGCCGGAGCATAGGTCGACGAGTGCATCGACACCGTCTCGATCATCTCGCCGCCGCCGAGGAACGGGGGGAGATCCTCGAGCAGCTCCTGGCGGCCCCACAGCACGCCTATGCCGGTCGGGCCGCACATCTTGTGGCCGGTGAAGGCGACGAAGTCGGCCTGGAGGGCCTGCACGTCCAGCGGCATGTGCGGCGCCGCCTGGGAGGCGTCGATGCAGACGAGAGCGCCGACCTCCTGCGCGCGGCGGATGATCGTCTCGACCGGGTTGACCGTCCCGAGGATGTTCGACACCAGCACGAAGGAGACGATCTTCGTCTTCTCCGTGATGATCTCGTCGATGTTGGAGAGGTCGAGGCGGCCGTCGTCGGTCAGGCCGAACCACTTCAGCTTCGCGCCCGTGCGCTGCGACAGCAGCTGCCACGGGACGATGTTGGAGTGGTGCTCCATCTCCGTGATGACGATCTCGGTCTCGTGGTCCACCCGGTAGGGCTCGTCGGCCCAGCCGAGCATGTTCGCCACGAGGTTCAGCGACTCGGAGGCGTTCTTGGTGAAGATCACCTCGTCGCGGCTGGGCGCGTTGATGAACGCGGCGACCTTGTCGCGCGCGCCCTCGTACAGCGCCGTGGCCTCCTCGGCGAGCACATGCACACCGCGGTGGACGTTGGCGTTGTAGCGCTCGTAGTAATCACTGAGTGCGTCCAGTACCTGGCGCGGCTTCTGCGAGGTCGCCGCGTTGTCCAGGTACACGAGCTTCTGACCGTCGTGGACCGTACGGTCCAGGATGGGGAAGTCCTTGCGGATCGCCTCGGTGTCGAGGAGGCCCGGCAGCAATGTCACGCTGATGCGCCGCCCTTCGTGTAAACCTCGTAGCCCTCGTTCTCCAGCTTGTCGGCGAGCTCGGCGCCGCCGGACTCCACGATGCGGCCGGCCGAGAAGACGTGGACGTAGTCGGGCTTGATGTAGCGCAGGATGCGCGTGTAGTGCGTGATCAGCAGGGTGCCGACCTCGCCGGTCTCACGGACGCGGTTGACGCCCTCGGAGACGACGCGCAGGGCGTCGACGTCCAGGCCGGAGTCGGTCTCGTCGAGGATCGCGACCTTCGGCTTGAGCAGCTCCAGCTGAAGGATCTCGTGGCGCTTCTTCTCACCGCCGGAGAAGCCCTCGTTGACGTTGCGCTCGGCGAAGGCGGGGTCCATGTTGAGGCGCTCCATGGCCTCCTTGACCTCCTTCACCCAGGTACGCAGCTTGGGGGCCTCGCCGCGGATCGCCGTGGCGGACGTACGGAGGAAGTTGGAGACCGAGACGCCGGGGACCTCGACCGGGTACTGCATCGCCAGGAACAGGCCCGCGCGGGCGCGCTCGTCGACGGACATCTCCAGGACGTCCTCGCCGTCGAGCAGCACGGTGCCGCTGGTGATCGTGTACTTGGGGTGACCCGCGAGCGAGTAGGCGAGAGTCGACTTGCCGGAGCCGTTCGGGCCCATGATGGCGTGCGTCTCGCCCTGCTTCACGGTGAGGTCGACGCCCTTGAGGATCTCCTTCGTGGCGTTGTCGGCCTCGACGGTGACGTGCAGGTCTCGGATTTCAAGCGTTGCCATGGGTGCCTCAGGACTCCTGGGTGAGGGAGACGAGTACGTCGTCCCCTTCGATCTTTACGGGGTATACGGGGACGGGGCGCGTCGCGGGGAGGCCGGACGGCTTGCCGGTGCGGAGGTCGAAGCTGGAGCCGTGCAGCCAGCACTCGATCTGGCAGTCCTCCACCTCGCCCTCGGAGAGGGAGACGTTCGCGTGGGAGCAGATGTCGTGGATCGCGAACACCTCGCCCTCGGTCTGCACGACCGAGACCGGCGTACCGTCGAGTTCCACCCGCTTCGGGGTGTCCTCCTCCAGCTCGCTCAGCCCACAGGCGCGTACGAACGTCATCAGACGGTCGCCTCCAGCTCCTCGTCGATCTTCACGAGAAGGCGCTCTTCGATGTCGTCGACGCCGATCTGCTGGACCAGCTCGGCGAAGAAGCCGCGGACCACCAGGCGGCGGGCCTCGTCGGCCGGGATGCCGCGGGCCATCAGGTAGAAGAGCTGCTCGTCGTCGAAGCGGCCGGTGGCGCTGGCGTGCCCCGCGCCGACGATCTCGCCGGTCTCGATCTCGAGGTTCGGCACGGAGTCGACACGGGCGCCGTCGGTCAGAACCAGGTTCCGGTTCATCTCGTACGTGTCCGTGCCCTCGGCCTTGGCCTCGATGAGGACGTCGCCGATCCACACCGCGTGGGCGTCCTGGCCCTGGAGCGCACCCTTGTAGGCGACGTTCGACTTGCAGTGCGGGACGTTGTGGTCGACCAGGAGGCGGTGCTCCTGGTGCTGGCCGGCGTCCGTGAAGTACAGGCCGAAGAGCTCGGCCTCGCCGCCGGTCCCCGCGTACTGGACGCGCGGGTGGAGGCGTACCAGGTCGCCGCCGAAGGTGACCACGACGGACTTGAAGGAGGCGTCGCGGCCGATCAGCGCGTTGTGCTGGCCGACGTGGACGGCCTTCTCGTCCCAGTCCTGGACCGACACGACGGTCAGCTTGGCGCCGTCGCCCAGGACGTAGTCGACATTGGCGCCGAGCACGGCGTCACCGGTGTGGTCGATGACGACAACTGCCTCGGCGAAGGCGCCCAGCTCGATGACCTGGTGGCCATAGGCGATCCCGCCCTCGCCGTGCACGGCGATCCGGATGGGCTCGGTGAGCACCGTCTCCTTGGGGACGGTGACCACGCCGGCCTTCTCGAACGCTGAGTACGCCTGGGCGGCGACGCGGTCCACCGGGGTGCCGGCCTTGCCGATCCGGGCGTCGTCACGGCCGACGGTCTCGACGATGACGCCCTCGGGGGCGTCGATGTCGACCTTCACGCCGTCACCGGTGGCGACCGCGGTGCCGTCGTGCAGCCCGCGCAGGCGCTCCAGCGGCGTGAACCGCCACTCCTCCTCGCGGCCGTGCGGGACCGGGAAGTCCGCCACGTCGAAGGACGGGGGCGCGCTCATGCGCGTGGCGACGGTCGACTCGGCGGCCACCGCGATCTGGCCGGCGGTGGTGGATCCCACCGGAATGTTCTGAGCCTCAGCCATGGCTGTCGGTCTGCTCTCTTCCTACGTGTTGCGATCCTCGGCCCGCCCCGGGAGGCGGGCCGCCTGATGCTGAAACGGCGGGGCGGGTCAGCCGACCGCACCTTCCATCTGCAGCTCGATCAGCCGGTTGAGCTCGAGGGCGTACTCCATGGGCAGCTCCTTCGCGATCGGCTCGACGAAGCCGCGCACGATCATCGCCATCGCCTCGAACTCGCTCAGACCGCGGCTCATCAGGTAGAAGAGCTGGTCCTCGGAGACCTTGGAGACGGTCGCCTCGTGGCCCATGGAGACGTCGTCCTCACGGACATCCACGTACGGGTACGTGTCGGAACGCGAGATCGTGTCGACGAGCAGCGCGTCGCACAGCACGTTCGACTTGGAGCCGTGGGCGCCCTCGCCGATCTCCACCAGACCACGGTAGGAGGTACGGCCGCCACCGCGGGCGACGGACTTCGACACGATGTTGGACGACGTGTTCGGCGCCATGTGGACCATCTTGGAGCCGGCGTCCTGGTGCTGGCCCTCGCCCGCGAAGGCGATGGACAGCGTCTCGCCCTTGGCGTGCTCGCCCATCAGGTAGACGGCCGGGTACTTCATCGTCACCTTGGAGCCGATGTTGCCGTCGACCCACTCCATGGTCGCGCCCTCGTAGGCGACGGCACGCTTGGTGACCAGGTTGTAGACGTTGTTCGACCAGTTCTGGATGGTCGTGTAGCGGCAGCGGGCGTTCTTCTTGACGATGATCTCGACGACCGCGGAGTGCAGCGAGTCCGACTTGTAGATCGGGGCGGTGCAGCCCTCGACGTAGTGCACATAGGCACCCTCGTCGACGATGATCAGGGTCCGCTCGAACTGGCCCATGTTCTCCGTGTTGATACGGAAGTAGGCCTGGAGCGGGATCTCCACGTGCACGCCCTTCGGCACGTAGATGAAGGAGCCGCCCGACCACACAGCGGTGTTCAGCGAGGCGAACTTGTTGTCACCGACCGGGATGACGGTGCCGAAGTACTCCTTGAAGAGCTCCGGGTGCTCCTTCAGCGCGGTGTCGGTGTCCAGGAAGATGACGCCCTGCTCCTCCAGGTCCTCGCGGATCTGGTGGTAGACGACCTCCGACTCGTACTGAGCGGCGACACCGGCCACGAGGCGCTGCTTCTCCGCCTCCGGGATGCCGAGCTTGTCGTACGTGTTCTTGATGTCCTCGGGCAGGTCCTCCCAGGACTCCGCCTGCTTCTCCGTGGAGCGCACGAAGTACTTGATGTTGTCGAAGTCGATGCCCGAGAGGTCGGAGCCCCAGTTCGGCATGGGCTTCTTGTCGAAGAGGCGCAGGCCCTTGAGGCGGAGCTTGGTCATCCACTCCGGCTCGCTCTTCTTCGCGGAGATGTCCCGGACGACGTCCTCGCTCAGACCACGCTTCGCCGAAGCGCCGGCTTCGTCGGAGTCGGCCCAGCCGTATTCGTACTTGCCCAGGCCCTCGAGCTCGGGGTGAGCAGTCTCCGTGGGCAGAGTCATGCGGGGTTCCTCCCGGCCGTGCTTGCAGATGCGTTATGGGTGTTCTTGGAAATCTTTGGGATGAATGTCGTACAGACGCCGTCACCGTGGGCGATGGTTGCGAGTCGCTGGACATGCGTGCCGAGCAGCTGCGAGAAGATCTCCGTCTCGACCTCGCACAGTTGCGGGAACTTCTCCGCGACATGGACCACCGGGCAGTGGTGCTGGCAGAGCTGCTCGCCGACCGGTGCGCTGCGCGCCGTAGCAGCGTACCCGTCCGCGCTCAGGGCCTTGGCCAGGGCTTCGGTCCGCTCCTCGGGGGCCGCGGCCTCGATCGCCTCGCGGTACACGGCGGCCTGCTCGGCGATCCTCGCCCGCGCGAAGGCCACGACCGCCTCGTCGCCGCCGAAGCGCTCCTGGATGTAGCGCAGGGCGTCCGCGGCGAGCTTGTCGTACGACTGGTCGAAGGCGTCGCGTCCGCAGTCCGTCAGGGCGAACACCTTGGCGGGCCTGCCGCGCGTCCGCGCGCCGTACACCCGCTGCTCGCGTGCCTCCACGACGTCGTCCGCGACCAGCGCGTCCAGATGCCGTCGTACGGCGGCCGGGGTGAGGCCCAGTCGGCCGGCCAGCTCGGTGACGGTCGAGGGCCCGTGGTCCAGGATGGATCGCGCGACCCGGTTGCGGGTGGACCGCTCCCCGGTCGCGAGCTCCTCCTGGGGGGCACCCGTCCGGGTCTCCCGAGCCTCGCCGACGTTTTTCACAACGCCATTGTTGCGTAATTCCTCAGGACCGGGCAAGCGGCGTCCCGCTCCGTGGACGGTGCCCTACGTCACTTAGGTATACCTAATCTGACCTGCGGAAACGATCTTTGATCGATCAATTCGGTGGCGCTTTCAAGACTCGTCCAGCACACTCCCGAACCATGCCCACACCCCCTCCGACCGGCCCTCTTGTCACGCGGACCACCCTCACGGAGGGTCTGCGCCAACTGGGTGTCAAACCCGGCGAAATCCTCCTCGTCCACTCCTCGCTCAGCTCCCTCGGCTGGGTCTGCGGAGGCGCCGTCGCGGCCGTCCGGGGACTGCTCGACGCACTCGGCCCCGACGGCACGCTCGTGGTCCCCGCCCAGTCCGGCGACCTGTCCGATCCAGCGGTGTGGAGCAACCCGCCGGTGCCCGAGGAGTGGTGGGAGACGATCCGGGCCACGATGCCCGCGTACGACCCTCTCGTCACGCCCACGCGCGGGGTCGGCGTCGTCCCGGAGACCGTACGGACGTGGCCCGGCGCCTTGCGCAGCGCCCATCCGCAGACGTCGTTCGCCGCGGTCGGCCCGCGCGCGGCCGAGGTGATCGGCGGGCACGCCACCGACTGCCGGCTCGGTGAGCGCAGCCCGCTGGCCAGGCTGGAGGCGCTCCACGCGCGCGTGCTGCTGCTCGGCGCCGGCTACGACGCGTGCACGAGCTTCCATCTGGCCGAGTACCGCATACCCGCGCCGCTGGTTCAGGTGGGCCGCCCCGGACCGGCCGGATGGGAGGTGGTGACCGAGGTGTCGATCACCTCGGAGCGCTTCGACGAACTGGGGCACGACTTCGAACGGGACCGTCCTGTCGTACGCGGGAAGGTGGGCGCCGCCGACGTACGGCTGTTCCCGGTGGCGGACGCCGTGGCCTACGCGGAGCGGTGGCTGGCCATGCACCGCCCCCGCGAGGAGGGATCCTGAACCCTCCCCCACTCTCGGCTCCGCTCGAGCGGAGGCACCCCCACGTCTGAGACGGCGAGCCCGTACCTAGACTCTGGACCCATGCGAAGTGAGCCCGTGGTCCAGGTCCAGGCCCTGGCGAAGCGGTACGGCACGAAGACCGCGGTGGACGGCCTCGACCTGGTGGCCCATGCGGGTGTGACCGCCGTGCTCGGACCCAATGGCGCGGGCAAGACGACGACCGTCGAGACCTGCGAGGGGTACCGGAAACCGGACTCCGGCAGGGTGCGCGTCCTGGGCCTCGACCCGGTGCGGCAGTCGGCCGCGCTGCGCCCCCGTATCGGCGTGATGCTGCAGTCCGGCGGCGTCTACTCCGGTGCGCGGGCCGACGAGATGCTGCGGCACGTGGCGAAGCTGCACGCGCACCCACTGGACGTGGACGGGCTGATCGAGCGGCTCGGGCTCGCCGGCTGCGGACGGACGACGTACCGCCGGCTGTCCGGCGGCCAGCAGCAGCGCCTGGCACTGGCGATGGCCGTCGTGGGGCGCCCTGAACTGGTGTTCCTGGACGAGCCGACAGCGGGCCTCGACCCGCAGGCCCGCCGCGCGACCTGGGACCTGGTGCGCGACCTGCGCACGGACGGTGTCTCGGTCATCCTCACCACCCACTACATGGACGAGGCCGAGCAGCTCGCCGACGACGTCGCGATCGTGGACGCGGGCCGGGTCATCGCTCAGGGCACGCCCGAGGAGCTGTGCCGCGGCGGCGCCGAGAACACACTGCGCTTCACCGGCCGCCCCGGTCTGGACGTGGGCTCCCTGCTCAAGGCCCTGCCCGTCGACTGCACCGCCGCCGAACTGACCCCGGGCTCCTACCGGGTCGCCGGCAAGGTGAATCCCCAACTGCTCGCGACGGTCACGTCCTGGTGCGCCCAGCACGGCGTGATGCCGGACCGGATCTCGGTGGAGCGGCACACGCTCGAGGACGTGTTCTTGGAGCTCACGGGCAAGGAGTTGCGCTCATGACGACGACCGTGGGCGCGTACGCGCCGAAGCCCGGCGCCGCCCCCCTCCCCCGCATGATCGCGGCGCAGGCGGTGCTGGAGACCAAGATGCTGCTGCGCAACGGCGAGCAGCTGCTGCTGACGGTCGTCATCCCGACGCTGCTGCTGGTCCTGTTCAGCACGGTGGACATCGTCGACACCGGCGCGGGCGAGGCCGTGGACTTCCTCGCCCCCGGCGTCCTCGCGCTGGCCGTGATGTCGACGGCGTTCACGGGACAGGCGATCGCGACGGGCTTCGAGCGACGGTACGGCGTCCTGAAGCGCCTCGCCTCCTCCCCGCTCCCCCGCTGGGGCTTGATGACGGCGAAGACGGCGTCGGTGCTGGTCACCGAGGTCCTGCAGATCGCCCTGCTGACAGTGATCGCCTTCGCCCTCGGCTGGTCCCCGCACGGCAACCCCCTGGCCGTACTCCTCCTCCTGCTCCTCGGCACGGCCGCCTTCTCGGGGCTGGGCCTGCTGATGGCGGGCACGCTGAAGGCGGAGGCGACGCTGGCCGCGGCGAATCTCGTGTTCCTGCTGCTCCTCGTGGGAGGCGGGGTCATCGTCCCGCTGGACAAGTTCCCCTCCGGCGCCCAGGACGTGCTCGGGCTGCTGCCCATCTCCGCGCTGTCGGACGGACTGCGGGACGTGCTGCAGCACGGGGCCGGGATGCCGTGGGCCGACCTGGGGATTCTGGCGGTGTGGGCGGTTGTGGGGCTGGGGGCGGCGGGGAAGTTCTTCCGCTGGGAGTAGGCGTCCGGTGGACCCTCGTGAATGTGTGCACAAGCGGCCCCCTACGATGGGTCCGTGCCAAACGTGACCCCCGCCGACGCCGTAGCCGCCGTGCGCAACCCGCTCGCCTTCATCGCCGCACGCTGGACCCCGAATCCCCGGACGGTTCAGCGGGCGGCCCTCGCCGCGCTCGTCATGTCGGTGGTCATCGTGGTGACCGGCGGCGCGGTGCGGCTGACCGGCTCGGGCCTCGGCTGTCCGACCTGGCCCAAGTGCACCGCCGACTCGCTGACCACCACCAGCGAGATGGGCCTGCACGGCGTCATCGAGTTCGGCAACCGCATGCTGACGTATGCGCTGTGCGCGGCCGTCGGCTGGGCGATCATCGCCGCGCGTTCCGAGAAGCCGTACCGGCGCAGCCTGACCCGGCTGGGGTGGGCTCAGTTCTGGGTCGTGATGGGCAACGCGGTGCTCGGCGGCATCGTGGTGCTGGTCGGCCTCAACCCGTACACGGTCGCCGCCCACTTCCTCCTGTCCTCGGCCCTGATCGCGATCGCCACCGTGATGTGGCAGCGCACGCGGGAGGGCGACGGGGTGCCGCGTCCGCTGGTCGGCAAGGTGGTGCAGCAGCTGGTGTGGGTCCTGGTGGGTGTCACCGTGCTGCTGATCGCCGTCGGCACGGTGGTCACCGGCACGGGTCCGCACGCGGGCGACTCCAGCGACGTGCCGCGCATGCATCTGCCGATGGGCATGGGCTGGGAGGACGTCAGCAAGGTGCACGCCGTGCTGGCCTGGATCGTGGTGACGCTGACCTTCGCCCTGTGGTTCGTACTCAAGGCGGTCGACGCCCCCAAGGGCCCGCTGCATCGCACGCGGGAGCTGTTCGTGGTGTTGCTGTCGCAGGGCGTGCTGGGGTATGTCCAGTACTTCACGAACCTGCCCGAGATCCTGGTCGGCGCCCATATGTTCGGCTCGTGCCTGGTGTGGATCGGGACGCTGAGGGTGCTGCTGGCCCTGCGGGAGCGGCCCGAGGGCGTTGTGGATGTGCCGGGCCCGGCGGCCGAGGCGGCCCTGACCAGGGCCTGACGCTCACCTCGTACGTCCGCTCACTCCAGCCCGTACACCCGCCGCGCGTTCCCGGCCGCGATCAGCCCCGCGACCCGCTGCGCGTCCGCCAGCGACCACGCCCCCTCGGCCACCCAGCCGCCCAGCACCCGCCCGAGCGCCTCGCGGAACAGCCGTGCCCCGACGACATGCAGCTCCGGCAGCCCCTGGGCCCCGCTGGAGAAGAGGATCTTGCCGAAGGGGGCCAGTTCGAGGATCTCGGCGAGGACGGTCGCGGCGCGGGCGCCGGTGCGGACCAGGGCGGCACCCGAGTCGGCGTAGACGTGCGGGAAGACGCCGGCGAGGTGGGCTGCGTGCCGGTGGTAGGGGTAGCTGTGCAGCAGGACGAGGTCCGTGCCCAGGCCCGCGGTGGCCCGTACGAAGTCCGTGAGCAGGACGGGGTCGGTGCGGTCGATGCGTAAACCCGGTTCGCCGAGCCCGGCATGCAGCTGAAGGGGCAGCCCCGACGCCACCGCGATCCACAGCAGGTGCCGCAGCAGCACCGGGTCGCTCAGCTCCCCGCCGACCCGCCGCCCCGCCAGCCAGCGCCCCGCCGCGCCGCGCACCTCCCCCGGCCCCGGCGGTTCGGGCGCCAGCGCCAGCCCGTGCCGCACACCTGCCACGGACGTGAAGGCGACGGCACTCCCGGCGGCTCCGTGCACCGATTCGGCGAGGTTGGCGAGGAACGACTCCACCGTGCCGGACGTGTCGGCGACCTGTTCGGCGAGCAGCTCCAGCCGTACGATCTCGCGCGCCTCGGCGGACGCGGCGGACGCCACCTCGTCGGGGCCGGTGAGGTCGCCGGGCAGCCCGGTGTCGATCAGATACGTCGTGATGCCGCTGCCGCGCAGCAGCCTGCGGCCCGATTCCAGTACGCCGAGTTCACGGCGCCGGGCGAGATAGCGGGCGGGCGGACAGTGCGGTTCCAGGCCGAGCAGCGGGGGGCACCAACGCCGTACGGCGAACCCGGTCTGGGTGTCGAAGAGGGTGGTGCCGGGCGCGGGCGGGCCCTCGGTACGGGCCAGCTGCGCCTCGAAGGTGCCAAGGCCCAGCTCTGTCCGCAGTACGCCATGGCAGTACTGGTCCACGAGGGACGGCGTCTCGATCATCCGGGCTCCCACCGTGCGGCGCTTGAACGGCCTAACGGGTGAACCGGCGTATAGGTGTCGCTGCCGGGAAACTCGTCGTATGGGCGACCCTCGTGGGGAGAACGGTGAATCGGCGGCTGCGGGGCGTCAGTGGCTGGTCATGCTCACGCAGCGGAGCCGCATATTGATACAGCTCCGCGCCCCTTGGGCGCGCTGGTCAACCGCCGAGCTGGATGCCCGCCATCCGCTTCCACTCGTACGTGCCCGTCGTCACCTTCGCCGCGAACTCCCCGTCGAAGTCCTCGTGGACCGTGATCCCGGACTTCTCCACCGCCTTCTGGGCGATCTCGTACGAGGGAGCCACCAGGTCGCCCCAGCCGCCGTCCTCACCGACGAGGACGATACGGGCGCCGCGCTCGCCGAGGTAGGCGACCTGCGCCTCGGCGCCGCCGTGGGCCTTGGAGAAGGTGCTGATCTGCTGGGCGAGCCGGGCCACCTTGCGCTCGGCCTTCGCGTCAACCTGCTGCGTGTCTGCCATGGTCAGGATGCTACTCACGGGTAGATCAGCTGGCGAGACCAGGGGCGTGTGACGCGTACGTCAGCGCAGGAACGGGTCCACCGCGACCGCGACGAAGAGGATCGACACATAGGTGATCGACCAGTGGAACAGCCGCATCTCCTTGAGCTTCGCGCCCGTCACCTCGGCCTTGGCACGGCTTTGCAGACCGTGCGCCTCCCAGAGCCAGAAGCCGCCGGCCAGCAGCGCGACCAGCGTGTAGAACCAGCCCGTGTAGCCGAGCGGGGTCAGCAGCAGGGACACCGCGACCATCACCCAGCTGTAGAGGACGATCTGCTTGGCGACCACCTTGTTGCTGGCGACGACCGGCAGCATCGGCACGCCCACGCGCGCGTAGTCCTCTTTCACCTTCATGGACAGCGGCCAGTAGTGCGGCGGCGTCCAGAAGAACATGACGAGGAAGAGGATGATCGGCGCCCACGACATGGAGTTGGTGACGGCCGACCAGCCGATGAGGACCGGAAGGCAGCCGGCGATGCCGCCCCACACGATGTTCTGTGAGGTACGGCGCTTGAGAATCATCGTGTAGACGACGACGTAGAAGAGGAGTGCGCCCAGCGACAGCCAGGCGGACAGCCAGTTGACGGCCAGACCGAAGAGCAGTGTCGAGACGACGGCCAGGGTGATGCCGAAGACCAGGCACTCGCGCGGGCTGACCATGCCGGTGACGAGGGGGCGCTGCGAGGTGCGGTCCATGAGCGCGTCGATGTCACGGTCGATGTACATGTTCAGCGCGTTGGCGCCGCCCGCGGAGAGGTAGCCGCCGACGCAGGTGAGCAGGACCAGCTTCATGTCCGGAACGCCCTGCTCGGCGAGGAACATCACCGGAACGGTGGTGATCAGCAGCAGCTCGATGATCCGCGGCTTGGTCAGCGCCACGAACGCCTTGACCCGGGCCCCTACCGGCCGCCGGCTCGGGTTCTGGCTCGCCCCGATTACCCCCGCAGGACGGGATTCAACGGCCGTCACGCACACCCCTGACAGAGACATCCCAGCAAGCCTGAACCGTGTGAAGTCCCGGTAAAGGCTCGCGCGTACCACGCCACTGTAGACGTTGCCCAGACCCGGACATTCGCGGGGGTGGGGTCGTGTTGAGCGGCGCCTGTGGACGAGCCCCGGGGCACTCGATTGAGCACTCCTACGAGCGGCTCCGTATTCAGATGCCGAGCACGAAACGGACCGGTCGGGAGGCGGATCCGGGGCTGCCCCGGCAGTCTGGAATGACTCGAAAAAACGCGCGTACTGGCGGGGGTAGGCTCGACAACGGCCGGGGCGTGCAGAGCACCGGCAATCGATGTGCATGACATGCACCGGCATGGCGACATGCGTGACGTTCCGACATGCGTGACATGTGGAGAGGAGCCCTGACCCAGGGTGAGCACCAAGCCGACCACCACAGACCTCGAGTGGACCGAGCTGGACCAGCGGGCCGTCGACACCGCCCGCGTCCTGGCCGCCGATGCCGTACAGAAGGTCGGCAACGGCCATCCCGGTACGGCGATGAGCCTGGCGCCCGCCGCCTACACCCTCTTCCAGAAGGTGATGCGGCACGACCCGGCGGACGCCGACTGGACCGGACGCGACCGCTTCGTGCTGTCCGCCGGGCACTCGTCCCTGACCCTCTACACCCAGCTGTACCTGGCCGGCTTCGGCCTGGAGCTGGACGATCTGAAGGCCTTCAGGACGTGGGGCTCGAAGACCCCGGGCCACCCCGAGTACGGCCACACCACCGGCGTGGAAACCACCACCGGCCCGCTCGGCCAGGGCGTCGCCAACGCGGTGGGCATGGCGATGGCCGCCCGCTACGAACGCGGTCTGTTCGACCCGGAGGCCGCCGAGGGCACCTCCCCCTTCGACCACTTCGTCTACTGCGTCGCCGGTGACGGCTGCCTCCAGGAGGGCATCTCCGCCGAGGCCTCCTCCATGGCAGGTCACCAGCAGCTCGGCAACCTGATCCTGCTGTGGGACGACAACCACATCTCGATCGAGGGCGACACCGAGACCGCCGTCTCCGAGGACACCGTCAAGCGGTACGAGGCGTACGGCTGGCACGTGCAGCGCGTCGCCCCGAAGCCGGACGGCGACCTCGACCCGCACGCCATCTACAACGCCATCGAGGCCGCGAAGCAGGTGACGGACAAGCCGTCCTTCATCGCGATGCGCTCGATCATCGCCTGGCCCGCCCCGAACGCGCAGAACACCGAGGCCGCGCACGGCTCGGCGCTCGGCGACGACGAGGTGGCCGCCACCAAGCGCGTCCTCGGTTTCGACCCGGAGCAGTCCTTCGAGGTCTCGGACGAGGTCCTCAACCACACCCGCGGCGCCATCGAGCGCGGCCGGCAGGCCAAGGCGGAGTGGGAGAAGTCGTTCCAGGAGTGGCGCAACAACAACCCGGAGCGCGCCACCGAGTTCGACCGCATCAGCAAGGGCGAACTGCCGACCGGCTGGGAGGAGAAGCTCCCGGTCTTCGAGGCGGGCAAGGGCGTCGCCACGCGCGCCGCGTCCGGCAAGATCCTTCAGGCGCTCGGCGCGGTCATCCCCGAGCTGTGGGGCGGCTCGGCCGACCTGGCCGGCTCCAACAACACGACCATCGACAAGACGTCGTCGTTCCTCCCGGCGGACAACCCGCTCCCGGAGGCCGACCCGTACGGCCGGACCATCCACTTCGGCATCCGCGAGCACTCCATGGCCGCGGAGATGAACGGCATCGCGCTGCACGGCAACACCCGTATCTACGGCGGCACGTTCCTCGTCTTCTCCGACTACATGCGCAACGCCGTCCGTCTGTCGGCCCTGATGCACCTGCCGGTGACGTACGTGTGGACGCACGACTCCGTCGGTCTCGGCGAGGACGGCCCGACGCACCAGCCGGTCGAGCACCTCGCCTCGCTGCGCGCCATCCCCGGCCTCAACATCGTGCGGCCGGCCGACGCCAACGAGACCGCCATCGCCTGGCGCGAGATCCTCAAGCGCTACACCAAGGTCTTCGGCAAGGGCGCCCCGCACGGTCTCGCGCTGACCCGTCAGGGCGTGCCGACGTACGAGCACAACGAGGATGCCGCGCGCGGTGGTTACGTGATGTTCGAGGCGTCCACGGGCACGCCGGAGGTCATCCTGATCGCGACCGGTTCCGAGGTGCACGTCGCCGTCGAGGCGCGCGAGCAGCTGGAGGCCGACGGGGTGCCGACGCGGGTCGTGTCCATGCCGTCCGTGGAGTGGTTCGAGGAGCAGGACCAGGGGTACCGGGACAGCGTCCTGCCGCCTTCCGTGAAGGCGCGTGTGGCGGTCGAGGCCGGGATCGGACTCACCTGGCACAAGTACGTCGGGGACGCCGGTCGCATCGTTTCCCTGGAGCACTTCGGTGCTTCGGCCGACGGCAAGGTCCTTTTCCGCGAGTTCGGGTTCACTGCCGAGAACGTGGCCGCCGTAGCGCGGGAATCGATCGCCGCAGTCCAGCGCTGACGCTCACATACGACACGTAGGAGATGCATTTTCCATGACAGACGCACTGAAGCGCCTCTCCGATGAAGGCGTCGCGATCTGGCTGGACGACCTGTCGCGCAAGCGGATCACGTCCGGCAACCTCGCCGAACTGATCGACGAGCAGCACGTCGTGGGCGTCACCACCAACCCGACCATCTTCCAGAAGGCGATCAGCAGCGGCGACGGCTACGAGCAGCAGCTCGAGGACCTCGCCGCCCGCAAGGTCACCGTCGAAGAGGCCGTCCGCATGATCACCACGGCGGACGTCCGCGACGCCACCGACATCCTGCGCCCGGTC
This sequence comes from Streptomyces sp. DG2A-72, assembly GCF_030499575.1. Taxonomy (NCBI): domain Bacteria; kingdom Bacillati; phylum Actinomycetota; class Actinomycetes; order Kitasatosporales; family Streptomycetaceae; genus Streptomyces; species Streptomyces sp. DG2A-72. The sequence goes on from NZ_JASTLC010000001.1 coordinate 2,281,490, forward strand.
TTCGACGCCACCGGCGGCCAGGACGGCCGGGTCTCGATCGAGGTCGACCCGCGGCTGGCGCACAACACCAAGGCGACGATCGCCGAGGCCAAGCAGCTGGCCTGGCTGGTGGACCGCCCGAACACACTCATCAAGATCCCGGCCACCAAGGCGGGCCTGCCGGCGATCACCGAGGTGATCGGCAACGGCATCAGCGTCAACGTCACGCTGATCTTCTCGCTGGAGCGCTACCGCGAGGTCATGGACGCCTACCAGGCGGGCCTGGAGAAGGCCAAGGCCAAGGGCCTGGACCTCTCCCTGATCCACTCGGTGGCCTCCTTCTTCGTGTCCCGCGTGGACACCGAGATCGACAAGCGGCTCGACGCCCTCGGCACCGACGAGGCCAAGGCGCTGCGCGGCAAGTCCGCCGTCGCCAACGCGCGTCTGGCCTACCAGGCGTACGAGGAGGTCTTCTCGACGGACCGCTGGAGCGCGCTGGAGAACGCGGGCGCCAACAAGCAGCGTCCGCTGTGGGCCTCGACCGGCGTGAAGGACCCGGCGTACAAGCCGACCCTGTACGTCGACGACCTGGTCGCCCCGAACACGGTGAACACCATGCCGGAGGCCACCCTCCAGGCCACCGAGGAGCACGGCGAGATCACCGGCAACACCATCGCCGGGACCTACGAGCAGGCCCGCGCCGACCTCGACGCGGTCGAGGCGCTCGGGATCGCGTACGACGACGTGGTCCAGGTGCTGGAGGACGAGGGCGTCGACAAGTTCGAGGCGTCCTGGAACGACCTGCTCAAGTCGACCGAGGCGGTCCTCGACCGCCTCGCCCCCTCGGAGGGCTGACACCTTGTCTCCCCTTTCCGGTTCCGGAGCGAATCCGCTTCGTGACCCCGCCGACCGACGGCTCCCGCGTATCGCGGGGCCGTCGGGCCTGGTCATCTTCGGTGTCACGGGCGATTTGTCCCGGAAGAAGCTGATGCCCGCCGTGTACGACCTCGCCAACCGGGGTCTGCTTCCGCCGGGCTTCTCCCTGGTCGGCTTCGCGCGCCGCGAGTGGCAGAACGAGGACTTCGCGCAGGAGGTCCACGACGCCGTCAAGGAGCACGCCCGTACGCCGTTCCGTGAGGAGGTCTGGCAGCAGCTCATCCAGGGGATGCGCTTCGTCCAGGGCACCTTCGACGACGACGACGCGTTCGAGCGGCTGCGCGCCACCATCGAGGAGCTGGACAAGGCCCAGGGCACGGGCGGCAACTTCGCCTTCTATCTGTCGGTGCCGCCGCGCTCCTTCCCGGTGGTCATCCAGCAGCTGAAGAAGCACGGCCTCGCCGACCAGACGAGCGGTTCCTGGCGGCGCGCGGTCATCGAGAAGCCGTTCGGCCACGACCTGAAGTCGGCCGAGGAACTCAACTCGACCGTCGAGGAGGTCTTCGCCCCGGACCAGGTCTTCCGTATCGACCACTACCTGGGCAAGGAGACCGTCCAGAACATCCTGGCGCTGCGCTTCGCCAACACGATGTTCGAGCCGATCTGGAACCGGTCCTTCGTGGACCACGTCCAGATCACGATGGCCGAGGACATCGGCATCGGCGGCCGTGCGGGCTACTACGACGGCATCGGCGCCGCCCGTGACGTCATCCAGAACCACCTCCTCCAGCTGATGGCGCTCACCGCGATGGAGGAGCCCGCCTCCTTCGACGCGGACGCGCTGGCCGCCGAGAAGACCAAGGTGCTCGGCGCGGTGCGGCTGCCGAAGGACCTGGGCCGGGACACCGTCCGCGGGCAGTACGCGGCGGGCTGGCAGGGCGGCGAGAAGGCGGTCGGGTACCTCCAGGAGGAGGGCATCGACCCCCACTCGAAAACCGACACCTACGCCGCGATCAAGCTGGAGATCGACAACCGCCGCTGGGCGGGCGTCCCCTTCTATCTGCGCACCGGCAAGCGGCTCGGCCGCCGCGTCACCGAGATCGCGGTCGTCTTCCAGCGCGCGCCCCACTCCCCGTTCGACCACACGGCGACGGAGGAGCTGGGCAAGAACGCGATCGTCATCCGCGTCCAGCCCGACGAGGGCGTCACCGTCCGCTTCGGCTCCAAGGTGCCCGGCACCTCGATGGAGATCCGGGACGTCTCCATGGACTTCGCGTACGGCGAGTCGTTCACGGAGTCGAGCCCGGAGGCGTACGAGCGGCTGATCCTGGACGTCCTGCTCGGCGACTCCAACCTCTTCCCGCGCACCGAGGAGGTCGAGCTGTCCTGGGAGATCCTCGACCCGATCGAGGAGTACTGGGACAGCAACGGCAGGCCCGCGCAGTACCAGGCCGGAACGTGGGGACCCGTCGAGGCGGACGACATGCTCGAACGAGACGGACGGAGCTGGCGCCGGCCATGAAGATAGACCTCACGGACACCACGGCCAGCAAGATCAACAAGGCGCTCGTCCAGGGCCGCCGCGCCATCGGCACGCCCGCCGTCGGCATGGTCCTCACCCTGGTCATCGTCACCGACGAGGAGAACGCCTACGACGCCCTGAAGGCCGCCAACGACGCGTCGCACGAGCACCCTTCGCGCACGCTGGTCGTCATCAAGCGCGTCTCCCGCTCCCCGCGCGACCGTACGGCCTCCCGTCTGGACGCCGAAGTGCGGGTGGGCGCGGACGCCGGTACCGGCGAGACGGTGGTGCTGCGGCTGTACGGCGAGGTGGTGGGCCACGCCCAGTCCGTCGTCCTGCCGCTGCTGCTGCCGGACGCGCCGGTGGTGGTGTGGTGGCCGGTCAACGCACCGCTCGACCCGGCCCACGACCCGCTGGGCGCCCTGGCGCAGCGCCGGGTCACCGACACCTACGCCGCCGAGCAGCCCGTACGGGAACTCAGCGCCCGCGCCGACACCTACGCTCCCGGCGACACGGATCTGTCGTGGACCCGCATCACGCCCTGGCGCTCGATGCTGGCCGCGGCCCTGGACCAGGTCGTCTGCGAGGTGAAAGCCGTCGAGGTGGAGGGCGAGGAGTTCAACCCGAGCTGCGAGCTGCTGGCGATGTGGCTCGCGGACCGGCTGGACGTCCCCGTGAAGCGGTCGCTGTCGTCGGGCCCCGGTCTGACGGCCGTCCGTATGGACACCAACTGCGGCCCGATCGTCCTGGACCGGGCGGACGGCTCCCTGGCGACCCTGTCCATCGAGGGCCAGCCGAACCGTGCGGTGGCGCTGAAGCGGCGGGAGACGGCCGAGCTGATCGCGGAGGAGCTGCGGCGGCTCGACCCGGACGACACATATGCGTCGGCGCTGCGGTTCGGGGTGGAGCGGCTGAACGCGGCGCCCAGGTCGGCGGTTCGGGGAGCCGAGGCCGCGGTGGCCAAGGCCGAGCAGGCCGTTGCCTTGGCCGAGGCCGCCGTGGCCGAGGCGGAGGAGTCGCCTGCCGAGGAGTCGCCTGCCAAAGGAGACTCTCCGGCCAAAGGAGAAGCGGTCCGCACTCCCGTCGAGTCGGCTGCCAAGGCTCCCGCGAAAGACGCGACGGCGGAGGCACCGGTGAAGAAGGCGGCAGCGAAGTGAGCACCCCGCAACTCGTCGTGCACCGCGACAAGGAACTGATGGCGCAGGCCGCCGCGGCCCGGCTGATCACGAAGATCGTGGACGCCCAGGCCTCGCGCGGCTCCGCGTCGGTCGTGCTCACCGGTGGCCGCAACGGCAACGGTCTGCTCGCCGCGCTCTCCGCCGCCCCCGCCCGGGACGCCGTCGACTGGGGCCGACTCGACCTGTGGTGGGGCGACGAGCGGTTCCTGCCCGAGGGCGACCCCGAGCGCAATGTCACGCAGGCCCGCGAGGCGCTGCTGGACGCGGTTCCGCTCGACCCGAAGCGGGTGCACGCGATGCCCGCCTCGGACGGTCCGCACGGCGCCGACGCGGAGGCGGCAGCCGCCGCCTACGCCGAGGAACTGGCCCGTGCCGCGGGCCCGGAGAACCACGGCGCCGTGCCCACGTTCGACGTCCTGATGCTGGGCGTCGGCCCGGACACCCACGTCGCTTCCCTCTTCCCGGAACTGCCCGCCGTACGCGAGACCGAACGCACGGTGGTCGGCGTCCACGGCGCCCCCAAGCCCCCGCCCACCCGGGTCACCCTCACGCTCCCCGCGATCCGCGCGGCCCGCGAGGTATGGCTGCTGGCGGCCGGCGAGGACAAGGCGAACGCCGCGGCGATCGCCCTGTCCGGCGCGGGCGAGGTCCAGGCTCCGGCGGCGGGTGCCTACGGCAGACAGCGCACCCTGTGGCTGCTGGACGCCGCGGCGGCGTCCCAGCTGCCGCGCTCGCTGTATCCGCCGGCTTCGCCCTGAGCACAGCCCTTCGGAGGCCCCAGGTGGATCCACCTGGGGCCTTCCGCATACCCGGCCCCACTTGACCGACCCCGCCATCACCCCCTGCACGAAGTGCCGCTGGAACGCGAAGAACACCACGACGGGCACGATCAGCGACACAAAGGCGCCCGGTGCCAGTACGTCGATGTTGCTGCCGAACTGCGCCGCCCTGCCCGCAGCCCGCGCGGCCGGCCGCCGACTCGCCGACACCCTGAGCGCCGTGGCGTAGAGCCGCGGCGGAGCCGGCTCAGCGGAAGCGGACGGCCGCGCGCCGTCCGCTGCCCGCATCGCGGTCACTGCCGGCCGCGCAGCTCCCGGTACTTGGCGACCAGTGCCTTGCTGGACGCGTCCAGGCCGGGCACGTCCGCGCCTTCGGTGAGGGCGGGCTCGACGCGCTTGGCGAGGACCTTGCCGAGTTCGACGCCCCACTGGTCGAAGGAGTCGATGTTCCAGACGGCGCCCTGCACGAACACCTTGTGCTCATACAGCGCGATCAGCTGGCCGAGGACCGACGGGGTCAGCTCGCGCGCGAGGATCGTGGTCGTCGGGTGGTTGCCCAGGAACGTCTTGTGCGCCACCAGCTCCTCGGGCACACCCTCGGCACGCACCTCCTGAGGCGTCTTGCCGAAGGCCAGCGCCTGCGTCTGTGCGAAGAAGTTCGCCATCAACAGGTCGTGCTGCGCCCCCAGTTCGTCGCTCAGTTCGGCGACCGGCTCGGCGAAACCGATGAAGTCGGCCGGGATCACCTTCGTGCCCTGGTGGATCAGCTGGTAGTAGGCGTGCTGCCCGTTGGTGCCGGGCGTGCCCCAGACGACCGGCCCGGTCTGCCACTCCACCGGAAGACCGTCCCGCCCGACGTACTTGCCGTTGGACTCCATGTCCAGCTGCTGCAAGTAGGCGGTGAACTTGGACAGGTAGTGGCTGTAGGGCAGCACCGCATGCGACTGGGCGTCGTGGAAGTTGCCGTACCAGATGCCCAACAGGCCCAGCAGCAGCGGCACGTTGGCGTCGGCGGGCGCGCTCTTGAAATGGTCGTCGACGATCCGGAACCCGTCGAGCATCTCCCGGAACCGGTCCGGCCCGATGGCGATCATCAGGGACAGGCCGATCGCCGAGTCGTACGAGTACCGTCCGCCGACCCAGTCCCAGAACTCGAACATGTTGGCCGTGTCGATACCGAAGTCGGAGACCTTCTCGGCGTTGGTCGACAGCGCCACGAAGTGCTTGGCGACGGCTTCCTGACCGGCCTTCAGCTCACCCAGCAGCCAGTTGCGGGCCGAGGTCGCGTTGGTGATCGTCTCGATCGTGGTGAACGTCTTGGAGGCGATGATGAACAGCGTCTGAGCGGCGTCCAGGTCACAGATGGCCTCGTGCAGGTCGGCCCCGTCCACGTTCGACACGAAGCGGACCGTCAGGTCGCGGTCGGTGTAGCTGCGCAGCACCTCGTACGCCATCGCCGGGCCGAGGTCGGAGCCGCCGATGCCGATGTTGACCACGTTCTTGATGCGCTTGCCGGTGTGGCCGGTCCAGGCGCCGGAACGGACCCGCTCGGCGAAGTCGGCCATCCTGTCGAGCACGGCGTGCACACCGGGGACCACGTTCTCCCCGTCGACCTCGATCACCGCGTCCCGCCGCGCGCGCAGCGCGGTGTGCAGCACGGCGCGGTTCTCGGTGGTGTTGATCTTCTCACCGCGGAACATGGCGTCACGGAGGCCGGACACATCCGTGGCAGCGGCCAGCTCACGCAGCAGCCGCAGCGTCTCGTCGGTGACGAGGTGCTTGGAGTAGTCGACATAAAGGTCGCCGACCTGGAGCGTGTAGCCGGAGCCGCGGCCGGGGTCGGCGGCGAACAGCTCGCGCAGTTGCACCTCGCCGAGTTCCTCGCGGTGCTTGGCCAGCGCGGTCCACTCGGGCTTCTGGTTGAGCCGGGTACGGCTTTCTGCGTTCATCTCGGACTTCAGCCTTCTTTCCTACCTGTCCTGCCTGCGTACCTTGCCCCGCTGCCGGTCCCAACCTAGTTGATCAGCGCGTGACGTGAGCTGTCGTGGTGTCGTCGTGCGGTGCAACAACAAGTACGTTCACCTTGAGCGCGGGTATCAGCGCGGTGACGGACAGGACGAAGAAGGCCGCCGCGAGCAGGGCCGGGGTGTTCAGTCCCCAGGTGGTGGCGACGGCTCCGCCGAGCAGGGCGCCCAGTGGTGCCCCGGCGACCCCGACCGTGCGGAAGGCGGAGCTGACCCGGCCCAGCAGTTCGGCGGGGCTGCGCTGCTGCATCAGGGTCGTGGTGTTGACGTTCCACACCATGCCCATGAATCCGAACACGGCCAGCGCCGTGGCCAGCCCGACGAGGCTGCGCACCGAGCCCATCACCATGAGCGCGCCGATCTGCACGATCCCGGCGAGCAGCACCCCGCGGACCCGCCCCACCCGGGCGATCAACGGTCCTCCGGCCACTCCGCCGGCCAGGCTGCCGACCGTGTACGCCGTCATGGCCACCGCGTATCCCGTGGTGCCCGCGTCCAGCCAGCCCGTCACCAGGAGCACCAGCGTGGCGATGAGGGCGCCCATACCGATGTTGCACAGGGCGGTCGCGGCGCACAGGCCGCGCAGGGCCCGGTCCCGCCACAGGGTGCGCAGCCCTTCCGCGATCTCCCGGCGCAGGGTGCTGCCCGCCGGTCTTGGCTTTCGCTCGGGTGGGGCGGTCCGCAGGGTGGCGACCAGTGCGGCCGCCACGAGATAGGTGACCGCGTCGGCCGCGAAGGGCACCGCCGCTCCGGCCGTGATCAGCAGTGGCACGACCGGCGCGCCCAGCAGACCGCCCGCGAGGCGCTGCCCGGTCATCAGGCGCGCATTCGCGCTGCCGAGTGCCGCGCGGTCCACCAGGGCGGGCAGCAAAGCCGTCGACGCGTTGTCGAAGAGGGTCTGGAGGGTGGTCAGAGCGAAGGCCAGCGCGATCAGCAGGGCGATCGAGGCGTGTCCGAGAGCCACGGCCGCCGCGAAGGAGGCGACCAGCAGCCCTCGTACCGCATCGACCATCCACATCGCGCGCCGCTGATCCACGCGGTCGGCGACGGCTCCGCCCAGCAGCCCGAAGACGATCCAGGGCAGATAGCCACAGGCGGTCACCGCGGCGATCAGCATCGGCCGGTCGGTCAGTGTCGCGGCGAGCAGCGGCAGCGCGGCCGTACGCAGCGCATCACCGAAGCTGGAGAGCACGGCGGCACTCCACAGCCGCCCGAACCCCCCGCGCCACGTCGGCGCACACCTGTCCCCCGTCACGACCATCGCCACGTCTCCCCCTCACGATTCGCCCGATGCACAAACCGTAGAGGGCACCACTGACAATCGGCCCGGGAGCGGAGGCCCGGCGGCCCGCAAACAGCTCCGGCCAGGCACCTCTCGGTACCCGGCCGGTCCTCAACTCCTAGATTTCGCCCCGCAGTTTGGCGAGTGCCTCGGCGAGGATCGCCTCGCCGTCAGCGTCGCTGCGCCGCTCCCGTACATACGCGAGGTGCGTCTTGTACGGCTCGGTGCGCGGCGGGTCCGGCGGGTTGTCCCGGTCCTGTCCTGCGGGGAAGCCGCAGCGCGGGCAGTCCCAGGTATCGGGGACCTGCGCGTCGCTGGCGAAGCTGGGCTGCGTCTCGTGCCCGTTGGAGCACCAGAAGGAGATGCGCAGCCGGGGCGCGGACTCGCCCCGCTCGGCCTCGCCCATCGGCCCCGCCCCGACCCGGCTTCCTCGGATCGCGTTGCCACTTGCCACGGTCGTAACTCCCTGCGTGATGGTGCCGCGAAGCGAGTCGGCGTTTCGCTTCGCTGCGAGCGCCTCAGTCTACGTAAGGCCCAACGCGCGTCCAGTGATTGGAGTTACAGCCCTCACACCTAGACGCAAGCCCCATGATAGGCCGCGCTCAGCTGCGCGTACCGAACATGGGGCCTTACGTACGGAATGTGCGTGCCGATCAGTTGTTCACCTTCATCAGAAGGCCGAGCACAACGATGCACGCGAACCAGAGCAGCCCGACCACCAAGGTGATGCGGTCGAGGTTGCGCTCGGCGACCGAGGAGCCGCCGACGGACGACTGCATGCCGCCACCGAACATGTCGGAGAGGCCGCCGCCCTTGCCCTTGTGCATCAGCACCAGCAGCATCAGCAGACCGCTGAACACGATCAGGGCGATCGAGAACCCCATAACCACGGCTGGACCAACTTCCTCGGATCTGGATGGACGACAGGGGCACAGCCACCGGGCTGTGCCCCCGCAAGGGTACGACGTTCCGCCGCTACCGCATACTCACTGGTCGCGGAAGCGCACGATCTTGACGAACTCGTCGGCGTCCAGCGAGGCGCCACCGACCAGCGCGCCGTCGATGTCGGCCTGGGCCATGATCTCGGCCACGTTGCCCGCCTTGACGGAGCCGCCGTACTGGATGCGGACCTGCTCGGCCAGCTCCTGGGTGTACAGCTCGGCGAGCTTGCCGCGGATGGCGGCGCAGACTTCCTGGGCGTCCTCGGCTCCGCAGACCTTGCCGGTGCCGATGGCCCAGACGGGCTCGTAGGCGATGACCACGGACTCGGCCTGCTCGGCGGAGAGGTCCTTGAGGCCGCCCTCGACCTGGGCGAGCGTGTGCGTGACGTGGTTGCCCGCCTCGCGCACCTCCAGCTCCTCGCCGACGCACAGGATCGGGGTCAGGCCGTGCTTGTAGGCGGCCTTGACCTTGGCGTTCACGATCTCGTCGGTCTCGGCGTGGTACTGCCGGCGCTCGCTGTGGCCGATCGCCACGTACGTGCACTTCAGCTTGGCCAGCATCGGGCCGGAGATCTCGCCGGTGTAGGCACCGGAGTCGTGCGCCGAGATGTCCTGGGCGCCGTACCTGATCTTGAGCTTGTCGCCGTCGACCAGGGTCTGCACGGAGCGCAGGTCGGTGAAGGGCGGCAGGACGGCGACCTCGACGGCCTCGTAGTCCTTGTCGGCCAGGGCGAAGGCGAGCTTCTGGACGTGCGCGATGGCCTCGAGGTGGTTGAGGTTCATCTTCCAGTTGCCCGCCATGATCGGCGTGCGCGTGCTCATAAAGGGTCAGTCCTCCAGTGCGGCGAGGCCGGGGAGCGTCTTGCCCTCGAGGTATTCGAGGGAGGCGCCGCCACCGGTCGAGATGTGGCCGAATGCGGTCTCGTCGAAGCCCAGGGTGCGCACGGCCGCGGCGGAGTCGCCGCCGCCGACCACGGTGAAGCCCTTGGACTCTACGAGTGCCTGGGCGACCGCCTTGGTGCCCTCGGCGTAGTCGGGGTGCTCGAAGACGCCCATGGGGCCGTTCCAGAAGACGGTGGCGGCGTCGGCGAGCTTCGAGGCGTACAGCTTGCGGGACTCCGGACCGATGTCCAGGCCCATCTGGTCGGCGGGCATCGCGTTCGCGGCGACGGTGGTGGGGTTCGCGGGTGCCTTGGTCTTCAGGTCCGGGAACTCGGTGGCGGTCAGCACGTCGACGGGGAGTACCAGCTCGACGCCGCTCTTCTCCGCACGCTCGATGTACTCCTTGACGGCCGGGACCTGGTCCTCCTGGAGGAGGGAGATGCCGACCTCGTAGCCCTTGGCCTTGAGGAAGGTGTACGCCATGCCGCCGCCGATGAGCAGCCGGTCGGCCTTGGCGAGCAGCTGGTCGATGACGGCGAGCTTGTCGGAGACCTTGGCGCCGCCCAGCGCGACGACGTAGGGCCGCTGGACGTCCTCGGTGAGCTTCTTCAGGACACCTACCTCGGTGGCGATGAGGTAGCCGGCGTAGTGCGGCAGGCGGGCCGGGAGGTCGTACACGGAGGCGTGCTTGCGATGGACGGCGCCGAAGCCGTCGCCGACGTAGACATCGGCGAGGGCGGCGAGCCGGTCGGCGAAGGCGCCGCGCTCGGCGTCGTCCTTGGAGGTCTCGCCGGCGTTGAAGCGCAGGTTCTCGATGACGGCGACGTCGCCGTCGTGGAGGCCCGCGACCACGGACTTCGCGGACTCGCCGACCGTGTCGGTCGCGAACGCCACGCCCCTGCGCAGGAGTTCACCTAGGCGAGAGGCGGCAGTGGCGAGGGAGAAGGCCGGGTCCGGGGCGCCCTTGGGGCGGCCCAGGTGCGAGGCGACGACGACCTTGGCGCCCGCGTCCGCGAGGGCCTTCACGGTGGGCAGCACGGCGCGGATGCGGCCGTCGTCGGTGATGGTGCCGCTGTCGAGCGGGACGTTCAGGTCGGCGCGGACGAAGACCCGCCGGCCGGCCACGCCTTCGGCGAGGAGTTCGTCGATCGTCTTCATGAAGAGGGCTCCTGGGAGGGCTGGTGGTCCAAGAGTGCTGATCTGTACGTGAGTCAGGGCTCGGACGGCGCGTCCCTGCGCTGCCCGAGCCCTGCGTTCACATCGAGGTGCCTGCTCTGTGGATCAGAGCTGGTTGCCGACGAAGACCGTGAGGTCGACGAGGCGGTTGGAGTAGCCCCACTCGTTGTCGTACCAGCCGAGGATCTTCACCGACGTGCCCTCCTGGACCATGGTCAGGGAGGAGTCGAAGGTGCAGGACGACGGGTCGCTGACGATGTCGGAAGAGACGATCTCGTCCTCGGTGTAGGACAGGTAGCCCTGCAGCTCGCCCTCGGAGGCCTTCTTGAAGGCGGCGTTGACCTCGTCCTTGGTGACCTCGCGGGACAGCTCCACGACGAGGTCGGTGGCCGAGCCGGTCGGGACCGGGACCCGCATCGCGATGCCGTCCAGCTTGCCCTTCAGCTGCGGCAGGACCAGGGCGGTGGCCTTGGCGGCACCGGTGGTCGTCGGGATGATGTTCTCCGCGGCGGCACGGGCGCGGCGCAGGTCCTTGTGCGGGAAGTCCAGGATGCGCTGGTCGTTCGTGTACGCGTGCACCGTCGTCATCAGACCCTTGACGATGCCGAAGTTCTCGTCGAGGACCTTGGCCATCGGCGCCACACAGTTGGTGGTGCAGGAGGCGTTGGAGATGACGTGGTGGTTCGCCGGGTCGTACTTGTCCTGGTTGACGCCCATCACGATGGTGATGTCCTCGTCCTTGGCCGGGGCCGAGATGAGGACCTTCTTCGCACCGCCCGCGATGTGCTTCGCGGCGTCGTCCTTCTTGGTGAAGATGCCGGTCGACTCGATGACGATGTCGACGCCCAGCTCGCCCCACGGGATGTCGGCGGGGTTGCGCTCGGAGAGCACCTTGATCGTGTGGCCGTCGACGGTGATCGTGTCGGCGGTGTGGGTGACCTCCTGCTTGAGGCGCCCCAGGATCGTGTCGTACTTCAGCAGGTGAGCGGTGGTCGCGGTGTCACCCAGGTCGTTGACAGCCACGATCTCGATGTCTGCACCCTGCTCCAGCAGCGCGCGGAAGTAGTTACGACCGATGCGGCCAAAGCCGTTGATGCCTACGCGGATCGTCACGAACCGATCTCCTCGTTGGTACGCCGGTTTCGAGACCGGCGAGCTGTATGGGATGTCCCCGACCGCCTACGACCCTACCTCCCTGCGGCCTCGGTGGTGACATCGAGATGCCCCATACACGGCAGGGCGGTCCGTACCCACCAGTAGGGGTACGGACCGCCCCGACCGAGAGACGTGATCACTCACAGATCACTCGATTTCGCTACGGAGAGCCGGTCACCGTTGACCGGCCGGTTCACCCCTCGATCGCCTCCAGCGCCTTGCCGATCAGGGTCGTACGGCCGATGGGCGCGGTGACGTGCTCCAGACCGAAGCCCAGCAGCACGGTGTCGTCCGTGGTCACGGCGCCGTACGTCTTGAACAGCTCGCCCGCGCGTCCCCAGTCCTTGACCACCGCGGGACTGCCCGCGGGCGGTCCGGGGGTGGTCCAGGCACCCAGCGACGTCTCGAAGCCCTCGGTCTGAGCCGCGTTGCCGCCGATCACGACGGACACGTTGTCGGCGAGGACGCCGCGCCCACCGCTGCCGGGGTCGGTGACGTAGCCGAGGGAGACCTCGACCTTCTTGCCGGCGTACGCGGAGAGGTCGAAGGAGACCTCCTGCCAGCCGGTCGACGACCCGGTGAAGCTGTTCCAGGAACCGGACGTGCCGGTGGCCGTGCAGGCCCCTCCGGCGAGCGTCAGATACCGCTTGAGGGCGGGATGCGCCTGGATGAAGTACCCGGCGTCGCACTCGGCGGGCACCGCCGTGCTGGTCGCGCCGCCTGCCTCCGGGAGCGTGGTCCAGTCGTCGGCACCGGCCGTGTGCGCCTCCAGGAGGGCGTGGTCGTAGCCCTTCTCCGTGTCCCAGAGCAGCCTGGTCCGCAGAGTTGGATTTTCGGACGCACTCACCGAGGTGAGGTCGATGGTGCGGGTGAGGCGGTTCCAGGCGTAGTCGCTGTGCGTGACGGCGGCCATGGAGGCGCCTTCGTACGGGCCGTACGGATTGACGGTGCCGGGGTAGGCGCCCGCTCCCGCGCTCTCGAACTGCGGGAAGGTCTCCACGGGCAGCGTGTCGGAGGTGACGCTGTAGGACCCGGCCGCGTTCAGCGGGTTGCCGGGAGCGCCGCCCAGCGGTGTGGTGGCGCCCGCGAGCGGGCCGGAGCCCTGGAAGGACGTGGCGTCCGGCAGGGACGTACGGGTGTAGGCGCCCAGGTAGTACTGGCTGAAGTCGTTCGACAGGGTGCCGCCTCCGAGGTCGACGGAGCCGCCGGCCTGCTCGCCCGCCTCGATCAGCTTGCCGCCCTCGTTGAGGAAGGCGCGCAGCTGGAGCTGGGTGGCGTTGCCGGGGACGCCGGCGCCCGTGTAGTGGACGACCGTGTCGAAGTGGCTGAGCACGCCGAGCGCGTCGGGCGCGCCCTGGGTGGCGACGTCCCAGACGATCGCCCTGCGGCCGTTGGCCTTCAGCGCGTCGACGTAGGTCTTGGCCTGCGTGGCGGCCGCGCTCTCTTCGGCGACAACGAGCGTGTCGGCCCTGGGCCGTTCGGCGATCGTGTAGGTGAAGTGCTTGCTGGAGACGGTCTTTCCACTCCTGGTCCTGCCGGTGAACCAGACCTCGACCTTGTCGCCGGGCTCGCCGTCCCGGACCTTCGCCCGGTACTCGTCGAAGTGGATGTTGTCCTCACCGCCGTAGGTCTCTCCGCCCTTCCAGGGCCGCAGAGCGTTGTCCCGGGTACGGCCGCCGTTGACGCGGTACTTGAGCTCCTTGTCGCGCACCGACTTCCGTGCGACGACGGAGACTTCCTGGGCGGCGCCGCGGGAGTACGACGTCGTGAGCGGGGCCGGGGTGAAGTCGGCGGCCTTCAGGCCGACCGAGGAGGACGGCTGGTCGGGGTGGGCGGCGGACTCGGCGACGGAGAGCGCGAAGGGGATGTTCTTGGCGAACTCCTGCTGGATCAGGGTCTCGTCGTCCGGGAAGGTGAAGATCGACTGACAGTCGTCCGGATTCCACTGGTCGTCGGGGTCGACGCTGGATGCGGCTTCGCAGGTCGACATCTCGGGGGTGAACATCGCCATGCCGTTGACGTTCGCCGCATGGCCGTCGGACTCGCCGTTGGTGGTGTACAGCTCCGAGGAGACCTGCGGGTGGTAGCCGGGGATCGCGGAGTTCTCCGGCGTGCCGGCGAGGGCCTCGTACACCACGTCGTCCGGGGTGGATGTGGCGACCTGCCAGCCGACTCCGTAGAGGAGGAGTTCGGCGGCGGAGTGGTAGTTGATGCCGTACTCGAATCCGATCCGCCGCTCGAAGGCGTCCAGGGCACGGGTCTCGGGCTCGGAGTTCGGGGCCGCGCCACGGTAGGTCTGGCTGGTGGGGTTGGGGGACGAACCCTCGTCGTCGTAGCCCCACTTGTAGGCGAAGTTGCGGTTGAGGTCGACGCCGTCGCCGGTGCTGATGACGCCGTCGCCGTTGACGTCCCGCAGGTTCTTGCGCCACAGGCGGTTGTCGGAGTTCTCGAAGGTGTAGTCGTAGCCGTCGGGGTTGGCCGTGAGGACGAACCACAGTTCCGTCGTGTCGACGATTTTCTTGATGCGCTTGTCGGTGGCGTAGTTGTCCACATAGTGGTGCATCAGCCGCCGGGTCATCTCCGGGGTGATCCACTCGCGCGCGTGCTGGGCGGAGAGATAGAGGACGGAGGGCTTGGCGCCGTCCTTCGTCTTCTTGGCGTTCTTGGTGAGCTTCAGCGCCAGGATGTCCTGGCCGTTGATGGACTTGCCGATGGAGACGACCTTGGTCAGGCCCGGGTTGGCCCGTGCGGTGGCGAGGATCTCCTGCCGCAGTCCGCCGTCTGAGCTGTACGGCCGGAACACGCCCTCGGCCGCGGCCTCGACGCGGGCCTCTGCCTTGCCGGAGAGCGCGTGCTCGGTGAGGCCGACGCCCTGTTTCTCGAGCTTGTCGGCCTGTTGGTCGGTGAGATAGACCTCGACGGTGGCCGTGCCCTTGTCGGGCACCCGCTCGCCGAGTTCGTGGCCGTCCTGGCCGGTGGCCAGCAGCAGGGGTACCTGCTGCTGGGTGACGTCGGCGCGGAAGACCTTGACCTCGTCCCCTCCGGAGGACGAACTACCGCTCTGCGCCTGGGCGATGGGTGCGATGCTCGCTCCACCGATCAGGAGCGTGCCGACAGCGAGGATCGATCTCGCTCTATGTCTCATGAACCCCCCTAGCAAAAGTCGCCACAGCAGCGAACAGATGCCAGGCTCATGACAGTTCATGATCGAGTCAAGAGTGCCTCAACGCTGTGCAACACGCCGGTGCCGACGCCCAGTTGAGCGTCGGCACCGGCGTGTTGCGAGTGCGTTCGGGTCAGCCGGCGTCGGCCATCTCCTCCGTGAGGCTGGACTCCGTGCCCGGAATGCCGAGGTCCTGGGCGCGCTTGTCGGCCATCGCGAGCAGTCGGCGGATACGGCCCGCCACGGCGTCCTTGGTCAGCGGGGGGTCGGCGAGCGCGCCGAGCTCCTCGAGAGAGGCCTGCTTGTGCTCCATGCGCAGCCGGCCTGCCGCCGCGAGGTGCTCGGGCACGTCGTCGCCGAGGATCTCCAGGGCGCGCTGGACGCGGGCGCCCGCGGCGACGGCCGCGCGCGCGGAGCGGCGCAGGTTGGCGTCGTCGAAGTTGGCGAGCCGGTTCGCCGTGGCCCGGACCTCGCGGCGCATCCGGCGCTCCTCCCAGGCCAGCACCGACTCATGGGCCCCGAGCCGGGTCAACAGGGCGCCGATGGCGTCTCCGTCGCGGACGACGACCCGGTCGACGCCGCGTACCTCACGGGCCTTGGCGGCGATCGACAGACGGCGGGCGGCGCCGACGAGAGCGAGCGCGGCCTCGGGACCCGGGCAGGTCACTTCCAGGGAGGACGAGCGGCCGGGCTCGGTCAGCGAGCCATGGGCCAGGAAGGCGCCGCGCCAGGCCGCTTCGGCATCGCAGGTGGCCCCCGAGACCACCTGCGGGGGCAGGCCGCGGATCGGGCGGCCGCGGCCGTCGACCAGGCCGGTCTGCCGGGCCAGCTGGTCACCGCCGGCGACGACCCGCACGACGTAGCGCGAACCGCGGCGCAGCCCGCCGGGTGCCATCACGATCAGCTCGGAGCTGTGGCCGAAGATGTCCAGGATGTCCCGCTTGAGCCGGCGGGCCGCCATCGCGGTGTCCAGCTCCGCCTCGATCACGATGCGCCCGCTCACCAGATGGAGGCCGCCGGCGAACCGCAGAACGGCGGAGACCTCCGCCTTCCTGCAGCAGGTCCGGGTGACGGGGAGCCGGGAGATCTCATCCTTCACCGCTGCCGTCATCGCCATGGGCCGATCCTTCCATGCATCCGAAAAATACGGTCGTACGCGGCGGCCAGCAGCTCCGGGTCATGCCTGGGGCTGCCGTCCCTCCGGGCCACCGGTGCCAGCTCGACCGCCGCACCGAGCCGCTTGGCGGCCTCGGTGAGTACAGCGCGGTCGGGCACGGCGGCCTCGTCGGCCAGCACCACGTCCAGGGCGAGTTTAGGGGCGTGTCGTCCCAAAACCTCCAAATGACGCTGCGGGGAGAAGCCCTCGGTTTCTCCGGGCTGCGGGGCGAGGTTCAGGGAGAGTACCCGGCGTGCCTTCGTCTGCGTGAGGGCGTCCAGCAGCTCGGGCACGAGCAGATGCGGGATGACCGAGGAGAACCAGGAGCCGGGGCCGAGCACCACCCAGTCCGCGTCGAGGACCGCTTCGACGGCCTCGGGGACGGCGGGCGGGTCGTGCGGTACGACGTGCACGGACTGCACCTCGCCGGGGGTGAGCGCGACGGTGGCCTGGCCGCGGACGGTGTCGACGTCCTCGGGCCGGTCCGGGTCGTGGCCCTTGACCAGGGCCTGGAGCTCCAGCGGTACGGCGGACATGGGCAGCACGCGGCCGTGCGCGCCCAGCAGCTTGCCGACCAGGTCGAGGGCCTGGACATGGTCGCCGAGCTGCTCCCACAGGGCGACGATCAGCAGATTGCCGACCGCGTGGTCGTGCAGGTCGCCCTGTGACTGGAAGCGGTGCTGGATGACGCGGGACCAGGTCTGGCCCCAGTCGTCGTCGCCGCAGAGCGCGGCCAGCGCCTTGCGCAGGTCGCCGGGCGGCAGCACGCCCAGCTCATCGCGCAGGCGCCCGCTGGAACCGCCGTCGTCGGCCACCGTGACGACGGCGGTGAGGTCGCCGGTGATCCGGCGCAGTGCGGCGAGCGAGGCGGACAGGCCCATGCCACCGCCGAGGGCGACGACCTTGGGCTGTGTGCCGCGGCGGCGTGCACGGCCGCCGCGGGCCTCGGCGGGCCGGCCGGCCCGGGCCTCGGGCACGGCCCGGCGCAGCCTGCTCAGCCGCGGTGTACGTCCTGTCATTCCCGTCCCATGTCCCGGTGTACGACCACCGTCTCCACACCCTCGGCCGCGAGACGCGCGGCGAGCTTCTCCGACACGGCGACCGAGCGGTGCTTGCCGCCGGTACAGCCGATGGCGATGGTCACATAGCGCTTGCCCTCACGGCGGTACCCGGCCGCGATCAACCGCAGCAGTTCGGCGTACCGGTCGAGGAACTCCTTGGCGCCGGGCTGGTTGAAGACGTACGCGGCGACCTCCTCGTGGGTGCCGGTGTACGGGCGCAGCTCCGGGACCCAGTGCGGGTTGGGCAGGAAGCGCATGTCCGCGACCAGGTCGGCGTCGACGGGGAGGCCGTACTTGAAGCCGAAGGACATGACGGTGGCCCGCAGCTCCGGCTCCTCCTCGCCGGCGAACTGGGCGTCCATCTTGGCCCGCAGCTCGTGCACGTTGAGGCCGGAGGTGTCGATCACCAGGTCGGCGTCACCGCGCAGCTCGCGCAGCAGTTCACGCTCGGCGGCGATGCCGTCGACGATGCGGCCGTCGCCCTGGAGGGGGTGCGGGCGGCGCACCGACTCGAAGCGGCGGACCAGCGCGTCGTCGGAGGACTCCAGGAAGACGATCCGGCGTGTGACGTGCTTGGCCGCGAGGTCGGCGAGGGACTCGCGGAGGTTGTCGAAGAAGCGCCGGCCGCGGACGTCGACGACGACCGCGATCCGGGCGACATTGCCCTGGGAGCGAGCGCCGAGCTCCACCATGGTGGGGATCAGCGCGGGTGGGAGGTTGTCGACGACGAACCAGCCGAGGTCCTCCAGACACTTGGCGGCTGTCGAGCGGCCGGCCCCGGACATGCCGGAGATGATCACCAGCTCGGGGATGGCCGTCTCGGGGGCCCCGGCGGTGTCGATGCCCGTAGTCACCTGTTCTCCGTCGCTCTGGTCTTCCTGGCCTGTGGCCTGCTGTGCGGGATCCTCGCGTGTTTCCTTGTGCGTCTGATCCCGGTCGGCTGTGGGCTGCTTGTCCTGCTCGCTCATCTCTCCATCCCCCGTCGCTCGTCCGGGGTGCCCGCGGACACGGGCTCCCCCGGGGTGCCCGCCGTCTCGGGCGCCCCGTCTTCCATGTCGTCCATGATCTCTCCGGTCGCCGTGTTCACGGCGGGTGCCGCCGGGGCCGCCTGGGCGAAGGCCACGGCAATGGTCTCGGCCGTCTTGCGACCTATGCCCGGAACCTCACAGATCTGGTCGATTGTCGCGGATCGCAACTTCTTCACCGACCCGAAGTGTTTGATCAGTGCCTGCTTGCGGGTCTCGCCGAGTCCCGGCACATCGTCCAGAGGGCTCGACCGGAAGCGCTTGGCACGCTTGGTGCGCTGATAGGTGATCGCGAAGCGGTGGGCCTCGTCGCGGACCCGCTGGAGCAGATAGAGGCCCTCGCTGGTGCGGGGCAGCACGACGGGGTCGTCCTCGTCCGGCACCCAGACCTCCTCCAGGCGCTTGGCCAGCCCGCACACGGCGATGTCGTCGATGCCCAGCTCCTCCAGGGCCCGCTTGGCGGCAGCGACCTGCGGCCGGCCACCGTCGACGACGACGAGCTGCGGCGGGTAGGCGAAGCGCTTGGGCCGTCCGTTCTCCTCGACGAGGCCGTCCTCCTCGCTCCACTCCCCCGTCTTCTCCTTCTCGGCGAGGTACCGCCTGAAGCGGCGGTTGATCACCTCGTGCATGGAGCGGACGTCGTCCTGGCCCTCGAAGCCCTTGATCTGGAAGCGCCGGTACTCGCTCTTGCGCTGGAGGCCGTCCTCGAAGACGACCATGGAGGCCACGACGTCGTCGCCCTGGAGGTGCGAGATGTCGTAGCACTCGATCCGCAGGGGGGCGCTGTCCAGGTCGAGGGCCTCGGCGATCTCCTCCAGGGCGCGCGAGCGGGTGGTCAGGTCGGAGGCGCGCTTGGTCTTGTGCAGGACGAGTGCCTGCTGGGCGTTGCGCTGCACGGTCTCCATGAGGGCCTTCTTGTCGCCGCGCTGCGGGATGCGCAGGGAGACGATCGAGCCGCGGCGGTCGGTGAGCCACTGCTGGACCGGTTCGACCGGGTCGGGCAGCGCCGGGACAAGGACCTCCTTGGGGACCGCGTCTCCCGTCTCTTCCCCGTAGAGCTGCTGGAGGGCGTGTTCCACCAGGGCGCCGGTGGTGATCTCCTCGACCTTGTCGGTCACCCAGCCGCGCTGGCCGCGCACGCGTCCGCCGCGGACGTGGAAGATCTGCACAGCCGCTTCCAGCTCGTCCTCGGCGACCGCGATGAGGTCGGCGTCGGTCGCGTCGGCGAGCACGACCGCGCTCTTCTCCATGGCCTTCTTCAGAGCCTCGATGTCGTCGCGCAGGCGGGCGGCCCGCTCGTACTCCATCTCCTCGGCCGCCGCCGTCATCTGCTTCTCCAGGCGACGCAGATACGTGCCCGTGCGGCCGGCCATGAAGTCGCTGAACTCCTCGGCGAGTTCGCGGTGCTCCTCGGCGGAGACCCGGCCGACGCAGGGCGCGGAGCACTTGCCGATGTAGCCGAGCAGGCAGGGGCGGCCGGTGCGGGCGGCGTTCTTGAAGACGCCGGCCGAGCAGGTGCGCACGGGGAAGACGCGCAGGAGGAGGTCGACGGTGTCGCGGATCGCCCACGCGTGCCCGTACGGCCCGAAGTAGCGCACGCCCTTCTTCTTGTGGCCGCGCATCACCTGCACGCGCGGGAACTCCTCGTTCATCGTCACGGCGAGGTACGGGTAGCTCTTGTCGTCGCGGTACTTGACGTTGAACCGGGGGTCGTACTCCTTGATCCAGGAGTACTCCAACTGCAGTGCCTCGACCTCCGTGGACACCACGGTCCACTCCACGGACGCGGCCGTGGTGACCATGGTGCGGGTGCGCGGGTGCAGGCCCGCCAGGTCCTGGAAGTAGTTCGCCAGGCGCTGGCGCAGGCTCTTCGCCTTACCGACGTAGATCACCCGGCGGTGCTCGTCACGGAACCTGTACACCCCGGGCGAGTCGGGGATCTGCCCCGGCTTGGGGCGGTAGCTGGAGGGGTCGGCCATGTTTCACACCCTACTGGCGAGGGGTGACAGAGCGACGAGCCTGTGGACAACGCCTACCGGGTCTCGAGAAAGGTCAGGACCGCGAAGACACGGCGGTGGGCGTCGGTGTCCTCCTGGAGGTTCAGCTTGCCCAGGATGCTGCGCACATGCTTCTCGACGGTGCCCTCGGTGACCCACAGATGGCGGCCCGATACCCGCGTTGGAGCGGCCCTCGGCCATGAGGGCGAGCACCTCGCGCTCGTGGGCGCTGAGGTGGGACAGCGGGTCGTCGCGGCGCTGGGCGGAGAACAGCTCGTGCACCAGCAACGGGGCGACGACCGAGCCGCCCCGGTGGATCCGTTCCAGGGCCTCGATGATCAGGCGGCACCGGACGTCGCGCTGGTCGATCTCGATCTCGACGGCGAGAACGGCTTCGACGTGGCCCGGCTGCTGACCGGCAAGGTACCCGCGGTGATCCTGGTCTCGACCCACTTCCGGGAGGACTTCCAGGAGCTCATCGCGGCCAGCCCCGCGCGCGGGTTCCTGCACAAGTCCGCGCTGTCCGCCCACGCGATTCAGGAGGTTCTCGGCAACGACGGCTCCGGCGCGCCGACTTGACGTCGGGGACGGCGGCACGGCCGGGACCGCACCGTCCGTTCCGCGTGAGGTGTTGTCGGGACTTGGTCAACACGCTTCAATGCGGGGGAACTCGGGGCCGTGAACGCAGGCGTACAGATGTGAAGACTTTCCCGGCGCCGACGGGGGTGGCCCCCTGACAGCCTGCGCGAACGGTCTGACCAGCCGTTGGACATTCGACAGAAGGGCCCCTGCATGCCGCACGCCACCCAAGCCGCGGACGTCGCCGCCGCCGAACTGGACACGGCCCTGCGAGGCGGCCCGTTCCACGTCGCGCTGCGCGCCGCGATCGCCGCCCGTGGACTGCCGCTGCAGCGCGTGCAGCACCATCTGTCCCGCTCCGGCGTCAAGGTCGGTGTGACGAGCCTGAGTTACTGGCAGCAGGGGGCACGGCGCCCGCAGCGCCCCGAGTCGCTGCGGGCCGTGCGGGCGCTGGAGGAGATCCTCGGGCTGCCGGAGGAGTCTTTGATCCGGCTGCTCGCCGACCCCGACGAACCCCCCGCCGCGCAGCGGCCCGCCGGCCGCTCCTACCGCTCGTTCGTCGAGGCCTCGGGCGTCCTGGAGCGACTGCTGGCCGACCTCGATTCGCGACCCGAGGGCGGGCTGCATGCCCTCGGGCACCACGAGCGGGTACGGATCGGGGCGCAGCGCGAACTCCAGGGCCGCGAGTCGCACCACATCGTGCGCGCCCACCGGGACGGCGTCGACCGCTTCTTCGCCGTCCACCACGGCGACGAAGGGTGCGCTCCGGAGCGTATGACCGTGCACGCCCTGGAGAACTGCCGCACGGGGCGCGTCCGTTGGGATCACGCTACAGGTGTGCTGGTGGCCGAGCTGCTCTTCGACACCCGGCTGCGGGCCGGCGACACCTTCCTCTTCCGGTACGGCGTCGAGGACGGCACCGCCGGTGTGTCCCGCGAGTACGTCCGCGGGTCCGGGCCGGCGGGCGGCCAGTATGCCCTTCAGGTGCGGTTCGACGAACACGCCCTGCCGGTGCGCTGCCACCGGTTCCATCAGCACTCTCCGGCCGCGCCCCGCAGCGGCCACCAGGAACTGGCGCTCAGCGGACGGCACCACTCGGTGCACATCGTCGAGCCGCGGGTGCGGACGGGGATGGTGGGGATCGGGTGGGGCTGGGAGTGAGGGGGCGGGGCTGACGGTGGGCAGGGCTGAGGGCGGGCAGGGCTGAGGGCGGGCTGTGCTGGGGCCGAGTTTCGGCCGGGTGCTGTTGGTCAGAGTCGCGCGTAAGCGTTTGCGCAAGCGTTTACGTCTGTCGTCGGATGGGATACCTTCCCGGTCGGAGGGCCCGCGCGGGCTCGGGAAGGGGAACGGGAAGTGCCGACCATGGCCGATGTCGCACGGAGCGCCGGCGTGTCCGTGGCGACCGTCTCGCACGTGCTGAACGACACCCGGCCGGTGCTGCCCCACACCCGTCAGGCAGTCATGGACGCCATAGAGGAGCTCGGCTACACGCCGAACACCCTCGCCCGCTCGCTGGTCACGTCCCGCACGCGCTCGATCGGGCTCGCGGTGTCGGCGATCAGCAACCCGTACTTCACGGAGATCCTCCAGGGCGTCGAGGCCGGCGCCCTGGAGCACGGCTACAGCCTGCTCATCGCCGACCCCCACGACGACCCCGGCCACGAGCGCAAGGTCGTCCAACTCCTGCACGAGCGACGCGTGGACGGCATGATCGTCGCCCCCTCCGCGGCCCCGCGTGAACTCCTCGCGTACCTCGACCGGCAGGCCGTACCCACCGTGCTCCTCGACCGGGTGGTCGACGCGGACGGGGCGCCGCGCTTCGACCAGGTCTGCGCCGAGAGTGCGGCACCGACGACGCAGTTGGTCAGTCATCTCGCCGAGCTGGGCCACCGGCGTATCGGTCTGGTCGCGGGCCTGCCCGGGCTCAGCACCACCGCCGAGCGGATCACCGGCTACCGGCACGGCCTCGCTGCCGCCGGGCTCCCGTACGACGAACGCCTCGTCGTGCACGGCGACTCCGAGTCGGCGGGCGCCGAGCGGGCCACCGCTGCCCTGCTGTCCCTCGGCGCACCGCCCAGCGCGCTGGTCACCGCCAACAACACGATGACGCTCGGCGCCCTGCGCGCGCTCCGCGCCCACGGCCGGTCCGTGCCCGACGACATCGCGCTGTGCTGCTTCGACGATTTCGCCTGGGCGGATCTGTTCTCGCCCCGGCTCACCGCGATCGCCCAGCCCAGCAGAGAGATCGGCGCCCAGGCGGTCCGGGTGCTGCTGGACCGCCTCGCCTCGCCGGACCGGCCCGCCCGGACCGTACGGCTCGACTGCACCTTCGTCCACCGCACCTCGTGCGGCTGCGCCGAGCAGCCCGGACAGCCCCGCACGCCCGAGAAAGGAACCGTCTCGTGATCGTCGTCGCCGGTGAGGCCCTGATCGACCTGGTACCGCAGGGCCGGGGCGCCCTCGCGGGCCTGAAGCCGGCGCTCGGCGGCGGCCCCTACAACACGGCGGTCGCCCTCGGCCGCCTCGGCTCCCCCACCGCCTTCTGCTCCCGGACGTCGTACGACGCCTTCGGCGAGGCGCTGCTCGACGGGCTGCGGCAGGCGGGCGTGGACGTGTCGGCCGTGCAGCGCGGCGCCGAGCCGACGACCCTCGCGGTCGCCACGATCGACGGGAACGGGTCGGCCGCCTACTCCTTCTACGTCGAGGGCACCGCCGACCGGCTCTTCGCCGTGCCCGACCGGCTCCCCGAGTCGGCCCGCGCGGTGTCCTTCGGAACCTGCTCGCTCGTCCTGGAGCCGGGCGCGACCGCGTACGAGGAGCTGATGCGCACCGCCTCCGCACAGGGCGTGTTCACCGCGCTCGACCCGAACATCCGCGCCGGACTGATCCCTGATGCGGATGCCTATCGCGCCCGCTTCAAGAGCTGGCTGCCTTCGGTGTCGCTGCTCAAGCTCTCCGAGGAGGACGCCTTGTGGCTGGGCGGCACCCCGCGCGAGTGGCTGGCCGCGGGGCCCTCGGCGGTCGTGATCACGCAGGGCGGCGACGGGCTGACCGCCTTCACCCGGGACGGCGCGGTGCACTCCGTGCCGGGCGAGGTGGTCGACGTCGTCGACACGATCGGCGCCGGCGACACCGTGAACGCGGCCCTGTTGCACGGCCTGTCCGCGTGGGACGCCCTGTCTCCGGAGGCGCTCACGAAGCTGGGCGCCGAGGGCTGGACCCGACTGCTGCGGTTCGCGGCGCGCGCGGCGGCGATCACCTGCTCACAGGCGGGGGCGGAGCCGCCGTACGCCTGTGAGCTGGGTGATCTGTAAGGGCTTCCGGTGCGGTGCCGCCCGGCAGGGAGCCGGGCGGCACCGGTGAGTCCGCTCAGGCCTTGCGGGCCCGGGTCGTCTTCTTCGCGGGCGCGGCCTTCTTGGTGGCGCCGGCCGCCTTCTTGGTCGCCGTGTTGTTGGCGGTCCTGGCCGTGGCCGTCTTCTTGGCGGTCGACTTGGCCGCGACTGTCTTCTGGGCCACCACTCTTCGTGGAGCCGTGACGTCGGCAGCGTCGCTGATGCGGTCGGCGCCGAGGATCTCCTGCAGGAACTTGCCGGTGTGGCTGGTGGGAACTCCGGCGATCTCCTCGGGAGTGCCCTCGGCGACGACGAGACCGCCGCCCGCGCCGCCCTCGGGGCCCATGTCGACAACCCAGTCGGCCGTCTTGATCACGTCGAGGTTGTGCTCGATGACGATGACGGTGTTGCCCTTGTCGACCAGGCCGCCCAGCACTGTCAGCAACTTGCTGATGTCCTCGAAGTGCAGACCCGTCGTCGGCTCGTCCAGGACGTAGACCGTGCGTCCGGTGGAACGCTTCTGGAGCTCGCTGGCAAGCTTCACGCGCTGGGCCTCACCGCCGGACAGGGTGGTCGCGGACTGGCCGAGACGGACGTACCCGAGGCCGACGTCGTGCAGCGTCCTGAGGTGGCGGGCGATCGCGGGGACGGCCTCGAAGAAGTGCAGGGCCTCCTCGATCGGCATGTTGAGGACCTCGGCGATGGACTTGCCCTTGTAGTGGACCTCCAGGGTCTCCCGGTTGTAGCGGGCGCCGTGGCAGACCTCGCACGGGACGTACACGTCCGGGAGGAAGTTCATCTCGATCTTGATCGTGCCGTCGCCCGCGCAGTTCTCGCAGCGACCGCCCTTCACGTTGAACGAGAAGCGGCCGGGCATGTAGCCGCGGACCTTCGCCTCGGTCGTCTCGGCGAACAGCTTGCGGACGTGGTCGAAGACGCCGGTGTACGTCGCCGGGTTCGACCGCGGGGTGCGGCCGATGGGCGACTGGTCGACGTGTACGACCTTGTCGACGAGGTCGTCACCGTCCACGCGCGTGTGCCGCCCCGGAACGCTGCGGGCGCCGTTGAGCTCGCGGGCCAGGTGCGTGTACAGGATGTCGTTGACCAGCGTCGACTTGCCGGAGCCGGACACGCCCGTGACGGCGGTGAACACGCCGAGCGGGAACGAGACGTCGATGTCCTGGAGGTTGTTCTCACGGGCGCCGTGCACCGTGAGCCGGCGCGCCGGGTCGTGCGGACGCCGGATGTCGGGCAGCGGGATGGACTTCTTGCCGGACAGGTACTGCCCGGTCTGCGACTCGGCGTTGTCGAGCAGCTCCTTCAGGGAACCGCTGTGCACGACCTTGCCGCCGTGCTCACCGGCGCCGGGGCCGATGTCGACGATCCAGTCGGCGACCTTGATGGTGTCCTCGTCGTGCTCCACGACGATGAGCGTGTTGCCCATGTCGCGCAGCCGGACGAGGGTCTCGATGAGCCGGTGGTTGTCGCGCTGGTGCAGGCCGATGGACGGCTCGTCGAGGACGTACAGGACACCGACGAGACCGGAGCCGATCTGGGTGGCCAGGCGGATGCGCTGGGCCTCGCCGCCGGAGAGCGTGCCGGCCGCGCGGTTCAGCGAGAGGTAGTCCAGGCCGACGTCGACCAGGAACCGCAGCCGCTCGTTGACCTCCTTCAGCACGCGCTCGGCGATCTTCTTGTCGCGGGCGCTGAGCTTCAGCTCGCCCAGGAAGTCGGCACAGTCACTGATGGACATCGCGGAGACCTCCGCGATCGACTTCTCCATGATCGTGACCGCGAGGACGATCGGCTTCAGGCGCGTGCCCTCACAGGTGGGGCAGGGCACCTCGCGCATATAGCCCTCGAAGCGCTCACGGCTGGCGTCGCTCTCGGCCTCGCTGTGCCTGCGCTTGACGAAGGGGACAGCGCCTTCGAAGGGCGTCGTGTACACGCGCTCGCGGCCGTACCTGTTTCGGTACCGGACCTCGATCTGCGTCTTGTGGCCGTACAGAAGTGCCTTCTTGGCGCGCTGCGGGAGCCCTGCGAAGGGGATGTCCGTCCGGAATCCCAACGCATCCGCGAGAGCGCCGATCAGGCGGCCGAAGTAGTCCTTGGTGTGGCCGTGCGACCAGGGGTGGATGGCGCCCTCGTCGAGGGACTTGTCCTCGTCCGGGACGATCAGCTCGGGGTCGACCTCCATGCGCGTGCCGATGCCGGTGCACTCGGGGCAGGCGCCGAAGGGCGAGTTGAAGGAGAAGGAGCGGGGCTCCAGCTCCTCGAAGGACAGGTCGTCGTACGCGCAGTACAGGTGCTCCGAGTACATGCGCTCGCGCTCGGGGTCGTCCTCGGGGAGGTCGACGAAGTCGAGCACGACCATGCCGCCGGAGAGGGCGAGCGCGGTCTCGACGGAGTCGGTGAGGCGGCGCTTGGCGGAGTCCTTCACCGTGAGGCGGTCGACGACCACCTCGATGGTGTGCTTCTCCTGCTTCTTCAGCGTGGGCGGGTTGGAGAGCTGGATGGTCTCGCCGTCCACCCGCGCGCGGGAGTAGCCCTTGGTCTGGAGATCGGCGAAGAGGTCGACGAACTCGCCCTTGCGCTCGCGCACCAGCGGCGACAGCACCTGGAAGCGGCTCCCCTCCGGCAGCTCCAGGACCTTGTCGACGATGGCCTGCGGCGACTGCCGCGTGATCGGGCGGCCGCACTCGGGGCAGTGCGGCTTGCCGATGCGGGCGAAGAGCAGGCGCAGGTAGTCGTAGACCTCGGTGATGGTGCCGACCGTGGAGCGCGGGTTGCGCGAGGTCGACTTCTGGTCGATCGAGACGGCCGGGGACAGGCCCTCGATGAAGTCGACGTCCGGCTTGTCCATCTGCCCGAGGAACTGGCGGGCGTACGAGGACAGCGACTCCACATACCGCCGCTGGCCCTCCGCGAAGATGGTGTCGAAGGCCAGCGAGGACTTGCCCGACCCCGACAGGCCCGTGAAGACGATGAGCGAGTCGCGTGGCAGGTCGAGCGAGACATTCTTGAGATTGTGCTCGCGCGCGCCACGGACGATGAGACGGTCGGCCACGCCGGTCCGCACCTTTCTTGAGAGAAGTGACAGGGGCGAGGCCCCCGTGCTTTCTCAGACTAGGGGGAGCCACTGACAACGCCGGGTCGGATTCTCGAAGGCATAACAATCCCGGGCCATCCAGCATGCCCGACGCCGCCCCCGACGATATAGCACGGGCTTTCGATTTACGGCACACGTTCACCACCTTCACCCAAAGGTGTGGCGGGGCTAGGGTCAGCACCATGATTGATCACGCTCGTGACCTGGTGTCTGTACGTGACGCGACGGAGCGGCTGCTCAGCGCAGCCGTCAAGCTGGACGACGCGGCGGTGACCGAGCCGTCACGGCTCACCGGTTGGACCCGTGGCCATGTCCTCGCCCACCTCGCCCGCAATGCGGACGCCCTCGTGAACGTACTCCAAGGCCTGCCCATGTACGTCTCCGGCGAGGCCCGGGACGCCGACATCGAGCGGGACGCCCCGCGCCCCCTCGACCTCCAGCTCGCCGACGTGCGGGACAGCGCCGCTCGCTTCCAGGAGGCGGGGGCCGCGCCCGCGGACTGGTCGCGCACGGTGGAGCTGCGGGGCGGAGTGACCGACTCGGCGTCCCGGGTGCCGTTCCGGCGGTGGGTCGAGGTGGAGCTGCACCATGTGGACCTCGGGATCGGGTACGAGCTGGAGGATCTGCCGGAGGAGTTCGTCGAGCGGGAGATCGACTTCCTCGCGGCGCGGTTCACGAGCCACGCCGACGTGCCGCGCACCCGCCTGACGAACGGCACGCGCGCGTGGAGCACGGGCCGGGAGGCCGATGCACCGGCCGTCACCGTCACGGGCAGCAGGCCCGACCTGCTCGGCTGGCTCGCCGGGCGCCGGGACGGCTCCGGGCTGACCGCGGACGGTGGTCCACTGCCTGCGCTGCCCCCGCTGTAGGCCGCGGTCGGTTCTCGGGCACCTCCCCGCTATAGGCTGCCGCCATGACGTACAGCGGAGAGGTGACGGTCGGCGGCCCGGCGGACGTGCACGAGCTGACGGACCTGATGATCACCAAGATCGCGGTCGGTCCGATGAACAACAACTGCTATCTGCTGCGCTGCCGGGCCACGGACGAGCAGCTGCTGATCGACGCCGCCAACGACGCGGAGACGCTGATCGGCATGATCGGTGACGACGGCATCGCGTCCGTCGTCACCACGCATCAGCACGGGGACCACTGGCAGGCGCTCGCCGAGGTCGTCGCGGCCACCGGCGCCCGCACCTACGCCGGCCGGGACGACGCCGACGGCATCCCCGTGCCGACCGACGTCCTGGTCGACGACGGCGACACCATCCGGGTGGGACGCGTGGAACTCACCGCGCGCCACCTGGTCGGGCACACGCCGGGCTCCATCGCCCTGGTCTACGACGACCCGCACGGACATCCCCACGTCTTCACCGGCGACTGCCTCTTCCCTGGAGGTCCTGGGCGGACAACACGTCCCGAGGACTTCAAGTCGTTGATGTCGGGCCTGGAGGCGAAGGTCTTCGCGCTCCCGGACGAGACCTGGATCTACCCGGGCCACGGCAACGACACCACGCTCGGCGCCGAGCGGCCTCACCTAGGCGAGTGGCGCGAGCGGGGCTGGTAGGTCGGCGGCATCGCCACCCCGGTGGCCCCTGGGGAATAGCCGCGTCTCTGGCAGTCGGTCGGGGTCAGCGGCCACCGCACGAAAACGGTCAGCCGAAGAGCCCCGTACCCGCCGCGATGGCCGCCTGGACAGCTGCATCGGCACCCGCCGCCGCAGCTGCGGGCAGGGCGGGCGTGACGATGCGTGCGATTCGACGCATGATCCTGCGGCCCCGAGTCGGCTCGGCTCCTTCGCTCTCAAGGGTGTCGATCTCCTCGGCGAGCCCACGCCTTGGTTGACGGTCTGGGTGTTGCCGCCGCCCGTGGCGAGGTTGTTGCCGGTCTTACGGGCCTCCGGTATGTCGCCCTGTTGCTGTGTACCTGTCGATGGAGCAGCCGCCGGCTCCCATGGCGACTCGGCCGGTTTCTCCACTGGTGTCACGGCGCCGGTCTGATCCGGGTGGCCGGGATCGCCTACCAGTTCCGACACCGAGAATTACAGGACTACCTCGCTCACCACGCCAGGTGACAACGACCGGTTACCACGTACACCAGGGTCGTCCGCGGGGGCGGCAGGGCCGAGCGAAGGCGTGTTCGTCGGGGAAGCCGGAGTCGTAGTCGGCGTACCCCTGGAGCATTTGAGTGTGGGCATGGCCGTACTGGAGGGAGGCGGCGATCAGTCCGCGGGGGCGGCGCCGGATGAACCAGGCGAGGGTGCGGCGGAAGCGGCTGGCCGTGAGCCGTGTTGGGTGCCAAAAGTCCCGCACATGCGTTGAGCTGGGCGTTCGCCAGACTGTCGTGATCTTCGTCAGGCTGTGTCGCGGTACTCGTGGATGAGTCCGTTGAGGACGTCGTGGCGCTGGATGTGTTGGGCGGGGAAGGGGATGACGTCCGGATCGTCGGCTGGTGCGCAAGGTGCAGGGCCCGGTGCGGCCTTCCGGAGTTGTAGTGCGCGGCGTATTCGGCGAGGACACGCCGTGCGTGTTGCTCGTTGTAGATCAGCATCCGGTCGGTGCACTCGGCCCGCACGCTGCGGATGAACCTCTCCACGTGGGCGTTCATCTGCGGTGTCTGTGGCGCGCTCTTCAGGATCTCGATGCCGTCGGCGGTGAAGACGGCGTCGAACGCCTGGGTGTAGCGGCTGTCGCGGTCGCGTAGCAGGTAGCGGAAGCCGGCGGCGCGGTCTGCGAGGTTGGCGAGGAGGTTCCTCGAGAGCTGGGTGGCCCAGGCTGCGGTCGGGTGGGCGGTGACGCCGAGGATGTGCACGGTGCGGGTGCCGACCTCCATGACCACGAAGGCGTACAGCCTGGTCAGCCGGCGGTGTCCACGTGGAAGAAGTCGGCGGCGAGCAGACCGGAGGCCTGGGCGCGTACGAACTCGCGCCAGGTCGGGGCGCCGCGGCTTCGTCTGGGTGCGGGGCCGAGGCCGGCGCTGCGCAGGATGCGTCGGATGGTGGAGGCGCCGACGCGGTGGCCCAGGCGCCGCAGCTCGCCCTGGATACGGGTTGAGCCCCAGGTCGGGTTCTCGCGGGCCAGGCGCAGGATCAGGGCGGTGAGTTCCTCGGAGATCGGCGGGCGGCCGGTCCGTGCGGGTTTCTGCTTCCACTTCCAGCGCAGTAGTCGCCGGTGCCAGGTGAGCAGGGTGCCGGGTGTGAACAGGCGGTGTCGGCGCAGCCGGGAGGGTAGGTGCCGGGCGAGGGCGGCGAGCACTGCGCGGTCCGGCCAGGTGAGGTGTGGCCGGACGCCGAGCTGGCGGCGCAGCACCGCGTTCTCGTGGCGCAGCGCGAGCAGCTCGGCGTCCTTGGTCTGCTGCGAGCGGGAGAGCAGCAGGAGCAGTCCGAGGAGTCGGAGGAAGACCAGGTAGAGCATGCGCAATGCCATGGGGTGCGAGCTTGTCGTGATCGCCCGGAGTCGCAAAGTGCCTGGTCAGATGCTGTACGTCACTTCTGGAACCCTACACGCAGGACGTACGTCCTGCGGCCCGGACAGGAAGCACGTCGACGCTCTTCGGGACAGCCCTCGTGGACCGAACACTGGGCCACGCGGAGCGGCGTGACCGGGCCGGCGCCCGAGCCGACCACCGGCTCCTCACCGCGATGGACGGATTCCAGCAGATCGACGCTGACGAAGTCGGCGAGTCCGGGGACAGCCACCTCTGTCATCTCCCGCGCCGTGCGAGCCACGTCGAGCGTGGTGCCGATGTGTGTGCTCGCCGCGTTCAGCGTGGTCAGCCGCTCCCGGGCCCGGTGCTGCCCGGTGACGTCGAACGTCGCGGTGAGAGCACCCTGCATCTGCCCCGCCGAGTCCTTGAGAGGCGAGATCATGAGGCACTCTCTCAGGCGTCCCGCCGCTTCAGCTGCCACGCTGCCGCACCCAGCAGCACGGCCAGGAAACCGGCGAACACGGCCAGGCCCGCCGCCGGAGAGAGCAGGTCCGAGCCGGGGGACACGGTCATGAAGGCGGAGCCGGCGTTGGAGGGGAAGTACGGGCCGATCGCGTCGTTCCAGCTGTCCGGGAGCGCGACCTGCATCAGGCCGGGCAGCAGCCAGATCGAGGCGAACAGGGTGGTCACCGCGCCCGCGGTGTTGCGCAGCAGGGCGCCAAGCGCCATGCCCAGAAGTCCGATACCGGTCAGGTAGACGACGGTGCCGATGACCGCGCGCAGGACGCCGGGGTCGGTGAGGGACGCGCCGTCGGAGCCGAGGATGGCCTGCCCGCCGAAGAAGGCGCCGAAGACCGCGACCGCGCCGACCGCGAGGACGACCCCGGCGAACACCGCCGCCTTGGCCCAGAGCACCGGCAGCCGGCGGGGCACCGCGGCGAGGGTGGAGCGGATCAGGCCGGTGCTGTACTCGCCGGCGGTGAGCAGGACCCCGAGGGTGCCGATGACGAGCTGGGCCAGCTGCGTACCGGCCAGGCTGATGTCGGTCGGGTCGGTGGCCCCTTCGCCAGGGCCTTCGAAGGTGCCGCCGCCCGAGGTGACCGAGGCGGCGATCAGCCCGAAGGCGACCAGTGCGACCACGGCCCCGAGCAGGGTGTAGGCCGTGGACCGCAGCGACCAGAACTTGATCCACTCGGATCTGAACACCCGTCGCGTGGTGACGCGCAGATCGCGGCGCTCGGGGCGTGCTGTCAGGTCCGGTGCGATGGCGGTGGTCATCAGGCGGCCCTCCCGGCCTCGGCGAGCTCGTCGCCAGGGGTGCCCGGCGAAGCGCTGGCCCTGTTCGTGGGACTGGTCGTGGTGGCGTGGTACTCGACGGCGTCCCGGGTCATCTCCATGAACGCCTCCTCCAGTGACGCCTGCTGCGGGAACAACTCGTGCAGGGTGAAGCCCGATTCCGCGGCGTGGTCACCGATCTGATCGGTCGTCAGCCCGGTGATCTCCAGGGCTCCGGGCTCGAGGCTAGTGATCGTGACATCCGGCCCGGCCAGCTGGTCCCGGAGCTGCGCGGCCTGCGGCGAGCGCACGCGTACGGTGTTGCGGGCCGCCCGCGCGGTGAACTCGGCCACCGACACGTCGGCGATCAGGCGTCCGCGGCCGACCACGATGAGATGTTCGGCGGTGAGTGCCATCTCGCTCATCAGGTGCGAGGAGACGAAGACGGTCCGGCCCTTCTCGGCCAGCCCCTTCAGCAGGTTGCGGATCCAGAGGATGCCCTCCGGGTCGAGGCCGTTGACGGGCTCGTCCAGCATGACCACCCGGGGGTCGGCGAGCAGCGCCGAGGCGATGCCGAGGCGCTGGCCCATGCCGAGGGAGAAACCGCCCGCCCGCTTGCGGGCGACCTCGCTCAGGCCGACGAGGTCGATCACTTCCTCGACCCGTCGGCGCGGGACGCCGGTGGTGGCGGCCATCGCCCACAGGTGGCTGAACGCGGACCGGCCCTGGTGGATGGACTTGGCTTCCAGCAACGCGCCGATCTCGTGCAGCGGCGCCCGGTGTTCGGCGTAGGGGCGTCCGTTCACGGTCGCGGTGCCGGCGGTCGGCCGGTCGAGGCCGAGGATCATGCGCATGGTGGTGGACTTGCCGGCGCCGTTGGGTCCGAGGAAGCCGGTGACGATGCCCGGCCGGACCGAGAAGGTGAGCGAGTCGACGGCGGTCTTGTCGCCGTAGCGCTTCGTCAGGTTCGTTACTTCAATCATGGGGTCCAGACTGCCGACCGTGGATCTCCAGGTCGTCAGCCCG
Source organism: Streptomyces sp. DG2A-72 (assembly GCF_030499575.1). Taxonomy (NCBI): domain Bacteria; kingdom Bacillati; phylum Actinomycetota; class Actinomycetes; order Kitasatosporales; family Streptomycetaceae; genus Streptomyces; species Streptomyces sp. DG2A-72. Next base: position 2,314,430 of record NZ_JASTLC010000001.1, read on the forward strand.
GCGCGGACACTTGGCCCTCCCATGCCCGTGGTACGGAGCTACTCCGGGCGCTGTATGACCACGGGTCGCGGACAGGCCCCCAGGAGGAGCGGCCCCCGCCGCACGTCCGCCCAGGGTCTGGCGCGGTCACTGCGGAGCGCGAGCCAGGCCCGTCTGGTAGGCGATGACGACGAGTTGGGCCCGGTCCCGTGCGCCGAGCTTCGTCATCGCCCGGTTGACGTGGGTCTTGGCGGTGGACGTCGAGACGTACAGCCGCTCGGCGATGTCGTCGTTGGACAGGCCCGTGGCGACCAGGCCCAGCACCTCGCGCTCCCGCCCGGTCAGCGCGTCGAGCTGAGCCGTGGTGGCGGCGGGCCGGTCCTCGGGGGACGCCATGAACCGGGCGATCAGGCCCTGGGTAGCCTTCGGCGACAACAGCGCCTCACCGCCCGCCACGGTCCGGATCGCGGCCAGCAGTTCCACCGGCTCGACGCCCTTGCCCAGGAAACCGCTGGCCCCGGCGCGCAGCGCCTTGAAGACGTACTCGTCGATCTCGAAGGTCGTGAGGATCAGCACCCGAACCCCGGCGAGGTCCTCGTCGGCGGTGATCTCCCGGGTGGCGGCGAGGCCGTCGAGCTCCGGCATCCGGATGTCCATCAGCACGACGTCCGCGCGGGTTCTGCGGGCGAGTTCGACGGCCTCCCGGCCGGTCGCGGCCTCGCCCACCACCTCCAGGTCGGGCGCCGCGTCGATGAGCACCCGGAAACCGGCGCGGATCAGGTTCTGGTCATCGGCCAGCAGGACCCGGATGGTCATCCGTCGTCTCCTTCTCCGGATGTTTCTCCGGGTTGCTTCCCCGGACGCCGTCCGGGAGGTGCTCCATCGCCGGCGGTGGCGGCGGGAGGCAGGGGCATCACAGCCCGTACGGTGAAACCGGTGTCGGGCCCGGGGCCAGCCTCGAAGCTGCCGCCGACGGCGATCGCGCGCTCGCGCATGCCCAGGATGCCGCGCCCGCCGCCGTACGCGTCCGTCCGGGTCGCCGTGCCGCCGCCTCCTTCGTCGCGGATCCGGACGACCAGCCGGTCGGGCGCGTACTCGACACCGACCCGCGCGGAGGAACTCCCGCTGTGCTTGTGCACGTTGGTGAGCGACTCCTGCACGATCCGGTACGCCGCCAGGTCGACCGCTGAGGGCAGCGGGCGCGGACGCCCGGAGAGCGTCCAGGCCACCTGCAGGCCCGCCGCGGCGAACGAGGCGACGAGCTCGTCCAGCCCGTCGAGGCCCCGGGTGGGCTCGACGGGGGCCTCTGGGTCATCGTCCCGGCGCAGTACGCCGAGCAGCGCGCTGAGTTCCTCCAGCACGCTCCGGCTGGCCTGGCGTACCAGGGCGAGCGACTCCTCCGCCACGTCCGGGTCGGTGCGGAGCGTGTGCCCGGCCACCCCGGTCTGGACGCTGATCACGGCGATGTGGTGGGCGGCCACGTCGTGCAGCTCCCGGGCGATCCGAAGCCGCTCCTCGGTGACCCGGCGGGCCGCCTCCTCCTCGCGGCTCTGCTCGGCGCGACGGGCCCGCTCCTCCAGCAGGACGACGTACGCCCGTCTGCTTCGGACCGCGTCTCCGGCGGCCACCGCCATGCCGATCCACACCACCAGGTTCTGGGTCCCGGGGCCGGACCAGGCCCACCCCGAGGTGGCCAGGGAAGTGAAGCCGAAGACGAACGCGGCGGCGGCCCCGGCCGTCCAGGCGGTCCGGCGGTCGGTGCGCACGGCGACGGTGAACGCGGCGATCACCGGAGCGCCGAGGGACGCGCTCTGGGCATCCGAGACGATCATGGAGATGCAGGAGATCCCGGTGGTGACGGCCAGCACCGCCAACGGCCACCGTCGCCGGACGACCAGCGCGCCGCAGGCCAGCGTGGCCAGCACCGCGACGGTGACGGTCAGCGGGACCCGCTGCGGCGGGTCGCCGGGGACGATCGGCGCCAACAGGCTGGCTGTGTACAGCGCCGCGGCGAGCATCCCGTCCACGACGAGCGGATGCGCCCGCGCGGTCTGGCGCCAGGCTGCGGGACCGGTCATGCGGCAACCGTACGTGCAGCCGCCTGACCCGGCGTCCACCGACGGTGGTACGCCTGCCTACCGCATCCGTGGCAGGCGGCCCCCACAAGGGCCCGCCGCCCGGCTTCGCGGCACCCGCACGCCCGCCCCACGCTGACCGGCGGTTCGGTCCCGGCCTGAACCAGCAGCGTGCTCGGCCTTCTCCCCACCCACGATGGCGCGGTGCATGGCGGGCCGGCTCGTGTCACCCTCATCGCGACGTGCCCGCCCTCGCGGCGGTGCACGACGCCGGGCTGCACGGCCAAGTACGGCATTGACGCCATGCTCAGCGCCACCTCCCTCTCGGCACCTGGGCCAGTCACAACCCTGGCTTCCGATCCGGAGAACCTCACGGCGCTGTGCTGTGGGCAGGTGGCCGTGATCAAAGTCTGATCCCACCCATAGAAGAGCTGTCTCGTTCCACCTTCCCATTGTGCACATTTTTTGTGTACATTTACGAGATGGAGACCATCCCGCTTGGAGAGCTGAACCACCATCCGTCGAAAGTCACAGCGAGGGTTCGCGCAGGTGAAACGCTCGTCGTCACTGAGCACGGCAAGCCTGTCATCCGCATGTCCCCCGCCGAACAGCCCACGTCGGCCCTGGACCAGCTGATGGCGACCGGCCAGGTGCGTCGTGCGGTGAATCCGGGCGCGCTGCCCGAGCTGATCAGTGATCTGGACGTGCTGCCTTCGCTGTCGGATGCGCTGATCGCCGAGCGCGAGCGGGAGCGCAGGCGTTGAGTCTCTACTACCTGGACACCTGCGTTCTGCTGAAGTTTGTACAGCAGGAGGCAGAGACGCAGGCCCTTCGCAGCTGGCGGGCAGGGCTGGGCGTCGACGGTCGTCTCGTGACCTCCCAGCTGGCTGGGGTTGAGATCGCACGCACGTTCCGGCGAGCTGGTGTCGATCGGCAGCGAGTGCCGTTCCTGGTCGGCAATACGCTCACCGGGACAGACCAGATCATCCTCAGTGACGACGTCCTGGCCCGCGCCGCCGGCTTCGAGGTGCAAAGACTCGGCACTCCAGACGCCATTCACCTGGCAACAGCCGCCCCACTGCACCGAGAGCTGGACGGTTTCGTCACCTACGACAAAGAGCTGACGGACGCTGTCACAGCACTCGGACTGCCGCCTCTCGCACCCGCATGACGGAGCCGGAGCAACTCGCCCGCCCAACGGACCTGTCAAGCCCACCACGGCAGTAGTCAGCCGAAGGATGACTACTGCCCGTCGAGGCGCGCCGTGGCCCCGCGGACAGGATCCGTCTGTTCGGCGGTACTCCGACATCCGGCACCGTGCGTCCGGAAGAGCTACTCCTCGTCCTGCTGGTCAGACTCGGGCGGCTGGTCGTACGCGCTGAGGAGCCCTTCGATGGGCGCTGTCACGTTGGCTGGCCGGTGGGATGATCTTCTGGTTGAGCAGCCTGGGAAGGGTCGTCCGTGTGGAGCGCGTCGCCGTCGTACAAGGGGCACCGGTACCCGGTCGAGGTGATCTCCCACTGTGTGTGGCTGTACTTCCGCTTCCCGCTGTCGTTCCGCGAGGTCGAGGAGCTGATGCTCGAGCGCGGCGTGACCGTCTCCTACGAGACGATCCGCCGCTGGTGCGGCACGTTCGGGCAGGCCTACGCCAACGCGCTGCGCCGCCGACAGCCCCGGTCCGGTGACAAGTGGCATCTGGACGAGGTCTTCATCAAGATCAACGGCGAGCAGAAGTATTTGTGGCGGGCCGTCGACCAGGACGGCAACGTGCTGGACATCCTGGTGCAGAAGCGCCGGGACAAGGCCGCGGCCAGGCGCTTCTTCCGCCGTCTGATGAAGGAGACCCGCACGGTGCCGAGGGTGGTCGTCACGGACAAGCTCCGCTCCTACGGCGCCGCCCACCGCGAGGTCATGCCCTCGGTGGAACATCGCTCGCACAAGGGCCTGGACAACCGGGCGGAGAACAGCCACCAGCCCACCAGACAGCGCGAACGCGCGATGAAAGGCTTCCGCTCCGCGGGCGGAGCGCAGCGGTTTCTGTCCGCGTTCAGCGGTAGCTCGCCCCACTTCCGCCCCCGCCGCCATCTGATGCTCGCCCACGACTACCGCGCCGAGATGACCGTCCGCTTCGCCATCTGGGAGCAGATCACCGGCGTCGCCAGCCTCGCCACCGCGGCCTGAGCACAGCCCGGAACCAGGCTCCACCACACCACGACGCGCCGTCAGGCAGTCACACAGCCAACAACGTGACAACGCCCTGCTGGCAGCGGAGGGTGCCGCCGGTCATCGCGAAGGCCACTCCCGGTCCGGAGCAGCTCCCGGTGCCGGTGTCGGCGTCGCGGGTCGCGGTGGCGCTGGTCCCGGCGCCGGAGGCGGAGGCGTACGCGGTGAAGCCCTGGCCGGTCACGGTGGCGCCAAGGCTCGCGAATGCCCGGACCACGGCGGCGAGCCGGGCGATGGCGTTGGCCGTGCTGTCGGCGTCCTCGGCCCGCGCGAGGCGAAGCTGTGGCCGCCGGTGGCTGTGAGGAGGCGAAGGCGCGCTTGCTTCATCGCGGCGGTCAGCGGAGTGGCCCTGCACCCGCTGGTGGAGAGCCTCGACGACGACATCCTGCGGGCTGCCGATCGCGCAGCGCTTTCTCAAGGAGAACTGAGGAGGGCCGAGGAGGACCGAGGCCCCGTCAGCTCCCTGGTACGCGATCCAGGTCCATGTCGGTGGCGGTGAGCCAGTCGGGTTCGGCCACGAGCAGGCTCAGCTGCTGGTCCTGGAGATCGACGTCGACGGCGTACCGGAAGCCGACGGCCTCCGCGGCCTGGACGGACGTCCGGTCGCCCTCCGGCACGGCGTGGACCACACGGCGGCAGTCGGGGTCCGCCGCGCGGACAGCGTGCAGGAGGGACCGGAGAACCTCCGGCGTGCCGGAGTCGACGAGAAGTTCCACGTCGCGGGCACCGACCGGGTAGGCCTCACGGAGCCTGCCGACCGCGCAGCGTTCCAGGCCGACGACGGCCTCGGTGCCGTCCGATCCGCGCAGACGCAGACGGCCCGCGAAACGTGTCCACGACTCCACCGTGGTCCGCCAGGGGCCTGGGACATCGAGCGGGGGCAGGGCCGGCACCGTGAGCATCGTCAGTTCCCCTCGTCGGCCAGGCGTCGGATGCTGACCTTGTCCAGCTTTCCGGAGGCGTTCCTCGGGACGGTGGGCACGAGCTTCAGGCTCCGGGGCAGCTTGTAGCGGGCCAGCTTCCCCGCCGCGTACGCGTGTACGGCCTCCAGTGTGATCTCCGTCGTGCCGTCGAGGCTGATGACGGCCGCCACGGTCTCGCCCCACTGCTCGTCGGGCACACCGACGACCGCGACGTCGACCACACCGGGCATGGAGGCCAGCGCGCGCTCGACCTCCGCCGGATACACGTTCTCCCCGCCGCTGATGATCATGTCCTTGAGTCGGTCGACGATGTACAGGCAGCCGTCCTCGTCGAGGTAGCCGATGTCGCCCGAGTGGAACCAGCCCTCCTCGTCGAACGCGGCGCTGTTCGCCTCCGGGTTGTTCCAGTACCCGGCGGTGACGTTGGGGCCTCGGACGACGATCTCTCCCGGTTCACCGGGCTTCAGAGGGGCGTTGCTGGCCGCGTCGACAACCCGGACCTCGGTGAACGGCATGGGGATGCCTGCGGAGCCGATCTTGTCCAGGGTGCGCTCGACGGGCAGGTGCGTGGCAAACGGCGCCGTCTCGGTCAGGCCCCACGCCTGCTGGAGCAGTACGCCGTGCTCGGCGTAGAGCTCGATGAGCGAGGGCGGCACCGGTGCGCCGGCGACCACGATCGACCGCAGGTGGCTCAAGTCCTGTTCGAACAGGCCTGGTTGGCGTGCGAGGGCGGCGAACATCTGGGCCACGCCGAACATGGAGTTGACCTTGTGGGTGACCAGGTCGTCGAGACACGCCTTCGGGTCGAACCCACGTCTGATCACCACCGTGCCGCCGCGCACCAGTGTGCGGAGCACGAAGCTGTTCAGGGCGCCGATGTGGAAGAGGGGTGCGGCGGCATACGTGACGTCGCCGGGGCGGGTGTCGAGGCGGAGTTCGACGTTCACCGCGTTCCAGAAGACGTTGCCGTGGGTCAGGACGACGCCCTTGGGCGTGCCCGTGGTGCCGGAGGTGAACATCAGGATCGCCGGGTCGTCGGCGGACTTGGCGGCGATGGAGGACGAGGGGGCGGCGGCTGTGAGGAGGGCTGCCCAGGGTTCCCAGCCCGCGGTGCCCGTGTCGGCCGGCGCCTCGGGGTCGTCGTCCACCAGGAGGAAGCGGGCGAGCGCGGTCCTTGCGCGCACCTTGTCGACGGCTTCGCGGTGCCCTTCCTCGCAGACGAGAGCGGTGGCGCCGCTGCGGACGAGGACGGCCTCCAACTCGGCTTCGGCCAACCGGAAGTTGACCGGGACGAAGACGACTCCCAGCCGGTGGGCGGCCAGCAGCGTGACGAGGAAGGAGCTGCTGTTGAGGCCGAGGTAGGCGACTCGGTCGCCGTCACCGATGCCGCCGTCGGCCAGGACCGTGGCCAGACGGGCGGCCCTGTCGTCGAGTTCGGCGTAGGTGAGGTCTCCGCCCGGGTAGCTGATGACGACACTGTCGCCCTGGTAGCGGGCGTTGCGCGCGACGGCGGCGGCCAGGTTGAGGTCGACCCGCAGGCCTGAGTTGCGTGGGTGTGGGGTCGTGGCTCTGGCGGCGGAAGGCGGGGTCACGAGCGGCTCCTCGTTGAGCGTCGAATGGTGGGAGTCGGAAGGTGAAAGGGGCGTCAGAGGTGGTCGCCGCCGGCGGCAGTGGCGAACCCGCGTACGCCTATGCCTCCGTCGACATTGATCGCGTGTCCGGTGATCGGACCGCTCTGGGCACGGGAGGCGAGCAGCACGTAGGAGCCGGTGAAGTCGCGTGGATCCGTGCTGGAGTCGTGCAGCGGGATGGGGGGCGGCGGGGTGTCCGGACCCTTCTTCGCGAAGGACGCCGAGATCGACCGGTCGGCCAGGCCCAGTCCCTCGGGCCCGCGCAGGTCGGTGTTCATGCCGCCGCAGGCCACGCCGTTGACGCGGACCTTCGGGGCGAGTTCGTAGGCGAGTTCGCGCATCAGGCCCAGGCAGGCGTGTTTGCTCGCGGTGTAGAGGGGGCCGCCGCCGTTGACGTAGAAGGAGGCGTTGGAGAGCGTCATGACGATGCTTCCGCGCGTCTTGACCAGCTCGCGCCAGGCCGCCTCCGCCGCGAGGACGTAGCCCTTGACGTTGATCGAGAAGATCTCGTCGAAGGCCGTGCCCAGTTCCGCGCCGCTGAGCCGGGTGAGCTGGCGCTGGTAGTCCCACACGCCGGCGTTCGCGACGAGGGTGTCGAGCTTGCCGAAGCGGTCGACGGTCTCGGCGACGGCGGCGTGCAGGCTCTCGGAGTCGCGCACGTCCCCGGCGACGGTGTGGACGCGGGACGGGTGGGAGGCGACGGCCGCGACCTCGTCCAGCTGCTCCTTGCGGCGCCCCATGATGGTGACCGAGGCGCCCTCGGCGAGGAAGCGTTCGGCGACCGCCCGGCCGATGCCGGTACCGCCGCCGGTGATCAGGGCGGCGTTTCCGTCCAGCCAGCCGTCGCTCATGCCCGCTCCCCGAGGAAACCGGTGACCAGCGTGTCGAACTCCCGCTGGCGCTCCAGCTGGACCCAGTGGCCGCACTTGCCGAACACGTGCAGCTGCACGTCGCGGATCTGCTTGAGCATCAGCTGGGCGCCTTCGAGAGTGATCGTCCGGTCATCGCGGCCCCAGAGCAGCAGGGTCGGCGCCTTGATCTTGTGCAGGTCGCGCCAGAGGGGGTCCATGCCGCCGCGCTTGGCGAAGGCCGCGTTGTAGAGGTGGTAGAAGGCGATGTGGCTCTCGTCGAGGGAGGACTTGTAGCGTGCGCGGACGACGTCCTCGCCGAACTGCTTGTGGTCGTAGACCATGGTGCGGATGAAGGCGGCCATCTTCTTCTCGCTGGGTCCGCCGCCGTTGTAGTAGCGGAACATCTCCTTCTGGCCCTCGGTGGGCGTGGGGCCGAAGGGCAGCCAGCCGCCGCCGGGGGCCATCAGCACGAGCCGGGTGACGCGCTCCGGGCGCTGCTGGGCCATGGCGATGGCGGCGGCGCCGCCGAGGCTGTTGCCCAGCAGGTGGAAGGTGTCGATGCCGAGCGCGTCGAGGGCTTGGTAGAGGGCGTCCACGGTGATCTCGGTGATGGAGCGCTCGCCCAGATCCTCGGCCGTGGGTCGGTAACTACCCCCGAAACCCGGCTGGTCGGGCAGGATCACACGGAAGTGCTCGGCCAGCGCGGGGAGGTTCTGGCGGTAGTTGCTGACGCCGGAGGCGCCGGGGCCGCCGCCGTGCAGCATCACCAGCACGGGGCCTTCTCCGACCTCGGCCACGGCGATCTCGCCGAGTGACGTGTTCACTTGATGGTTTTTCAGGTCAACGGTCACAGCGCGTTCCCCTCAGAAAAAGGTCGAGATGTTCTTCGCCAGGAGGATGTTCTGGTCCAGGAGGATCGTCCGGCGGGCCACCCGAAGCTCGCCGTCCTCAAGGCGCCGCAGGACGTCCGTGCGGCCGCCGGCGAAGACGTTCTCCTCCCGCTCCAACCGGTTGCGGTAGACGAGAAACGCCGACCGCACCCACAGGTCGTCCGCGGTGAACCCCTCGTGCTCGGCGGGGTCGACGTGGCTGACCATCACGTTGCTGATCAGATGCCGGGTCCGCGAGGGCGGGTCCTCGGCCCAGGCCATCCCGGAGTCGAACCGGCGGATGCGCCAGGCCAGGCTCTCCTTGCTCTCGTCGTAGAAGGCGGCCTCGCCGCGCACGGCCACGGACAGCGCCTGCTGCCGGCGCAGCCGGTTGGTGCGGGTGGGCATCCAGTAGTCGAGGTCGTCGGCGAGCAGGTCGAGCCAGTCGGCGTAGCGGCCGTCGTCGAGGAGGGCGGCCTCCTCGTAGTAGAACTGCTCGACCTCGAAGTGGATGTCACGGTCGGCGCGGACCCCCGCGCGTGACCGGATCTGCTCGGTCGCTGTGCTCACGGTGTCATTCGATCCCTTCTCGGACCCGGGTGAAACGGACTGTGCCGCCAGGCGGAACAGCGGCCGCACGCCAGGGGTGCACTTCAGTCGCACGCCCGGCCGGTTCAGCCGCGCAGCAGGCCGCGCAGGTTCACCGCCGGGTCTGCCAGGCGGTCCGCCACGACGGGGATGCGGCGGTCGATCAGCCGACGGGCGGCCCTGACGGCGGACGGGTCGTCGACCGAGGCGGCCGCGACGACCAGGCCGTCCTGCAGACCGAAGACGGAGAACGTCGGGTCGTCGAAGGAGCCCCTGATGACGGTGTGCGCGGCCGCTTCCATGTGCCCGACGGCCTCGATGTGGCGACCATGTCGGTCGGTCCAGAACCAGGGCGCGGTGGGAACCGGTGCCGGGGTGCCGAGGATGGTGGCCGCCGCTCTCGCGCCGTCCTGCTGGGCCGCCTCCCAGTGCTCGGTGCGCGGCACTCCGCGCAGACGGGCGGGGTCGCCGACGGCGAGCACGGCCGGGTTCGAGGTGACCTGCCGTTCGTCGACGAGGATCCCGCGGTCCACCTCGAGGCCTGCGGCCTCGGCCAGTTCGGTGGAGGGCACCATGCCGACGCCGAGCACCACCGCGTCGTGGACCCCCGCGACGCCGTCGACGACGGCCTCGATGCCCTCGGGCCGGTTGGTGAAGGACTCCACGGTGGCCCGCACGGTGGTGACCCGGTGCCGGTCGTGCAACGCGTGGAGCCAGGCGGCCAGTTCGAGGCCGAGCGCGGCGGCCAGCGGCACGCCGACCGGGTCGACGAGAACGACCTCGCAGCCCAGGCGTACGGCGGTCGAGGCGACCTCGGCCCCGATGAGACCGGCGCCAACGACCAGCACGCGGGCGCCAGGTGTCAAGGACAGCCGCAGCCGGTCCGCGTCGTCCGCCGTGCGCAGCACATGTACGCGCGGGTCTGCGAGGCCCGGGATCGGCGGGCGGGCGGCGCCACCCCCCGTCGCGAGCACGACACGGTCGGCGGGGAGGAGTTGTCCGCCCGTGAGCTCGACGGCGCCGTCCCGGGGCCTCAGTGCGGTCACTGTGGTCCGGTTGATCAGGCGTACGTGTTGGTCGTCGTACCACTGGGCCGGCTGGAGAGCGATCTGCTTGATGTCCTTGCTGCCGGTCAGGAAGTCCTTCGACAGGGGCGGCCTGTCGTACGGGAACTCCCCGGCGTCGACGAGGATGACTTCGCCGCCGAAGCCCTGGGCACGCAGCGAGGCAGCCGTGCTGACTCCGGCGATGCCGCCGCCCACGATCACCACACGCTCGGTCACGGGCTCTCCCCGGGGAACAGGTAGACCTCGCCGTCGCGCACCTCGACCCGGTGCGGGCAGGCGTTCTTCGTGGCGGGCAGGCCCTGGACCTCGCCGCTCTTCAGGCAGAACCTGCTGGAGTGCAGCGGGCATTCGACGTACCCGTCCTCGACCCAGCCCTCGGCCAGCGAGGCGGTCTCGTGGGTGCAGGTGTCGTCGAGCGCGTAGACAGTGTCGTCGGTGTCGCGCAGCAGGGCGATGTCGTCGGCGGTGCCGGTGACCGCCTTGTCGACGGCGATGCCCTCGCCCTGGGGGATGTCGTCCAGGGCGGCGACACGGATCCCGTTGCTCATGGGTGCTTCTCCTCGTGCCGAGCCTCGTGCCAGGCGGGGGTGTTCATCAGTTCGCGCCAGCGTGCGTAGAAGGCCCGGCCGGCGGCGTCGCTGTAGAGCTCGCTGGTCCTGCCGGGGTAGCGGCCGTCCTCGCGTTCGCTGCCCATGCCCATCTGGTAGTTGAGAGCGACGCCGCCTGTGATGAAGCCGTGCGAGATGGCCTGCACCTCGCTCCAGTTCTCGCCGTCGTCCTGCTCGAAGATGCCGCTGGGCCCGAACGTCCGCAGGTTGTACAGGCGTTGGGCCTCACGGACCTCTTCGGGCATGGACTTGTCGACGATGGTCCAGGCCCACACCTCCATGCGGTCGGGGCCCTTGGGGTGCCAGATCCGGATGGATCCGTTGACCGGCAGGTAGGAGAAGTTGGGGAAGACGGTGGCGTGTCCGTTGGTCAGCGGTCCCTCGACGCGGGCCTCGCCGAGCCGCTCCCGCAGCGCGTCGTAGTCCGTCCACTCGTGCACGGTCTGGGCGTCGAAGCGGTTCTTGGGATGGACCGGGAAGCCGGCGCCGTGCCCGTTCGGGTCCACGTACTGGCGGCCGGTGCGGTGCACGACCTCGTCCTTGGGCTTCCTGCCGGACGGCGAGAGGACCATGAGCGCCGAGGCGTGGCTCATGTTGACGTGGTACCAGTCGGTGGCGAACTGCTCGGCGGCCAGCTTCCAGTTGCCTTCCAGGACCCACTTGTGGACTCCGCCGACGACGACCGTCCCCTGGTCGTCGTGGTCGAGCATCGCGTCCATGTACCAGGCCATGTCGCCGAGCGACTCCCGCAACGGGACGGGGTGCGGATCCCAGGTGCCGAAGACCAGCCCGTGGTATGTCTGCACGTGCGGCACCTCGACGAGACCCCACTGTCCCGTCTCGAAGGACTCCGGGTAGCCGTCCTTGTTGGGCACGCTGACCAGCGAGCCGTCCAGGTTGTACGACCAGCCGTGGTAGGTGCAGGTGAAGTTGCGGGTGGTGCCGAAGTCGGCGCGGCAGACGCGGGCACCCCGGTGCCGGCAGGAGTTGAGGTAGGCGCGGATACGCCGGTCACGGTCCAGCGTCACGATGACCGGGTCCTCGCCCATGTACGTCGTGAAGAAGTCGCCGGGCTTGTGGAACTGGTCGGTGTGCGCGAGGAACAGCCAGCTCGGCGCGAAGACGCGACGCAGCTCCTGGCGGTACAGCTCCTCGTCGGTGAAGATCACCCGGTCCAGCAGTCCGCCCTCGGTGTCCACGAGCCCGGAGACGTCGATGTTCCGCGCCAGGTCCGCCGGGCGCCGCAGCGCCCCGCGCGGGGCCGGGGTGGCCGCTGGCGCGGCCGGGCCCTGGGGTTCGATCGTCGAGGTCATGGGCTCAGGCAACAGCAGCGGCGCGACCGGGTGCCATCCGTCGTTCCGTACGGCGGCACGCGCGCTGTCGGCAGGCGGCGGGCGCGGGGGAGCGTGACCGCATGCTTGCTGCCATCGCCATCTCCCAGAGCGCGACCGAGCCGCTGTCGGGGCTCGTCCTCAGGGACATCCTCGAACCCGAGCCGCGCCCGGGCTGGTCGACCGTCCGTGTGGTCTCGTCGTCGCTCAACATGCACGACCTGTGGACCCTGCGCGGTGTCGGTCATCCGCCCGAGCGGCTGCCCATCGTCCTTGGCTGCGACGCGGCCGGCTACGACGAGCACGGCAACGAGGTGCTCGTCCACCCGGTCATCGCCGACCCGGACGCCGGTCTCGGCGACGAGACGCTGGACCCGGGGCGTGCGCTGCTGTCGGAGCAGCACCACGGGGCGTTCGCCGAGTACCTGTCCGTGCCCACGCGCAACCTGATCCCCAAGCCGTCCTGGCTCAGCTTCGACGAGGCCGCCTGTCTGCCCGTCGCCTGGGGCACGGCGTACCGCATGCTCTTCACCCAGGCGGGAATCCGCGCGGGCAACCGGGTCCTGGTCCAGGGCGCGGGAGGCGGCGTCGCCTCGGCCGCGATCAAGCTGGCCGTGGCCGCGGGCGCCGTCGTGTACGCCACCAGCCGCAGCGAGGACAAGCGGCGGCAGGCCGAGTCGTGGGGAGCGCGCAAGGCCGTACCGACCGGCGAGCGGCTGCCCGAGCGCGTGGACGTGGTGGTGGAGACGGTCGGCGAGGCCACCTGGTCGCACTCCATGAAGGCACTGCGTCCGGGCGGCACGATCGTCATTGCCGGAGCCACCAGCGGCACCAACCCGCCCGCCGACCTCGGCCGGATCTTCTACCTCCAGCAGCGCGTCCTCGGCTCGACCGGCTGCACCCGCTCCGAACTGGTCTCGCTGCTGAAGCTCATGGACGCCACCGGCCTGCGCCCGGTGATCGACCGCACGCTGCCGCTGGACGAGATCCACAAGGGCTTCCAGCTCATGATCGACGGGCGGCTCACCGGCAAGCTCGTCATCCACCCACCGTCTCAGGGAGATCCGTCGTGAACACCGCCGCCGTAGGGCTGTCCCACTCGCCCTTGATCGGCAAGAACGATCCTGCGCCCGAGGTCCTCGCCGCCGCAGAGGAAGCCGTCGAGGGCGCGCGTTCCTTCGTCCGTGCCTTCGACCCGGAACTGGTCGTCCTGTACGCGCCCGACCACTACAACGGCTTCTTCTACAAGGAGATGCCGCCCTTCTGCCTGGCCACCGAGGCGAACGCCGTCGGCGATTTCGGTTCCACGGCGGGCCCGCTGTCCGTCGACACCGACGCCGCCCGCGCTCTCGCGCGCGGGGTCCTGGACCGCGGCGTGGACCTGACCGTCTCGGCCCGGATGACCGTCGACCACGGCTTCGTCCAACCGCTGGAGGTCCTCTTCGGCGGCATCGACAAGGTGCCGGTCGTGCCGGTGTTCGTGAACGGCGTGGCCACCCCACTCGGCCCGGTCGGCCGAATCCGGGCACTCGGGACCGCGATCGGCGAGGCGGCCTCCGCGCTGGACCGCCGGGTGCTTTTCCTCGGCTCCGGCGGGCTCTCCCACGACCCGCCCGTCCCGGTCCTCGACGGCGCCCCGCCCCGGGTCGCCGACGCCCTCATCGAGGGCCACCCGCCCACACCCGAACAGCGCGCCCGGGGTGAGGAGCGCGTGGTCCAGGCGGGCCGCGACTACGCCGCCGGCTCGACCCGCATGATCCCCATCAACCCCGACTGGGACAACCTCGTCCTGGACACCCTGGAGAGCGGCCGCCTCGCGGACGTCGACAGCTGGAGCGTGGAGTGGATGGGTTCCGAAGGCGGCGGCTCGGCCCACGAGGTCCGCACCTGGATCGCGGCCTTCGCATCCCTCGCGGCCACCGGCCCGTACCGCATGACCTCCCGCTTCTACGAGCCGATCCCCGAATGGATCGCCGGCTTCGCCGTGGCGACCGCGGAACAGGAGACGAACCGATGACCACCGAGCGCGAACAGGCGATCGCCGAAGCGGCGGACAGACTGACGACGGCCGCCGTCAAGCGCGAACCGTGCTCCCCGGTCCGTGACCTGCTGGGCACCACCGACATCCGCAGCGCGTACGAGGTCCAGCGCCGCCTCAACGCCCGGCGGACGGACGTCGTCACGGGCCGCAAGATCGGTCTCACCTCACCCGCCGTGCAGAAGCAACTCGGCGTGGACCAGCCCGACTTCGGCGTCCTGTTCTCCGACATGGACGTCTCCGCCCTCGACGAAGTGCCCACTACACGGCTGCTGCAGCCGAAGGTCGAAGCGGAGATCGCCTTCCTCCTCGCCACCGACCTGGACGGCGACGATCTCGACCTGGCCGCCGTCCGCGCCGCGGTCGCCTACGCGGTGCCCGCCCTGGAGATCGTGGACAGCCGCGTCGCCGACTGGGACATCACCATCACCGACACCGTCGCCGACAACGCCTCCAGCGGACTGTACGTCCTCGGCGAGTCCCGTCTTCCCCTCAAGGCGTTCGAGCCGCGCGAGGCGACCATGCGGATGTACGTCGACGATGTCCCCGTCTCCGAGGGCACCGGCGCCGCGTGCCTCGGCGACCCCCTCAACGCCCTGCTGTGGCTGGCCCGTACGGCACGCGAGTACGGCGATCCGCTGCGCGCCGGCCAGGTCGTCCTCTCCGGCGCGCTCGGCCCCATGGTCAGCGTCGCCCCAGGCGTCACCGTCCTCGCGGAGATCTCCACGCTGGGTACGGTCACCGCCACGTTCACCGACAAGGAGCCGTCATGACCCCCGTGCAGAAGACGAAAGTGGCCGTGATCGGCTCCGGCAACATCGGCACCGACCTGATGATCAAGGTGCTCCGTCTCTCCGAGACCCTGGAGATGGCAGCGATGGCCGGCATCGACCCGGACTCCGACGGGCTCGCCCGGGCCCGCCGCCTGAAGGTGCCCACGACCCATGAGGGCGTCGACGGCCTGATCCGCATGGACGGTTTCGACGAGATCGACATCGTCTTCGACGCCACCTCTGCCAAGGCCCACGTCGCCAACGCCGAGAAGCTCGCCCCTTTCGGCAAGCGGCTCGTCGACCTCACCCCCGCGGCGATCGGTCCGTTCGTCGTGCCGCCGGTCAACCTCGACGACAACCTGCACGCCGCCGACGTCAACATGGTCACCTGCGGCGGCCAGGCCACCATCCCGATCGTCCACGCCGTCGCCCGTGCGACGCCCGTCCCGTACGCGGAGATCGTCGCGTCCATCGCGTCGAAGTCGGCCGGGCCCGGTACCCGCGCCAACATCGACGAGTTCACCGAGACCACCGCCGCGGCGATCCGGACCGTCGGCGGCGCGACGCGCGGCAAGGCGATCATCGTCCTCAACCCCGCCGAGCCCCCGCTGATCATGCGGGACACGGTGTTCTGCCTGATCGGTGACGCCGACCACGAAGCGATCCGTGCCTCCGTCGCGGACATGGTGGCCGAGGTCGCCCAGTACGTCCCCGGCTACCGGCTCAAGCAGGACGTCCAGTTCACCTCCGTACCGGCCGACGAACCGGTCCACACCCTGCTGCCCGCCGACGCACCGAAGGTGACGACGCACGTGTCGGTGTTCCTGGAGGTGGAGGGCGCCGCCCACTACCTCCCCGCCTACGCGGGCAACCTCGACATCATGACCTCGGCCGCGCTGCGCACCGCGGAGCGCATCGCCCGGCACGCACGACAGGGGGCATCCGCATGACCACCAGCCTCTACATCCAGGACGTCACCCTGCGGGACGGCATGCACGCCGTACGGCACCGCATCGCCCCCGCCGACGTCCAGCGCATCGTCGCCGCCCTGGACGCGGCCGGCGTGGACGCCATCGAGGTCGCCCACGGCGACGGCCTGGCCGGCGGCTCCCTCAACTACGGCGCCGGCAGCCACACGGACTGGGAATGGATCGAAGCAGCCGCCTCGGTCCTCGAACGGGCCACGCTCACCACGCTCCTGCTCCCCGGCATCGGCACCATCGCCGAACTGAAGCAGGCCTACGCGCTCGGTGTCCGCTCGGTCCGCATCGCCACCCACTGCACCGAGGCCGACGTGGCCGCCCAGCACATCGCCACGGCCCGCGATCTCGGCATGGACGTCTCCGGTTTCCTCATGCTCAGCCACATGGCCCCGGCCTCGGAACTGGCCGAGCAGGCACGGCTGATGGAGTCCTACGGCGCCCACTGCGTCTACGTCACCGACTCGGGCGGCCGCCTGACGATGGACAGTGTGCGGGAGCGGGTCCGTGCCTACCGCGACGTCCTGCTGCCGGAGACCCAGATCGGCATCCACGCCCACCAGAACCTCTCCCTGGCAGTGGCCAACTCGGTCGTCGCCGTCGAGGAGGGGGTCACCAGGGTGGACGCGTCCCTCGCCGGGCACGGCGCGGGGGCGGGCAACTGCCCGATCGAACCGTTCGTCGCCGTCGCCACCCTCAACGAGTGGAAGCACGGCTGCGACCTGTTCGCCCTGCAGGACGCGGCGGACGATCTCGTACGACCGCTGCAGGACCGTCCGGTCCAGGTCGACCGCGAGACGCTCACCCTCGGCTACGCCGGCGTCTACTCCAGCTTCCTCCGGCACGCCGAGGCAGCCTCCCGGCAGTACGGCATCGACGTACGCAGCATCCTGCTGGAGGTGGGCAGGCGGGGGCTGGTCGGCGGGCAGGAGGACATGATCGTCGACATCGCGCTGGATCTGTTGGGTCCGGCCCGGGGCTGACGCGGTACGGGTCCGGCCCCGGCATGAAGTCCTACAGGGCTGGGCCCGGGGCAGAGTTGGTACGGGTTACGGGCGCGGCAGTCGGCCGGCCTGCTGCTGCGCCGCCCGTGCGGCCCATGCCTGCGAGGCCGCGGCGGCGACTCGCCGTGCCTGCGCACTCAGCCGGCGCGTGTCGATCTGGCCGAGCCGGCCGGCGATCGACAGGGCCGCGACCGCCCGGCCTGCGCGGTTCAGCACCGGTGCCGCTACACAGGCCAGCCCCGGCTGGTATTCCTCGTTGTCGAGGGAGACACCGGTGCGGCGGATGCCGTCCAGTTCGGCGGACAGGGCGTCGGGGTCGGTGAGTGTGCTCGGAGTGAAGGGCCGCAGCGGCTCTGACAGCGCCCGTTCCGCGGCCTGGGAGTCGTAGGCGAGCAGGACCTTGCCGACCGCCGTCGCGTAGGCCGGGAGCCGACCGCCGATCCTGGACGGCACGGGCGCGGGCCGGTGGCCGTAGAGCTTGGCCAGGTAGACGACGTGCGGGCCGTCGAGGACCGCCAGGTGCACCGTCTCCCGGGTCGCCTCGTACAGGTCGGCCAGGTAGGGCAGCAGGACGTCACGGACGCTCTCGGAGCCTGGCGCATAGACGGCCTTCCCCAGATGGTGCAGGCGCTCGCCGAGCCGGTAGTCCGTTCCGACGCGCTCCACCACGCCGTTGCGCTCCAGCATGCCGAGCACGCGGTACGCGGTCGACTTGCTCATCTGCGCCCGCCGCGCGAGTTCGCTGACGCCGGTTTCCCCACCGAACCTGTCGCCCAGGGCGACGAGGAGGCTGATGGCCTTGTCGACGGCGGCTCGGTCATCCCTCGCGGGGCCGGCAAGAGTTGCGGTCATGGTTGTTCACCTCGACTCCGAGAGATGGTGTCACTTTCAATAGACCACCCGTTAAGCTTTATGTGACAAGAATGCGAGCCCATCGGGTGTTCGTCAATAATGACGGGATGCACATTAAAAGTGACACCCTGGCCCGGGAGAACGAGCTCGTCGCCCGCAACGTGCGCCGCTTCCGGCTGGAGCGGGCGATGTCTCTCGGCGAGCTGGCCCGCCGGTCCGGCCTCTCGAAGCAGACGCTCTCCAAGATCGAGCAGGGCGTGGGCAACCCCACCGTGGAGACCCTGTCCCTGCTGGGGACCGCGCTCGACGTGCCTGCACGCCGCCTGCTGACGGAGTGGGGCACTCCGGTCTACGTCCAGCGGCAGGGCGAGGGCGAGTGGTCCGAGGCGGCGAACTGGACCGAGCGCCTCCTGGACGAGACGTACGGCTCCGGCTACGTCCGCACCCTCGTCCTGCGCCTGGAACGGGGTCACCGGGACCCCGAGCCGATCCCCGCGCACAGCGCCGGCACCCTGCATCACATCTACGTGATCACCGGAAAGCTCCGTACCGGCCCGCTCACCGAACCGGTGGACCTTGCGGCCGGTGACTTCGTCCGTTTCCCGGGAGACGTACCCCATCGCCACATCTGCCTCAGTGAACGCGTCGTGGCCCATGCGGTCACCACGCTGCCGCAGGTCCGCCAGTTCGGCCCGACCATCACGAAAGGCGGGGTGGGCCGTGGCGCTGACGCGCGGTGACACCACATCGGCCCGGGCCGTGGTCGGCTCTACGGGACTGCCTCCTCAAGGCCGCTGTGGCGCGAGGGCGAGCTGCAGGGTGTCCCAGTAACTGGGGAGCCCCTTGACGTGGACTTCGCCGTCGACGCAGATCGTCTCGCCAGTGATCCAGGCGGCGTCTTCGCCGGCGAGGAACCGGACGACCTTGGCGACGTCGCCGGGCTCTCCGATGCGGCCGAGCGGGGTGCGTTCGAGGACGGCGTCGCCGAACAGGCCGGTGGTCATGTGGTGGGACTCGGTCAGTGTCGTGCGCGTGAGGCCGGGGGCGACGGCGTTGACCCGGATGCCGTGTCTGCCCGGCGCGGCCAACGGAATCGGCGCTCCCGAAGCGGGGATGTGTTCGGCGCCCCTGACGGCGGAGGCCGGCGAACGCCCCACACTGTGCGCCGCCGCCTGCCAGAACGCCGCGCCATTCGCCTTTGGGCCGCCCCAGCGGCCGTGCCCCCGCGTCTCAGCGGAGCAGCGACTTGCCGATGATCTCCTTCATGATCTCGGTCGTGCCGGCGAACAGTGTGCTGGCCCGGGTGTCGACGAAGTCCCTGGCGATCGGATACTCCGTCATGTAGCCGTATCCGCCGTGCAGTTGCAGACAGCGGGAGACGAGGTGCTGCTGGCGTTCGGTCACCCACCACTTGGCCATCGCCGCCTCGGTGTCCGTCAGACGGCCGGAGGCCAGTTCGGCGACGCAGCGGTCCGTGAAGGTCTGCGCGATCTCCGTCTCGGTCGCCAGTTCGGCCAGGGTGAACCGGGTCGCCTGTAGCTCGGACAGCGGGCGCCCAAACACGATCCGGTCCCGGGTGTAGGCGATGGTCTCCTCCAGGACCCGCCGCATGGTGGCGGCGGCGGTCACGGTGACGCTGAGACGCTCCTGCGACAGGTTCCGCTTCAGGTACTCCATGCCCCGCCCTTCCTCGCCGAGCAGATTCGCGGCCGGTACGAGCACGTCGGTGAAGGACAGTTCGGCGGTGTCCTGGGCGGACAGGCCGAGCTTGTCGAGCTTGCGGCCCCGTTCAAACCCGGGCATGCCCCGCTCCACCACCAGCAGGTTGAGCCCCTCCTGCCCGTCGTCGGCCGTCGTGCGGGCCACGACGATCACGAGGTCGGCGAGGATGCCGTTGCTGATGAAGATCTTGGTGCCGTTCAGCAGGTAACCGTCCCGGCGCCGTTCGGCACGCGTCCGTATCCCCCGCAGATCACTGCCGGCGCCGGGCTCGGTCATGGCGATGGCGGCGACCAGGCTTCCGTCGGCAAGCCCAGGCAGCCAGCGCGCCTTCTGTTCCGGGGTGGCAAGTGCGCGGAAGTAGGGGGCGACCAGGTCGGTGAAACCGTTGAGGTTCATGACGACCGAGGTGGCGCCCGCACGGCACAGCTCCTCGTTGAGAACCGCGTTGTAACGGAAGTCGTCCACGCCGCTGCCGCCGTACTCCTCCTCCACACCCAGCCCGAGCAGTCCCACGGCGCCCGCGGCCCGATACAGCACACGGTCGACCTGGCCGGCCGCCTCCCAGGAGGCAAGGTGGGGGGTGACCTCCTTGGCGACGAACGCCCGGACCATGGCCCGGAAGTCCTGTTGGTCGGTGTCGTAGATCTCTCTCTTCACAGGGGTCGCGCCTCCTCTGTCGTCCTGCATCCGGTGCTGTGCGAGGTCAGCACCCCATTGCCGTACAGCCGGCGCGCGAGCCGCGGACCGCTGCAGCCGTTGCTCCTGATGGGCGGCCGGGCCCGGCCGCCCATCAGGAGTGGGTTGAGGGCCTCAGGGAAGAGGGATGGCCACCACCTTGAATTCGGCGGCCGGGTTGCCGACGTTGGAGAAGTTTTCGCCGAAGTTGGCGTCGACTACGTAGAGGCGGCAGCCGAACGTCTTGGCCGCGGTCGGCCATGCGGCGCCCGGCACCTCGGTCGTGCCGAGGACCCACCCGTCGGTCAGCGACCGCGAAAGCTCGATCTTGGCCATGCCCTTGGGGTTGACCGCATACAGGATCCGCCCGATCAGCACAACACCGTCAGCCCCGTCCCGGGTGCCGGTGATCCGCCGGGCGTCGGCCGTCCCGGCGGTGTCGGTCGGCACGAGGTAAAGGGCCCAACCCCCCTCGGCGGTCTGGGACTGGGCCACGATCAGGTGCCTGCCGTCGGGCGTGACCTCGATGCCGTTGGCGTTGATACCGGCACTGGTCTGAGCCCAGTCGCCGCCCAGCGCGGCCTTCTCGGGCGCGCCGATACTGCCGTCGGGCCCGATCGGCACCCGGATGAGGGCCGGGACGCGGCTGACGGTGAACCAGGCCGCGTCGCGGGTCACGGTCACGTCGTTGAGGAACGCGGCATCCGGGACGGTGACGTCGGCCGGCAACGCGCCGGACTCCGTGTCATACACCCGGAAACCGGTGAGGACGCTGTCACCGCCGGCAACCCAGAGCCGGCCGAAGCGGTCGATGTCCATGCCGGCCGCCTTTCCGATATTGACGCTCCACCGACTGGCGGTCCGGCACCGGCGAACCCGGCGCCCTGGACTGTTCAGAGACTGTTGGCCACTGGAGGGCTGTGTCAGCGGGTGCGCTGGAGCTTGTCGAGGATTTGGGTGGTGGTGGCGGTCTCGCCGAGGCGGGGGAAGATGTTGTGGATGCTGTTGTGGTGGGCGTCGGGGTTCATGTCGGTCATTGCGTCGGTGGCGAGGACGACGTGGTAGCCGTGTTCGTGTGCGGCCCGTGCGGAGGATTCCACGCCGATGCTGGTGGCGACGCCCGCCAGTACGACCTGGGTGACGCCGGCCTTTTGCAGGTCGTCGTGGACGGTGGTGCCGCCGAAGGCGCTCCACCGCTGCCTGATGACGCGGATGTCACCGAGCTGTGGGGCGAGTTCGTCGACGGGGTCGGCAAAGTCCGGCTGTGGGATGAAGTCCGCAGGCCCGTTCACCTCGGTGCGTCCGGGGGTATCGCCCAGGATGCTGACCAGCGCGACCGGCAGACCGCGGGAGCGGAAGGCGGCGGCCAGATCGGCGGCGTGCTGGATGACCTGCTTCAGGCCGTCAGTGTCCCCGCCCGGCATGGCGAGGATGCCCTTCTGCAGGTCGACCACGATCAGGGCGGGCTTCGCGTCAACCGTGGAGAGTGTCACTTCGGATTCCGTTCTCGTGCGTGACGGGGCGCGCCCGCCTCTGGTACGCGAAGCCTCAAAGGCTGCACGGGAGTTTCGATACAGCGTATCGATACCTTGTAACGTAACATTGTTGCGTTATGCTGTCAAACATGGGACGCCCACGAGAGCACGACGAACACACCGCCCGAGCCCTCCTTAAGGCGGCGGAGCACGCCATCCAGCGGGATGGGCCGGAGGCCATCTCCATCCGCGGGGTGGCATCGGATGTCGGCACGACCACCCGCGCCGTCTACAGCCTGTTCGGCTCCAAGCAGGGCCTCGTCGCCGCGCTGGCCGCCCACGCCTTCGACCTGCTGCGCACGGGGATGGAGCAACTGCCCGAAACGTCGGCGCCCGACGACGACCTCATCGAGGCCGGCCTGGTGATCCGCCGGTTCGCCCTCGAACACCCCTCCCTCTTCCGCATCGTCTTCCGGAACACGGCGGACCCCTTCATGCGGAGCCAGCTCATGGTCCGCTCCGCATCCGCCCGGGCCCTGGACGTTCTCAAGGCGAAGATGGCGCGGCTCGCAGCCGCGGGACTGCTGGGCACCACCGGCGCCGACGAGGCGACCGTGCACTTCCGCGCGCTCTGCGACGGCCTTGCCGGACTCGAACTCGGTGGCACGTCGGCCATCCCCGCCGACGACGGCGAACGACTGTGGCGCGCAGGACTCCGCGCCCTCGTACGCGGCCTCACCACGCCCTGAACTGCCGACCGGGCGCGCTCTTGCCCACGCCCGGCACCATCCCGCTCAACGCCGGCGGCTGCCGCCCCAGCCTCGCCGAACTGCTCGGCTCCCTGCACCGACCAGGGTGGAGCCTGGCCGATCGTCTTGGCCCCAGCCTGCTCACCGCCCATCTCCACCGTTGACGACGCCAGGCGCGTCGCCTGCACACAACGCTGCGACAGGCCGTCACCACCGTCCGGAAGTGAAGATCACGACCACGACAGGCCCCTACCGACCCACCCGAAGAAGGCAGAGAGAGGACATCCCCCATGCCGCTGCGGGCGGTCCGTATGGTGCCCACGCCGATCCAGGCCCCGATGCCGCCAGGTGGGGCGGCATCGGGACAGCGCACGAAGTCGGCGGATCGGTGCGGCGGCGACTACTTACTGGCGACGTCCAGGGGCAGGATCTTGTGGAAGGTGAAGACCGCGGCAGCTGCCACCACGACGTGCATGACGAGCAGCGCTATCACGCCGACCGCGTCGGCGTGCGGTGTGTAGTCGCTGACGAGCATGGCGAGGTCGGGGATGAAGGAGACAACGACCACGGCGGGGACGAGCTTGCGCAGCAGCGACTCAGGGTCCTTCGAACTTCGCCGGACGATGCTCCAGCCGATGGCGCCGATGACCAGGCCCATCACGGTGAAGAAGATGAACGCGGATGCCTGGAGCGGCTGGAAGTCATCGGAGGCACCGGCGGCGCGAGCGAGGGCGGCGATGGCCGCTTCGACGATCGAGGATGCTGCTGCGGCGGCGAGCAGGCCGCCGATGACGACAGGAGTGCCGGGCCGGCGCAAGGCGGGTGAGGATGGGGCGGAGGTCAGGTTGGACATCAGTGCTCCAGATGGCAGAGTTCTGCGGTGAAGGAGGTAAATCATCAGTCGGGGCGGTGCGTCGGCGGCACGGCATCACGACGTGTGTGGCCGCGCGGTCTCTACCACTGCCATCGCGGACACATTCGACTCCGGTGTCTCCTCCGGCCAGGCCGCAGCGGCGCCGGATCGCGATGCAGGTGAGCACGGATCGAGGCTCAGACGCTGGGGCGCAGGTCCAGGACGTCGTTCACCTGGTCGGCGCGGAGACTCGGTCCAGATACGGGCAAGGTCCGCTGTCCGGGTCACCGGCGCGCATGTCGGCGCCGTCTCCCGCACGATGGCGGTAGACCTGCACACCGCCCGGGGGGGAGATCTGCACGAGAGGGCCGCCTGGGGCCGCCTCGCCGACGGACTCGGTGACGCCATCAGGCGATCCGTGCGGTGATGGCGCCCAGGCGTTCCACGGTGACAGTGACGGTGTCGCCGGAGGCCAGCGGGGGGTGGGCATCACGGCCGTAGCGGCCCCAGAGTTCGGCGAGGCAGCCGCCGCCGCAGGTGCCGGAACCGAGGACGTCGCCGGGTTTGACCCAGGTGCCGCGGGAGGCGTACGCGGCCATCTCGGCGAAGGAGAAGGCCATGGAGGCGAGGCTGTCCTGCCCGATCAGGGTGCCGTTGACGGAGGCGGTCATGGCCAGGTCGAAGGACTTGCCACGGCGGACGGAGGCGAGTTCGTCCGGGGTGACCAGGGCGGGGCCGAGCGTCGTGGCGGTGTCCTTGCCCTTGACGGGGCCGAGGGGCACCTGCATCTCGGCGAACTGGATGTCGCGTGCGGACCAGTCGATCAGGATCGTGTATCCGGCGATGTGGGATTCGGCCTGCTCGGGCGTGAGGTCGGTGCCGGGGCGGCCGATGACGGCGGCCACTTCCAGTTCGAGGTCGAAGGCCCTGCTGCCCGGGGCGATGGGGACCGGCTCGTCGGGGCCGATGATCGCGTAGGGGTTGGTGAAGTAGAAGGCGGGCGCCTCGTACCAGCGCGGAGGGATGGTGGCCTGCGGATCGGCGAGCTTGGCGACGCCCTCGACGTGCTGCTCGAAGACCATGAAGTCGCGGACGGTGGGCGGCTGCGGTAGGGGGGCCAGCAGGGTGGCCTCCTCTTTCTTGCGGACCTGGCGGGGGTCGGTCAGGGCGCGCCGGCCGGCGGCGTCGAGGCGTTCGCCGTCGTCGCCGAGCAGGTCGAGCAGGCGCAGGCCAGGTTCGAGGGCATGGATGACATCCCCGTCGAGGACGCCGACGCGTTCCCCGTCGTCGGGGTGGGTGTAGGTGACGAAACGCATGAGGGGCTCCCGTAGTGGTGGGGGCGCGGAGGTCAGAGTGCGCAGTGCAGGGGGCCGCCGTGGAACGTGACGGCGTCGGTGAACGCGGCAATGACATCGACCGTGTTGGCGTCCGCGTCGGCGTAGGCGCTGTGCAGGTTGAGCACGATGCGTTCCTGATCGGGCCAGTCGGCGAACTCGCCGAGGTCACAGTCGCGGGCGGCCTGAAGGGGTGTCAGGCCGCGGGCGCGGCCGTCGCGGGCGATGCGCTGGACGGCGCGGTAGTAGCGGGCGTGGGCGTCCAGGACGGTGCCGGTCTCCTCCCGGGTGATGAGGGGCCCGTGGCCGGGGACGATGGTCTCGGCCCCGAATGCCGCGAGCCAGTCCAGCGAGCGCAGGGCGCCCTCCAGCGACCCGGTGAGCACCATCGGGGTGACGTGGTGGAAGAGCAGATCGCCGGCGAACAGCACACGCTCGTCGGGGAGCCAGGCGATCAGGTCGCCGGGAGTGTGGGCGGTGTGTCCGGGGTGGTGGACCTCGATCCACCGGCTACCGGTGTGCAGGGTCGTTTCACGGTCGACGGTCACGTTGGGCGGTCGGTGGCGGGCGATGCCCCAGTCCGGTGCGGGCGCCCAGATCGGCGGCAGGGAGGTCAGCACGGTGTCCGCGAGGATCGACTCGCGGGTCTCCGAGTGGGCCAGGATGGGCACGTGCGGGGGCAGCAGGGCGTTGCCGTGACTGTGGTCGCCGTGCGCGTGGGTGGTGACGGCGGCCATGAGCGGCGCGTCGGCCGAGGCCTCGGCGACGGCCGCGAGAAAGGCTCGGGTGCGCTGCGCGGTCGCGCAGGTGTCGATGAGCACGGCGCCGTCCTCGCCCAGGACGGCACCGGCGTTGTTCAGCCACCAGGTGCCGTCGGGCTGGAGCCAGGCGTGCACGCCGGGCACGACCTCCACCAGGCGCGCGTCCTGCTCGCCTGACCGGCTGCGGGGCTTTGGCACGGAGGCGGACACCGCGAAGGGGTAGTGCTGTTCGGGCATGGCTGGTCCTCGTGTCAGGGGGATTCCTGGTGGCGGCCGGGATCAGGCCAGTTGGTCGCGGAGCCACTGCAGGCTCCAGGGGAGGATCTCCCGCGCCTTCTGCAGGGCGCAGTGCGTGGCGTTCGGCACCAGACGCACAATGGTGTTCGGACGGGTTTCCAGCGCCTCGGAGTCTTCGGCCGGGACGTGCTGGTCCTCGGCTCCGTTGACGTACAGCAGCGGCACCGGATCGCTGCCCCAGTCGTCCAGCAGCCCCTGGGCGCGCAGCGAGAACTCGCTCATGGCGGCCTGGAGTTCGGCGGGGCTCGGCTCGGCGTCCAGCCGCAGGGAGTTGCCGAAGATGCCGGGCATGCCGAACCGGAGCCGGGCGACGGCCTCGGGGCTGAAGGCGGTGTCGATGAGCCCGCCGACGCTCACCGCGGCGTCGACCATCCCGAGCAGGGCCAGCTTGATCGTCCAGTGCCCGCCGAAGCTGAAGCCGGTGGCGCCAACCCGGCGTGCCTCGGGGAAGCGGCGCCGCATCCAGTCGATGATCCCGGCGATGTACCGCTCACCGTCGGGCCCATTGGGCACCGGCGACTCGCCGGTGCCGGCCATGTCGAAGGTGACCACCCGCGCGCCGATCATCCGAGCCGTCGCGACAGCGGTGGGATGCACCTCGGTCTTCCAGGTGTCGACGCCGCTGAAGACCAGGACGACGGGGGCGTCCGACGGCAGGTTCCCGGGGAGGTAGAGATGGATGGGGACCTCGACCACCTGTCCGCGGAAGTGCACGCCGATCACGTGTCGCTCAAAGGGCACCTCGAAGCCGGGCGAGGCCTGCAGGAAGGTGCGCAGTTGGTGGTCGTAGGCGCGGGCGTGGGCGGCGTTGCCGAGGACGGGGAACTTGGCGATCCCGTACAGACGGCTGGCCAGCAGGGGATCCCCGTCCTTCTCGGCCCGCTCCGCGAGGAGGGACCACTCGTGCGCCCAGCCCCCGGGACCGTCGGCCCACAGATCGCGGATGCGGCGGGACATCTCGTCAAGAACTGCGGGATCGGTGCCGAACAGGGTCCATTGCGGCGTGCGCTCCTCGATGAGCTCGGCGGGATCGACAGGGAAGGTGTACGGCATGCGGCCCTCCGGGTGCGTGAGAAGGCGGGACCACCGAGTACGGCCTCACCCCGGTAGTATCATGCACCTTTATGCACGCATACATCAAGGTGCATGAATAGAATGGACTCAACCGCACCCGAGCACCCCCCGGCAGCCGCATCGAAGCGAGGAGACATCCGTGACCCGATCACCCGCGACCTCCGCGGCCGGCGCCAGCCCGGCCGGGCAACCGCTCGGCCGCAGGGAGCGGCAACGCCAGAGGATCCGCGCGGCGATCCTGGACGCGGCCCTCGAGCTCTTCGCCGAGCAGGGGTACGCCGCGACGACCATCGACGAGATCGCCGAACGGGCTGACCTGGCCCGGCGCACGGTCTTCAACCACTTCCCCCGCAAGCGGTACATGCTCGACGGCTGGTCGGCCGAGCGCCGCGAACTCGTGGTCGCCCGGCTGGCACAGGAGGACGTGCGCCAGGCCCCCGCCCGCCGTCAGCTCGAACTCCAGATGGACGCCCTGACCGAGGCCAACGAGCAGGACCCCAGGATGGCCCGCGTCATCTCGCTGGGATGGCTGAGCGAACTGGGGACCTTCGAGAGCCCATTCCCGGTCTTCGACACCTTCCGCGACAGCGTCCGTCTCGGCCAGGAGACCGGCGACTTCCGCCCCTCCCCCTCCCCCGAGACCGTCGCGGAAGCCCTCAGCGCCTGCTACACCGACACCCTCCACCGCTGGCTCCAGGCAGGCCAGCACACCGACAAGCCTTTCCCTCTCGCCCCGGCCCTGCGGGCGAAGCTGGACCTGATCCTGGACGGCCTGACGGCATCTCGGGCATGAGCACGAGGGGTGGCATCCGTCGCCATCTGCGCCTCCCGAGGTCCATGCGAGCACTCCCAGGACACACTCAGTCCCGGCCGTGTGTGTCCGGGGCGATTCGGCGCTGCGGCCTGAGAGCGAGCCAACCGGCGCCAGATTGCGTACGTACCATGAAGTGGCGGGACAGCCTCTGTCGGCCGACAGGCATGCAAGGCCCCGCATGTCACCGGCAGGTCTTCTGCCCTGCCACATGCGCCTGCTCCCTCCGTCCAACGACGACGACTGCCCCAGCCCTGACCCGCTGACCGCCCCGAGCCCACTACGAGGTTCGCCACCTGAACTCGCACCCACCATGACCGTGGCCGCGACATACGGCTCTGATCCACTTCTTGTGGGGCGGTGACGCTGCGTCATAAGACGCTGGAAGGATGGCCGTCCGTGTGATTGCGGCGTGTTTTTGACGGTCTTCTCCCCTCTGGACCCGTGGTGGTCGAGCAGGTCACGGTGGACGACGATGTCGTGGCCCTCGCGGCTCGGACGGTGAGCCGGGAGGCGGCCGGCCCCGACTGCGGCGCGGTGTCCGGCCGCGTCCACGGCGGCTACCGGCGGCGCCTGGCCGACTTCGCGGTTGCCGGGCGGAAGGTCGTGATCGACCTGGCGGTGCGGCGGTTCCTATGCCCGGTAGCAGAGTGCAGCCGTCGCACGTTCGTCGAGCAGGTGGACGGCGATCGCGGTGAGGGCGAGTCCGTTGTTGTAACCGTCAGCGAGAGCTCGTTCGGTGAGTGGGGCAAGTTTGGCGCTGAGCGGCCCGAGTTCGGCGGTGTGCAGGGCCATGGGCCCGCCCGCGTCGAGGACGGCTGCGGCGGTGCCGTGTTCGGCGGGCGTGAGTCCCGCGCCGGCCAGGCCGTCCGTCAGTCGGCTGGTTGCCATGCCGAGGGCGACGGCACCGACCACGGCCGGGCCGAGAGTCTGGCCGACGGCGCCGGCCAACCGGCTCCGTGCCACCGAGCTACTCGATCGCCGGGGACAGCGGTTGGGTGATAGTGCTGCGGACTCCTCGCCCGGCAAGCACCGCGCCCTCCTCCGGCTGTACCGGAGCGCGGGCCTCCCGCAAGCGGCTGCGGGGGACCGCTCCGGGTTCGAGGTGGCTCGGCGGAAGCACCCCGGTCAACTCCCGGACACCTCATGCGTGGTGGTGTTCCTTGCCGCAGGCGTGGACGACCTGCGCTGATGCATCAGGACTCCTATGAAGCCCGCGAGGAATCCGCTGATCAGTCCCGTGACCGCGTGGTTGGTCGCGTTGGCGCCGACACCGCTGGGCATGCCGACCACAGCGTAGTTGGCGAGGGCGCTCATCACGGCGCCGAAAACTCCGCCGATGAGGCCGCTGACGGCCGCAGCACGGACGGCGGAGGGTTGGGCGATGGCAGGCCGTGACGCCTTGCCACCACCTGCCGGCCTGGGGTCGGCCGGGGCGCCGCCGCGCTCCAGGCCGATGACACGGTCGACCGCGAGCGGCCCCGGACCGGCGAGCACGACCACCAGCAGGGCCGCGATGACCATGAGAGCAAAATCCACTCCGGAGCCGTAGTCGGAGGCCGGAGCTGACACCGGGCTGAAGAAACCGACGTCCCCGCTCACCAGGGCGATGGCGACGGTGAGATGTAGGGTGAGCAGGGCTGCCATGAGCCGCGAGACCAGGCCGATCAGGAGGAAGGCTCCTCCCACGGTCTCCAGCAGCGCCACGACCCAGGCCATCAGCGCGGGAGCGGGTACACCGAGTTGGTGCTGCAGGAACGCGGCGAAGCCGGAGGATCCGTCGATGATCTTCTGCAGGCCGTGGAGGAGCAGAACGAGCCCGCTCAGCGTTCGGGCCACCAGTGGGGCGATGCCCTGGTGGCGGTGGATTCGGGCGAGCCCGAAAACCGCGCGGAGCGGCCGGTCGACGTGGGATGCGGCGACTTGTGGGTGCGATGCGGTCATGAGCAGGTGCCTTCCGAGGCGGGATGGGGTCGATGAGAGCGCGCGAAGAGCGCGGATGCGGTGCCCATTGCACAGTGGTCGTCTCTGGTCAGGACGCGATGCGTCCGTAATGCGGCGCGCCTGGCTGTTGCGAGTCCAAACGCTGTTCGGAGAGGGCGTTCTGCGCCCCCCGTACGGGCCGGGCCTTGGGATGGTCCGGGGGAACGACCGGCGCGAAGAGGCTGATCAGACCGAGCGAGGCTCGGCGATCAGAAATCGAGGTGGGGGCAGGCGAGTTCGGCCATGCGGCCGAACAGGCCGGGGCCGTCGAGCGGGGGCATGGAGGGGTCGAGTTCCCGGTAGACGGTGTGCACATTGACGGCGAGCCGTTCGCTCTCGTCCAGCTCGGCGAAGCGGCCGAGGCGGATGTCGCGTGCGGCGTCCAGGGCGGGCATTCCGGCGGTGAACCGGGTGGTTGCCTGCGTGTGGACGAATTCGAGGTAGTCGCGGATGTCCCGGACGGTCTTCTTGGTGGTGACCGGTCCGTGCCCGGGCACGATGGTGTCGGCGTCGAGACCGAGGAGCAGGTCGCAGGCGGCGAGCCAGTTGGTGAACGGGCCGTGCCACACGATGGGCGTGGCGCCGGCGAACACGATGTCGCCGGTGTAGACGACTCCGGCCCGTGGTACGTGGACGATCGTGTCGCCAGCGCTGTGCGCCGGTCCCACGTCGATCAGGCGGACCTCCGTACCGCCGACGTCCAGCACCAGCTCGCCCTCGAAGACGCGGCCCGGGAGGACGGGTTCGATGCCGGTGTAGTCGAAGGCGCCGAAGATCCGGCGGGCGAACCGCCCGGTGAGGTCCGGAGCGGCGGTCAGCTGTCGCATCTCGGCCGGACCCACCTGGCGCATGTCGGCCAGTGAGCCTCGGGCCGCGATGATCTCGGTATGGGCTACGAGCTGGTTGCCGAACCAGTGGTCGCCGTTGCCGTGGGTGTTGACCACGGTCGAGATGGGTGCGGTGGCGGTGACCGGAGTCAGGGCCTCGAGCATGGCCCGGGTAAGTCGCAGGTCGTAGAGGGTGTCGACGAGTAGGGACGCGTCCCGCCCGACGACCAGCCCGGCATTACTCATGCCCCAGCCGCCCCGGCCCGGCAGCCAGGCATGACAGCCGCCGCCGACGTCGACACGGCCCACGATGGGGATTGCGGAAGCCACGTTGCCTCCTGTTCGCGTCCTGCGGGGTCGCGAGATAAAAATCCATTGTTGGACTAACGCCCATTAATGGAGGAGAATCTAGAGTCAGCCTGTAAGGGGGTCAAGAGGCGTGCAGTGCCGTGCTGTGCTGTGCTGTACTGGAGGCCATGAAGATCCCGGACGCAGGAGCCGCTCCCCAGCGCGACGCACCCGTCCTCGGGCGCCGCGAGCGGAAGCGGCAGCAGGCGCGCGACCAGCTGTATGAGGCTGCGGTGGGGCTGTTCGTCGCCCAGGGGTACGAGGCGACGACCATGGAGCAGATCGCCGAGTCCGCCGACGTCGCCCGGGCCACCGTCTTCAACCACTTCTCGCAGAAGGTCGGCTTTCTGAAGGAGTGGGGCGCCCGCCGCCGGGCCCGGGTCGCAGCGATCCTCGGCCAGGAGCACGCCGAGAACCTGCCGGTCGGCGACCAGCTGCGCCGCTACCTGCGGGAGATGGCAGACCTCAACGTCGCCACCCGCGCGGAGACCACTGTCCTGATGGACGCCTCCGCACGCTTCGGCCGACTGATGCAGGACCCGTCGCTCGAAACCGAACTTGCGAAGATCGTCGAAGAAGGGCAACGACGCGGCGAGATCCGCCCCGAGGTCGACCCCGGCCAGGCCGGCGCCCTGCTCGCGGCCTGCTACTTCTCCTCCGTGCTGCGCTGGATCCGGGAGGAGCCGCCGCCCTTCGACCTGCCCGGCCGCCTCGTTGGGGCCCTCGACATCATCCTGCTGGGCGCCCTCACCGCTCCGTGATCGGCGCGGAGGGACGGGCGGGCGCAGGCGAAGCGTCGCGCCGCCGAACTCCGCGAGCGCCACGGAAACAGAGGATCTCAGGTCAACTGGGCCTCCGGAACGGCTCCGGACGGTGTGCGGACACCCGGGATCGTGCCCCCCCCGCGCGCCGGGCGCCGGGCATATGGTGCCGGTGTAGACACCACTGACGAAAGGGCCGAATGGCCATCGCGCCCACGCGTGGGGCGCACCGGCTTCCTGAACTGCGTCCCCTTGTCGGCGGCGGCTGAACCGTGGTTCTGGATCACCTTCAGTGCCGGAGCTACGAAGGGTCACCAAAACCGCGATCATGAACCGCCGTGGGTGACGTCTTCCCCGGCGACGGCCCCGCTGTCCCGCAGTCCTCCGTCGGTCACGACCCCGGCCGCGCAGCGCTGGTGGGCGCGCAGGGCGAGGATGTCGCCGAGGGTGCCGGCGGAGGTGTCCCGGCGGGCGTCCATCACCGTGACGTGTCCGGGCCTGAGTTCCGCGATCGCCCGTTTCTGGGCGTTCATGCCGGTGCTGTACCGCTTGAACAGGTCCTCGCGCAGCGGCAGATAGCGCAGAGGCAGACCTGACCGCACCACTGGCCCAGCGCGTCAGCCACTGGACCGTGCACTACACCGCACGCCACCGCAGGACGAACCTCCTGCGCTCCCTGGCCGAGCAATGGTGAACCGCCCCGGTTCGAATGGAGACTCGATTCCGCGTAAGGGCCAGAGTCATGGCACGTCCCTCCTCCTACCCGCCTGAGCTGCGCAAGCGTGCGGTGCGCATGGTTGCCGAGGTCCGCGGTGACTACCCGACCGAGTCCGCCGCGATCAACGCGATCATGGTGAAGCTGGGCATCGGCTCGCGCGAGACGCTGCGCAAGTGGGTCTGCCAGGAGCAGATCGACTCCGGGCAGCGTCCGGGGACGACGACGGAGGAGTCCGAGCAGATCAAGGCGATGAAGAAGGAGATCGCCGAACTGAGGCGGGCCAACGAGATCCTGGCCCGGGCCGACGGGGCGGCACATCGCTGGAGCGTGCCGCGCGAGCCCCATTGAGGCGTGCCCCCGCGGTGGAGGTGTCGATCAGCTCTCCACCGGGCTGCGGAGGTACCCCTGCACGTTGCATGGGCCCAGTGCAGCACAGACGTACACAGGTATTGACCCTCACCGAGTGCATCTTTAGATTGCACCTCATTAGCGGACTCTAGTCTATCAATAGATTCCCATCTCGACTTTGGTGACCTGCGCCTGACCTGGGCCATGCTCGACGGGCCAGCGCCGGTGACCGGCGCCGCGCACGTCTCGACCGTGGCCAATACCCACGGCACCGGCGACCACCAGGAGGCCCCGCGACCATGTCCTTGCGTCAATTGAGCCACCTCACCCCCCGCGACCAGCGTCTCTTCTGGGAGTACGGCCGCGGCCCCACCGTCCCCGTCCCCGACCCGCTCGTCCACCGAGCCGTCGAACGGCAGGCCGCGACCGCCCCGCACACCGTGGCCGCCGAGCACCTGGGCGACCGGACCGACCGGATCACCTACGGCGAGCTCGACCGGCACGCCGACGCCCTCGCCGCCCGGCTGGCCCGCGAGGGCGTACGCCCCGGTGACCACGTCGGCCTCTTCGTGCGCCGCTCGATCCCGATGCTCGTCGGCCTGCTCGGCATCCTCAAGGCGGGCGCCGCCTACGTCCCGCAGGACATCGGCCTGGCGCCCCCGGCCCACCTCGCCCACGTCGTCCGCACCGCCCGCACCCGCGTCGTCCTCACGGTTGCCGAGCACGCCCACCGCGTGCCGCTGCCCGACGGCCACCGGATGATCACGCTGGACGCGCCACAGCCGTACGCCCCGAAACCGCGCACGCCGGTCCGCCCCGACGACGGCTGCTACGTCCTGTTCACCTCCGGCACCACCGGCCGGCCCAACGGTGTGAAGGTCACCCACCGCAACGTCGCCAATATCCTGCTCACCGAACCCGGCGGCCTCGGCATCCGCCCCGGCGACCGGGTCGCCCAGCTCCTCAACGTCGCCTTCGACATGGCCGCCTGGGAGATCCTGGGCTGTCTCACCCACGGCGGCACCCTCGTCATCCGCGGCAAGGACATCGCGGCGGCCGCCCGCACCGCCGACGTCCTCATCGCGACCCCGACCGTGCTGTCCGGCATCGATCCGACGGCCTGCCCGAACGTCCGTACGGTCGCCGTGGCCGGGGAGCCCTGCCCGCGTCCGCTCGCCGACCGGTGGGCCCGCACCGCCGCCTTCCACAACTGCTGCGGCCCGACCGAGACGACCATCGTCAACACCATGCACCGCCATCGCCCGTCCGACCCGCTGCTCAGCATCGGCCGCCCCACCCCCAACAACACGGTCTACGTCCTCGACGCCGACCGCCGCCCGCTGCCCATCGGCGAGGTGGGGGAGATGTGGGCGGGCGGCGACTGCGTGTCGGCCGGCTATCTGGGCAACGACGCCCTCAACGCCGAGCGCTACGCCCCGGACCCGTTCCTGGGCGCCGGCCACCGGATGTTCCGCACCCGCGACCTCGGCCGCTGGACCGCCGACGGCGCACTCGAACACCTCGGCCGCACCGACGACCAGGTCAAGGTGCGCGGCTTCCGGGTCGAGCTCGACTGCGTCTCCTCTGTGCTGGAGCGGGTCGAGGGCTGCCTGCGCGCGGTGACCCTGAAGCGGGACGCCCGCACCCTCGTCTCCTTCGTCTGCCCGGCGGACGTCGACCCCGACACGGCCCGGCGCGCGGTGGCGGACGCGCTGCCGTACTACTGCGTCCCCGAATATGTCATGCCGCTGCCATTCTTACCCGAGACCGACCGCGGCAAGATCGACAAACAGGCACTGCTGCGGATGGTCGAGGAGCGCATGGCGGTGGCCCGATGACCACGTCGCTCCGCCGCGAGGCCGTCGAACTGCCCCCGCTCACCTCGCTCCCGCGCCGCCTGCTCAAGCACCCACGCCTGATGCACCACAACCGCCTGGCGGCGCTCGTCCTGACGGCCAACCTGGCCTTCCTGTGGGCGAGTTGGTCCCCCACCCCGCGGACCATGGGCCACGCGGCCCTCGCCAACCTGGCCCTCGCCGTCCTCGTCCGTCAGCAGTACGTCATCAACCTCTTCTTCCGGCTGGCCACCTGGGCGCCGCCCACCTGGCCGCTGAAGATCCGCTGGACGCTGGGCAAGGTGTACCACTTCGGCGGGCTGCACATCGGCGGGGCGCTCGCGGGCGCCGCCTGGTTCCTGGCGCTGCCCCTCACCGGGGCCGACGGAGCACTGGCGGTGGTGAGCTGGACCCTGGTCGCCCTGCTCGCCGTGATCGTCGCCACCGCCCTCCCGCCGTTCCGCTCCCGCCACCACGACCACTTCGAGAAGATCCACCGCTTCGGCGGCTGGAGCGCCCTCGCCCTCTTCTGGATCCACACGCTGCTGTCCACGCCGGGCCCGGTGGAGGTGGGTGTCCTGGCGGTCGTCACCTTCAGCGTCGCGCTGCCCTGGCTACGGCTGCGCAAGGTCGACGTCCGCCTCGAACGGCCCTCCCCGCACGTCGTCCTGGCCCGCATCGACCACGGCGAGACCCCCTTCGCGGGCTCCTCGACGGCGATCAGCCGCAGCCCGCTGAAGGAGTGGCACTCCTTCGCCAACGTCCCGGCCCCCGGCGAGTCCGGCTTCCGGCTCACCATCTCGCGCGCCGGGGACTGGACGGGCGCCTTCATCGACGACCTGCCCTCCCGGGTATGGGTCAAGGGCATCACCACGGCGGGCGTCGCCAACATCGAGACCCTGTTCAAGAAGGTGGTCTACGTCGCCACCGGCAGCGGCATCGGCCCCTGTCTGCCCCATCTGCTGGCCGCCGAGGTCCCCTCCCGCCTGGTCTGGGCGACC
The DNA here is from genome assembly GCF_030499575.1 of Streptomyces sp. DG2A-72. NCBI lineage: Bacteria > Bacillati > Actinomycetota > Actinomycetes > Kitasatosporales > Streptomycetaceae > Streptomyces > Streptomyces sp. DG2A-72. The sequence goes on from NZ_JASTLC010000001.1 coordinate 2,349,794, forward strand.
CGGGACCCCCGCACGACCTACGGCGACGCCCTCGTCGACGAGATCCTCGCCGTCCAGCCCGACGCCCTCATCTGGGACACCTCCCGGCACGGCAAGCCCGACATGGTGCGCCTCGCGTACGCCGCGTACCGCGACTTCGGTGCCGAGGCGGTGATCTGCATCTCCAACAAGAAGCTCACCTGGCAGGTCGTACACGGACTGGAGCGGCGCGGGATACCGGCGTACGGCGCGATCTGGGACTCGTAACTCTGCACTCCGCGCATAGGAGCGGAAGATGAACAACCTCAAGATCGAACGCGACGGCGCCGTGGTGACCGTACGCCTGCACCGCCCGCAGGTGCTCAACGCCCTCAGCGGTGGCCTGCTGGCCGAACTCCTGGACACCCTGCGCCCGTTGGACGCCGACCCCGAGGTGGGCTGCTTCGTCGTCACCGGCTCGGAGAAGGCGTTCGCGGCGGGCGCCGACATCAAGGAGATGGCGGGAAAGACGGCCGCGGAGATGGCGGCCGAGGACTGACTTCGGGAACTGGGAGGACTTCACGGCCCTCCGCACCCCGAAGATCGCCGCCGTCAACGGCTATGCCCTCGGCGGCGGTTGCGAGCTGGCGATGATGTGCGATCTGGCCATCGCGGGCGAGTCGGCGGTCTTCGGCCAGCCGGAGATCAAGCTCGGCGTGATCCCCGGCATCGGCGGCACCCAGCGCCTGACCCGTCTCGTCGGCCGGGCGAAGGCGATGGACCTGATCCTCACCGGCCGCACGATGGACGCGCGGGAGGCTGCAAGCTGCGGTCTCGTCTCCCGAGTCGTCCCGGACGACCAGGTCCTGCCCGCGGCCCGGCAAGCAGCCGCAACGATCGCCTCGTACGGCCGCGCAGCCGTCACGGCGGCCCGCGAGTGCGTCGACCGAGCCCTCGAAACCGGCCTGCGCGACGGCCTTCTCTTCGAACGCCGCGTCTTTCACGCCCTGTTCGCGACCGATGACCAGAAGGAGGGCATGACCGCGTTCCTGGAGAAACGGCCGCCCGTCTTCAAGGGGCGCTGAGGGTCCCGCCGTGCGGTGTGGCCGGCGATGCGCCCGATCCGCCGACCACACCTGCGGCCGTCGCCCACGTTCGTTCCGTTCACAATTGTTGACGTCCAAGCGACGCATGACCAGCAGTCCCCCCAGCTTCGCCGACACCGACACCGACACCTGGCACCGCGCCCTGGCCGAGGTACCTGGCCCGGACCGCGCCGAGGCGGTGGCCGAAGAGCTCGCCGGGCTGCTGGACTTCCTCACCGAGCGGGGGCTGGCCGACTGTCGTCAACTGCTCCCTGGTACCGGGCGACGGCACCACCGCCCACTACGCCCGGCTGCGCGGCCCTCGGCCGAGAAGACCGCACACCACCGCGCGCGGGATCAGCACCGGCGCACATGACCGGTTGAACCAGCGACCGGCTCATCGCCGACCGCGCGGGTCACGGGATTCCGCACCATGCCGCAGCCCGAGTCCAAGATCTGCGTCCGCCCTCGGACGGCACGACCCGCGGCACGCCCAGGCGGCGCCCTCCCACAAATGGCACCGACAACGGCTGAACGACAACGTCGACCCGAACTGATGCCCGATTAGGTGGGGTGAAATGCCAAGAACTCGACTTGCTCGCATCGCTCGCAGTCTGTTCCTCATAGCCGCCGGCGCGATGCCGGTCCTGTCCATCCCGCTGGCCGTCAGCGGTTTCCTGCCCATGCACGCCGAGGCGCTGTTCCTGGTGGCCCCCATGTCGTTGCTGGCCGGGGCCCTCATGATGCGGCACTCACCAGAAGCGGCATGGGCTCTGAAGGGCTTGATCGCCGGGCTGGTCGCGGTGACCGCCTATGACGCGATCCGGATCCCCATGCTGCTCGCCGGAGTCTGGCCGGACTTCATCCCCCGCCTTGGTGGATGGGTCCTCGGCAACGACGGAACGCACCTGCTCACCGGATACCTGTGGCGTTACCTGGGTGACGGCGGAGGAATCGGCCTGGCCTTCTTCGTCTTCTGCGGAATGGTGGCATCAGTCCGCCCCGCCCTGATCTCCGCTCACCCGATCCTGCTGTCCATCGGCTACGGAATCTTCATATGGAGCGGGCTCCTTGTCACGGTCGCCGTCATTCCCCATGGCGCAGCCATGCTTTTCCCCCTGAACCCGGTGAGCTTTTCCCTGAGTCTTCTGGGGCATCTCATCTACGGTGGCGTGCTTGGCCTGTTCCTGTCGCGGACGGTGGATCGAACCGCCATGGGAGCGGCTTCGCAACCTCGGTGACACGGCCTCCGCAAGCCGCGGTGACCGTGCGTCGGCCCGTGATGATCCGGTGGACACACGCCTCGCCCGTGAGCGGGAGGGCGCACTCCATGAGGATCTTCGGACTGCAGTCCTTGGCGGTGTGTTCCATGAGGACGATGACACGGCGGGCGCCGTGGACCAGATCCATCGCCCCACCCATGCCCTTGACCATCTTGCCGGGGATCATCCAGTTGGCCAGGTCACCGTGCTGCGACACCTGCATGGCGCCGAGTACGGCGGTGTCGATGTGCCCGCCGCGGATCATGCCGAAGGACAGGGCCGAGTCAAAGAAGGAGGCCCCCGGCAGGACGGTGACGGTCTCCTTGCCGGCGTTGATCAGGTCCGGGTCGACCTGGTCGGCGGTCGGGTAGGGGCCGGTGCCGAGGATGCCGTTCTCGGAGTGCAGGACGACGTGCACGCTGGACGGGAGGTGGCCGGGGATCAGGGTGGGCAGGCCGATGCCGAGGTTGGCGTAGGAGCCGTCGGTGAGTTCGGCGGCGGCGCGGGCGGCCATCTGGTCGCGGGTCCAGCTCATGCGCGTATGGTCCCTCGTGTCGAAGACGCGGAAATGGAAAGGTGTTCGATCTCTTTGTCACCGGCCTGAGCGGCCGTCAGCTTCACCACTCGCTGCACGAAGACGCCCGGAAGGTGCACCTCGTCGGCGCTCAACTCGCCCGGTTCCACGAGTTCTTCGACCTCGGCGACGGTGATGCGGCCGGCCATCGCCGCGAGGGGTTGAAGTTGGCCGACGCCTTGCGGAAGACCAGGTTGCCGTGCCGGTCGCCGCGCCAGGCCCGTACGAGGGCGAAGTCCGTGGTGATGCCGTGCTCCAGGACGTACGGGCGGCCGTGGAGGTCGCGGGTCTCCTTGGGCGGGCAGGCGACGGCGACCGTGCCGTCGGAGGCATACCGCCAGGGCAGACCGCCGCGCGCCACCTGCGTGCCCACGCCCGCCGGTGTGTAGAAGGCGGGGATGCCCGCGCCGCCCGCCCGCAGCCGCTCGGCGAGCGTGCCCTGCGGGACGAGCTCGACCTCCAACTCGCCGGACAGGTACTGGCGGGCGAACTCCTTGTTCTCCCCGTCACACGCGCGATGCGGCCGGAGGCGAGCAGCACGCCCAGGCCGCGCCCGTCGACACCGCAGTTGTTCGAGACGACGGACAGACCCGTGGCGCCCCGCTCGTGCAGGGCTCGGATCAGGGCCTCGGGTACACCGCTGAGGCCGAAGCCACCGACGGCCAGCGACGCGCCGTCGGAAATGACGGCGACCGCTTCGGCGGCGCCGGAACTCACTTTGTCCATAGGGAATCGTCTTTCAGTGCGCGGCGCCCGGGAGCACCGTGGACCAGCCGCCGTCGACGACGAGGTTGGCGCCGGTGATGTACGAGGCCTCGTAGGAGACGAGGAAGAGGTCTTCCAGTCCGGCGTCAACTACCGGCAGCACGTGATCGACCTGGAGGTGGCCCACCGTGCGCCCGACGATCCGCGCACGCTCGAGGATGCGCGGGCGGAGATCGCCGCGGTCATGGACCGGCGGGCGGCCGAGGACCTGCCGTACGTGTTCATCGGCCTGCCGAGCGCGATCACCGGTCCCTACGACGACGTCGTCCTGCTGGCGTGGGCCGAACAGCCGGGCTGGGAGCTGGAGTTGGCGGCTGTGACCGCCAAGTCGGCCTATCGGGTATCCGTGGCGGAGGTACTGGAGTATGTCGCCAGGTACACGATCGCCAACGACCTCACCGACCGCGCCACCGTCTTCCGCCGGGACATGAAGGCCATCGGTACCGACTGGCTGCGCTGCAAGAACGCGCCCGGTTTCACCCCGCTGGGCCCGTGGATCGTGCCGGCCGGGTCGATCGCCGATCCCGGTGATCTGCGGGTCACACTGAAGCTCAACGGCGAGACCATGCAGGACGAGTCGACCAAGGACATGCTCTTCGGCATGGGCACGGCACCGCAGCGGCGCCCGAGACGGCCGCCTGGCCCACCCCCGAACTGGCCGCCATGCTGCGCTCCGACGCGCCCGCCTTAGCCGACTACCAGCCGGGCGGACCCTGGCTGCCGGCCGCCACCGGGATCCCGCGCGAACTGTTCTACGCGCACGACTGGGTGGACCCCGGCCGCTGGGACCTGTGGCTCTGCGAGAACTATCCGGCACACCGGCAGACCATGCGGGAGACGCTGGCCGAGTGGGTCGACTCCGTGGCCGAGTTCGCCTGCCGGCGCGGTGCTCCCGCCGTCTTCGGTGAGGGCGTCGTAGGGTACACCCCGCTCCTGACACGCTTCGAGGAGGACGCCGTCGGCAAGGACATCGCGGAGTTCGTCGTCGACCGCTGCCTCGCCGCCGGGTTCCACGGCGTCGTCCTGACCTCCAACGCGGCCCACCACCACCCCATGTGGCACACCGACCAGGACTGGATGCGGCGGGTCAACTCCCGGATCACCACAGGCTGAACGCGACCCGAAGGCAGCCCGCAGCCGAGGCGACAACGCGGTCGGTCAGAGCGTACACGCGGTCGGGGCGGGCACCGGGGCGTACGGGCACCAGCTCCCGAGAGCGGCCCGAGTGATGCCTCGCCCCGGCTTCTCCCGGAGCTCGCGGCACACCAAGGCCCCCCCTCGCGGCAGCAGTTGCTGCTCGCGTCGCTGCTGCATCGCCCCGCAACGCCCCCGTACGTCGGCGGGTCAGCCGAGGCCGTCGGCTCCCACGGTCACGGCGGATTCGTCGAGCAGGGCGTCGGAGACGGGCTGTGGGCTCCCTTCGAGGTCGAGGACGGGGGTGGCTTCCTTGTACCAGGACTCGATGACCGCGTTGCCCCAGAAGTCGCGGCGGCGGTCGTCGTGGACGTTCCAGCGGTAGGTCTCGTGGTCGGGGTCGCCGGTGTAGTAGTCGGAGGTGTAGATCTCCAGGCGGTGGCCGTCGGGGTCGCGCAGGTAGAGGTAGAAGGCGTTGGAGACGCCGTGCCGTCCCGGGCCGCGTTCGATGTGGTGCTCCTTGTGCAGCGCGCCGAAGATGTCGGCGGTGCGCAGCACCTGGTGGGACTCGTGGGTGGCGACGCCGAGGTGGTGCAGGCGGGGTCCGGCGCCGCCGGTGAAGGCGACGTCGTGGACGGTCTGCTTGCGGTACATCCAGGCGGCGTACAGCTCGTGCTCGTCGCCCTCGATGGTCTCCGAGCAGCCGAAGCCGAGCGACTCGTAGTGGGCGTAGGCGGCGGGGATGTCGGGGGTGCAGATGTTGAAGTGGTCGAGGCGGGCGGCCTCGGCGCCGTGGCGCGGGTCGTAGCGCTGGATGAGGCGCTCGGCGTGCTCGATGTCGTAGAAGAACTCGACGGGGAAGCCGAGCGGGTCGATGACGCGGACGGCGTCGCCGACACCGGGTGTGCCTTCGCCCTTCCGGATACGCCGCACCGGTCGGCCGAGGCCGGTGAAGAACTTCTCCGCCTTGTCGACGTCCTCGGGGGTGCGGACACGGTAGGCGATGTGGTCGAGGGCGGCCACGCCTCCTCGGCGCAGCACGAGGGAGTGATGGGTGAGTTCGTCCGTGCCGCGCAGGCAGAGGGTCCCCGAGTCCTCGTACTGGACGTGGAAACCGAGCATGTCGACCCAGAACCAGCGGGATGCGGCGAGGTCGGTGACGGCGAGCTGGGCGTAGGCGGAACGGATGACGTCGGGGGCGTCCGGGTGTGCGTTGGTCATCGGGCGGCTCCGAAGCGGGGGGTGTGGACGTCGCCGAGGGCGACGTGGACGATCTTCGACTCGGTGTAGAAGTCGATGCTGTGCGCGCCGCCTTCACGGCCGACGCCGGAGGCCTTGACGCCGCCGAAGGGGGTGCGCAGGTCGCGGACGTTGTGGGAGTTGATCCAGACCATGCCGGAATCGACGGCGTGGGCGATGCGGTGGCCGCGCTTGAGGTTCGAGGTCCAGATGTAGGCGGCCAGGCCGAACTGCGTGGCGTTGGCCAGCTCGACCGCCTCGGATTCGTCGTCGAAGGGACCGACGGCGACGACGGGGCCGAAGATTTCCTCCTGAAAGATACGGGCGTCGCGTTCGACATCGGCGAAGACGGTCGGTTGGAGGTAGTTGCCGTCGGGGAGGTGGTCGGGGCGGGTGCCGCCGGCGACGAGGCGGGCCTCCTTCTTGCCGATCTCGACGTAGTCCAGGACGCGTTCGTAGTGTTCGGGGTGCACCAGCGCGCCGACCTCGGTGGCCGGGTCGGAGGGGAGTCCGACGCGTACGTGCGCCGCCCGCTCGGCCAGGCGGCGGGTGAACTCCTCGTACACCGGGCGTTCCACCAGGAACCGTGAACCGGCCGTCCAGCGTTCGCCGTTGAGGGAGAACACGCCGAAGACGACGGAGTCCAGGGCGGCTTCGAGGTCGGCGTCGGCGAAGACGATGGCCGGGGACTTGCCGCCCAGCTCCATCGAGGTGGTCTTCAGGTGCTGGGCACTGGAGCGGATGATGTGGCGGCCCGTGTCGGTGGAGCCGGTGAAGGAGATCAGCGGTACGTCCGGGTGGTCGACCAGCGCCTGACCGGCCTCCTCCCCCAAGCCGTGGACGATGTTGGCCACCCCGGCGGGCACTCCTGCCTCGGCGAAGATCTCCGGCCACAGCGAGGCCGACAGCGGGGTCCACTCGGCGGGCTTGAGGACCAGCGTGCAGCCGGAGGCCAGAGCCGGGGCCAGCTTCCAGCTCTCCAGCATGAAGGGGGTGTTCCAGGGCGTGATCAGCCCGGCCACCCCGACGGGCTTCCGTACGACGTAGCTGAACTGGTCGCCACCTTGCCGGAACGCCTCCTCGCCGAGGGCGACGATGACGTTGGCGAAGTAGCGGAAGTTCTCCGCCGCCCGGCGGGCCTGGCCCCTCGCCTGGGTGATGGGGAGTCCCGTGTCGTACGACTCGAAGGACGCCAGCCGCTCGTGGCGGGCCTCGACGGCGTCCGCGATGCGGTTCAGAACGTTCGCGCGCTCCCGGTTGCCCAGGTACCACCAAGCGGGAAAGGCGGAGTCGGCGGCTGCCACCGCCCGTTCGACGTCGGCCGGGCCGCCGGCCGCGGCCTTGGCGTAGGGCGTGTTGGACACCGGATCCGCCACGGGGAACGTCCGTCCGTCGGCGCTGTCGACCAGTTCGCCGCCGATCCAGTGCTGGATGACGGGCGGCAAGTTCTCGATGCTCATGGTCATGCTCCGATCTGTGCGGTGAGGTCGCCGCCCACGGAGAGCAGTGCGCGGATCTTGGCGAGGCCCGTGTCGGTCGGGCCGGTCAACGGCGGCCGAACGAAGTCCGAGGCGATGCGGCCCTGCTGGGCGAGGACCCACTTGGCGGGCGCCGGGTTGGTCTCGACGAACAGCAGGTCGACCAACGGGTGCAGGCGGTAGTGCAGGTCACGGGCCGCGTCGAACTCGTCGGCCTCCCACAGCTCGTACATCCGTGCCACCGCGCCGGGAGCGAGGTTGGCGACCGCGCTCACGAAGCCCGCCCCGCCGAGTGCCAGCAGTGGCAGGCAGAGCAACTCGATGCCCGACCACACCAGCAGCGACCGCCCACAGGCGTGCAGCACGCGGGAGAAGTGCTCGAAGTCCTTCGTGGTCTCCTTCACCCCGACGAAGTTCTCGAAGTCGGTGAACAGCCGCTTCACCGTCTCCGGTGCGATGTCGACGACGGTACGCGAAGGCACGTTGTACGCGACGATCGGAAGGTCCGGGAACTCCCGGGCCACCCTCGCGTACCACTGGTAGAGGGCCTCCTGCGTGGGGCGGGCGTAGTACGGTGTGATGACAGGGCCGCGTCAGCGCCCAATTCCTGTGCGGCGGCGGTGAGTTCAAGCGTCTCGTGGAGTTTGTGGGAGCCGGTACCGGGCAGGAACGGTACCCGGTCGCCGATCTCCTCGACCGCCGTGCGCATCGCGGCGACGCGCTCCGTGACGCTCGGCTCGCCCGTCGAGCCGCCGAGCGAGATGCCGTGCGAACCGGACTCCAGCTGGAAGCGGATCAGGCCGCGCAGGCTGTCGTGGTCGAGGGCACCGTCCGCGGTGAACGGCGTGACGACGGGGGCGATAGACCCGCTGATCGCCGACGGGTCGCTGCGGAACTTCACTGTGTTTCTCCCTTGCACCAGTTCTCGTAGGCGTCCCGCCAGGCCGGACTCAGCGGATAGAGGCCGTCGACGCTCTCGCCCGCGGTGACCTGCTCGGTGATGAATTGCTCCTGCCGTTCCTGTTCGCGGCAGTCGGCGATCAGCTCATCGACGAGGTCAGGCGGTACGACGATCACGCCGTCGGCGTCGCCGACGATCAGGTCCCCGGGCTGCACCAGGGCCCCGCCGCAGGCGATAGGCACACCGGTGTCCCAGGGGACGTGCCGGCGGCCGAGGACTGAGGGGTGTCTGCCTGCCGCGTAGACCGGCAGGCCCAGCTCCACGATGGCGGCGCTGTCGCGGACGGCCCCGTCGGTGACGACTCCGGCCGCGCCCCGCCTTGCGGCCCGCAGCGCCAGGATGTCGCCGAGCGTGCCCGCGGTCGGGTCGCGGCGGGCGTCCATGACCAAGACGTGTCCGGGACGCAGTTCCTCGATCGCCCGCTTCTGGGCGTTCATGCCGGTGCCGTACCGCTTGAACAGGTCCTCGCGCAGCGGCAGATAGCGCAAGGTGTGGGCCACGCCCACCATCGCCGTGCCGCTGACCGGTTGCACGCCGTCGATCGACATGTGCGGCAGACCGCGCGAGCGCAGCTGGGCGCTCAGCGTCGCCACGGCCACCGAGCGCAGACCGTCGGCAAGGCCTTCGTCCAACAGCGGCTCGGGCACGTACCCGGCCCCGTAGGCCGATTCCTCCTCGGCCCGGTCGGTCCTGGGCTGCGCGCCCCACGGCTCCAGGTCGTGATCGGCGGAGGTGATCGGGTTGCGCAGCACACCGGTGCTCAACCGGCCGTCGCCGACCTCGACTTCGACCACGTCCCCGGGCACGACCACCGAGGCCCCGGCCGGTGTGCCGGTGAGGATCACGTCCCCGGGTTCCAGGGTGACCAGTCTGGACAGGTCCGCGATCAGCTCCCCGAAGGGGAACAGCAGGGTGTCGGTCCTGTCGTCCTGGACCACCTCGCCGTTCACCCACGTCCTCAACCGCAGTCCGGCGGGGTCGAGTTCGGTGGCGTCCAGCAGGCGCGGCCCGATCGGGGTGAACCCGTCCGCGCCTTTGGATCGCAGGTTGGAGCCGCGGTCGGCGTACCGCAGGTCGTACACGCCCGCGTCGTTGGCGGCGGACACCCAGCGCACGTGGCGCCAGCCGTCCTCCGGCCGCACCCGTCGGGCCCGCGTACCGATGACGAGGGCGATCTCGCCCTCGAAGCCCATGAGGTGGCAGCCACGCGGCCGGACGATCGCTTCCTGGGTGCCGGCCAGCGACGACGGCGGCTTGAGGAAGTAGGAGGGACGGTCGGGGGTCCGGCCGCGCTCCTTGGCGCGACTGCGGAAGTTGAGGTGGACAGCGATGATCTTCGATGGAGGTTTCCCCAAGGGGTGTGGCACCGGGGCTCCTTCACCTGGCGGACGACTCACCGTGGCCGCGGACCCGCTCGCGCAGGGCGAGCAGTCCGTGCACCATGTCGAGGGAGGGGGACGGCACACCGGTACGGCGCGCGAGTTCGCGTACGGCGCCGACGATCGCGTCGAGTTCGAGGGGCCGACCCCGGGCCGCGTCCTGCAGCAGGTGCGGAACGCGCCGAGCTTGCGGGCGATGGCGAGCCGGTCGTCGGCCGTCATGGCGCTCTCGATGCCCAGTGCTGTGCCGACGGCCGCTGTCTCGTCGAACATGGCGGCGCAGACCTGCCGTACATCCGGGTCGTCGAGGATGTCGAGGACGGTGGCACCGGTGAGTGCGCTGACGGGGTTGAGGTTGACGTTGCCCAGCAGCTTTTCCCAGATTTCCCGGCGGATGTCCGCGCTGGGTTCCGGGCGGACGGGGCCTACGGAGAGGGCTGCGGCGCACCGGTGGACGCGGTCGGATATTCCGCCTGTCGGGTCGCCGATGATCAGCCTGTCACCGCTGAGGTGCGTCACCCGGCCCGGCCCCTCGACAGCGCTGCTGAAGTGCGCCACACCGGACATCACTCGCTCGGCGGGCAGGAGCCGCAGCAGTTCCCCGTCGGGGTCGACCGATCGCAGCACGGGGTCTTCCCCGGCGCGCTCGACGGTGGACAGCAGCCACCAGGCCACTCCGTTGGCCACGACCAGCACGTCCGTGCCGTGCTCGATCCAGGTCCGGATACCGCGGACGGCCGGAAGCAGGAACTGGCTCTTGACGCAGACGACAGCCAGGTCCGGGACGGTGAGCCGCGCGGCGTCGTATGCCGTGGGGAAGCGGTGACGGACCGCGCCTCCCGTGTCCCGGTTGACTCCCGTTTCCGGGCCGCGCAGCAGGAGCCCCTGTGCGGCGATCGCGTCGAGGCGCGGGCCGGGCCGTCCGAGCAGACAGACCTCGGCGCCCTGCGCGGCGAACGCCCCGGCGAGGGTGGCGCCGACGGCGCCCGGGCCCACGACGGTGATCCGAGGTGGTCGGCGTGCGGTGGGGATGCGGGCGGATGCGACAACGCCGTCGCACCTCCTTTTCGGGTGTGTCCGTGGGCCGGTGTGGCCGTTCACAGCGAGCATGCGTCGCCTCGCGGCTCGCAACAATGTCGGTGCCTACACTCACGGAGCTTGAGTGATGTAGTTTTCGACATCACCTTGAGGCTTCACCTCGATGCTTCGCCTTGAACGGAGGGTCGGCATGACCGCGATGCCCCTCGAGCAGCTCGTCGAGGCCCTGCGAGGCGGTGTCATCAGCCTGCTGTCCGATGGCGGTGCGGCTGAATGGCGCGTCGGCGGCGCTGAGTTGCTGGACTGCCCGGAGGCGCTCGGGACCACCGCACCGGGGCACCTGCTGCTCGGGGTCGGTCTGGACGTCGCCGACCGTGACGCGTTGGACACGGCCCTTCGAACTGCGGCGGACCATTCCTGCGCACTCGCCGTCAAGTGTCCCACTTCCCCGCCGCCGGAGGTGTCGGCGCAGGTCGCCAAGAGCGGCGTCCCCGTTCTGGCCGTCGATCCGCAGGTGCCGTGGACGCATGTGCAGCGCCTGGTCACGACCATCCTGGCCGCACGCGCGGCGGTTGCCGAACCGGGCGGTGGAGCGACGGGCGGCGACCTGTTCTCCCTGGCCAACGCGGTCGCCGGAATCGTCGGCGGCGCTGTCGCGATCATGGACACACAGCAGGTGGTGGTCGCCTACTCGAACCTGCCCGACCAGCCCATCGACGAGACCCGGCGGCGCGGGATCCTGGGCAGGCGGGTACCCGAGGACGCGCTCGGCAACCACCTGGACCGAGAGGTCTGGGTGAGCGACACGGTCGTACGCCGGCACCGGGCCGGGGATCTGCCGCGCACGGCCATGGTCATCAGGGCGGGCGAGGACGTACTTGGTTCCCTGTGGGTCGCGTTTCCCGACGAGGCCGCGGCCTCCGACTGCGGGCCCACCCTGCAGGAGGCGGCCCGGGTCGCGGCATTGCACATGCTGGCGCTGCGCCGCCAGGTTGACGCCGAGCAGGAGAGCCGCGACCGCGCCCTGCGTCACGCGCTGGAGGACCGGTCGGGGCAGGGCGACCGGCCCGGCGGTGTCCGCCTTCCCGCCGTGCTGATCGGGCTGGCCGAGGCCGTGGGCGTGCGCGGAGGCGAGGAGTCGTGGGAAGCCGGCACCGCGGCTCGACGCCGCGCCGCTCTGCTTCGGGCGCTGGACCTGGCCGTCCTCGACGGGCGCTCCCTCGGGTACGAACCAGCGGCGGCCCTGCTCGGGGAGCGCGTCTACGTGTTGCTGCCGACCGCCGGTTCCGGCTCCGTGTCCACCGGTGTCCTGCTGAACCACCTCCTGGACCGGGTCCGGCACAGCCTGCACCGGTCGTTCACGGCGGTCGACTCCCCCACGGTCGGGACGACTTCCGCCCTACTCGCGGCGCGCCGCGACATCGACGCCGCACTCGACCACCTCCGGGAGCGATGCGCCCGCCCTGGCGCATACCACAGCGAGGACCTGCGGCCGGAGCTGGTACTGCGGCGGCTCGTCGGCGCCGTACGCGAGAATGCCGAACTGCGCACCGGCATCGCGGAACTCCTGCGGGCCCACGACGCCGAACACGCCACCGACTACTGCGCCACGCTGCTCACCTATCTGCGGCATTTCGGTGATGTCGCCGCGGCCAGCGGCGAGTTGCACATTCACCAGAACACGTTGCGGCTGCGGCTGCGCCGGGCCGAGCAACTCTTCGACGTATCGCTCGCCGATCCGGCACGGCGCCTTCTGCTGACGTTGGAACTGGCGGCCCTGGCCGGCCCGTCAGAACCAGCACCCAGCGGTTGATGTCGCATCGGACACCACCTGGCCAGACTCACTGTCGATCCCGACATTGGCTCCTGAGCAGTCGCGCCCCCATGCTCCTGCATACCGAGGCCCTCACCCGGTACCGGCGATGCCCACGCAGCAATCAAGGAGCACGGCCATGACCGTTCTGGACACCCCGACGAGCACGGCGAAACCGGCGCACACGAGTGATGCGGAGTGGCAAGCACGGCTCGAACTCGCCGCCTGCTACCGCGTCTTCCACCACCTCGGGTGGGTGGAGATGGTCTTCAACCACATCACCGTCCGGGTGCCCGGAGAGGAGGGACACCTGCTGATCAACCCGTTCGGCCTGATGTACGACGAGGTGACCGCCTCGAACCTCGTGAAGATCGACCTCGACGGCAACGTCCTGTCGGATTCGGACTGGCCCATCAACGAGGCGGGGTTGCTGATCCACTCGATGATCCACGCCAACCGGCCCAGCGCGCACTGCATCATGCACACCCACACCACCGCCGGCACCGGAGTCGCCTGTCTGCGCGGCGGACTGGACCCGGACAACTTCTACGCCGCCCAACTGCACGACATGGTCGCCTACCACGACTTCGAGGGCATCACCGTCGACCCGGAGGAGAAGCCACGGCTGGTGGCCGACCTCGGGGACCGCGACCTGATGATCCTGCGCAACCACGGCCTGCTGGCGGTGGGACCGACCGTCCCCGCCGCCTTCGCCGCCCTGTGGACTCTCCAACGGGCCTGCGAGATCCAGCTCGCCGCCCAGCAGTCCGGGCAGCCGCTGACCCCGGTGAGCCGGGAGGCGGCGATACGCTCGACCAAGGAGTCCTTCCAGATGGGCGACCGTACGGAGGCGGGCCGGACCCTGTTCGACGCACTGCGCCGCAGGATCGACCGCATCGCCCCCGACTACACCGTCTGACACCCCCACCGGTGACACCCCTACCGGACCACGCCGTCTGACACCCTCCCGGTCCCCCGGGCCAACGACGACCCGACGACGATCGGACTCCCCGTGTCCCCATCCGCTCAGACATCCGGCACCCGGAGTCAGCACCGCACCGTCGGCTTCGCCGCCATGGCGGGGCACCACCATCGAGTGGTACGACTTCTTCATCTACGCCTTGTGCACAGGACTGGTGTTCAGCAGCCAGTTCTTCGACGGGCTCGGCGAGGACTCGCTGGTCATCTCCTTCGCCGCCATCGGCATGAGCTGCTTCTTCCGGCCGGTCGGAGCCGCACTCGCCGGCCACCTCGGTGACCGGCTCGGCCGCCGCGCGATGCTGATCGCCACCCTGCTGCTCATGGGCGTCTCCACCACCCTGATAGGCCTCGTGCCGTCGTCCGCCTCCATCGGCATGAGCGCCCCGGTCATCCTCGTCCTCCTGCGGATCCTCCAGGGGCTGTCCGCCGGCGGCGAGTGGGGCGGCGCCGCGCTGATCTCGGTGGAGCACGCACCCGCGGCGCAGGGCGGAAGGTTCGGCTCCTACCCCCAGCTCGGCGCACCGCTCGGCCTGCTGCTGGCCAACGGTGCCCCGGCGGCCGTCACCGCCTCACCGCGGACGACCAGTTCTTCACTGGGGCTGGCGCATCCCCTTTCTGCTCAGTGTCGTCCTCGTCGCCGCCGGTTTCGTCATCCGTCGCAAGGTCGAGGAAAGCCCCGTCTATCAGGAGCTGAAGCACCAGGAGCCGATCGCGCGCCGGGATCGCCGTGCTGTTCAAGAACCACTGGCCGCTCGTCGTGGCCGGTGCCCTGCTCTTCGCCGCCAACAACACAGTCGGCTACATGACCACCGGCGGCTACGTCCAGAGCTACTCCGTGAACCATCTGGGCTTGGACCCGACGCTGATCCTGATCTGTGTGATGGTCGCAGCGCTCGGCTGGCTGGCCAGCACCTTGGCGGGTGGCCGACGCTCTCCGACCGGTTCGGCCGCCTGCACGTCTACCGGACCGGCTTTGTCATCCAACTCGCCTGAATGTTCCTGTTCTTTGCGCTGCTCAACACGGCGAACACCGCCCTCGTCGTGGTGGCGCTCGTCCTCTACAGCATCGGCCTGGGACTCACCTACGGGCCCCAGGCCGCCCTGTTCGCACCGCTGTACCCGACGGCCGTCCGGTACAGCGGTGCGGCACTGTCGTCGCCATCGGAGCCGTTCTCGGCGGCGCCTTCGCCCCCGTGAGCCCGCTGGGTGACGCCGAAGTCGGCGAGAAGGACGAGCAGGCGGTCGTGACCGCCTGAGGAACCTCGGACCGGCGACGCAGCCCATGCCGGTGGCGGGCGGTCGGTCACGCCACCCCTCACCCCCATGCACATCAAGGAGCTCTCCCGTGAACGAGCCGCAAACCGACTACACCCGCCCGGCATCGCCCGAAGGCCGCCCGCACGGAGCCCTGACGCGCCGCCGCTTCTGGCAGCACGGCGCCACCGCAGCGGTCACCGTCGGCGCTGCGTCGCCGCTTCCCGAGCGCGCCTCCGCCGAGGCCCCCCGCTCCCGCGCCACTGCGGATCTTCCACAACGTTGCCGTGCTCAGCGTCGGTTTTGTGTCTGCCACAGCGATCCTCACCCCACGCGGCATCATCCTCATCGACGCCCTCAACACACCGGACGTGGCAGAGCAGTACATCGTCTCCAGATTGCACAGCCTGGGGGCCGACCCGTCGACGATCAGGTAACGTTGTGGTCACGCACGGCAACGGTGACCACTTCGGCGGCGCCCAGTACCTGGCCGACCAGTACGGCGCCCGGGTCGTGATGGCCCGGCCGACTGGGACCTCCTCGTCTCCACCGCCCGCGCCAACGCACCCAGCCGCGACCTGGACATCGCCGACGGCCGGAAGCTGACGCTGGGCGGCACCACCGTGACGCTCCACCACACTCCGGGCCACACACCTAGCACCGTCTCGCCGATCTTCCCGGCCCGCTGGCAGCCACCACGACTGCGACGACGATGGCTGCCACAAGCACGCATACGGCAGGCTGCTGCTGAGCTCCGCGACAACAGGACGGTCACCGACTGCCGACGCAGCGGTGCCCGTCGGCCGCGGACGGGGGAATGATCTGGTCATCTCCTGCCTGAGGATGTCTCCGCTCTTGAGGTCGGCGGCAGAGTTGCAGGGGGAGGCGGACGTAGTGGCCGAGGTTCTTGGAGTCGACCACCAGGCGGGCCTTCGAGATCAGCCGACGCATCGTCCCGGTCCGGGTTCTGGGGCACCGGCCCCCCTCCGAGCACTGACGCCACCGCGCTCAGGAGAACGTGCCGAACTTGCCCTTGAAGAAAACAAGCGGACTCCCCTGGGGCGAAGCCTCGATATCCGTGACTCCGGCGATCACTACGGTGTGATCGCCAGCCTCGTGCTCGGCCAATATCTCACATTGAAGCCAGCCGATGGCGTCGTCCAGCGCAGGCCCCGCCGCGCCCGGGTGCCAGTCGACGCCGGCGAACCGTTCCGTGCCTCTTTGTGCGAATCTGGCGCAGAGCTCCGCGTGATGGCTGGCGAGGAAGTTCACGCAGAACCGACCAGCGTCCCGGATCGAGAGCCATGTGGTGGAGCTCTTGGCCGGACAGACCAGGATCATTGGGGGCTTCAGCGAAACGGAGGTCACTGAGTTCGCGGCCATTCCTGTGGGCGTGCCGTCCGGAAGGAATGCGGTCAAGACCGTGACGCCGGTCGGGAGATGCCCCAGAACGCGGCGGTACTCCGCGTCGCTGATCAGGTTGCGCACGGTGCTCACCTCACACCGCCGCAGGGGGACATGCGTGCGCGCCGTTCGGGCCAAGGCCGATCTGCGCCCCGATCGCGTCCCATCCGCTCCACCTTCGTGCGCGAGGAGCTCTCGTGTACGCGTCCGGCGCTCGTGAGCACGACCGGTTCGGTGGCCTGACCTCCGTGGCCCTCGAGCCTGTGGATCTTCTTAGGATTGTTGGTCAACAACCACTGCGAGGTTAGTCCCCGATCGGCCGGTATCAGGGTACCTGTGCCATTGTCATGTGGCTGCAAGTTCTCATCGACGGTGTCCAAACCTTCCTCCTCCTGCGGTTTCTGTGCGCTGAGCCTCGCCTCCGGCTGCGCCCGTGGTGACGGCGCAGCGAGTGAAGGGCATCGGCGGTTGGTCACTCGAAGTTGGGCCCTTACCGGCGTGTCCCATCCGGCCCTGGAAATCAACGAATGCGCCAGGAATCGAAGAGAGCACTGTCGGACTGATCTCCGGAAGGGGTCGGGCACCCACTGCCTGTCTCGGTGGGCCAATGGTCAACAGCTCGACTCATGGTGGCTGCGCGCAATGGCCGACAGCCTCGCTCACGTTCCCAAGAACCCAGAGTCCGGACTCTGTTCTCTAGTGAGAGTACCCGTGTTCCCAGCCCGTTTCAACCGTCGGTGCCCGGAGCGGTCAGCGCTGTGCATCGGTGTCATATGGGGAGTCGAACAGCGAGGCGGGCGGCAGGGCGTGACCGTCCCGCCAGGGCAGCAATCCGTCCACGTCCCAGTAGTAGTGGTGGACCCAGACCTGGCGCAGGGTCTCCACCCGAGGAAGAAGCCGCAGGCCGGGTGGGGGCGCAGGCGGCGGTAGGGACGTTCTGGCCGCCCCGGGCGAACTCCTCGGCCCGGGCGGTCACGGCTGCCTTCCCGCCCGGCAGCTTGCCGATCTCCACCCGGCGTCCGTACTGCTTGGCCCACTCGGGCTCGATCAGCGGCGCCAGCCGGCCGGGGGCCGCCTCGGCCAACTCCTCCAGCGCCGCCCGCGGCGTCTCCCCGACCAGTTCCAGGCGGCTGAGGGTGCGAACCGGGCCAGCACATGAGTGGCGTCGGTTCGCTGCCGGCCTCCCGGCCTTGAGCAGGCCGACCTCCATCAGGCGCTCAGCATCACCTGCAGCAACTGGTCGGCGGCGCCGTCCTGTTCGGCCAACCGGGCCCTGAACTCGCACAGCACCGAGTGGTCGAAGCCCGGATCGTCCAGCTCAAAGCCGTGAGGGCATACTTCCAGTCGATCCTGGTGCGGACCGCATCAACCGCCGCCCGGTCGGACAGGTTCTCCGCGAACTGCAGCACCGACACCAGGGCCAGCCGGCCGGATGACAGCCCCGGCCTGCCGTCGGAGTGATACAGCCCGACGAACTCGTCGTCCTCGAACAGGACATCGAGCCGGTCCCGCATGAGCATCGCCGGAGTGCCCTTCGGGCAAGCCGCCCGCGCTGTCCGCACCGTCCTCACCGGAATCCGTTGGACACTCCTCGGCCGTAACGGCACTGCCCCACACCCCAAGATCCGAGGCCATCCCGCACTCCTCCAGCAAGCCATCCGAGGTCGGCGCCGACGGCCTGGGCTGGCAGGTTCAACGGGACGGCTGGACCTGCAGGCGTCGTCAGTCGGGGGCCCGTCGTGGCGCGTAGGACAAGCTTCGCGGTCAGGCGGATGTCCCAGTCGCGAGGGGCTGGCGGGCGATGAGGGACATCAGGGCTCGGGTGCCCGCTCGGCCCATCTCGTACGGGTGCTGTTGCACGGTGGTCAGCGGCGGAGTGCTGTGGGCGGCCTGCGACAGGTCGTCGAAGCCGACGATCGACGGTCGTCCGGCACGGACAGTCCGAGCGCTCGGGCGGCGTCGAGGGCACCCAGGGCTATCAGGTCGGCGCCGGCGACGATGGCGGTGGGGTGCTGTGTGGTCAGCAGTTGCGTCGCCGCGTGTACGCCGCCGTGGTGGCGGGCCAGCCAGGCGCAGGGCGTCGGTGTAGCCGCGGTGGCGCAGGTCGGTGCTCTCGTGGTCGTCCTCGCTGCGGATGTAGGCGATACGCCGGTGGCCGAGCTCGATCACGTGCTGGGTGCCGGCCCGTACGCCGTCGTAATTGTCGATCGTCACCCTGGGCAGGTCCAGGTCGAGGCGGCGCGGATCGATGACCACGACCGGCAGATCGCCGGCCTCGATCGCTTGTTCCGTTGCCGGTGAGAGGACGGGGCGATGAGCAGCAGTCCGTCGACAAGGCCGCCGGCAAACAAGGAGATGCGTTCGCGTTCGCGGGCGGCGTCGAGGGAGGCGTTCAGGAGCAGTTCGCGTTGGTCGTCGGCGATTTCCTCGGCGATGCCGCGCACGATTTCGAGGCTGTACTGGCCGGTGAGGTCCAGGGTGAATACGCCGATGAGGCCGGTGCGGCCGTGCCTGCCGTTGCGGGTGGGTGGGGTGTAGCCGAGTCGTCTCGCGACGTCCAGGATGCGCTGCCGAGTCGGCTCCGCCGCTCCGGGGCGGTCGTTGATGACATTGGAGACGGTCATGGCAGACACGCCGGCCTCTGCGGCGACCTGGGCGATTGTGGCTCTCGGGGTGGGCATGACCATCGTTCGGTTGGGGCCTGTTCATGGCGAAGACGTGGTAGTTGGGGGTCAGGACGAGTGCCTCGCCATCGGTGCGCAGCATGGTCTGCACGACGTTGACGGTCTGGGCGATGTTGGCCATGACTAGTGTCCTGAGTCGGGAATTCGCTGCGTAAGTCTCTGTGGCTTCGGCATGATGGGCCGGGTGGCGAGGACGGGACGGCCGAAGGCCGAGCTCGTGCTGACCGATGACGAGCGTTAGACGCTGACGCGTTGGGCGAGACGCCGGACGTCGTCGCAGGCGCTGGCTCTGCGGTGCCGGATCGTGCTGGAGTGCGCAACCGGCGCCTCGAACAGGGATGTTGCGGACCGGCTGGGTGTGGAGGCGCACACGGTGGGCCGGTGACGGGCCCGTTTCGTGCGGGACCGGCTGGAGGGCCTGACCGACGAACCGCGCCCGGGCGGGCCTCGGAAGATCACTGACGGCCAGGTCGAGGAAGTGGTCGTCAGGACGCTGGAGAGCACGCCGAAGGACGCCACGCACTGGTCGACGCGGTCGATGGCCAAGGAGGGGGCCTGTCTCAGTCGGCCATCGCGCGGATCTGGCGGACCTTCGGCCTCAAGCCACACCTGGTGGACACCTTCAAGCTCTCCAAGGATCCGCAGTTCATCGAAAAGGTTCGTGACGTGGTCGGGCTGTATCTCGCTCCGCCCGAGCATGCGCTGGTGCTCTGTGTCGACGAGAAGACGCATATCCAGGCTCTGGACCGGTCGGCGCCGGTGCTGCCGATGATGCCGGGCATGCCAGCGCCGTACCCATGACTACGTGCGCGGCGGCGTCACCACCCTGTTCGCCACGCTGAACACCGCCACCGGCGAGGTGATCGGCCGGATCCACCGCCGGCACCGCGCCGTGGAGTTCAAGAAGTTCCTCATCCGGATCGACAAGGAGGTGCCCGACGGGCTGGACGTGCACCTGGTCTGCGACAAAGCATCCACGCACAACACCCCCGCCATCCAGCGGTGGCTGGCCGCGCATCCCCACTTCCACGTGCACTTCACCCCCACCCGCTCCTCCTGGCTCAACCAGGTCGAGCGGTGGTTCGCGCTGCTGACGACGAAGCAGATACGGCGAGGCGTCCACAAGAACGTCCAGGCACTGAGAAGGACATCCGCACCTGGATCAAGTCCTGGAACGAAGACCCGAAACCCTTCGTCTGGACGAAGACCGCAGACGAGATCCTTGAACGCCTCGCAGGATATCTGAACAGAATTCCTGACTTATGACACTAGGCTGTCGGCGTGCCGGTAGAAGGCGGCGAAGTGCAGGCTCGCCACGAGCGCCTTGCGCAGGGTGTTCTGCTGGAACAGGAAGCCGGGGTGAGTGGCCGACTCGACACCGTATCCGGTGCCCCACTCGTCCAGGACCAGCCCGACGGTCCGCTCCGGGTCGTAGGCGTCCATGATCCGAGTGTGCCCGGCGAGGATCTCCTCGACGCGGGCCGCCTTGGCCATCGTCCAGTAGTACTCCTCGACGTCGAACCCGGTGGCGCTGCCCTTGTGCTCCCTCGTCGACGGCCGTGTCCCGGAGAACGTGTGCGTGAACGCGTGCCTGACGCTGCGGAACGCCTACGACCAGCTCGGGGTGCGGGCCGAACTGCTGCCGGTCGACCTGGCGATCGCAACAGGGACGGAGGCGGGACGCGCTACGGCGACTCTCCCTCGGCGACGCATCGGGTACGTGAACCCGGCCTGGTGTTCCCCACGACAGTGGTGATGACGATCATCGTGGACGCGATCGGACGCCGTGAGCCTCGCGTCATGTCGCACGGGCGCGCCGCGCGGAGGGCCGTCGGCCGCCTGACTTCTCTCGCAGGTCGCCAAGGAGGTCGGCGCGGATCAGATGGGAGAGCCGAGTCACGAGCTCATCCCAGGAGGGATGCGGTGGTAGGTACTGCTCAGGCCAGGTCATTCGAGTGATCAAAGTGTTGAAGACCACGGAGTACGCGAAGGCTACGGCGGCCTCCGAATCCGCGTGTCCGACGGCGCGCAAGCGGGGCGCGAGCAGCGCCTGAAGCGACGCCGCGTGGTGACGCGACACGACTGCTGCCCGGGCGGCCGTCTCCCGATCGCTGCCGCTTCTGAGGACGAAGGCCCGCAGCAGGCAGCGCTCACGGTCGACAGAGTCGGCGGTGTGTCGGACCACTGCTTCGATGAGCTCGTCGAGTTCCATCTGCGCGATGTCCTCGCGAGCATAGAAGGCGTCGATGCCTGCGGTGACACGCGTCAAGAACTGCTCGTGAATAGCCGTGAACAGCGTCTCCTTGCTGTCCACTCGCCAGTACATCCCGCCGTTCGACACGCCCGCTCGGCGGCCCACCTCCGGCAGCGTGAACCCTTCGTACCCGCGCTCGGCGAGCAGCTCGGCGCCAGCCTTCAACAAGCGCTCCCACGTCTCCTGAGACCGCTGACGCCGCGGCACTCGGACACCAGTCGGCACTGCGGGCTGCGCGGCTTCACGACGATTGGTAGGCACCAGGCCGATGATAGCGGTTCGCGTAGTCGTAGACAAGACTCCGGAGTTCGGAGTCGGCGAGTGAGAAGATTCGACACGTCGAATCTGGGGTCTGACGCGTAAATAGGTCCAGGTCAGAGTTAGCGTGGGCAGCACTGGATACCCGAACCGCCGTGGGGTAGCCGGCTGTCTGTGGCTGGTGGTCAGTCGGCGGTTTCGACGGGGTTGAGGGTGACGGTGTAGCCGAGCTGGTTGATCGCCCGGCGGGTGGCGCGTTCGGGGTCGGGCGAAGTAGGTCCCGCCGAGTTCCTCGTAGGGCACGCGGTCGGTGAGCATCGGGGATCTTGTTGCGGAGCTTGCGCTGGGCAAGCTCCGCGAGCCAACGGGCGGGAGCGGCATCCGCATCAGCTGCGACAGGGCACTGCACCGCGACAGCATGACGTTCAGGACCCGCAGCATCCGGGCCCCGCTCCGGCCCGCCAGCAACACCCCCGCCACTTCGACCACACGTTGCAGCAGCGGTGTACGCCGCTGATCACGCACGGCCAAACCCCCTCCCTGCTCAGCGAACGTCACCTTCCCGCAAGCGGCGTTCTCGCAGTACAGACGGCGCACGCTCAGCTCGATCAGCACGGGGCGGCCGCCCAGCGACGCATCGCCGAGCCGTCCGACGTAACGGCTGTGAGACCACCCGCTCGGTGTCCCGCATCCCGTACACGGTGCGGGAGCAAGCGACCGCCTACGCGCACGGACAACCACCACAGGCCCGGAGCCGTCGACCGACGAAACCAATGCGCCCGCCAAGTGCGGTAACAGGTAAGGCAGTTCAAAAGAGCACGCTCAAAGACTCAGCTCTTTCAGCGTTGCGGCACGACAGCCAGCTCAAGGCATCAGGGTCGCTTGACGGGTACCGAAAGAGATGTAACCTCTAATCGAGAGTCCGGACTCTGGAGTCTGTCATGGAGAGTCCAGACGGAGCGAACAGATCTCGCGCAGTCGCATGTCCGCGCGCAACTGTTCCCCAAGACGCTAGAGCGACGAGCACCAGGCGGTGTTGACGGATGGGCGATGACAAATGGAATGGAGCGCGCGTGACAGCGGACGCGGAGACTGAACGCCGGGTGGCGAGTGCCCACGCGCCATTGCTGAGCAGCGACAACCCGTTCAAGCTGGCAATGTTCATGTTCAACTCAGCGCGGGGCTCGACGATGTCGTCGGCCACGGAACGGTTGGTCAAGGTGACCTGGCCCGAGCAGGTGCGCCTGACGAAGGCGGCAGAGGCGGCGGGGTTCGAGGCGGTTATCCCGATCGCCAAGTGGTGCAACACACCGCATATCACACCGGAACTGGCGCGCGTATTCGACAACTTCACCTGGGCCGCCGGCCTGGCTGCGGTGACTGACCGAATCCAGATCCTCGCGACATTTCACGTGCCACTGTACCCGCCGGTGATGGCGGCGAAGATGGCCGCGACCGTGGATCACATCAGCGGCGGCAGATTCGGCATCAACGTCGTGGCCGGGTTCTCCCCCCGGGAGTTCGAGATGTTCGGCATGAAGCTGGACCCCGACGCCGACCGTTACGGCGCCACCGCGGAGTGGCTGGGGTTGCTCAAGCGCATGTGGACCGAGCCCGAGCCGTTCGACCACGAGGGGGAGCACTTTCAAGGGGCCGGGATCGTCTCCGAACCCAAGCCGCTGCAGCAGCCTTGGCCCACGATCATGTGCGCAGGCAACAGCGACGAGGGCGCGGCATTCTCCGCCCGTCACGCAGACATCAACTTCCGGGCCTTCCCCAGCTACGAGCTGATCCCGAAGATGGTCGACCAGAACCGCGCCCTGGCCGCGGAGGCCGGCCGCGAGGTCAAGGTGTTCGGCCACGGCTACGTGATCTGCGCCGACACCGAGAAGGAAGCCCGGCAGCAGCTTGACTATTACACGCGCGAGCACGTGGACGCCGCCACCGCGGAGACCTTCGTCACCGCAGCGCTTGGTAACTCCGGCAACACGCACACGGTGGACTTCACTGAGGAGCTCAAGCGCGAGATGCTCTCGCGCGCGGCGGGCGGCGCGTTCGCGCTCCCCCTTGTGGGCACACCCGAGCAGATCGTGGACGGCATCCAACGAATGGCCGACGGCGGACTCGACGGGATGGCCATCTCGTTCCCCGACTACGACGAAGGAATCCAGGTCTACCAGGAGCGGCTGCGACCACTCCTCCTAGAGGCTGGACTGCGGCGCTCATGACCGACGGCACACGATGAGGGACGAAATGCGCAAATCGATGCGAGCAGTACGGATCCATGAGTTCGGGGAACCCGAGGTGATGGTGGTGGAGGAGGTTCCGGTTCCCGAGCCCGCGCCGTCCGAGGTTCTGATCAAGGTCATGGCCGCAGGGGTCAACTGGGCCGACGCGCACCGGCGCCAAGGCCAGTACTATCCCGAACCCACCGACTTCCCCTTCACGGTCGGAGGCGAGTTCGCCGGCGAGATCGTCAGCACCGGACGCGACGTCACGCGCCACCGGGCAGGCGACGTCGTCTTCGCGCTGCACAACGGCGGCGCGTACGCGCAGTACGCCATCGCGGATCAGGACGCGGTCTTTCGGGTGCCCGACGGGCTGGACCCGATCGCGGGGGTAGCGCTGATCGTGCAAGGGTTGACGGCGGCAGCGATTCTCAAGGACGCCACGCCGGTGCAGCCCGGGGAAGCCGTCCTCGTGCAGGGCGCCTCGGGCGGCGTCGGCATGATCGCGCTTCAACTGGCGCGCATCTACGGAGCATCGAAGGTGTTCGGCCTCGCCAGCTCGCCGCATAAGCGGGATTTCATCCGGACTCACGGCGGCCACGCGCTGGACCCGGCCGACGCAACCTGGCCCGACCAGCTCAGGGCCGCAACCGACCAACAGGGTGCCGACGTGGTCATGGAGATGGCGGGCGGCGAGATGTTCCGCCGATCGCTCGACGTCATGGCCCAGGGGGGCAGGATGACTGTCTACGGCGCCGTAGGTGAGGGGGACCGCACGGTAGACCTCTTGCAGCTCATCCCTCGCAACCTCACGCTGCGATCGTTCTATCTCGGCCCCTACCTCGCGCGTCCTGACTTCGTCGACAGCACCATTGCGGAGCTCGCTGAGTACGTCAAGGACGGCCGGTTGAAGCTCACGTTGGGCGGACGCTATCAGCTCGATCAGGCACCCGAAATGCACCGGCTGATGGAGGCCCGGCAGACAACCGGCAAGCTCGTCGTCCTACCGACCTGAGGCGAGAACGGCGGCGCGAGTCGCACAGGGGGTTCGACGCGCTCGACGAACAGACCGTCGTCGTTCCCGGCAACGGCACCCTCGACGTCGTGGTCCCCTCTCTCGCCGCCGTCCACAGACAACGCCGGGCCCTGGAAGCCCAGATCAACGAACTGCTGGAGGCACACCCTTTCCAAGGTCCTTACCTCGATGCCGGGGTCGCGGTGGGACCGCCGCCTTGGTGCTGGTCACCGTCGGCAACGGCACCAGCTTCCCCACCCACCTCGCCTCCTGCGCCGGACTCGTCCCCGCCCACACATCGTCCGGCACCTTGATCCACGGCGAACACGCACCAAGAGGCGGAAACTGTCACCGACGTGCGCTGAGACTATGCGCTCGAGTTGCGCAGGCCGAGGTCAACCCTTGTCGTGCGGCCCAACTGGTGTCCGCGTCATCCACCGGAAACCACGCCTACGGGGACGCACGTCGGCCGAAGTGCGACTTACCAACAAGGAGACGATCTCACCGATCGGGAGCACGGCACGTGGAAGGTGGGCGGCGATCCGGGTGCCGTCCTGCTGCCACCACTCCTTCACGGAGCGCGCCGCTCTCGCCACAGCGGTCCCCTCATCGCGGATGCCCTCACAACCGTCCAGTCAAATCGGCACTGTCAATCGAAAGGATGGCTAGCAATGAAAGAAGTCACATTCTCCAAATCGGGCACCGAGGTGCCTGCCGACGACATCCTCAAGATGGAGGTACGCCGGGCCAGGCAAATGATGGCTCTTCTAGCCCGAAAGCTGGGGCCAGAGAAGATGGCCGACCTCTTTGCAGAGGAGATCCGGGAGAACGAGGAGCGGGAGCAGGTCTGGCGCGACCGCTCCGGCGACGGCTTCAGGGAGTCCGTGGCATTCGCCCACGTGTCGGAAGGCAGCAGCGCCGAGTTCATCGAATGGTTCCTGGCGGGATACACCGGCGGGAACGCCCCAGGGATGCAGCGGGCCCACCCTGAGCACCTCGGGGCGATGCCGCTTCCGGATGGCAGGATCGGGATACTGGAAACGCCAGGACATTCCGAGACGCCGGCGCTGGGGCATCTGACACCGCTGCAGGACTGGAGCGGCATTCCGATCCCCCTCGACCCCGAAATGCCGCATCGCATCATGGGCCGTGGCGAGTCGACCGACGGCGAGGCGACACTCTACCTGTTGCACCAGTTCCGTGACACCTCGCCTGGATTCGACGCGCGCCTTGCCATCTATTGGCGAGACGGCACGCCCGAGTCGATGGTCCGAGGACACATAGATCACCTGATCGTGGAATTCCACAACTGGTTCGGCATGTACCTGCAGACCCGTCGGCAACCGACGGATCTCATGCCTGTTGCTCTGAGCATCCACACCTGACGCTAGGCCGATGGCGCCGCTGTCCAGCAGTGGAACTGCACCGGCGGCACCAACCAGCGGTTCAAGCTGAGGGCGGTGACCGTACTTCTACATGAGCAAGCCGATCAGCGAGGCGCCGGCCGAGGTTGAAAAGTGTGCCTGGACGGCCCGGTTCTACGCCGAGCATGCCCAGCAGTTCCTCGCAGGCAGGCCGGTCGAGACGACCGGGGGCTGTACGCCGATCCGGTGGAACTGGATGCGGGGAAGCTCACTGAGCCTTTTCCAACCTACTTCAGGAGTATGGCAGTTGGGCTGACAGCATGGCGAAGCCCCTGGTAGATGGGTTTTCGACCAAGAGAACCGTCTCCACCAGAGGCTTCACGTGCTTGTCTACCCCTCGGGCGTCTACGTGTCCAGCTCCGCCCTCCGCTTCCTTACGCAGCAGTTGCTGCGCCACCGCCGCACGATCGGCTCCCGGTGGCGGCGCCTGAGCGCCGGCCGCCAGGCCCTGCTCACCCTCGCCCATCTGCGAGTGGGACACACCTATGCCCAGCTCGCGGCCGGGTTCGGCATCGGCACCACGACGGCCTACCGCTATGTCACCGAAGCGGTCGAGCTCCTGGCCACTCTCGCCCCCAGCCTCGCCGACGCGGTGCGGACCGCATCGGTGAAGGCGTACCTGATCCTGGACGGCACGCTCCTGCCGATCGACCGCATCGCCGCGGACCGGCCGTTCTACTCCGGCAAACACAAGAGGCACGGAACGTGCAGGTCATCGCCGACCCCTGCGGCCGACTGCTGTGGGCGTCACCGGCCCTGCCCGGCGCTGTCCACGACATCCGCGCGGCCCGCGAGCACGGTATCGTTGACGCCCTCGCACAGATCGGCATCCCGTGCTGGGCCGACAAGGGATACCGAGGTGCCGGCGGCACAGTCCGTATCCCGTGCCGGGGACGTTGGGACACCCTCTCCACAGGCCAAAAGGCGATGAATCAGTCCCACGCAAAGATCCGGGCCCTCGCCGAGCAGGCCGTCGCCACCCTCAAGTCCTGGCGACTCCTCCGCAAACTTCGGTGCTCGACCACCCGGATCACCAGTCTCGTCCAGGCCGTCCTCACCCTTCATCTGACCAGCTCAGAGTGAGGGTGGAAAAGGCTCACTGTGACCCAAGGTAGGTGGCGGGACCGACGGGATCCACCACCCCGCGCGGACCGGCCCTCTCGTGGGCAGCACGCCGGCGGCTTGGCCTGCAGGGCCTGTCGAAAGGCGACCGAGTTCAGCGCTCGGCGGTCGTGTGGTCCCATTCCGGATGGAATTCGATGCCGAACTCCTCACCCCCCACCCGGTAGTCCTCCATGACAGGAGCGATCGGCTCCTTGGGAAGCTCAGGCGAATCGGTCGGCATACCCAAGGCATGCACGTAGCGTTCGAACCCGCCGGTGTTGATTCCGGCCATCCGCGCCGTACTGGACCGGATCTGGAAGGTGTGCATGGTTCCGGCCGGAATGAAGAGAAAGTCGTTCCGCTCCAGCGTCTTCGCCATCTTGAGACCTCGCAGGTCATCTGCCCACACCCGAACGGCGCCGTCCAGGACCCAGATGGTGTGGTGGACCCCCGGGTGCAGATGGGCCGGGATCACATCACCGCGAGGACCTTCGATGAGCTGGAGCCCGAACTGGCCGCCGGTCTCATCGCCGCTGACCAGCACCGTGGCCACCTGGTCCACGAGGACCGAGTGCTCTCCTTCGCCGGATCGGAGCACATACGGCTGAGGACGGCCCGGCAGACCCTTCCATCCCTTGTGCGTACGGTTGTCCTTGGTCATCGCATACTCCTTTGCGTTTCACTGCTCATCCCATGTCGTCCACACGTGCGGGCGCACGAGGTACGGCTACGGCGCGGTCAGTCAGCGGCCTGACGGCGACTTGCGGGCCGCGCAGGTACTGCGGGCGCTGTTGGGAATGGTGTGGACGTTGCGGTCGAGGCGACCGCAATAGCAAGGCAGGTAGCCGCCGCCGTGGGAGATGACGATCTTCAGCGTCGGCAAGTGGTCGAGTAGGCCCTCGAAGATGATCGACGCCAGGGCGCGTGCCTCCTCGACTGTCTGTCCGACGGAGTTCCACAGCGCGCAGTCGAGGTATCCAGGGTCCGTGACGCCGTGCGGATGTAGGAAGACAACCAGGCCGCGCTCGGTGATGGCCTCCCACACCAGCCACAGCGACGGGTGGCCGACATAGGTGCCCCGGACGTTGGCGGGCATGTCGACCACGCGCAGCCCAAGCTCGTCGGTGGCCCGCAGGAGCTCACGCAGGGCGAGGTCGGACGCCTGCAGCGGCAGGGTGATGCTGCCGAGCACTCGGCCGGAGTGGGCCTGCCGCGTCTGGGCGTTGGCGTCGTCGAGACGCTGGTCGAGGGCCAGGTCGGTGCGCGGGTCGGCCCACTCACAGCCGACGTACACCGCACTGCTGAGACGCCTCCACATCGATGCCTCGCCTTGTCCACGTCGGCGACGTGCGCGGCCGGGCCAAGCATCTTGGGTTCGGCGTCGGCGATCTGCGGGCGGGGCGCCGTGTCCGTACTTCGCTGACCTGGCCGCACTCGGGTCACGGGGAGAAGTGGGCGGCCAGAGCCGGATCGTACTGACCGTCCATCAGGACGAAGAGCATGCGGGCGGGTGCACCGCTGCGGTTCGCCCACGCGTGGTTCGTTCCGCGCTGGATGACCACGTCTCCCGTCTTGAGGTCTGTCTCGCTGTCGTCGAGGGTCAACGTGATCTCCCCTGAGATCACGACGGCGTAGTCGACCGTCTCCGTCCGGTGCATCCCGGGGTGGCGTGCTTCAGAAGCCTTCGGGGTGACGTCCGTTTCCCCCATCTCCCGGAAAGTCTCACGCATCTCTTCGGCCGACCTCGCGAGGAACGTCTCCGAGTCGGGCGGGTAGTCGATCATGCGGATGACCGTGCCGTTCTGGGACGGTTTGATCTGCAGCGGGGTGTCGGTCGGATCCGGGCCGTTGTCGATGACCACCGGAGTCGACGTGGTGTTCCAGAGCTCGTAGAACACGACGCCAGGAACAGTCTGTATCTCGAAGACGTTGGCCGGCGGGCCCATCGACGTCACGATGGCCGTCCCTCCGTCGTGTCCGGTGATGACCCGGGTGGGGGGTGTGGGCATGACTCTCGCTCCTCTTGATGGGTGGTGCCTCGTCACGTCTGCGGGTCCTCGTCCGAAACGTGCCGCTGGGCTCGCAGGGGTTGGAATGGATCGCCGTTGGTCACGCGGTTGCTCAGCTCGCCCAGGAGCTCGACGGAGAGTGTGACCTCGTCTCCGGCCTGAAGGGGCGGAATGCTGTCGATCCCGTTGCGCCCCCACAGTTCCGCCAGGCAGCCGCTGCCGCAGGTGCCCGAGCCGATGATGTCCCCGGGGAGGACCCTGGTTCCGCGGCTGGCGTACGCCACCAGTTCCTCGAAGGACCAGTACATGTGAGACAAGACGTCGGTGCCGACGACGTTTCCGTTCACCGCGGCGGACATCGTCAAGTCGAAGGAGGTGCCGCTGCGCCGGCTCTCCAGTTCGTCTGCCGTCACGAGTGCGGGTCCCAGGGTCGTCGCGGTGTCCTTCCCCTTCGCCGGTCCCAGATGGAGCTGCATCTCGCGCCACTGCAGGTCACGAGCGGACCAGTCGTTCATCACCAGGTAGCCCACGATGTGGTCTGCGGCAGCCTCTGGTGACAGATTCCGGCCCTCACGGCCGATGACGGCGGCCACTTCGAGTTCGAAGTCGAAGCGTTCGCATCCGGGTGGCAGCGGAACGTCGTCCTTCGCCCCGATGACTGAGTGCGGGTTCGAGAAGTAGAAGGTGGGGATCTCGTACCACAGCGCGGGAACGGTCGCGTTCTCGACGGCGATGGCGGCCGTACCCGACACGTGCTGTTCGAAGGTGACGAAGTCCCGCACAGCGGGGGGTTGCGGAATCGGTGGTGCGAGTGAGACGGCGTCCAGTTGCAGGATCTCGCGCGGGTCCCGCAGGGCGGATTCACCAGTCGCGTAAAGGCGCGTGCCGTCATCACCCAGCAGGTCGATCA
Organism: Streptomyces sp. DG2A-72; assembly: GCF_030499575.1. Lineage (NCBI taxonomy): Bacteria > Bacillati > Actinomycetota > Actinomycetes > Kitasatosporales > Streptomycetaceae > Streptomyces > Streptomyces sp. DG2A-72. Next base: position 2,380,005 of record NZ_JASTLC010000001.1, read on the forward strand.
GCCGTACTCCCTCGTCGAGTCCGTGGACGACACCGTCCTTGACTACGCCGACTCGTTCGCCCTCACGGCTTCTGTACGTAACGAATTGCATGGTCAACGGGATCCTCTCTGTGTACGGTCACCGGCGCAGCCTGACGATGCCCTCCGCGAGCTCGTCCAGGCGTCCCGCACCGGCGAGTGACATGGTTCTGGAAAGTTCGGTCCTGAAGATGTCGAGCGCGCGCCGCACTCCGGGCCTGCCGCCTGCCATCAGCCCGAAGAGGTAGGACCTGCCGATCAGGCAGGCGCGGGCCCCGAGGCCGACCGCCGCGGCGACATCGGCGCCGGATCGGACACCGCCGTCCATGTACACCTCCGCCTGGGACCCGACGGCCTGAACGACTTCGCCGAGGGCCTCCAACGGCGTGGCGGCACGGTCCAACTGCCGGCCGCCGTGGTTCGACACGATCACCGCGTCGGCTCCGGCCGACACCACGCGGCTCGCCTCCTGAGCGCTCAGCACTCCCTTGACGACCAGCGGGCCGTCCCAGATCCGGCGCAGCCACTGAAGGTCCTCAAGCCTGGCACCGGGGTTGAAGATCCGGTTCACCATGGCCGCCGGCTCACCTTCCGTGCTGGTCAGCGAGGCGAACGTGAGGGGCTCGGTCGTCAGGACGTTCCACCACCATGCCGGGTGGCGCGCCAGGTCGAGCAAGGTACGGGCCGTGAGCGCGGGCGGGATGCTGAAGCCGTTGCGGGCATCGCGGAGCCTGGCTCCGGCGACCGGGGTGTCGACGGTGAGGACGAGCGCCCGGAATCCGCTCTCGGCCGCGCGGTCGACCAATGCGCGCGTCGTCGCACGGTCCTTCCAGAGGTACACCTGGAACCACCGGCCGGACGCCGGCACGGCGATGCGCTCCGGGGGCATGGTGCCCAGAGTCGAGAGCACGTAGGGGATGCCCGCTTCGGCAGCGGCGGCAGCCGCAGCGAGCTCGCCCTCGTGGTGCATCATGCGGGTGAACCCGGTGGGGGCCAGGATCACCGGCAGGGAGGAGGCCGAGCCGAGCAGGCTGGTCGACAGATCGGGGGTCTCCAGGCCACGCAGCACCCGAGGGAGGAACTCCACCCTGGCGAAGGACTCGAGCGCACGGGCGGCGCTCACCTCTGACTCGGCGGCGCCGTCGACGTAGTCGAACACCGCGCGCGGAATCCTCTTCCTGGCCAGTGTCCGGAGATCCTCGATGGTCGCGGCTCGCTCCAGCCGGCTCCGGCGGCTGACGCGGGGCATCTGCAACCTCAGCAGTGGCCGGATCTCACGGAGCCTGGGGACGTGTCTGGAGACATCGGCCGACGTACGGACGACCACTCGAACCTCCTACTGTTGACATGCGACCGGCATGTCCATCAGGTCTGGGGCGCCTGTGCCCGGATGTGCCAAGGATGAGGAGCAGCCCCTCGATAGCCAGTGACAGGATCTGCTACGCCTCCAGTTGCCAGGTTGGTCCGTGATAGATGATCAGCATGCTCAGGACGGGCCCGAAGAGGGTTCCCGCGCCGCCCACAGGCCATGAGGACCGCGTCGAGACTCCAGCAGACGCCGGCCGCGCTGGACCGCGACACGCTCACGAACCGGAGGTGATCGCAGCCCCGGCAGGGCCGATGAGCGCGGCGGAGGTGACCCCGCCGAATCGCCTACTCTCCCTGGACATGACGAGCCGCTCGGACGTGCGGCCGACCGCGGACGGCACAGCACCGGCAGACGACGACGTCTGCACGGTCAGTCGCTGCCGACCGCGGTGTGGAGTGCGACTCCTCACTACGTTGGCCCAGAGGTGCGGGATGTGCGGCGGAACGGCCCCTCGCGGCAGGTGACTCGTCAGCTCGGGATCACCGGCACGAGCAGGTGCGAGGCGTGCTCGCCGCCGGAGTGGACGGTCGCACCGTCCGCGCTCTTCCGGTCGGCCGGGTCGTTGTGGGCGAGCCTCGGGTGGAGGTCGTCGTCGTTCGTGAGGAGCTGCAGCTGAAGCCGCTGCCCCGGCTCGAGCGTGAGCGACGTCGGCCAGACCTCGACCTCCAGCAGCGTCGGCACCCCCGGCTCGAGGGGCTGGAGCTCGTCGTGGGTGTGCCAGGGACGGTAGGGAAGGCTGCGCTCGGGATCGAGCTTGCGGTGGGACGCGCGCAGCCAGCCGATCGCCATCGGCACCGGTGTCGACTTGCCCTGCGGGCCGAGCGCGGGGATGCGTTCGCCGTTCACGTCGTACTGTTCCAGCCGGACGAAGGCGTCGAGGTCGTCCGCCATGTGCGAGACCCAGAGCCGGAGCGCGACCGGACCGGTCACCTCCAGGCGCTCGGTCGCCACGAAGTCGAAGGTGGCCGGATACGGCAGCGACCCCTCCGCTGGCGCCTCCCAGTCCAGCGTCTCCTTGTGGAGGTAGAGCCGGCGCCACTGGGTCCGGGCCAGGGGCCACTCCTGCTCGTCACGCCACTCGGTCTCGTGTCCGCGGCGGATCCCGAGCCGCACGGGCGGGACACCGTCCATCGCCGTCTCGTCGTCCTTCAGGAAGCGGTCCAGGAAGCGCAACTGCAGCTCTTTGCCCCAGTCCGAGTAGTAGGGGTCGATGTGGGAGCCGACGTGGACGACCAGCCACTTGTGCTCCGATGCCGCGCCGAGCCAGCCCTCGATGTTGCCGCGCAGGTGCAGGTGGACGGAACCCCAGTTGCCGGCCGACAGCAGCGGCACGGTCACCTGTGACAGATCGACGGTTCGTTCGCGGTACCAGTCGTCGAGGAGCTCACGCGACCTCACCTCCGCGGGCAGGTCGGAGAAGTCCTCGGAGCTCCGCTGGGGCTCGATCTGCGTCTGCCACCAGCCCTCCATGCCTCCGTTGGTGTAGATACCGCCCTGCCTGCCGGATTCGCGGTACCAGTCGGTGAGCCCCTCCCACGCCACCACCGCGGCGAGGTGCGGCGGCTGCAGCGCTGCGACACGCCAGCCCATCACCGCGTACCACGAGATGCCGCTCGACGCGACCTTCCCCGTCGACCACGGCTGGGTCCCGCACCACTCGATCACATCGTAGAAGTCCTCGATCTCCTTGGGGCTGTCGAGGTCGAGCCGCCCGGGCGACTTCCCGCTACCCCTGGTGTCGGCGCGGACCACCGCGTATCCGCGCGCTGTCCACCACTCGGGGCTGGGTGTCTCCCACACGGCGTGATCACCTTGGTCGGCGACCTCGTAGAGCGGGTAGCGCTCCGGCCAGTGCACGTCCTTCCCGTACGGGCTCATCGAGGCGATCACCGGCACCGGTGTGTCACCGTCGGGACGGAAGACGTTCACGGCGATCGGTGACCCGTCGCGGGTCTCCACCATGACATCCCGTTGTATCTGCATGTCGCTTCGCTCCTTCTGCAAGTCATCGCAAAACGTTGGTCCGTTCGACACGGAACCGGCTGCGGGGCGCATCAGCGCCTCCTCATCCGGCCGCATCCGTCCGTGTCCGGAAGTCGGGGCGCAGGAAGTCGAAATCGCACCCCTGGTCGGCCTGGAGAGCGTGCTGGTGGTGCAACCACGCGTAGCCGCGCGGAGGCTGGGGCGGGGGCACGGCACTGCGGCGGCGGGCGAGTTCCTCCGGGCTGAGCACCACCCCGATGGTGCCCGCCGCCACGTCCAGCTCGATCTCGTCTCCCTCGCGCACCAGTCCGAGCGGGCCGCCGACCGCGGCCTCCGGCGTGACGTGGAGGACGACCGTGCCGGTCGAGGTGCCGCTCATCCGTGCGTCGGAGATGCGCAGCATGTCGCGCACACCGGCCTTGCGCAGCTTGGCCGGTACCGGAATGTGGCCGACCTCGGGCATCCCGGGCGCCCCGATCACTCCCATCCCGCGCAGCACCAGCACGCTGTCGGCGTCGACCGGGAGATCGGGGTCGTCGATGCGCGCGTTGAGATCGGCGAGTCCCTCGAAGACGACCGCGCGCCCGCGATGCCGCTGCAGCCGCTCGTCGTGGGCGCCGGCGACCTTCAGGACAGCGCCACGCGGGGCGAGGTTGCCGTGCAGGACGACGAGGCCGCCACGGGGCGCCAGCGGGACGCTGCCCGCGATCGCGGGGTGGGACGGGAAGTCGCGGCCGTCGAGGTGCTCCTTCCAGGTCCGGCCGGTGATCGTGACCGTGTCCAGGTGCACCTGGTCCCGGATGCGGTTCAGCACCGCGGGTATTCCGCCGGCTGTCTCCAGCGCGGCCAGTGAGTACCGGCCGCTCGGCCGCACGTCGGCGACGTGGGGCGTCGTCGCCGACCACTGAGAGAATCTGCGCATGCCGAGGACGTGGCCCGCTCGGCCCGCTATCGCCTCCAGGTGGATGACGGCGTTCGTCGAACCGCCCAGGGCGTTGACCGCGCGGAACGCGTTCTCCAGTGACTTCATCGACACCAGCTCACCCGGGGTCCGGCCGGCTCGCGTCGCGGCCACGATCGCCTCTCCCGTACGGAAGGCCAGTTCCTCACGGACGTCGCTCGTCGCCGGCGGCAGCGACGAGCCCGGGAGTGAGAACCCGAGCACTTCCGCGACCGCCGCCATGGTGATCGCGGTCCCCATGACGTTGCAGGTGCCCACGCCGCCGATCGCGCAGCGTTCGAGCTGCGCCCACTCCTCGTCACCGACCTCACCGGTACGGCGGGCCTCGCACACCGGCCAGATGTCGTCGATGGTGAAGTTCTCATGCCGGCCGAAGGACGTCGGCATCCGAGGTCCCGCGGTCAGCACGGCGGCCGGCTTTCCCGCGCTCAGCGCTCCCATGATCTGTGCCGGAACCGTCTTGTCGCATCCCCCGACGAGCACCACCCCGTCGACGGGAGAGCCCGCGATCATCTCCTCGACATCCATCGAGAGCAGATTGCGCAGGTAGAGGCTGGTGGGGCGGGTGAAGGGCTCGGAGACGGAGATGGTCGGGAAGGCCAGGGGCAGACCACCCGCGGACCGAACACCCTCCTTGATCCGCTCGACGAGCGCCGTGGTGCCCAGATTGCAGGGGTTCAGGTCACTCGCGGACGTGGCGATCCCGATCACCGGTGACCGCCGGACGTCCTCAGCGCCGAGACCCGTCCCGCGCAGAAACGCCCGGTGGAGCATTCCGTCCTGACCCGGGTCCCTGAAGGCCGCTCCCCCGTCGCGGCTCACTCCGCGTTGCGACATGGCCCGCCTTTCAGGATGAGCACCCCGGTGATATGACGCAGATATCTCAACAGTCTCCGCCCCCTTGAAGCCCGGACAGCCCATGGGGCTGCCTGAGGCCCGCAGCACGGCTCCCTCGTGCAGGCCGGCATCGGTGCCGGTCACGCCTGCCGCCGGCCTGTGCGTGATACGGGCCTATCTGACGCGATGCAGCAGATCCCGGCCGGCCGACCAGCGTTCGAGCTGCTCGACGACCAGCGCGTCCGCCCTCCGCTCCCAGCCGGCCGCCGCGCCGCCCACATGGGGGGTGAGGATGAGGCCGGGCATGCGCCACAGACGGTGATCGGCCGGGAGCGGCTCCGGATCGGTCACGTCGAGGACCGCGCGGACCTGCCCCCGCTCGAGCGCGTCAGCAAGCGCGTCCGTGTCCACGACGGGACCACGCGAGACGTTGACGACGATGGCGCCCTCCGGCAGGCGGGCGAGGAACCCGGCGTCGACCAGCCCTCTGGTCTCCTCGGTCAATGGCGTCGTCAGCACGACGACGTCCTGCCGGGGCAGCAGGGCGCGCAGGCCGGCCTGGCCCAGCACACCGTCCCGGGCCGTGCGGCCCACCAGCGTCACTCGAGCGCCGAAGACCTCCAGGACGGACGCCACCGTACGCCCGATGTCCCCGGGGCCGACGACGACCGCTCGCCATCCCTGGAGGCCGGCCCTCGGCTGCGCACGCCACGTCCCTTCCCACTGCTGCCGGAGCAGTTCGGGGTGCCGGTGCAGCAGCATGAGAATTCCGGCTACGGCGACCTCGGCCGTCGACGATCCGTGCAGGGTCCGGCCCGCGCAGAGCGCCACGCCGGGCGGACAGACCGTTTCCCAGGTCTCGAATCCGGCGGACATGAGCTGGATCGCCTCAAGGCCGGGCATCAGCGCCAACCGGTCGACGCTGAAGGGCTCGATGCGGTACGGCGCCAGGAGGAACGACGTTCTCTCGATTCCCTCGGGTGCCGGCGTGGTGCCGTCCCACACGATCAGATCAGCGTACCGGTCCGCCCCGAGGTCGAGGAGACCGGCGCGGCGTTCGGCGTCAGGGACACAAACGGTGCGCGTGGTCATGCCAGCCCCAGTCCGTCGACGGGAAGGACGGCACCTGTGGTGTAACGCGATCCGACGAGGCCGAGGGCCACATCGGCGACATCGGCCGGAGTGCCGAGCCGTGCTGCCGGGGGGTGCTCGAGGACGTGGTCGCGAAACTCCGTCCAGTCACGGGTGCGGTCCGTCTCGATGTAGCCCGGAGCGACCGCGTTGACCCGGACGGCCGGGCCGAGCGCCACAGCCAGACACCTGGTCAGGCGTTCGAGTGCGGCCTTGCTCACCGCATACGGGATGCCGCTGCCGGAAACTGTCGTTCCCGCGACAGAAGTCACATTGACCACCAATCTCTCCGCCTCGGCCAGCGAGGACTCGGCCGCTCTGATCAGATGCCACGGCGCCGGCAGATTGATCCGCAGCATGCGCTCGAAGAACTCGGGCGTGACCGCCCGCAGGTCACGATGGGGCACCGGAACGCCGAGCCCGCGTTGTTGACCAGCAGGTCCAGCCACCTGAACCCACGCGCGCACAGCGCGACCAGTTCGTCGGCCGCGGCGTGGTCGGCAAGGTCGGCATCCTGGTAGACGGCGGAGGTCAGGCCGACGGCCAGCCAGCGCGCCGGTGAAGCCGACAGCCATGAAACCCCCCTTTGATGCCAGTAATATATTTCAAAGATCTCACTCATGTCCATAGCATGGAAGGAAGAGCTTCCGCAGGCAGCAGAGTTCGCACCCACTAGCATGGATGCCTGCTCGCTACGTGAGATAAGGGGAGGTCACATGAGTGAAGATCCAGGCAACAGACATCGCTCCGCTGGCATATCTCAGGATCGCCGGTCCCAGACCGAGCGGATCCGGGACGAACTGCGACGCCAGATCCTACGAGCGGAGCTTCCTCCCGGCGGGGTCGTCATCGAGACGGGGCTCGCGCAGCAGTACGGCGTGTCCAAGACACCTGTCCGCGAAGCGCTCCAGCTGCTGGCGGTCGAAGGGCTGGTCACAGTCCTGCCCCGCAAGGGGTACATGGTCACCAGCCTGAGCTACCAGGACATCCGCGAGGTCATGGACCTGCGTCTGCTGCTCGAACCGCCGCTGTTCGCCGCTGCCGCGCGCAACGTCAACGCCGACTTGGTGGTCGAGCTGCGCGACCACATGGCCCGGCAGTTCGCCGCGGACGCCGATCTCAGCGTTCGCGTCGAGGCGGCCACCGGATTCCACCTGGCCTGTGTGCGGGCCTCCCGGAACGGACGGGCTGTCGGCATCGTCGAGCGGCTCACCAACGAGGTCTGCCGCCTTCACCATCTCGTGCCCGGGATCGAGGACCACATCCGTTCCGACGTCGAACGGGCGGCTCACGAAGCGGTCTCCGACGCCATCGCCGCGGGAGACGCGAGCCGCGCGGAGACCGCGATCCGTGACCATCTGCTGGAGTCGAACGCCACGATGATCCGCGAGTACTTCACCGGTACACCAATGGGTTCAAGGTGAGACGGTGACCACGGATCGCACGTCATCCGGCCCGCACAGCGCGCCCGGTGCGGCCCGTCCTGGCCGAGCGGCACACCGTCGTCAGGCCAGATCTCCGCTGATGCGGCGGCATCAGGCTCCCGGGCGACGCCGAGCACCTGCGCCACTCCAAGCGGAGCATGGCCGAGGACCGGGTCGCGGTGATGAGATCACTCAGATTCGAACGGTTCGCCGTCGTCGGGCACGATCGCGGTGCCCGGGTGGCCCACCGCGCGCCTTGACCACCCCGAGCAGGTGACACGAGCCGCGGTCATCGACATCGTGCCGACCACCGATGTCCATGCAGCCGCGGACGCGAAGCTCGCGCAGGCGTACTTCCACTGGTTCATCCTCACCCGGGAAGTCGTCTTTCCCGAGCACATGATCGCCGCTACGATTCGGTGCATTGTTAGGGCATTAATGCACTAACAATGCATATGATGGCTGCGCGGGATCGCCAACACGGCTCCGGCGCCGGATGCTCGCCACCGCGCGGCCCGGCACTTCGGGCGAAACTCAACCTCATCCTCGACAGCCGCAGCGATTCAGCCCCGACCCGGAACCCGCCAGCCCGCAGCGCTTCAAAAAGCCGTCCGTGCGGCTGCAACCGAATCGATGAGACACCCCTCACCGGAGACGCGATGACCAACGCCCTTGAACTCACCGGAATATCCCACCGCCGCGTCAACCTCGGCGAGATCGAGATGCATGTCACCGAACTCGGCACCGGCCCTGCCGTGCTCTTCCTGCACGGCCATCCGGCGCTGTGGCTCACCTGGCGGCACCAGATGGCCGCCATAACCGAGGCCGGATACCGGGCCATCGCCCCGGACCAGCGTGGCTACGGCGACACCTCCATCCCGAGCGATGTCCAGGCGTACGACATCGAACACCTGTCAGGCGACGTGGTGCGACTGCTGGACGCGCTCGACCTGGAGCAGGCGGTCGTGGTCGGGCACGACTGGGGTGCGCTGGTCGCCTGGTACACGGCACTCATCCACCCGGACCGGGTCCGGGCCGTCGCCGGGCTGTCGGTCCCCTACGCCCCACGCACTCCCGTACCGCCCACCCAGCACTGGCGCGAGACGATGGGCGAGGACTTCTACATGCTCTGGCTCCAGGAACCCGGAGTCGCCGACGCACTCTTCAACGCCGACGTCGAACGCGCACTCAACGGCCGCTGGATCCTGGACCGCGACGGATGGCGCAACGAGCCGGCCACCAATGCCCTCACCTTCCGCTCCCCCGAGGACCACCAGATGGTGACTGCCGCGCTGAAGCGGAACGGCTGGACCGGGCCGCTGAACTGGTACCGCAACTTCGACCGCAACTGGGAGCTGCTGGCCCGCTACGACGGGCGCACCGTCGACCAGCCCGCCCTGTTCATCGGCGGCGAGAAGGACCAAGTGCTGCGGTTCATGCCACCGTCGCTGATGGACGGCCACGTCACCGACCTGCGCGGCGCCGACATCCTGCCCGGGGTGTCGCACTGGATGCAGGAGGAGGCCCCTGATCAGGTCAACCGACGTCTGCTGGACTTCCTGGCGGGACTCTCGGGCCAAACCCCCGACTGACCGGCGTCGGGCCGCGAGGGGGCACGGCAGGAAAACTCCCAGACAGCCGCGGCTCGAGCCGACCTCGCCGACCAGGCGGCGTCAGCCGTCGCGCAGCGCCTTGCGCGGCGTCTTGCATCGGATGCGGGGGGGCTTCGTCGTCTCCGGCTCCACAGACTGTCCCTATGACGGGGGGGCATACCGGTGTGTGACCACAGACGTTAGTGGTCACACACCGAGGATAGTTGGCACCGGGATTATGTGGGATCAGGGTGACGGCCGAGCCGTGATACGGCAGTTGGCACTTCGCCACGAGCACTGGAAACGCCGTCGACTCCGACTCCGTGGCGAGTGCGGCTCCAACTGGCTGTGCGGATCACCAACGAGGGATGGCAGCGGGGTCGGCCGCGTGTCGGGATCACCTGGTCGGTGTCAGGACGGTGGCCTTCAGCACCCGCAGTTGGCCGTTCGTCAGCTGGAGCGCTGCGTCGCCGACCTCGCTCTCCGCGGCGTGCAGATCGGTACAAGGGCGAGAGAGCGGGAACTGGACCACCAGGCGCCGGCCAGCTTCTGGGCTGCCGCCGAAGAGTTCGGCGCGCTGGTGATCACCCACCCATGGGGGTGCACGCTGAGCGAGCGTCTCACCGCCCACTACCTGACCAATACCGTCGGCATTCCGGTGGAGACCGCCGTCGCTCTTTCGCGCATCGTGTTCTCCGGACTGCTGGACCGCCACCCGGCCCTCGACATCTGCTCGGTGCACAGGGGCGGCTATCTGCCTATCTACCCGGCCGGTCGGACCACGCGTGGCATGTGCACCCAGAGGCGCGCAACTGCGAACACGCGCCCAGTTCCTACCTACGGCGGATCTGGTTCGACTCGCTGGTCTACTCCTCGGCGGGGCTGCGGGCACTGGTCGACGCGGTCGGAGCCGACCGGATCCTGCTCGGCAGCGGCTGCCCTCTCGATATGGGAGTGCTGTTGACCGTGTCGAGAGGGCAGGTCTCAACGCCGCCTCGACGGCCGCGATCATCAGCAGCAACGCCACGCGCGTGTTCCAGCGGGCCGCCGGTTCTCGGCCGCCTGGGGGGCACGGCCGACCGGTGACGGTGCCCCGTGAATTTTCCCACCTGTATCAGGCGGTTCTCCGGATGGTCGAGGAACCGTCCGCCGTGCGACTGATCATCGCTCCCCGACACGGTCCAACTGCGTGGTGGCGCAGTCCAGTTCGCCCGCAGCACCTCAGGGGCGGCGACGGGCAAGGTGGTGAAATCCGTTCCCGAGCGGTGACACGGGACTTGGCCCGTAAGGGTCTACGGTGCCGGATGCGGAGTCAGGTGTGTGGCGAAGAAGGCTTCGATGCGTCGCCATGCGTCGGCGGAGGCTTCGGGGTCCGGGCCGAACCCGGTGACGCGGAACAGTGGTTGCAGCACGCGCGGCCCGAACTGTGCATCGTTGAGGAAGGCGTGGCCCGCCGGCTCGGGGTACTCCTTGACGTCGTGGATGACGCCGAGCCGGTCGAGGGCGGTCTCCAGCTTGGTCGCGGCGCCCTTTCCGACCACGGGGTCGCGACGGCCGTAGCTTCCGACGACGGGGCATGCTCCGGCCAGGACCTTGTCGGGATCCTCGGGCAGCCTGCCGTAGTTGGCGGAGACCGCATCATAGTCTCCGCTGCCTGCTGTCATCAGGGCGAAGGCTCCACCCATGCAGAAGCCGATGATCCCGATCCTGCCGGTGCAGTCCGGATCATCGGCCAGGGCCGCCCGGGCTGCCGCTATGTCCTGGTAGGCAGGTCCCTGGCCGGAGGTCGCGGCCCGCATGGTCGAGACCAGGCAGCGCCGTATTCCTCCGTCGGTGTACAGGTTGGCCATCATGGTCAAGTATCCGGCGTGGGCGAGACGTTCGGCGTGGCGGCGCATATTGGCCTCCACTCCGAGCATCTCGTGTACAACGACGACACCCGGCCACGGGCCCGGTCCGTCGGGGCGGGTGAGGTAGCCGGTCAGACGTCGGGAGCCGCCGGCGGAGGCGCTGCGGGAGCTCAGGTCGATGGGGGTGGTCACGGGCACGGTGTCCTCCAAGACGGAACAATGGGCGAGCGGTGGGCAGGAGGAGACGACAGCCTGCTGAAAGGGGATCCACGACCGGGCTTCAGAACCGGGGAACAGCAGGTGTCGGGAGTCCAGGAACGTTGCCCGGGAACGTGGCACCGGCCCGGGAGACGGGCGTAGTCGAGGAGGCCGGTGAGGCGGGGCGGAGCGAGGCTTCGGTACACATGGTCAGGGGGCGTCAGGTGCCCCGGGAGTACGGGGCGAGCGCCATCCCTTCACGCAGGTCGAGTGGGCAAGAGCCGTGACTTCCCAGGGCGGGGACCAGTATCGGGCTGACGAGGTCCGTAAGGCCTGGGCGGGTCGGGTGGCTTGGGCGATCTATGGGACGGTCCCGCGACTGCGCGGGCGGCACGGCCCCCGCTCAGTGTGCCGCCAGCCCGTCGAGGAGGAGGTCCAGCTTGGCGCGCAGGGCCGGCAACAGCGGGAAGGGCGCGTTGTCTTCCTGGCGGGCCTGCAGCCAGCGGTGAACGGTGTCGGTGTAGCAGGCGGACAAGGCCTCCGCGACGGTCTGCGCCGGGATCGAGCGCCGGAACTCGCCGGTCTCCTGCCCCTGTTGGACAGCATCGCGGAAGGTGTCGATGACAGGAAAGGGGCTCTCGAAGGTGCCCAGTTCGCTCAGCCAGCCTAGCGTGATCACCCGGGCCATCCGCGCGTCCTGCTCGTTCGCCTCCGCCAAGGCCTCCAACTGCAGTTCGAGCCGGTGCCGTGCGGACCTCTGCCGGACATCGTCCTCGGCGAGTCGGGCGGTCACCAGCTCGCGTCGGTCGGCCACCCAGGCTTCCAACATGTCCCGCTTGCGCGGGAAATGATTGAAAACGGTTCGGCGCGCCAGGTCTGCACGCTCGGCGATCTGGTCGACAGAGGTCCCGGTGTAGCCCTGCTCGGTGAACAGCTCCAGGGCCGCGTCCAGAATCCGGGCGCGTATCTGCCGGCGCTGCCGCTCTCTGCGGCCGACCGGTTCCGAAGCGGTCGGCGCCGGGGAGTGCGGAGCAGGTGCGGGCGATCGGGTCACGTGCCTTCCTTACGTCAAGTGTGGTCCTGCGGGTGCGACCAAGGATGTCGCCCCCATCGTATTCGTGCACCAACAATCCCTTGGCGCACTCTTGATGCACCGTTGCATCAAGGTAGCCGTTCGCCGTGCGTGCGGATCGCGCGCAGGTCGCGCGTCACAGGGGCCGTGCCTCTCCAGTCGTGATGCCCAGGAGTGCCTCCGCGGTGCCGTAGGCGATCTGCTCCCGGATCTCGTTTGGCAGGTCGAGCTGCTGGAACCAGTCGGTGGCGCGCTTGTTGTCGGAGAAGGGGTAGTCGACAAAGAGGATGATCCGGTCGTCACCGAACGCCTCCCGGGCCAGCTGGAACGGGCCGTCGAAGAAGTAGCCGCTGGTCGTGACCCAGAAGTTGTGCCGGAAGTACACGCTGACCGGTTTGGCGAGGCGGTCCGCGTGCCGCGCGAACATGTCGTCGATCCGCCCCAGGTGGAAGGGGATGCCCTCGCCGAGGTGGCCGATGATGATCTTGAGTCCTGGCCAGCGATCGAAGACGCCGGCCACGATCAGACGCAGCGCGTGGAGAGACGTCTCGCAGTGCCAGCCATAATCCGGTCTTGAGTACCAGCCCCAACTCCGGGCGCAGGCCCGAGTAGTACACGTCGGCCACCTGTTGAGGGGGCATGCCGGGGTGCAGGTAGAGAGGGACGTCGAGTCGCGCCGCGGCCTCAAGGATCGGATGGAAGTCCGGGTGGTCGAGGAACCGTCCCCCGGTATTGCCGTTGATCATCGCTCCGACAAAGCCCAACTGGCTGACGGTGCGCTCCAGTTCGGCTGCGGCCGCATCCGGAGTGCTGACGGGCAGGGAGGCGAAGGCGGCAAACCTGTCCGGGTGGGCGGCGACGGTTTCGTACAGGGTGTCGTTGAGTGTGCGGGCGACCTCCGGTGGCGCTTCCTGGACCGCCGGCGCCACGAAGGAGAGCACCTGGACGTCGATACCGGCGGCGTCCATCTGCTCCAGCCGGACGTCCGTGTCCACGAGCTTGTCGTACTGCGCAGGTGGCATCCACGAGACGTCCATGCCTGTGGCGGCGAGGAGGTTCGGGGACGCGAAATGCTCTTCGATGGCGACGATACGCATGCTTTCTCCTACGGATGTGATGGGAACAAACGCGACGTAGTGGGCGTGTGGAGTTGACGGTGGCGATGGCGGCGCACGCAGCACCTGTGAGAACAGGCGTCGCGGGCCGCCGTCGAGGACCTGTACCTCAACGTCGTGGGCGCCGATGAGGTAGGTGTCCCGGAGGCGGCGTCCCCGCAGTACGGCGTCGACGTCCGCGGCATCTTGCTGGAGGCGTCAGGCGACTGCCGAGGCGAGTAGTGCAGCGAGGCGGGCCGGCTCGCTGAGCATGGGGTAGTGGCCGGTCGGCAGCGCGATGACGGCCGCGTCGGCCAGCCCGGCGAAGAAGGGGTTCCCCTCCTCGATCATGGCCTGCACCTGCTCCGGAGGAATCGAGCAGGCGATGAGGGTGCACGGCGGCAGCGGCTTGCCGGACAGCCGCAGCGGCTGCGTCATGGTCGCGTACGGATGCGGCGTGGCAAGGCGGCGCAGGCGCGCGAGCTGCGCCTCGTCCAGCCCGGCGAGGTTTACGGGATCCGCGGCCGGATCGAACGGCAGGGGCGGCAGATGCCGGCCGTCGCCGACGAGTGCGGCGGTCCGCTCCCGCTCCTGGGGCGGAAACAGTTCGACGAACGCCGCGCCGCCGGGCGGCGGGCAGCTGTCCACATAGACCACGTGGGCGACCCGGTCGCCCAGCCGGTCGGCCGCCCCGGTGACCGGCGCGCCCGCGTAGCTGTGGGCGACGAGTACCACATCGTGCACTTCCTCGGCCTCGACCAAGGCAGTGATGTCGGTGATGTGGGTCTCCAGGCCGGTGTGGGGGCCGGCGAGGTGCTCCCGCCCGCCACGGTCCAGCACGGGCACGGCGACACGGCCAGACCCGGCTGGTGCTCCTCGTCGTCGAACGCCACGCCCGTAGGCCGAATCCGATCCAACTCGGCGGACAACTCGTCGAGGTCGGTGATCGTGCGGTCGGTGAACCGCCGCAGCTGTCGGCCCATCGCCCGCTCGGCCTGCGGCCCGTACACCGCCTGGCCCAGATGGTGCAGGCGTTCACCGAGCCGGTATCCCGTGCCGTGGCGCTCCACCATGCCGTGCCGTACGTTCCAGGTCTTGTCGGCGGCGGCCCGGTCATCGCGTGCCCTGGCGGCGAGGATGACGGTCATGGGGTTCACCTCAGCTCAAGTGAGTGGGCGTCACTTTCAGTTGACCGCCCCGAAACCTTTACCGGAGCTGGTCGCGGAGCCACTGCAGGCTCCAGGGGACGATCTCCTGGGCCTTCTGCATGGCGCAGTGGGTGGCGTTCGGGACGAGGCGGACGACGGTGTTCGGGCGGGACTCGAGCGGCCTGGAGTCGTCGGCCGGGACGTGCTGGTCCTGGTCTCCGTTGACGTAGAGCAGCGGTACGGGGTCGCTGCCCCAGTCGTCCAGGAGCCCCTGCGTACGCAGTGAGAAGGCGGCCATGGCGGCCTGGAGTTCGGTGAGGCTCGGCTCGGCGTCCAGCCGCAGGGAGTTGCCGAAGATGCCGGGCATGCCGAATCGGAGCCGGGCGGCGGCCCCGGGAGAGAAGGCGGTGTCGATGAGCCCGCCGATGCTCACCGCGGCGTCGACCATCCGGCGCAGCGCCAGCTTGATCGTCCAGTGCCCGCCGAAGCTGAAGCCGACGGTCCCCACCTTGCGCGCCTCGGGAAAGCGGCGGCGCAGCCAGTCCAGGACGTTGCCGACGTACAGCTCTCCGTCGGGTCCGCTGGCTACCGGCGATTCCCCGGTGCCGGCCATGTCGACGGTGGCCACCCGCGCGCCGACCAGGCGAGCCGTCGCGAGCGCGGTGGCGTGCACCTCGACCTTCCAGGTGTCCACGCCGCTGAAGACCAGCACGATCGGGGCGTCCGCGGGCAGGTTCTCGGGGACGTAGAGGTGGGTGGGGACCTGCACGGTTTCTCCGCGGAAGTCCACGTCGATCACGTGGCGCTCGAAGGGCACCTCGAAGTGCGACGAGGCCTCCAGGAAGGTGCGCAGGTGGTTCTCGTATGCCCGGGTGTGCGCCGCGTTGCCGCCCAGGACCGGGAACTTGGCGATCCCGTACAGGTGGCTGGCCTTCAGCAGATCACCGTCCTTCTCGGCCTGCTCGGCGAGGAGGGACCACTCGTGCACCCAGCCCCCGGGGCCCTCGGCCCACAGGTCGCTGATGCGACGGGACATCTCCTCCAGAACAGCGTCCTCGGTACCCCCGAACCGCCACTGGGGCGCGCGCTCCTCGATGAGTTCTGCGGGGTCTACGGCGAAGGTGAACGGCATGGTGCGGCCTCCAGACGGTGAGACGGCGGAGCGGTCATGTGCGCCCCACCTCTAATCATGCACCGTAATGCAATAATGCATCAGTGATGCATTTGCAGAAACGCTCAGTCGCCCGCATCAGGCATCTCGTCGAGTGACACGCGCGCGAATGGCCTTGTTGGGTCGGGGGCGGGACGCCGTGCGTCCTTGCGGGCGTCGGTCTTCCCGTCCCCGCCCGCCGAACCCGCCGTGCGAGTTGGCCCCGCAACGGTGCGCCTGCCGACAAACTCATCCGTCCTGGTGGGGCTGGTGTACGGGCGGTGTCGAGCGCGGGCGCTTGGGCGGGTGCTCTGGGCACCTGGTGAGCGGTCGGGCAGGATGATCTGTCGTGCTGCTTCGACTTGCCTGTCTGCGTGTGACGAACGCGTTCGCGATGCTGCGCCTGCTGCCGATGAGCGACCATGGCAAGGACATCGAGATCCTCGCGCTGCGTCATCAGATCACGGTGCTGGAACGCCAACTCGGCCGGGATCGGGTGCGGTTCGCCCCGAGTGACCGGGCGTTCCTGGCCGCGCTGCTGCACCGGCTCCCGCGCGGTGTGCTGCGCCGGGCACGGCTGCTGGTGCGCCCGGACACCGTGCTGCGCTGGCACCGTGACCTGGTCTCGCGCCGCCACGCGGCCCGTTCCCGGCCGGGGCGTGCGGGTCGGCCGCGTACCGTGCGCTCGATCCGCGTTCTCGTGCTGCGTCCGGCGCGGGAGAATCCCGGGTGGGGCTACCGGCGCATCCACGGCGAGCTGCTCGTTGTGGGCGTGCAGGTGGCCGCCGCCTCCACCGTGTGGGAGATCCTGAAGGAGGCGGGGATCGCCCCGGCACCCGAGCGGGATTCCACCACCTGGACGGACTTTCTGCGCTCCCAGGCCGACGCCGCTGGCGTGTGACTTCTTCGAGACGGTCACCCTGACCGGGGCATGGCTGTACGTGCTCGCGGTGATCAGGCACGCCGGCCGGCGCATCTGCGTCCTGGGCACGACGGCGCACCCGACCGCCTCCTGGGCGGCGCAGGCCGCCAGGAACCTCGTCATGGACCTCGAGGATGCCGGCTGCCGGGCCCGGTTC
The DNA here is from genome assembly GCF_030499575.1 of Streptomyces sp. DG2A-72. Classification (NCBI taxonomy): domain Bacteria; kingdom Bacillati; phylum Actinomycetota; class Actinomycetes; order Kitasatosporales; family Streptomycetaceae; genus Streptomyces; species Streptomyces sp. DG2A-72. Next base: position 2,396,911 of record NZ_JASTLC010000001.1, read on the forward strand.
ATGATCCGCGACCGCGATCTGATGGCGCGGAGCCAGGACCTCCACGTTCATGTCCCGATCGCTCATCGGCAGCAGCCGCAACATCGCGAAGACGCTCGCCATGCCCAGGTATGCCAGTCGCAGCAGCATGGCCGGTCATCATGCCTGGGTGATCGCCAGGCGTACCAGCGTGGTCGACGCCGGCGAAGCGGCCGACATCCCGCGAACCGTCGCGCACTGACTCCGAACAGCGCGGATCACGCTATCGGCAAGGGCAGGGTTGCTGGGCCGCGGCGATGGCGGCCTCCATAAGCGCGTCGTACTTCGGGCGCTCGGTCCCTGAGTGGGCGCTGATGTCGTTTTCGACGTACTCGGCGCCGATCTCCCAGACGTTGCCGGCAGCGAAGGCTCGGGGGTCGTCCATCTGTCGGTCGACACCGCACTTCAGGTCGCGGGGGTCCTCGCTGATACGGGCGTACAGAAACGCCACGGTGCGGGCGGGGGCAAGGTTGGCGGTCACATTTGCTGTGTTACCCGGTGAGCTTTGGTGTTCCCGGGCGGCGTGGGCAACACGCGCAAGGACCCGAAGGCGTTCGCCAGCCTGATCCACGATGTCGAGACGAAGATCTTCGACGCCCTCCCGGACGAGACCTGGGTCTACCCGGGGCACGGCAACGACACGACCCTGGGCGCGGAGCGACCGCATCTGCCGGAGTGGCACGCGCGCGGGTGGTGAGGTGGTGAGGACAGGCGTGGAGGGCGCGCGCACCCCGTGTGAACCTTTCACACGCGCCGGAGCCCTGCGCACGCTCCCGGCGTACGTGGTTGCGCAGTCAACTGGAGACAGCCCCGCGCAGGATGACGGCTCCTGCGTGGCACGGGCCGCCGGTCCTTCGATACCCGCCCTCGGCCGGCGGCCCCGGCGTATGCCTCACTCGGGGTGCCGCGATCGTGGAAGGGGGGCGGAGGTAAGTGGCAGGCGCCTGGCTGACGGGACTTACGCCTCGGTCTGCGCCGCGCCGACGAGCGCGGCGACCCGCTCCACGCCGAACACATACCCCTGAACCCCGCAGCCCGCGATGACCCCGTTGGCGCGCAGCGAGACATACGAGTGGTGCCGGAACGACTCGCGCTGGTGGATGTTGGAGATGTGGACCTCCAACACCGGCATGCCGTCACAGGTGTTGAGTGCGTCCAGAATCGCTACCGACGTGTGCGAGTAGGCGCCGGGGTTGATCACGATGCCGCAGTGGTTCAGCCGCGCCTCGTGGATCCAGTCGACCAACTCACCCTCGTGGTTGGACTGCCGGAAGTCCACCGTGCCGCCGTGCGCTGCCGCCGCCTTGGCGCACATCGCCTCGATGTCGGCGAGCGTGTCGGAGCCGTAGATCTCCGGCTGGCGCTGGCCGAGCAGGTTCAGGTTGGGGCCGTTGAGGATCATGATCGGGGCGTTGGCCAGGGTGCGGGGCACGGTTCCTCCGGTCCGTTACGGGTGGGCGATCCGTCGAGGACCGCTGCTCGGACCCGGTTTATCACGGTGCACCGGCAGCGCGACCGGCCCTACCCTCCCTGGATGACGATCTCGTACCCGCCCAAGCCGGCGCCGGGTGACCGTATCGCCGTGATCTCGCCGTCCGCCGGTCTCGCCGGGCTCTTCCCGCGCCCGTACGAACTGGGCCTGGAGCGGCTGCGCAAGGAGTTCGGCCTTGAACCGGTCGAGTATCCGGCGACCCGGAAGATGGGCTCGACGCCCCAGGAGCGCGCCGACGACATCCACGCGGCCTTCTCCGACCCTGACATCAAGGCAGTCATCGCCTCGATCGGCGGCGACGACCAGATCACCGTACTGCCGCTGCTGGACCGGGAGTTGATCCGGGCGAACCCGAAGCCGTTCTTCGGGATGAGCGACAACACGAACCTGCTCGCGTATCTGCACAACACGGGGATCGCCGGCTACCACGGCGCGTCCGTGATGGTCGAGCTGGGCCGTCCCGGCGCCATGCACCCGCAGACCGCCGACTCCCTGCGGGCAGCGCTGTTCACCTCGGGCGAGTATGAACTGCGGCCCGCCGAGCACTGGCGGGACATCGACCGCGACTGGGCCGATCCGGCGACCTTCGAGGCGGAACCGGAGACCCGGCCGGGCACCGGATGGACCTGGCGGAACGCCGACCAGGTGGTCGAGGGCCGCAGTTGGGGCGGCTGCTTGGAGATCCTCGGCTGGCTGCTGATGGCCGACCGGGAGATCTCGCACGACCTCACGGAGTACGACGGCGGAGTGCTGCTGCTGGAGACCTCGGAGGATTTGCCGGGCAGCGACGAGGTCTTCCGCACCCTGCGGAACATGGGCGAGCGCGGGCTGCTCCAGCGGTTCGCCGCGCTCCTGATGGGGCGCCCCAAGACGTGGTCCTTCGCGCGCCCCAACAGCCCGGAGGAGAGCGCGCGTTACGCGGCCGGGCAGCGCGAAGCGGTGGTGCGGGCGCTGGAGGCGTACGCCCCTGATCTTCCGGTGGTCTTCGATGTGGACTTCGGGCACACCGATCCGCAACTCGTCATTCCTTATGGAGGCACGATCCGCGTCGACGGCCCGGCCCGGCGCATCACGGTGACGTACTGAGGCACGTCCCGCGCCACCGCGCGCTCCCGTAACCGTTGATCACCGTGGGTAGTTGACGCGGCATGCACGACGTACGCACCGTAAGGGCACCCTCCATGCTGCGGCTCGCGACCGCCTCACTCGCCGGGACGGCCATCGAGTTCTACGACTTCTTCGTCTACGGGACCGCGGCGGCGCTGGTCCTGGGGCCACTGTTCTTCCCGACGTTCTCACCAGTGGCTGGGACGCTGGCCGCGTTCGGCACGTTCGGCGTGGGGTTCGTCGCCCGGCCGCTCGGCTCGGTGCTGTTCGGGCACATCGGGGACCGGCACGGCAGACGTCCGGTCCTCGTCGCGTCGCTGCTCCTCACCGGCGCTTCCACGGTCGCGGTCGGCTGCGTGCCGACGTACGACACGATCGGTGTGGCCGCTCCCGTGCTGCTCCTCGTTCTGCGGTTTCTGCAGGGGCTCGGGCTCGGCGGGGAGTGGGGCGGGGCCGTGCTGCTGACGGCGGAGCACGCGCCCGCCGAACGGCGCGGGCTGTGGTCGAGCTTTCCGCAGGTCGGGCCGGCGCTGGGGTTCCTGCTCGCCAATGGCGTGATGCTGGCCCTGTCGGCGACGCTGACCGACGCGCAGTTCGCGAGCTGGGGGTGGCGGGTGCCGTTCTGGGCGGCCGGAGTGCTCGCCGTGGCGGGCCTTTGGCTGCGCTCCTCCCTCACCGAGAGCCCCAGCTTCCTCGAAATCGACGACCACGCGCGCGTGCCGCTCGCGGAAGTGGTGCGCGACCACTGGAGGCTCGTCCTGCTGACCGCCGGTGCGCTCGCGGTGGGGTACGCGATCTTCTACGCCGTCACGACCTGGTCGCTCGCCTATGCGACGGAGCGGCTCGGGGTGAGCCGTACCGTCATGCTGACCTGCATCATGGCCGCGGTGGTGGTGAAGGGAGCCCTCACGCCAGTAGCGGCGCTGCTGGGCGACCGCTGCGGCCGACGGCCCCTGTGCCTTGCGGGGTGCGCTGCCGCCGCCCTGTGGATGTTCCCGATGGTCGCGCTGCTCGCCACGGGGGCGCCGCTGCTGATGTTCCTCGGCTTCCTGGGGGCGATGCTGGCGTTCATCACGATGTTCGCCGTGATCGCCGCGTATCTGCCGGAGCTGTACGAGCCGCGGGTGCGTTGCACCGGCGCCGCGGTGGGCTACAACCTCGGCGGGGTCCTCGGCGGCGCGCTGACCCCGATCGTGGCGACCGCGCTGGCCGAGCAGAGCGGCCGTGTGCCGTGGGGCGTGGCCGCGTATCTGACGGGGATCGCGCTGCTCAGCCTGGGGTGCTTCGCGCTGCTGCCGGAGACGCGCCCGGTGCGCGTGGTGGCGAAGGAAGCTGCTGTGGGATGACGGATGGCGCGTAATCGCTTGCGCAAGCGATTACGCGCCATGAGTCGATGAATCGTGTTATGGATTGATCGCCAGCTCCAAGTACGCCGCGAACAGCACCAGATGAACCCCTCCTTGGAGTGGCGTGGCCCGTCCTGGCACGACCGTCAGGGAGCTCACCACCACGGTCAGTGCGAGGAGCACCATGTGGGTGGAGCCGAGGCCGAGGACCAGCGGCCCGGACAGCCAGACCGACGCCAGCGCGACGGAGGGGATGGTCAGGCCGATGCTGGCGATCGCAGAGCCGAGCCCGAGGTTCAGGCTGGTCTGCACCCGGTCGCGGCTGGCGGAGCGCAGCGCGGCGATGGTCTCGGGAAGCAGCACGAGCAGCGCGATGATCACACCCACGACGGCGTGGTGCAGTCCGGCGGCGGCAACGCCGGACTCGATGGTCGGCGACACCCCCTTGGCCAGGCCGACCACGCCGATCAGGGCGAGGCCGAGCAGTCCCAGGCTGATCCCGGCGGCATGGGCGGACGGCGCGTCCGCGTGGTCGTCGGCGGTGATCACCTCGCCCTGCCGGGTGATCGGGAGGAAGTAGTCACGGTGCCGCACGGTCTGGGTGGCGACGAACAGGCCGTACAGGATCAGTGAGGAGAGCGCGGCGAAGGTCAGTTGGACGCCGGAGAACTCGGGGCCGGGCCTGCTCGTGGTGAAGGTCGGCAGGACCAGGCTGAGCGTGGACAGCGTGGCGACCGTCGCGAGAGCGGCGCCGGTGCCCTCGGGGTTGAAGACGGCCGTGCCGTGACGGATCGAGGCGACCAGGAGGCACAGGCCGACGATGCCGTTGCAGGTGATCATCACGGCCGCGAAGACCGTGTCCCGGGCGAGGGTGGAACTCTTGTCGCCGCCGTCCGCCATCAAGGTGACGATCAAGGCAACCTCGATGATCGTGACGGCGACGGCGAGAACGAGGGAGCCGAAGGGCTCCCCGACCCGGTGGGCGACGACTTCGGCATGGTGGACGGCGGCCAGTACGGCGCCGGCGAGCACCAGCGTCACCACGGCGACGACAGCGCCGGGCAGGTCTCGCCCCCAGGTGAGAATCAGCAGGATCGCGGCGAGCACCGGCACGAGGAGCGTCCACTGTGTCGTGAGCGACCTGAGCCGAGCGATCATGCGGTGATCGTTACAGACCAGAACAGGCCACGCATTCCGGTCCTGCCGCCCGTCCGGGCCCCGCGCTCCGACCCTGCGGGGCCCTTCCGGGCCGCCGGGCTACTTGAGCTCGCGCATGTCCAGCACGTCGCAGTCGGTGTAGGTGCGTTCACCGATGCTCAACGCGCCCAGCTGCTCCGCCAACTTGGTCGTCTCCGGGTCTTCGCTGTTGCGCATGGCGTCGTCGTACGAGTCGAACTCGAGCACGGCGAGGTAGCGGCGGGGGTTGTCGCGGTCCTTCAGGAGCATGCGGTGTGTGGGGCCGCCGGCTTTGCCCGCGTTGCGCTGGGCGAACTCCTGGAGCTGTTGCTCCATTTCCTCAAGGCGCTCGGTCTCGAAGCCGATGATCTGCACGAACTTCATGGGTGCCTCCACCCGGACGCGGCGTCCCCGGGGCGGGGAACACGCTCAAGACCCAAACAAGCACCGGGAGCGGTGCCCGGCAATTCGCCGCGCACTGCTCCCGGTGATGGTTGTTTCTACGCCCGAAGCGGTCAGGCTTCGATGTCGGCCTTCGGAGCGCCTTCGGCCTCCTTCTGCGCCTCCTCGGCCGCCGCCTGCTTCTTCGACGCCCGCAGGCTGGTGATCGTGGTGACGATCAGGACGGAGCAGATCACGCCGAGCGAGACCGGGATGCTGATCTCCGGGACGTGGACGCCGGACTCGTGCAGCGCGTGCAGCACCAGCTTGACGCCGATGAAGCCGAGGATGATCGACAGGCCGTAGCTGAGGTGGACCAGCTTCTTCAGCAGGCCGCCGAGAAGGAAGTACAGCTGCCGCAGACCCATCAGCGCGAAGGCGTTGGCCGTGAAGACGATGTACGGGTCCTGGGTCAGGCCGAAGATCGCGGGGATCGAGTCGACCGCGAAGAGCACGTCCGTCATACCGATCGCGAGCATCACGACCAGCATCGGCGTCATGACGCGCTTGCCGTTCTGCTCGACCCACAGTTTGGTGCCGTGGTAGCGGTCGGCCACACCGAAGCGCCTCTCGGCGGCCTTGAGCAGCTTGTTCTCCTCCCAGTCCTCCTCGGGCTCGTCGGCCCTGGCCTCCTGGATCAGCTTCCAGGCGGTGTAGATCAAGAAGGCGCCGAAGACGTAGAAGATCCAGAAGAAGCTGGAGATCATCGCGGCCCCCGCAGCGATGAAGATCGCGCGGAGCGCGAGGGCTACCAGGACGCCGACGAGGAGCACTCGCTGCTGGTACTGCGAGGGCACCGCGAACTTCGCCATGATCAGGACGAAGACAAAGAGGTTGTCGACGCTCAGCGACTTCTCGGTGATGAAGCCCGCGAAGAACTCGCCGGCGGGTTGGCCGCCGCCGAAGACGAGCAGTCCGAGTCCGAAGAGAACGGCCAGGACGATCCAGACGACCGTCCAGATTCCGGCTTCCTTGATCGATACGTCGTGCGGCTTGCGGCCGATGAAGAAGTCGACCGCGATCAGGGCGGCAAGCCCCACGATGGTCAGGACCCACAGGGTCACGGAAACATCCACTGCGCCTCCGGCAGTACGTAACGGCAAATGTCAGCGTCGTCGCTGCCGGAGGTCTCTTCCACCCAAGTGGGCCGACGCCCCGGGATCTGGCCTGATCCGTATTGACGGGTACGCCGCAGTAGACAGGGAGTACTCCCCTCCGCACGAAAAACAGTACCCAATCACCAAGGAAAGGTAAAGCGCTTGGCAAAAGAAAGGCCAAAACACCTGGTCAGATGGCTTTACCTGTGCTTGGTGCGGGCTATGGCGACCTGGGTGAGCACCTGCTGAAGCACCTGGCTGCCGTGCGGTACGAGGCACGGCTCGTATGTCCACGCATGCCCGACCCACGGGTCGGCGAGGTGGTCGTCGGGTACCGGGGTGAGTCGCATCAGCGAACGCCACAGCGGGTCGAGCAACGGGCCGTAGCCGGCGGCCTCCTCGCGATCAGCGACCATCATCAGATGGACGCCGACGGCCGGTCCCTCGTCCGCGAGGTAGCGCAACTGAGTCACGGCCCGGTCGTCGAAGCCGTGCGGGAAGTCATTGACGATGAGCAGTTGCTCGGAGGTGTCGAGGCCGGGCGGGAGCGAGTCGGCCGCGCCGCCGCGCACCGCCATCTGCACCAGGTCGACGCGCTGGGTGAGCCGGGCGAGGACGTCCGACACACCGGCCGCCCCGATGGCGGGCGGCGCGGCGAGCACGCCGGTCTGCACGAGCGGTGCGAGCGCCTGAGCTCCCGAACCGGCGGGGTCGATGGCATGCACGGTGAACTCACCCGCCGGATAGACCGCGAGCAGCCGGGCCGCATGCGCCACCGCCGTCTCCATGGCCAACCGCCGCAGGTCATGGGAGTCGCTGTACACACCCTCGAGCGATCCGGACGGGCCGCTGTCGATCCACAGGCCCCGCTCCAGCGGCAGCCTGACCAGCATGGGTATGCGCAGCTCGGGACACTCGGGCAGATGCAGGTCGCCGAGGCGCAGGGCCATGGGGATCTCCATCGGCACCCGGTAGCCGTGCCAGACCGGATTGTCCCAGCGGGCGAACGCCAAGGGCAGCGCCGGCTCGACGACTTCGATCTCGGCGGTGAGCTGTGCGAGGTCCCGGTCGAGGACCGTCCTGGCCTGGTCGACGAGCTGAGTGTGCTTGGCCCGTGCGGCCTGACGGGCGGCGTCTCCCTGTCCCCCGATCCGGCTGCGCGGGTCGGACAGGACCTGGTCGAGTTCCTTCTCCATCCGCGAGTCGGCGAAGTCGACGGCGCTGCGGTAGGCGGCCGTGGTGCGGGCCAGGTCCTCGAACATGCCCCAGACCTGGTTGTAGAGCCGCTCCTCCATGGACCAGCCGGTCGCGTCACCCGCGACGGGCCGGGCGGGCTGCCCCGGCTGGGCCGGGGGTGCGGCCGGCGGGGGCGGGGGCGGAGCCGCGTTCTGCCGGCCGGGATGGCTGTAGTCAATCGGGCCGCCGACGCCGGACGCGGACGGCTGGGTGGCGGCCGAGGGGTCCACCGATCCGGCGGGGTACCCCTGCCGGGGCTCCTGGGCGCCCTGAGCGCCGTACGGAGAGCCGGTCTGGTCCGGGCCGAGGGCCGGTGCGGCCGCCTGCCGGGAGCGGTCGCCGTCCGAGGTGCGCGGTGCCTGCACCGAGCGGGCCACGCCCTGGGCCACCGCCTCGTTGATGCCACCGGCGAGCTGGTGGGCCTGGGGCAGGCCCTGGTCGGCGAGAAGCTCGGCGAGGCCGCCGGCGTACCCCTGGCCGACGGCACGCACCTTCCAGGCGCCCTGCCTGCGGTACAACTCCAGGGCGACGACGGCCGACTCGGCCTCCAGGCCGGTGATGGTGTAGCTGGCGATCTCGGTGCCGTCGAGGCCGGTGACCGCGACGAAGGGCGCGGCCACGGCGCCGAACTGGACCGGGCCTCCCACACCGGAGGGCAGGGCGAGCAGCACACTGATCCGGTGCACGGCCTCCGGCATGGCGCCGAGGTCCACCGCGAGGCGATGGTCGGCGGCCGCCTGCCGGGAGACCTCCAGGCCCGGCAGGGTGGGTGTGCCCGGGTGGGCCACCCACTCGACGCCCTGCACCTTGCCGCGCTCGTCGCTGAGCGTGGCTCCGGCGACGATCGGCTTGCCGGCCGAGACCCGGATCTCGAGGCGGGCCTGGGAGAGCGGGTGGTTCTGCCCCCGCACCAACTCGGCCGTCATGCCTGCGTCCCCCTGTGCTTCATCGTGTCGTGTGCCGCCCGCCGGGCGCGTTACAGGTGCGGCAGGATCGCCGGCATGAGGTCCTGGAAGGTGCGGCCGTTGGCCTGGGTGCCCAGGGCCGTCATCGTCCAGCCCGGGCCCGTACGGTGCACCTTCGCCATGATCTGGGCCGTGTAGGCGCCGCCACCGGCGAGCGTGTAGCGCGCGAGCTCCTGGCCGTTGGTCTCGTCGACCAGGCGGCAGAACGCGTTCTGCACTTCCTGGAAGGTCTGGCCCGTGAAGGAGTTCACGGTGAAGACGATCTGGTCGATGTGGACCGGGATGCGGGCCAGGTCGACGAGGATCGCCTCGTCGTCGCCGCCCTGGCCGACACCGCCGACCAGGTTGTCACCGGTGTGCCGCACCGAGCCGTCGTCGCTCACCAGGTGGCGGAAGAAGACGACGTCGACCGGCTGCTTGTCCGCGAACAGCACCGCGGAGGCGTCGAGGTCGATCTCTCGCGTGCGCGAGCCGAACAGGCCGCGCCGGGGAGCTGCCTGCCAGCCGAGACCCATGCGCACCGAAGTCAGGCTGCCGCCGTCGTTCTTCTGCAGACTGATGGCCTGACCCTTGGTCATGTTGACGGTCACGCGCTGATTCCCCTCTCGAGCTGTCCCCTGTTGCCGCGGAGTCCGCGGATGACGTGAACCCTACGCAGAGCCACTGACAGTGACGTACCCCGGTCCGCACTTTGTGTCGGTCTTGCAACACAGCGCGTTCGGCGCGAGGTCAGGACAGGCCTGCCTCCCGCATCTGGCGCAGTTCCTTCTTCATCTCGGAGACCTCATCGCGCAAACGGGCCGCGATCTCAAACTGGAGGTCGGCGGCGGCGGCACGCATGCGCTCGGTCATCTCCTCGATCTGCCCGGCGAGTTCGGCCGCCGGACGGTCGGTCGGCACCGTCTCCTTGGCCTTGCCCTTGGCGGACTTGCCGCCCTTGGCCGCCTTGGCGCCGAGCGAGGGCACGGGAGCCTTGGCACCCTGGCCGTCCTTCATCTTGCGGTAGCCCGAGCCGAGGAGCTGCTCCGTGTCGATGTCTTCGCGGGCGATCTGCGCGACGATGTCATTGATCTTCTTGCGGAGCGGCTGGGGGTCGAGGCCCCTCTCCTTGTTGTACGCGACCTGCTTCTCCCGTCGGCGGTTGGTCTCCTCGATGGCCTTCTCCATCGCCGGGGTGATCTTGTCGGCGTACATGTGGACCTGGCCGGAGACGTTGCGCGCCGCGCGGCCGATGGTCTGGATCAGGGACGTCCCCGAGCGCAGGAAGCCCTCCTTGTCGGCGTCGAGGATGGCCACCAGGGACACCTCGGGCAGGTCGAGGCCCTCCCGCAGGAGGTTGATGCCGACGAGGACGTCGAACTCGCCCGAGCGCAGTTCGCGCAGCAGCTCGACGCGGCGCAGGGTGTCGACGTCGCTGTGCAGATAGCGCACCTGGATGCCGAGTTCGAGGAAGTAGTCCGTGAGGTCCTCGGCCATCTTCTTGGTGAGTGTGGTGACCAGGACGCGCTCGTCCTTCTCGGTGCGCTTGCGGATCTCGTGCACCAGGTCGTCGATCTGGCCCTCGGTGGGTTTGACGACGACCTCGGGGTCGACGAGGCCGGTGGGGCGGATGATCTGCTCGACGAAGCCGTCCCCGCGCGAGAGCTCGTACTTGCCCGGAGTCGCGGACAGGTAGACGGCCTGGCCGATGCGCTCCTGGAACTCCTCCCACTTCAGGGGGCGGTTGTCCAGCGCGGAGGGCAGCCGGAAGCCGTGGTCGACGAGGGTGCGCTTGCGGGAGGCGTCGCCCTCGTACATGGCGCCGATCTGCGGGACGGTGACGTGCGACTCGTCGATGACGAGCAGGAAGTCGTCCGGGAAGTAGTCGAGCAGTGTGTTCGGCGGGGAGCCGGGCTCGCGGCCGTCGAAGTGCATCGAGTAGTTCTCCACACCGGAGCAGGAGCCGATCTGGCGGAGCATCTCCAGGTCGTACGTCGTGCGCATCCGCAGCCGCTGGGCCTCCAGGAGCTTGCCCTGCTTCTCCAGTTCCGCCAGGCGCTCCCCGAGTTCCTTCTCGATGTCGTTGACGGCCCGCTCCAGGCGCTCGGGCCCTGCGACGTAGTGGGTGGCCGGGAAGACGTACAGCTGGTCGTCGTCGCTGATGATCTCGCCGGTGACCGGGTGGAGCGTGGACAGGGCCTCGATCTCGTCGCCGAACATCTCGATGCGGACGGCCAGCTCCTCGTAGACCGGGAAGATCTCGATGGTGTCGCCGCGGACGCGGAAGGTGCCGCGGGTGAAGGCCATGTCGTTGCGCGTGTACTGGATGTCCACGAAGCGGCGCAGGAGCTGGTCGCGGTCGAGCTCGTCGCCGACCTTGAGGGGGACCATGCGGTCCACGTACTCCTGTGGAGTACCGAGGCCGTAGATGCAGGAGACGGAGGCGACCACGACGACGTCACGGCGGGTGAGCAGCGAGTTGGTCGCGGAGTGGCGCAGTCGCTCGACCTCCTCGTTGATGGAGGAGTCCTTCTCGATGTAGGTGTCCGACTGCGGGACGTAGGCCTCGGGCTGGTAGTAGTCGTAGTACGAGACGAAGTATTCGACGGCGTTGTTCGGCAGCAGTTCCCGGAACTCGTTGGCCAGCTGGGCGGCCAGTGTCTTGTTCGGGGCCATCACCAGGGTGGGCCGCTGAAGCTTCTCGATCATCCACGCGGTGGTGGCGGACTTGCCGGTGCCGGTCGCGCCGAGGAGGACCACGTCCTTCTCACCGGCCTCGATGCGCCGGGCTAGCTCGGCGATGGCCTGCGGCTGGTCGCCGCTGGGCTGGTAGGGGCTGACGACCTCGAAGGGCGCCACCGTGCGTTCGATGCTGGAAACGGGCCGCATGGAATCCACCGTACGACCCCCCACTGACAACGCGGCCTGATCACCTGTTCTGCGGGGTGCGGGAACTCCGGCCGACCACTCTGCGGCGGGTGCGGATCATCGGGCGCCGGGTGGTGTGCGAGAGGGTGGAGTACGCCGGGATGCCGGGCTTGTTCTCGACGGGGACCCCGGCGGGCTTCCCCATGATCATGAGCGGGTCGAACATCACCACGACGCCCGCGAGGAGGAGAAAGGCCAGCGGGCCGACCATGATGGGCGCGAGGATGCCGGCCGGGGAGTCTCCCGAGGTGGGGGCGGTCGCGGTGTGGACGTGGACCTTGAGGGCGGCCATGCCCGTGTAGTGCATACCGCTGACGGCGAGTCCCATGACAAGGCTCGCCCCCACGCTCCACATGAACCCTCTGACCTGTCCCGCCGCCCACAGGGCGGCGGTGGCCGCGACCATGGCTATGACGACGGACGCGGCCACGGTGAAGGTGTCGTACTCCAGGTTTCCGTTGAGGCGCATTCCGGCCATGCCCAGATAGTGCATGGAGGCGATGCCCAGGCCGGTGATGGTGCCTCCGGTGAACAGAGCCGTTCCCCGCGCACCCTTGTAGCCGACAATGAAGATCCCGATGCCCACCATGACGATCGCGACGCCCAGGCTGGCGAACGTCGTCAGCATGTCGTAGCGGACCGGCGCGCCCACGACGGTGAAGCCCATCATCGCGACGAAGTGCATGGTCCATATGCCGGAGCCGATCGCGGCCGCGCCCAGGGCCAGCCATCCCGGTCTCCAGGACTGGGAGACCAGCATGGACCGTGTGGTGCAGCGCAGACCGAGCGCACCGCCGAGGCAGGCCATCAGGTAGGCCACCAGCGGTGTGACGAGTCCGTAGCTGAATCCGTCGACCGTGCCCTGCATGCGCGGCTGCCCTTCCACCCTCTTACGTCCCGGACCTACGTGAAACAAGCCCCCATCCCAGGACCACCGACGAGCGGTCAAGGTTGTGGCAGAGAGTATGTCTCCACCCGGAACGGTCGAACGATTATCCGGGAAAGAAACACGCCCTTGCCGCACTTGTGCGGCACCAGTGAGCGGAGTCGGGCAACTTCATTCAACCTGTGGCCATTCTGTACCCCTCCGCCGTTGACCCTCCGCTGTCACAGTCGATCTGTCCGTGATCGCCTCGAACGCGAGGAGTACGCATGCACGCGCGCGCAGTTGCCACCGCGAGCACCGCGGTGGTCCTGGGCACCGCCGCCCTCCTGCTTCCCACCTCCGGTGCACAGGCCGACCCCACCGCCGAGCCCCCTACGGTCATCGCCCACCGCGGAGCCTCCGCGTACGCGCCCGAGAACACTCTGGCCGCCATCGACAAGGCGGCCGAGCTGGGCATCGACTGGGTCGAGAACGACGTCCAGCGCACCAAGGACGGCGAGCTGGTCGTCCTGCACGACGACAGCCTGGCGCGCACGACCGACGTCGAGGACGTCTTCCCGGGCCGGGCTCCCTGGAAGGTGAAGGACTTCACCGCGGCGGAGATCGCCCGCCTCGACGCGGGCAGCTGGTTCGGCTCCGCCTACGCGGGCGCGCGCGTGCCGACGCTGCAGCAGTACGTACGGCGCGTGGAGCACCACCACCAGAAGCTGCTCCTGGAGATCAAGAATCCCGGGCTGTATGCCGGCATCGAGCGGGAGACCCTCAAGGTCCTCGGCAACGAGGGCTGGCTGGACCAGCGGCACCTCGCCGGTCGGCTGATCGTGCAGAGCTTCAGCGCCGACAGCATCCGGACCGTCCACGAGGTCAAGCCCGACGTCAAGACCGGCTTTCTCGGCACGCCGTCCGTGGCGGCCCTTCAGGAGTACGCACGCTTCACCGACCAGATCAACCCGTCCTACCTCACCGTTTCGACGGGCTATGTCTCCGCCGTCCACGGGTTCACCGGTCCGCACGGCAAGCCGCTGGAGGTCTTCACCTGGACCGTCGACGACGTGCAGACCGCCCGCCGGGTCGCCGGGTACGGCGTCGACGGCATCATCACCAACAAGCCGGACCTGGTGCGGGACGCGGTCAAGGGGTCCTGAGTTCCGCGCGGCCGGGGCGTTGTCAGTGGCGGGCCGTACGGTGGAGCGCATGGACAGCCATGGGCAGTACGAGCAGCAGGTCGTGTGGACCGTCGTCGGCACCGACATCGGTCCGCTGCTGCTGGCCGCGACCCGCGACGGCCTGGTCAATGTCGTGTTTCACGCCACGGAGGCGGTGCGCGACAAAGCCCTCGACCGGCTCGGGTCCCGGCTGGGCAGCGAGCCCGTCGAGGCCCCGGACTCCCCGCTGCTGGCCGAGGCGATACAGCAGTGCAGGGCGTATTTCGCGGGTGAGCGGCGCGACTTCGAGCTGCCGCTGGACTGGTCGCTGATCTCGGGGTTCAACCGGGAGGTGCTGCGCGAGCTGGCCTCCGGCGTGCCGTACGGCGCGGTCGTCGGCTACGGCGATCTGGCGGGGCGGGTCGGTCAGCCCGGCGCCGCCCAGGCGGTCGGACTGGCGATGGGCGCCAATCCCCTGCCGGTCGTCGTGCCCTGCCACCGGGTCGTGGAGAGCGACGGCGGCATCGGGGGGTTCGGGGGCGGCCTGGAGACCAAGCGGCAGCTGCTGGCGCTGGAGGGGGTGCTGCCCGAGCCGCTGTTCTGAGGGTTCGGGCAGCACGCCTCCAAAGGCGAGCCGACGGTGAGCCCTCTACTCCGGTCCCGCGCGGAGGCTGGCCGGGAGGCGGAGCCGGTAGCAGACTCCGCCATGCGCACAGCCACTGGCATCCGAGGGCTCGGAGCCGAAGGGACGGCGATCACGCATGAGCGCAAACAGGGCAGTCGCGTATCTCAAGCCGGGCGCGGTGGAAGTGACAACCATCGACTACCCGACGCTTGAACTCCAGGACGGGCCGGGGGTCGCACCCGAGAACGTCGGCCGCAAGTGCCGGCACGGAGTGATCCTCAAGGTGCTCGCCAGCAACATCTGCGGAAGCGACCAGCACATGGTGCGCGGGCGGACGACCGCGCCCGAAGGGCTGGTCCTCGGACACGAGATCACCGGCGAGGTCGTCGAACGGGGTCCGGACGTCGAGAACATCGACGTCGGCGACATCGTCTCCGTACCGTTCAACATCGCCTGCGGGCGATGCCGCAACTGCAAGGAACACAAGACCGGCATCTGTCTGAACGTCAACCCGGCCCGCCCAGGGGCGGCTTACGGCTATGTCGACATGGGTGGCTGGGTCGGCGGCCAGGCCGAGTACGCCATGGTCCCGTACGCGGACTTCAACCTGCTGAAGTTCCCGGACCGGGACCAGGCACGCGCGAAACTGCTCGACCTGACCATGCTGTCGGACATCTTCCCGACCGGCTTCCACGGCGCCGTGAGCGCGGGCGCCGGGGTCGGTTCGACGGTGTACGTCGCCGGGGCGGGCCCGGTGGGTCTGGCGGCAGCCGCGTCCGCGCAGCTGCTGGGGGCCGCCGTGGTCATCGTCGGCGACCTCAACGCCGAGCGCCTCGCCCAGGCGCGGAGCTTCGGCTGCGAGACCGTCGACGTGTCGCGCGGCAGCGTGGGCGAACAGATCGCGCAGATCCTCGGGGAACCCGAGGTGGACGTCGCGGTCGACGCGGTCGGCTTTGAAGCCCGGGCCCATGGCCCGGATGCTCCGGAAGCGCCCGCGACAGTCCTCAACTCGCTGATGGGCATCACGCGCGCGGGCGGTGCCCTGGGCATTCCGGGGTTGTATGTCACGGACGACCCGGGCGGGGTCGACGAGGACGCGAAGTCCGGGACGCTGAAGGTGCGGCTCGGCCTGGGCTGGGCCAAGAGCCACCGGTTCACGACCGGGCAGTGCCCGGTGATGCAGTACCACCGGGGTCTGATGATGGCGATCCTGCACGAGCGTGTGCACATCGCCAAGGCGGTCAACGCGACCGTCATCGGTCTTGAGGACGCACCGCGCGGCTACGCCGAGTTCGACCAGGGCGCGAGCCGCAAGTACGTGCTCGATCCGCACGGGGCACTGAAAGGGGTACAGCCGGTCTGAGCGTCCGGCAGAACGAGCAGGGGTGCTCACGCGCGCGTGAGCACCCCTGTCATGGCCTTGCTGCAAGCAGCGGGCCCCTAGTCGTAGTGGCGGGCCTCGAAGACGTTCCCGTCCGGGTCACGGAAGTAGAAGCTGCGCTTCGCCAGGCCGCGGGCGCCGAAGGAGTCGTGCGAGATGTCCGACACGGGAACGGCGCGTTCCTCCAGGCGGCCACGGAGGGCGTCGAAGTCGTCCGCGGCCAGGGCGACGCAGACGTGGTTGACCGGGTGTCCGGCACTGTCCGCGGCGCCGGGGAGCATCGTCATGCGTTCCGCCATGGTCTGCGGCATCAGGTCGAGAATGGTCTCCTCGTTGAGGCGTACGGAGGGGAAGGGGACCTGGCCCGCGGCGAAATCGGTGAGCCTCAGGGGCTCCATGCCGAGGGTCTTCTCGTAGAAGTCGACCGAGCCGATCGGGTCGTTCACCCAGAGAACTACGTGGTCGAGACGTGTGGTGTGGTCCGTCATGCACCCCAGGCTGGTGCTCTCCCCCACAGGCCGCAAGGGTTTGACGTGGCGTGCCGCCCGCCAGAGATGAGGGAAGACCGAACGACAGGAGGCAGGCGCGTGGTGCTGATGGTGTCCGAGGAAGTGCGGGAGGCGGTCGACGCGCGTCGACCGGTGGTGGCGCTGGAGTCCACGATCATCGCGCACGGGCTGCCGCGCCCGCGCAATCTGCAGGTGGCGCTGGAGCTGGAGGCCGTCGTACGGCAACAGGGTGCCGTACCGGCGACGATCGCCGTACTGGACGGGCGTCCCCGTGTCGGCCTCGACAAGGAACAGCTGGAGCGGATCGCCAACGAGGACGGGATCCGCAAGCTGGGCCATCGTGACCTGCCGCTCGCCATGGCGTCGGGCGCGAGCGGGGCGACCACGGTGTCGGCGACGGCACTGCTGGCGGCTTCGGCCGGCGTCCGGGTGTTCGCGACGGGCGGTCTGGGCGGGGTGCACCGGGAGTGGACCGTGACGCAGGACGAGTCGGCGGACCTGGGGCTGCTGGCCCGTACCCGGATCACGGTGGTGTGCGCGGGCGTGAAGTCGATCCTGGACGTGCCGGCCACGCTGCAGCGGCTGGAGACGCTGGGCGTCGCCGTGGCGGGGTACGGCACGGACCGCTTTCCCGGCTTCTATCTGTCCGACTCGGGGCATCCGGTGGACTGGACGTTGCGGACACCGGAGCAGGCTGCGGACGTCATGCGGGCGCAGGACGCGCTCGACGGGCCCGAGTCGGCGCTGATCGTCGCCAATCCGGTGCCCGAGGACGAGCAGCTGGATCCCGAGTTGCACGCGCGCGTGCTGGCCGACGCGCTGCGCGCGTGCGAGGAAGAAGGCGTCAGCGGACAGGCGGTCACACCGTTCCTGCTCGACTACCTGGTACGGCACACCGAGGGTGCCTCACTGAGCGCCAATCTGGCGGCGGTGCGCGGCAACGTACGGCTGGCGGCGCAGATCGCGGCGGCCTGGGCCGGGGCGTGACCGCGGGGCCGCGGGGGGCGCTGCTGGTCGTCGGGGACGTCGTCACGGACGTCGTCGCCCGACACCGGCGGCCGCTCGCCTCAGGGACCGACACGGCCGCGACGATCCGCACGGTACCGGGCGGCGCGGGCGCCAATGTGGCCTGCTGGGCGGCTCATTGGGGCTGTCCCGAGGTGCGGCTGCTCGGCCGGGTGGGCGCGGACGCGAGCGCGTGGCACGACCAGGAGCTGGTCGACTGCGGAGTACGGCCCCACCTCGTGGTGGACCCGCAGGCCCCGACCGGAACGGTGATCTGCCTCGTCGACGCGGATGCCGCGGCCCAGAGGACGTTCCTCACCGACAGTGGGGCGGCGTTGCGGCTCGAGCCCGGCGACTGGTCGGCGGCACTGCTGGACGGGGTCGCATGGCTGCATCTGTCGGGCTACCTGCTGTTCTCCGAACCGAGCCGGGCGCTGGTGGCTGTGGCCCTGGAGTCGGCACGCGCGCGTGGCGTGCCGGTGAGCATGGATCCGGCGTCCGCCGGTTTTCTTGCGGAGCTGGGCGTCGACCGCTTCCTGGCGCTGGTGGAGGGTGTGGACGTCCTGCTGCCCAGCCGTGACGAGGCATGTCTGCTGACCGGGCTGCCCGATGCGGCGGACGCGGCGGCCAAGCTGAGTCGCCATGTCCCGCTGGTGATTGCCAAGCAGGGCGACCGGGGCGCGCTCGTGGCCCGGTCCGGCACCGTGTCCGCCCATGTCCCCGCAACGCCGGCGACACCGACGGACACGACGGGAGCGGGCGACGCCTTCACGGGCGCCTTCCTCGCGACGCTGCTGGCGGGTGCCGGGCCCGAGGACGCGGCGGCGGAAGGATGCCGGGCGGGTGCGCTGGCGGTCGAACGGGTGGGTGGCAGACCGCCGGCACGCGATGCCGACGAGGCGAGGGCCAGAGCACCGGTGCATGACTGACGACGGGCTGCCTCGCACACGGTGTCTCCCGCCGACCGACACCCCGCTGCCGGCCCTACGCCCTGCGCCCCCACGCCGAGATCAACGGGGCGGTGGCCAGATCCATGGTGCCGGAGGCGACATTCGTCAGGTGACGGTCGATGTCGGCGTCCGTGGCGAGGCCCGCGGCGACGAGCTGGTCGCGGACCTGACGGATCGTCGCGGATTCCAGGGCGGCACAGGCGGGTGAGGCGACCGGGAAGTACGCGTTGGCCTCCACACCGCGCAGTCCGGCCTCACGCAGCAGGCGCGGGAGCGTGCGGCCGTACGCGAGGTCGGCGCCGCGGTCGGCGAGCAGTTGGCGGAAGCCGGTCCGTAGCCGGTTCGCCAGCTGCTGGTCGGGGCCGTACTCGTCGGGGCAGGTCAAGGGCTGCAGGGCAGGGTCGGCGTCCTCGATCAGGAGCCGTCCGCCGGGACGCAGGGCCTTGAGCATGGAGCGCAACGCCCGTTCCCGGTCCGGCACATGGACGAGGACGAGCCGGGCGTGCACCAGGTCGAACCCCTCCCCCGGCGGCTCGTGGGCACCCACGTCATGGACGCGGACCTCGACGGGGGGCCGGGCGGCCGGGGCGAGGTGCGAGATGTCGATGTCGGTCGCGACGACCTTTCCGGTCGGACCGACCTTCTTGGCCAGCCAGGACACCACGGAGGTGCCACCGGCGCCGACCTCCCAGCAGCGCCAGCCGGGTCCGATGCCGAACCCTTCGAGGTGCCGGAACGTCGTGGGGTCGAAGAGGGCGGCGAAGGCGTCGAAGCGCTCGGCCGCCTCGGTCTGCCGGTTGTCGAGAAGGTATCCATCGCTTCGCGTCATGCCGTGATCATCCCATTCACTCCACTTGTCCGTTCCGCCGACGCTCCGGTAGGACGATCCGATCGGAGGCGACCCTGCCCCGTCTTCGTCACCACGTCGTGGGCGCCGTCAAACGTTGTCCACAGCCGGGAACAAAGCGGAATCGACTGTTCCCACAGGCCCGCCCAACAGTCCGGCGGAGCTGGCAAACTGGCACGCCAGGGCGCAGAAATGCGGCGCGGAGATCCACGCGAGGAGATCCAGATGGCGATGGCAGGGAATCTGCGGAGGGTGACGGGCCTCGGCAGGGTCGGTGGCCTGCGCAGAGTGGCGCGGCTGGCGCGGCGGCGCCCGCGCGTCGACCTGAGCCATCCCGCCCGGTCCCCGCTGGGTTCCTCGGTGGTGAACTGCGTGACCTACCGGGACGGCGCCCGGGACCTCGCAGGCGGCGATCTGGTCGATGCCGTGCAGCGGGTGCGCAAGCACGGCGACGGCTTCGTCTGGCTCGGCCTCCACGAACCGACGGACCAGGAGTTCGCGGGTATCGCCGAACTCTTCGACCTGCATCCGCTGGCGGTCGAGGACGCGATCGAGGCCCATCAGCGCCCAAAACTGGAGCGCTACGACGAGACGCTGTTCGCGGTGTTCAAGACGGTCTGCTACGTCGAGCACGAGGAACTCACGGCGACAAGCGAGGTGGTGAACACCGGCGAGATCATGGTGTTCGTCGGCCGCGAGTTCGTGATCACCGTACGGCACGGACGGCACGGCTCGCTGGGTCCGCTCCGTGAGGAGCTGGAGTCCGATCCCCAGCAACTCGCGCAGGGTCCCGCGGCGGTGCTGCACGCGATCGCGGACCATG
The DNA here is from genome assembly GCF_030499575.1 of Streptomyces sp. DG2A-72. Lineage (NCBI taxonomy): Bacteria > Bacillati > Actinomycetota > Actinomycetes > Kitasatosporales > Streptomycetaceae > Streptomyces > Streptomyces sp. DG2A-72. The sequence goes on from NZ_JASTLC010000001.1 coordinate 2,416,867, forward strand.
TGGTCGACGACTATCTGAGCGTCACCGACTCGGTGCAGGGGGACATCGATGAGGTCGAGACGGCGGTGTTCGCGGAGAACGGCGCGCGGGTCGACCCGGGGCGTATCTACCAGCTCAAGCGCGAACTCCTCGAACTGAAGCGGGCCGTGGTTCCGCTCGGCCGCCCGCTCGAGGATCTCGCCACGCGGCCGATACGGGTGGTCGATCCGGACATACAGGCCTATTTCCGCGACGTCTCCGACCACTTGCTGCGCGCAAAGGAGCAGATAGCCGCCTTCGACGAGCTGCTCAACTCGATCCTGCAGGCGCATCTGGCGCAGGTCACGGTCGCGCAGAACGAGGACATGCGGAAGATCACGGCGTGGGCCGCGATCATCGCCGTACCGACCATGGTCTGCGGGGTGTACGGCATGAACTTCGACCACATGCCGGAGCTGCACTGGCAGTTCGGCTATCCCTTGGTCATGGCCGTGATATCCGTCGCCTGTCTGACGCTGTACCGCGGCTTCCGGCGCAGCGGCTGGCTCTGAGTGAGCGGCGTGAGCCGGCCGATCGAGGTGATCGAGCGGGTCAGCGTGCGGGGGTCCTCGCATAGACGGACTCGGCCCAGGTGGCGATCTGGTCCTCCGTCAGATGCTGGGCCAGATCGGCCTCGCTGATCATGCCGACCAGGCGCTTGTTCTCGATGACGGGGAGCCGGCGGATCTGGTGCTCCTGCATCTCGTGGAGTACGTCGCTGACATCGGCGTCCGCCGCGATCCAGCGAGGGGTGCCCTGGGCCATCTCGCCGGCGGTGACCTTGGCCGGGTCGCGGCCCATGGCCACGCAGCCGACGACGATGTCGCGGTCGGTGAGGATGCCGCAGAGCCGGTCGTTCGAGTCGCCGATGGGCAGGGCTCCGACGTTGAGCTCACGCATCAGCTGGGCGGCGCGGTCGAGGGTCTCGTGGGCGGGGATCCACTGGGCGCCACGGTGCATGATGTCTCCGGCGGTGGTCATGGGCGTACCTCCCGATGCCGGACGGCCGGCGCGGCGCGGAACGCACCGCTAGTCCCGGCGCCCCTCATTCTCGCCGTGTCGCCGGGCGGATGCACCCGGAACGTCGGGATGACGTTCGAGCACCGGGGGGCGGGCGTCGGACCGAGGGCCTCGCGCATACAAGAGAGCGGTGCGCCCAGTCAGCCGCTCCAGGCCGGATGCCGAGGGTCGTCGGCGCGCACCAGGACGTCGGCCGTGCCGGCGGGGTCGGTCTCGTCGTCGTAGCGCTCGAAGGCGGGGAGGGTCCACTGCTCGGCTTCGGGAGTGCGGCGGAGGAGGGCGCCGGACGTAAGGCGGACGTGGACGGACAGGTCAAAGGGGAACCAGTGGCGCAGCAGGAGGGGACCGTGGAGCAACAGGACGCCGCCGGGCGGGAGTCGGACGTAGGGGCTGCGGGTGGCGCGGTCGGTGGCCGGGTCCCACAGGTCGGGCAGGACGCGGCCGTCGCCGGAGGGTTCGAGGGGGCCGAAGACCTCGCGCCATACGGCAGCGATGTCGAACCAGCCGTTGTAATAGGCCTCGACGTCCCGGTGGCCAGACTCCAGACGCACCGAGGCGGGGCGCAGAAAGCCCTCCATGCCCACGACGAGTGAGGGGCGGCCACGTATGCGCAGCGCTTCGGAGACGCGTTCGGCGAGGTCTCCCGGGCGGGCGGCCGGGGCGCCGTCGAAGGCGATGCGGGGCCACGGGCTGTCGTCGGCCGGCTTCAGATCGAGCAGCCGCTCGGCCAGGAGATCGCCGAGCCGCTCCCAGGTGATCGCTTCGAGTCGCACACGGCCATGATGCGCCCGTTCCCGGTCAGCGGTGACGCGGGGCGGGAATCCGGCGTGGATCGCGGTTCACCGGCGGGAAGGAAGCGCATATGGCACCCCTGGCAACTTCCGTGCACCGCGCCGGACTTCTGGTCTTCCAGCCGATCAAGAGACGGAACTGCTCCGCATGCCATCGCGGGCCGCTGCCGCTGCTCGTGATGGAGGAGGGCGCGCCGCGGTGTCTCGACTGTGCCGACCTCGGGCATCTGGTCTTTCTGCCGCGGGGCGACACGGCGTTGACGCGCAGGTCACGGGAGGAGAGTGGGCTGTCGGCGGTGGTCGTGCGGTTCAACCGGCGCCAGAGTCGGTATGAGCGGCAGGGCGTTCTGGTGGAGGAGGCGGCGCTCGCGCGGGCGGAGCGGCGATGTCTGGTGGACGCGGAGGCACGGCGGCGGCGCCGGGTGCGGGACGCCGCGCGGCGGGCGGCGGAGGATCTGCGGTTCACCGAGGCGTTCGCGGGCGAGATACGGCGGCTGTTTCCCGGCTGCCCACAGGAGCGGGCGTGGGAGATCGCGGCGCATGCGTCCGTGCGGGGCAGTGGGCGCGTGGGGCGGAGTGCGGCGGGGCGGGCGCTGTCCGAGGGGGCGGTGACGTCGGCGGTCGTGGCGTCCGTGCGGCATGTGGACACGCCGTACGACCAACTGCTGATGAGCGGGGTTCCGCGGCATGAGGCGCGGCGGCGGATCGCGGCGGATGTGGAGGCGCGGCTGGGGGCTTGGCGAGCGGTGGGGGTGGTCTGAGGTCGGCCGGCCGCTCCGAGTGAGTGTCCGGCTCTGGACTCTCGCGTATGTCATCGCGCGGATGGGCCATGGTCACTGATCTCGTACGGGATTTCACTTGTGGTGACGGAAGGTGCCGGGCAGGTCTCGGCCGACGTGGGAGTGGGTGTTGAGATGACGATCGACGGGCCGTACTTCGTGCTGACGGTGCTGGGCGTGGTGGGCACCGGGCTGGTGGCCGGGGCCTTCTGCGCGTTCTCGACCTTTGTGATGCAGGGGCTGGCCGCGCTGCCGCCCGCGCAGGGAGTCGCCGCGATGAAGGCGATCAACGTGACCGCGCTGCGCCCGGCCTTCATGCTGGTGTTCGTCGGCTCCGCTGTGCTGTGCGCGGTGATCGCGGTGGTGACGTTCGTGCTGTGGCCGGACGAGGGCACCGTGGAGTTGCTGGTCGGCAGTGCGCTGTATCTGTTCGGATCGTTCGGGCTGACGATGATCGCGAACGTGCCGCGCAACGAGGCGTTGATGAAGTTGGACGCCGGCACTCCGGAGGCGGCCGCGTACTGGCCGGCGTATGTGCGCGAGTGGACGGCCTGGAATCACGTCCGCATGGTCGCCTCGGCCGGCGCGGCGGTGGCGTATGTGCTGGCCATCGCTTGAGGGAGCCCGTGCCTCATCGCGGGAAACCTCACGAGAAAGCGCTGTCCGGCACTCTGCGGGCGTGGCCGGAGGGACGTATCGTGGCCGAAAGAGTGCCGCCCGATGACGCACAGCCTGTCACACGCGTATCTGAGGAAGACGGCCATGGCCGATCCCAAGGGTTTCCTGACCACGCCTCGCGAGGACTGGCCCCGCAGGCCCGTCGAGGAGCGGGTCCGGGACTGGGACGAGGTGTATGTCCCCGGGGCGTTGCTGCCCATTATCAGCAAGCAGGCCGACCGCTGTATGGACTGCGGGATCCCGTTCTGCCACGAGGCGTGTCCGCTCGGCAATCTGATCCCGGAGTGGAACGACCTCGTCTCCCGGGAGGACTGGCGGGCGGCCGCCGACCGGCTGCACGCCACCAACAACTTCCCCGAGTTCACCGGCCGGTTGTGTCCGGCGCCCTGCGAGGCGGGCTGTGTGCTGGCCATCAACCAGCCCGCGGTCACCATCAAGAACGTCGAGTGCGCCATCGCCGACCGGGCCTGGGAGGAGGGGTTCGCGCCGCCGCAGCCGCCGGACCGGCTCTCCGGGCGGACGGTCGCGGTGATCGGGTCGGGGCCCACCGGGCTCGCCGCCGCGCAGCAGTTGACCCGGGCGGGCCATACGGTCGTCGTGTACGAGAAGGACGACCGGCTGGGCGGGCTGATGCGGTACGGCATCCCCGAGTTCAAGATGGAGAAACGGCATCTGGAGCGGCGGCTGGAGCAGATGCGGGCCGAGGGCACGAAGTTCCGTACCTCGACGGCGGTGGGGCGGGACGTCGGCGCCGCGGAACTGCGGACGCGGTACGACGCCGTCGTGATCGCCACGGGAGCGACCGCGTGGCGTGAACTTCCCGTGCCGGGGCGGGAGTTGGCCGGAATACAGCAGGCCATGGAGTATCTGCCGCTGGCCAACCGGGTGTGCGAGGGGGATCTGGAGTCCTCGCCGATGTCGGCGGCCGGGAAGCATGTCGTCATCGTCGGTGGCGGGGACACCGGGGCGGACTGTCTGGGCACGGCGGTGCGGGAAGGCGCCGCGTCCGTCACGCAGTTGGACATCTACACCCAGCCGGGCGTGGAACGGGACGACGATGTCGAGCCCTGGCCCACGTATCCGAAGATCTACCGGCTGTCGGCCGCGCACGAGGAGGCCGGGGAGCTGCGGACGGCGCCGGCGGCGGATGCGGATGCGCGGCTGTTCGCGGCGTCCACGCTCCACTTCACCGGCGACGAGAGTGGGCATGTGCGGTCATTGCATCTGGTCGAGGTGGATGCGGAGCGGCGGCCGGTGCCGGGCACCGGGCGGATGCTGCCCGCCGACCTCGTGCTACTGGCCCTCGGGTTCTCCGGGCCCGATCGGGGGGACGGGCTCGTCGACCAGTTGGGGCTGGCGATGGAGGCCCGGGGCACGGTCGCGCGGGATGCCGACTTCGCCACGAACGTCCCCGGCGTGTTCGTCGCCGGGGACGCCGCGCGGGGGCAGTCACTGATCGTGTGGGCGATCGCGGAGGGGCGGGCGGTGGCGGCGGCCGTCGACCGTCATCTCACGGGGAGTTCGCGGCTGCCGGCGCCGATCGGGCCGTATGACCGGCCGATGGTGGTGTAGGGGCCGGCCACAAGGGCCATGGGTGCGGTTCAGCGTTCGTCCGTGCCCGCCACCTTCCCCGTCGACAGGGCCACCCGGTTCCACGTGTTGATCGTGAAGATCAGGGCGAGTACGTGGGCGATTTCCTCGTCGTCGAAGTGGGCGGCTGCCTCCGCGTAGACGTCGTCCGGGACGCCTCCGTCGGCGATCAGGGTGACCGCTTCTGTGAGGGCGAGGGCGGCTTGTTCCTGTGGGGTGAAGAAGTGCCGGGCCTCGCGCCAGACCGGGACCATGTGGAGCCGGTCCTCGCTCTCGCCGGCCTTGCGGGCGTCGTTGGTGTGCATGTGGAGGCAGTAGGCACAGTGGTTGAGGTGCGAGGCGCGGATCTGGATGAGTTCGACGAGGGCCGGGTCGAGGCCCTCGCGGGCGGCGGCGTCGAAGCCGATGAGGGCGCGGAACACCTTCGGGGCGGTCCTGGCGAAGTTGATGCGGGTCTTTTCGGCCGTGGGGACCATGGCCGGCATGGTCGCAGCGGAGGCGGTTGTCGTCGTGTTCGTCGTCATGTGCATCAATCTATGGAGCCGAAAGACCGACTGTAGGGTGCATTTCCATGATGGAATCGTGGGTCAATTCCGCGGAGCGCATCGGTGCCGACCTGCATCTGGAGCTGTCGGGGCCGGGTGGGCGGCGGGCCGCGCTGATGGGGGCGCTGCGCGATGCCGTACGCAGCGGGCGGCTCGCTCCGGGCACCCGGCTGCCGCCGTACCGTTCGCTCGCCGCCGATCTCGGCGTGGCCCGCAACACGGTGGCCGACGCGTACGCGGAACTCGTCGCGGAGGGCTGGCTCACCGCCCGTCAGGGCTCGGGCACACGGGTCGCCGACCGGGCCGAGCCCCTGCGACACGCCGAGCGGGTGCCCAAAAAGGCGCCTCCACGCGCGCGTGGGCCACGGCACGACCTCAGACAGGGCACCCCGGACGCGTCGGCGTTCCCGCGCGCGGCCTGGCTGGCCTCTTACCGGCGGGCCCTCCAGCAGGCGCCGAACGAGGTGTTCGGTCCCGGTGATCCGGCCGGGCGGCGCGAGTTGCGGGAGGCGCTCACCGAATATCTGGCACGCGCGCGTGGCGTACGCACCGAGCCGGGCCGGATCGTCATCTGCTCCGGTTTCGCGCACGCCCTCCGGCTGCTCTTCGGAGGCGGCGTGCTGCGCGGACCGGTGGCGGTGGAGGCGTACGGACTGGCATTCCACCGGGAACTGCTGCAGGCGGCGGGGGTCCGGACCGTGCCGCTCCCCCTGGACGACGACGGCGCCCACGTCGACCTGCTGGCGCGCGAGCGCGCGGTCCTGCTGACGCCCGCCCATCAGTTCCCCACCGGCGGGCCGCTGCACCCCGAGCGACGGGCCTTCGCCGTCGACTGGGCACGCGCGCGTGGCGGGGTGGTTCTGGAGGACGACTACGACGGGGAGTTCCGCTACGACCGCAAGCCCGTCGGCGCCGTCCAGGGCCTCGACCCCGAGCGGGTGATCCACATCGGCTCGGTCAGCAAGAGCCTGTCACCCGCGCTGCGGCTGGGCTGGATGGTGCTTCCGGAGCGGTACGTGGGCGCCGTACTCGAGGCCAAGGGCGAGCGCGAGGGGTGGGCGAGCGTTCTCGACCAGCTGAGCCTGGCCGACTTCATCGTCTCCGGGTCGTACGACCGTCATGTGCGGCGTATGCGGCAGCGGTACCGGAACCGCCGTGACCGGCTCGTCGCGGCGCTCGCCGAGCACGCGCCGCACATCGAGGTCACCGGTGTGGCGGCCGGACTGCACGCCGTGCTCAGACTGCCGCCCGGCACCGAGCGGTCTGCCGTCAAGGCCGCCGCCTGGCAAGGCGTCGCGCTGGACGGACTCGCCGAGTTCCGGCACCCGGCCACGGACATGCCGGCCGTCGACGGACTCGTCGTGGGCTACGCGACGCCCTCGGAGCACGCGTACGGGGCGGCGCTGGACGCGCTGTGCGGCGTAGTGCCGTCGGCAGGCTGAGCCGGTGGCTGCCGTGGGCGAACTGAGCCGGTGGCTGCCCCGGCCGAGCCCCGAGCCGGAATGAAGCCGGAATGAATTCGCATATGGCCGGAATATGGCCCAGGCCTGTCATGTTGGACAACAGAAGTGGGATCCTTGATCCCAGGAGGCGCGTCGTTGCCGTCACCGGACCTCGGCCCGGTCCCGACAGCGACCCGCCCCATCCTTCGTTCCGCCGTCAGGCGCAGGGCCACCCCAGCGCGTCCCCCCTGTTGGCGGCCGGTCCTGGAGGGTGTTCGATGACGACGATCGACGAACGTCACGGAGATGGTGCGCGGGACAGGGAAGAGCCCCGGGGGGAGGTGGCCCTGGGCCCCGTCGAGGCCTACGGTCCGGCCGTGATCGCCCTGGAGCAGCCCACCGCCGCACTCCCCCGACTCACGGGTTCCAAGGCTGCGAACCTGGCCCGCGCGGCCCGCGCCGGCCTGCCGGTACTCCCCGGCTTCGTGATTCCCAGCAGAGCGGGCGACGACCCGGCAGCCCTGCGAGAGGCCTGGCAGGACCTCTCGTACGGCGGCACGCGCCCACTGGTCGTACGGTCCTCCTCGCCGCAGGAGGACACGGAGGAGTCGTCCCAGGCGGGCCAGTTCGACTCCGTACTCGACGTACGCGGCTGGCGGGACTTCCGTACGGCCGTACAGACCGTGCTCGATTCGGCGCACCGGCCCGACGGGTCCACGGCGCCCATGGCGGTGCTGGTGCAACCCATGCTGACGGCTCGGGTCGGCGGGGTGGTGTTCGGTGCCGACCCGGTCGAGGGGCGGGCCGACCGCATGCTGGTGAGCGCGGTGCGCGGCGGCCCGGACAGCCTGGTCAGCGGTGCGCAGACGGGCACCGATCACTGGCTGAGCAGGAGCGGACGGGTACGGCGCGCGGAGGCACCGGAGGCCGGTTCACCGCTCACCCGCACCGAGTTGTTCCGGCTGGCGCGTCTTGCGCGGCAGGCACGGCAGGTGTTCGGCGGGCCGCAGGACATCGAGTTCGGGTTCGACGAGGACGGGCGGCTGTGGCTGTTCCAGAGCCGCCCGATCACGGCGATGGCGGCACGGCCCGCGCGCGGGGCACGGCTGCTCGGGCCCGGGCCGGTAGCGGAGACGTTGCCCGGCCAGTTGGAGCCGCTGGAGGAGGATCTGTGGGTCGCGCCCATGGCCCGCGGGCTCGCCGCCGCGCTCGACATCGCGGGCAGCGCGCCGCGCCGGCTGCTGCGGACGACACCGGTGGTCACCACGGCGGGCGGACGGGCCGCCGCCGACCTGCGGCTGCTCGGCGCGATTCCGCCGAGGCACCGGTGGCTCACGCTCCTCAACCCGGCACCGGGGGCGCGCAGGCTCGGCGCCGCCTGGCGGGTGGGCCGCCTCACCTCGGCGCTGCCCGACCTGGCGACGGACCTGACGGCCGACGTCGACCGTCATCTCACCCAGCTGCCGCCACCAACCGCGCTGCCCACGCCCGACCTCACGGCCGAGCTCCGCTGGACCCGCGCGGTCCTGGTCTCCCTGCACGCTCAGGAGGCCCTCTCGGGCGCCCTCCTGCCCGAACAGGCCAAGGCCCGCACGGCAGCGAGCGCGGCCCTGACCGCCCTCGCGGCGGCCCGCGCGCGAGGAGTGCCGGACGACCGCGTCGCCGCGACGGATCCGGTGGTGCTGGCGCTGACGGCGCCGAGCCTGCGGGGGAACGTCCGGCTTCCGGGTCAGCAGGGCATGGCGGCGGGCTCGGGGACCGACGGCTACGCGAACGCCGACGGCCGCACACACGGCAATGGCTACGGGAAAACCGACGGCCGCACGGCCGCCTCCCCACGCCCCCACCTCCCACCCCGCGAAGCCCTCCGTCTCCGTATTCGTTGGGTACAGGAGCTCCAGGTCCGCCTGGTCCGCGAAGCGGCCCGGCGACTCGCCCTGGATGTGGAGCGCGTCGGGCTGCTCCGCTGGCCGGAGCTGACCGCCGGCCTCGACGGAGCCGCGCTCCCGGCCGATCTGCACGACCGGGTGCCGCAGGCAGAGTCGCCCCCGCTGCCGGACGCGTTCCGGCTCGCGGACGGCGGGGTGGTCGTCGCCGAGCGGAGTGGCCGTCGCCGAGGCGAGGACGGCGCGCGGGGCGTGTCCGCCGGGCGCGCGATCGGGACGGTCTGGGACGGGACCGGCACCCGCCCTCCGGACGCGGTGCTCGTCGTACGGACCCTGGACCCCGCGCTCGCCCCGCTGCTGCCCCGCCTCACCGGACTGGTCGCGCAGACCGGCAGCCCGCTGTCGCATCTCGCGGTGCTGGCCCGTGAACTGGGGCTGCCCGCGGTGGTCGGCGCCACCGACGCCGTACGCCGCTTCCCTCCCGGCACCCGCCTCACCGTCGACGGGACGACCGGAGGCGTAGACACATGGGAGGGGCCATGAGGCGGATCGCGTTCGTCTTCGGTGCCCTGGCCGCCGCGGGAGCCGGGACCTACCTGGTCGTGTACCTGTACCGGTGGCAGTGGCAGCGCGCCATCCTGTGCGGGGTGCTGCTGCTGATCGTCGAGGTCATGCTGCTCGGCATCGTGATGCTGGGGCGGCTGGCCCGGATCGAGGAGCGGGTACGTGACACCGACCGGCGGCAGCGGGAGCTGACCGCGCGGCAGGAGGACGTACTGACCCGGCTGCGCACCAGCGCGCCCGAGCCGGAGAGCAACGGCCGGTTCCGCTGGCTGGACGACCCCGCAGAGCGGACGTACGTCTTCGTGCCGGTCCTCATGATCGCCGGTGTCGCGCTGTCCGGGCTCGCCTGGGTGGTGCAGCGGGTGGCGACGGCGACGTCCCGTCCGGCGGAGCGGCGGCTCGCGGGGCGGGCGGCCGTCCTGAGCGCGCCCGGCCCGGACATCGGCGACGACCTGGAGGATCTGCCGCCGCCGGGCACGAGGCGCTCACAGGCGGGCACGGCGCGTGTCGCCACTGTCATCGTAGTCGGCGTCGCACTGCTCGCCGCGCTCGTCGTCGGGCTGGCCGACCTCACTCAGACCCGGGCGGAGCCGGAGAACACCGGCAGGGCGACCTCCGTGCTCTTCCAGGTCGACACCCGCGACGCAAGCATGACGACAGAGCGCCGGTCTCTCGCCGCCCAGCAGCTCTGGGAGCGGTGCCGGGACTCGACCTCCATACCCCTGCACCATGCGACCCTCGGCGACCTGGGCGACGGACTGTTCGCCGGAGCCGTACGGCCCGCGCTCAGCGAGCACGACCGTATGCGGCTGCGCGGCTGCCTGGAGGACACGACGCTCGACCGAGCGCACCTCACGGTGGTCGGCATCGGCGACGCCGATATGCGCGATGATTGAGACATACAGCACAATAACGGACACATCGAACAGATGATCACAGGCCCCAGGTTACGATGCCAAAGCGCCCTCGTCCCCTAGTCCCCCAGGTTGCCCATGGCTGTCATCACCGCAACTCTGCCCCGCCCTGCCCCCCGCAAGCGCCCGCTGTCGCGGCGTGCACTGCGGATCCTTCTCGGCGTCGTCATCGGCTACCTCGTCCTGTGGGCCGCCGGCGCGGGAGGCATCCTGGGTCTGTCGTACTGGGCGAAGGCCGAGACCCCGGCGCCTGCGGGAACCCGCACCGTCCAGGGCGTCCACAACTTCCAGCCGGTCGACCCCGACGGCAAGCTGTGGCGGGGCGCAGCCCCCTCCCCCGCCGGATACCGGGCGCTGGCGAACATGGGCTTCACCACGGTCGTCGACCTGCGCGCCGAGAAGCTGAGCGCGGCCCAGCTCTCCGAACCCGGCGAGGCCGGACTGAAGGCCGTACACCTGCCCATCCGGGACGGGCAGACGCCGACGCCCAAGCAGGTGCAGCACCTGTTCAGCATCGTCTCGAACGCGTCCGGGCCGGTGTTCGTGCACTGCGGTGCCGGAGTCGGCCGTACGGGCACGATGGCGGCGGCCTACCTCGTGCAGACCGGTGAGGAGTCGTCGGCGCAGGCGGTCCGGCGCAACCTCGCGGTCGGACCGCCGTCGATCGAGCAGATCTACTACGGCCTGAACCTCAGCCCCAACAAGGCGGAGCAGCCGCCGCTGCCGGTCGTGGCCCTCAGCCGCGTGGTTGACGCACCGCGCCGCATCGCGTCCTGGTTCTGAACCCGCCCGCCGCCCTTACGGCTTGCGCCCCACCGCCCCGTACCCGGGAATGACCCCGTCGTCCTGGCCGGGCACCGGCTCGCCCAGCTCGGGGTGCCACTGGTGGGGCAACTCGACACCGGGCTCGACCAGTTCGAGGCCGGCGAAGAAGCGGGCGAACTCCTCGCGGGAGCGCAGGGCCAGGGTCACGCCCGCGGCCTTCAGCTTCCCCACCGCCGCCTTCGACTCCTCCGGAGTGAAGTCGGCGGTGGCGTGAGTGACCGTCAGGAAGCTGCCGGACGGCAGTTCGGACAGCAGCCGGCCGACCAGTTCGTGCGCGCCGTCCTCGTCGGAGACGAAGTGCAGCAGGGCGACGAGGGAGAGCGCCACGGGCCGGGTGAAGTCGAGGACCTTCCTGGCGCCTTCGATGATCGTGTCCGGGGCGCGGACGTCGGCCTGGAGGTACTCGGTCACCCCCTCGTCCGTGCCGCGCAGCAGGGCCTCGGCGTGGGCGAGCACGATCGGGTCGTTGTCGCAGTAGACGATGCGGGCGTCGGGCGCGATGCCCTGCGCGACCCGATGGAGGTTCGGCTCGGTCGGGATACCGGTGCCGACGTCCAGGAACTGCCGTACACCGTGCTGGGCCAGCCTGGGGGTCCCCCCAGGCGTTTAGCACTGGGGGAGGTGGTCCGGTGCATGAAGGCGCGGTTGACGCGCGCCATCACCGGGACCCTCGGGTCGAGGGCGAGCATCTGGCGGCCCATGGCCTCGTCGACCGGGTAGTTGTCCTTGCCGCCGAGATACCAGTCGTACATCCGCGCGGGATGCGGCTTGCCGGTGTCGATCTCGACGGCGTTGCGTCCGGTGTCCTGCCCGGTCATGCGGCACCCCGTAAGCGTGTGAGACGTAAAGTGATCAAGTCAGCACCAAAGTCAGGGAAGTTGATGAAGCAATAACATGTGACATTCAAGACAGCAGGAAGTCCGCCTCCCCCGCCTTCGCTCCCTCGATGAAGGCCGTCATCTCGTCAGTGGTGTAGATCAGCGCCGGCCCGTCGGGATCGGTCGACTGGCGTACGGCGATCCGGCCGTCGGCCAGCTTCATCGCCTCCAGGCAGTTGCCTCCGTTACCGCCGCTCCACGGCTTGTGCCAGCCTTCGCTGCCCAAGTCCCGCGCGGGCATGCCGTTGTAGACGCGAGGGCGCGGCTTGATGCGATCCATTCACAGCTCCTTGCGGAGATCCCGGAGGATCTCCTTCGTGCGATGTGCTGTAGCGGCCTGCGCCGCCATGCGGTCCATGACCTCGAGGTGGGTCACCACCTCTTCACGCGCGTCGAGATAGACGGCGCCGGTCAGGTACTCGCTGTAGACCATGTCCGGGAGTTCGGGCATGGCAAATCGGAACAGCACGAAGGGCCCGTACGTGCCGGGGTGCGGCCCGCTGGAGAACGGGGCGACCTGCAGCGTCACGTTGGGCAGCTTCGTGACCTCGAGCAGTTTGTCGATCTGAGCACGCATCACCTCCGGGCCCACTACGGGGCGACGCAGGGCGGTCTCGTCCATCACCGCCCAGAAACGGGGCGCATCGGGACGGGTGAGCAGATCCTGGCGCTGCATACGCAGCGCGACATGGCGCTCTAGGTCCTCGGGCCGGGTCTGGCCGATGGCGCCCGACTTCAGAACTCCGAGGGCGTATTCCTCGGTCTGGAGCAGACCGGGGACGAAATGCGGTTCGTAGCTGCGAATCAGGGCGGCCGCGCCCTCCAGGCTGACGTACATGGAGAACCAGCCGGGCAGGATGTCGTGGAAGCGCTGCCACCAGCCGGGTTTGTTGGCCTCCTCGGCCAACTGCACAAAGGCGTCGGCCTCTTCCTCACAGACGCCGTAGGACTTCAACAGCAGCTGGAGATACGGGATTTTGAGCCCGACCTCGGCCATCTCCATACGGCGGACGGTGGCGGGGGCGACGCGGAGGACACGGGCGGCTTCCTCACGCTTGAGGCCGGCGCGTTCGCGCAGGTCGAGCAGGCGCCGGCCGAGGACGACCTGACCGACCGTCGGCGCGGACCGCGGCTCGCTCACCCTCCACCTCCACAAAAGAATCCTGACAGCCCGGCGGCGCCATTCGAAGACCTATTCGAAAATCTGGCTCAACCTTCGAGGTCTCAACTGGCGCCGCTCGACATGCTGTTGCGAGCAGTGTGCCACGGCATTCCACCGCGTCACACAGCACTCTGCATTTTTCAGAGTGGCACTTGCCAAGTGTTCACGGCGGGGCGATAGTGGCAAGCGTGATTCCGTCCGCGCCCTTAGGAACAGACGCCGCCGCAGGCCCCTTCGGCCTCGGTGCGGCCCCGGTAGGAGGCCCTGATGGGGCCGCCGCCGAGCGCCGGTTCCACTTCGAGCTGGCCGCACATCCGGGCTCGCCCGCCCAGGCGAGACGCCTGACGCGCGCCCGGCTGACCGGCTGGTCGGTGGGCGAGGACACCTGCGACTCGGCGGCGCTGGTCGTCTCCGAGCTGGTCACCAACGCGATACTGCACACCGCGAGCACCCACATCGTGTGCGAGCTGCACGACGGTGCCGATCTGGTGCGCATAGCCGTCCGCGACGAGGGCTGCGCTCCGGGTGAGCCCCACCCGGCCGGCCCGCGGTCCGAGGAGGAGCACGGGAGGGGATTGTTCCTCGTCGACGCGCTGTGCCGGGCCTGGGGCGCCCAGGAACACGGTCCCGGCCTGCTGGTCTGGGCGGAGCTGGCGCGCGAGACCGCCGAGGCCGTCCCCGGGCCGCGGGGCGACCTCGGCTGGGGCGCCCGCCCGAAGCCGGGCCCGTCCGGCCGCTCGACCGGCGGCACGGGCACGGCGGGCGAACACGACAGGGATGCGTACGGCGGGTACGGGCACGGGGCCGACGCACGTGGCGCGAACGGGCACGGGATCGACCCACACGGCGCGTACGGACACGTGCCCTTCGGATACGACACGCATGCACAGGACACGCGCGCACACGACACGTACGCGCACGACAAGTACGACGGACACGGTCAGTACGACGCCCACCAAGCGCCGCGGCACCACGGCCACGCGGCGCGCCCCCACGACGGTCACGGGGCGGGGGCCGAATGGCTGTAGGCGCTGGTCACAGCGGCGGCCGGGTGCTGACCCTGGACACGGTGGTCCGCCTTCGCCGCGGACTGCACACCCCCACAGCACCCCTGCGGCTCCCCGTCCCCGAGGGCATGACCGCCCCCCTCGGCTGTGACGCGGTGGCGGTGCCGGCCCGCCTCGGCGCGCTGGTGCTGCCCCGGCTGCCCCGCGTGGGCTGCGTCTACGCCGACGATGCGCACTGGTGGTGGATCGTCCCGTCCGACTCCGACTGCGCCCTGGAGTGGCCGGCCCCTGTGCGCTATGCCACCGGCGCCCTGATCCCGGACGCCCCGCAGGCCCCGGGCCTGATCCACCGGCCGGACGGCAAAGTGCCGTACACCCCGCCGATCCCGCTGTACCTGGCCCTGTGCCGGGTCACGGGCACGACCCCCGTCTGGTCACGGCCGGTGAGCGCGTAAGCACAGGGCGTACGCCCGCGTGCTTCGACCTCTGCCTTCTGCGCTCTCCCCCAGGGGCATATGTCCCGCGATAGTGGCCGTCGTCCACGATCGGGGGAGGTCCACGGTGGTCGGTAGGAAACGGGACGCGGAGAAACCCGAGGTCTCCGAATCCGAGCAGCTGCTCTTCGGCGGCCCGTTGCGCTACGACATGGGCTGGAACCAGCATCGTGACGCATTCCTGGAGCTGAACTTCCGGGCCATGGTGGCGCGGCTGCCCGGCATGCTGGCCTCCAGTTTCCGGCTGGCCTGGCAGGCCGACCGGCGGGCGGCGCGGACCGTGCTGGCCGCCGAGGTGGGCCGGGGTATGGCGCAGGCGGTGAGTCTGCTCGCGGTCAACAGCGTGCTGGGCCGGCTGCTGGCGGGCGGCGCCATCGAGGACCGGCTGCGCGGAGCGGTCCCCGCGCTGATCACGGTGGCCGCCGTGATGTTCGTATCGGCGCTGCTGCGGGCTGCGTCGACGTACGCCACCGGCCGGCTGGAGCCGAAGGTGGAGCGCGTTGCCACCGAGCGGTATCTGGAGCGGGCGGCGGCCGTGGAGCTGGCGGCGATCGAGGACCACACCTTCCACAAGCTGCTGGACACCGCGCAGTACGGCGCCCAGTCGGCCCGGCGCATGATCTCGTACAGCACCCGCGTGGTGAACGCGATGATCTCGCTGATCGCGGCGGCCGGTGTGCTGACCGTCCTGCATCCGGCGCTGCTTCCGCTCCTGGCGACGATGACGCTGCCGAGTGCGTGGAGCGCCCTGACGAACGCGCGGCGGCGGTACGAGTCCTTCCACACCTGGGTGCAGCATGCCCGCGCCGGGCACCTGATCAGCAGTCTGCTCACCGAACCGGCGGCGGCGCCGGAGATCCGGCTGCACGGCGTGGGCCCGTTCCTGCTGCGTCACTTCCGGGCGATGTCGGAGACGGCGGAGGCGGAACAGGCCCGGCTGGCGCGGCTGGCGGCCCGTACGGGACTGTTCGCGGCGGCGTGGACAGGCATCGCGACGGTGGCGACGTATGCCACGCTCGGTGGGCTGCTGCTCGCCGGGGCGATGGCCCTGTCCGTCGCGGGCACGGCCGTGATCGCGATCCGCACCGGCTCCTCCAGCCTCGACACCCTCGTCCTGGAGGTCAACGCGCTCCACGAGGAGGCGCTGTTCGTGGGCGATCTGCAACGGCTGTGCGTCGAGGCGGCCGAACGGGCGATCCCGGTCGGCGGCGACGCGCTCCCGGAGGCGCCCCGCGAGATCCACTTCGAGAACGTGTCGTTCAGCTACCCGGGTGAGTCCACCCACCCGGCCCTGGACGACGTCACGCTCACCATCCCGCTCGGCCGGATCGTGGCGCTCGTCGGCGAGAACGGCTCCGGCAAGACGACGCTGGTGAAGCTGCTCTCGGGCCTGTACACGCCGGACCGGGGCCGGATCCTGTGGGACGGTGTCGACGCGGCGGGCGCGGACCGCCATCAACTCGCCGAGCGCATCGCGATGGTGGCGCAGGATTTCAAGCGCTGGCCGTTCACGGCTCGCGTGAATGTGGCCGTCGGCCGCTCCTCAGCGCCCCTCACCGAGGAACGCCTGGCCGCATCGGTGGCCGAGGCGGGCGCCGAGGACGTGGTCGCCGATCTGCCGCGGGGTCTGGACACCCTGCTGGCCCGGCACTTCAGCGGCGGTCACGAGCTGTCCGGCGGCCAGTGGCAGCGGCTCGGCATCGCGCGGGCGGCATACCGGCGCGGCAGCATCCTGATCGTCGACGAGCCGACGGCGGCCCTGGACGCGCGGGCCGAGCTGGAGGTCTTCGAGAAGATCCGCGCCCTGGCCTCCACCGGCCAGACGGTCATCCTCATCACCCACCGACTGGCGTCCGTCCGCCACGCGGACCTGGTGCACGTCCTCGACCAGGGCCGCCTCGTCGAGTCCGGCACCCCCGACGAACTCCTCGCCACCGGCGGCGTCTACGCGGAGCTGTACTCGCTCCAGGCGGATCAGTTCACGACACCCGTACCGAAGGCGAGCTGGCGCTGACCATCACGCCGCGATGTCCGTGACGGCGTCACCGCCCCGAAGGATCACCAGGAACGAGTCCGTGGCGAGGTCCATCACGACTTCCGCGGGCAGGCCCTTCAGACGCTGCGCCTGCGCGAACTCCTCCGCCGGCCAGGAACCTCGCGGCCCGCCTGCGGGAAAGCTCTCGAGCACCGTTCGCCCGTTCACCCTGCACCTCCATGTAGCGCTGACTCATAGAGTTAAACGCCAAAGTCGGGGTGAACGCCTCGCGAAGTGACGGTACTGAGACGTAGTTGACACTCGTCCACCACAGGGTGTGAGGACTCTCTCAGCATTTCGGGCAAATAATCACTCTGTGCGTCAGTCTTCGTACTCATCGTGATACCGAATGCGCTCACTGCCCGCAGGCGCACCGAGAGCCGACGCGCGCCCCTTGGGCTCCTCCCACTCCTCCTGCCGCCCCAGCGCGGTCAGATCCAGCAGGCTGGTGGTCGATCCGAGTCCGTCGAGGCCGCGTTCGTACGTCGAGTAGGTGTGGAAGACGCGATCGCGGTCCCGCAGGAAGCAGCTGACGCCGGGCCGCTCGGACAGCTCCCCCTCGTGCTCCAGCGTCACCTCGAAGTCGTGGTTGAAGTCGCTGCCGTACGACGAGTACCAGGGCAGCGTCCAGCCCATCCGCGCCTTGAACGGCAGGATCTTCGTGTACGGCGCCCTGGACACCGCCGCGAACGTCGTCCCGCGCGCGTGCAGATGCGCGAGATGCCCGATCTGGTCCAGGAATGCGGAGCAGCTGCGGCAGCCGGCGTCCCATTCGGGCGCGAACATGAAGTGGTACACGACGAGTTGGTGGCGTCCCGCGAAGAGGTCCAGCAGCGTGGCCTTGCCGTCGCCGCCCTCGAACACGTACTCCGTGCCGACCTCGACCATCGGCAGCCCGCGCCGCTCGGCGTTCAGCACATCCCTCGCGCGCGTGGCCGCCTTCTCCTTGAGAAGCAGTTCGGCACGTGCCGCACGCCATGCGTCACGCGTCACGATCTCCGGAAGCGACATGACCCCTCCAGTGCAACGGTCCGTTCTGGATGGTGACCGGAGGCGACGGCGGAACTCATCGCTGCTTCAGGAATTTTCTTGGGAAGGCGTGGAGTGAAGGCACGACCGACCAGGCGGGGCTGCCGTCGGGGCTGGCGGCAAGTTGAGCGCCCCAAAGGGGCGCGGGGCTGTGTCGATATGCGGCTCCGCCGCGTGGGCGCGACCAGCCACAACGGAGCCGCAGACGATCGACGGCCCATCACGGCACCCCCAGCGGAGCGCTACGTGTCGTACTCCTGGATCCGCTTGCCATGGCTCCGGTCCAGCAGTCCAGGCAGCCGCTCCCCCAACTCCCCCACGATCGCGGCCACATCCAGCGTCAACAGCTCACGGTCACGCATCAGGATCCGCCCATCGACGATCGTCGTACGGACGTCGGCGGACCTGGCGCTGTGCACCAGGGTCGCGGCGAGGTCGTGCACGGGCTGGGTGTGCGGGCCGGTGAGGTCGACGAGGATGATGTCGGCGCGGCGGCCCGGTGCGATGCTGCCCAGCTCATCCCCCAGCCCGACGGCCCGTGCGCTCTGCAGGGTCGCGTGGTGCAGGGCTTGACGGGACGTCAGCCAGCGCGGGTCGCCC
Source organism: Streptomyces sp. DG2A-72 (assembly GCF_030499575.1). Lineage (NCBI taxonomy): Bacteria > Bacillati > Actinomycetota > Actinomycetes > Kitasatosporales > Streptomycetaceae > Streptomyces > Streptomyces sp. DG2A-72. The sequence continues at coordinate 2,435,124 of NZ_JASTLC010000001.1, forward strand.
TGGGTCGACTTCTGGATGAGGGCGGTGAGCGCCATCGACTCCCATACGTCGAGGGAGTTGTTGGAGGCGGCGCCGTCCGTGGCGAGTCCGACGGGGATACCGATGTCGTACAGCGCGCGCACGGGTGTGGTGTCGGGCCAGGCGAACTTGAGATAGCCGCGCGGTGCGGAGGCGACGGCGATGCGTCCGGTGGCGCGTTCCAGGACGGGCAGGTCGCGGTCGAGGATGCCGGTGCCGTGGGCGATGAGGAGGTCGGTGTCGAGGAGCCCGGTGGCGGCGAGGACGTCGATGGGGGTGCGGCCGTGGCGGGCGAGGCTGGTGTCGGCCTGGTCGCGGTTCTCGGAGGCGTGGATGTGGACGGGGAGGCCGTGTTCGCGGGCGAGCGCGGCGGTGGCGGCGAGGTCGGCGTCGTCGACGGTGTAGGGGGCGTGCGGGGCGAGGGTGGTGGTGATACGGCCGCCTGCGCCTCCCCGGTGCCGTAGCGCGAACTCCAGGGACTTCTCCCGCCCTTGAGGACCCTGGGAGGAGAAGAAGGCCTCGCCGAGATGCGCACGCATCCCGCATTCGTCGACCACGGCGGCGACCGCGTCCATGGCGAAGTCGTGATCGGCGAAGCAGGTGACACCGCCGCGGATCATCTCGGCACAGGCGAGCCGCGCCCCCAACTCCACGTCCCTTTCGGTGAGGTTGGACTCGATGGGCCAGACGACGTCGTTGAACCACTCCTCGGTCGGCAGGTCCTCGGCGACACCGCGCAGCGCGACCATCGGGGCGTGTGTGTGGCAGTTGACGAGCCCGGGCATGGCGACCTGTCCGCGGGCGTCGATCCGTTCCCGCGCCGCCGGCCCTCCGACGTCGGCGGCGCTGGTGACCGCCTCGACGAGACCGTCCCGTACAACGATGGCGGCGTCTTCCTCGAACCCGATCCGCTCGTGATCGTCGTGCACGAGGACGGTGCATCCGGTGATGATGAGATCAGCTTCCACGGGAGAAGGCGTCATCGGGCCAACGTACGACGGTGTAGTGCCGCGACGTGAGCCGAACCGCGCATCCCGTCGCGGCCCTGTCGCGGGGCGGCCCGTGCGGTCACCCTGGCCTCACCACAGCCCGCACCGATGGCTTCTGGAAAGGAGCCCGGCATGTTCATCGGCACCTGGAACCTGGAGAACCTCTTTCTGCCCGGCGGCCCGTCAGGCCCGAAGGACAAGGCCGCGTACGAGACGAAGCTGGCCGCCCTCGCGAACGTGATCAAGGAACTCGACCCGGCGCTGCTCGGTGTGCAGGAGGTCGGCGAGGACACGGCGTTGCGGGACCTGATCGCGATGGTGGGCGGCACCTGGCACACCGCGCTCTCCCAGCACGGCGACAGCCGGGGCATACGGGTCGGCTTCCTCAGCCGGACGCCGCTCGAGGTGCTGGCCGACACGACGGCGTTCCCGCCGAAGCTGCGCCCGGTGCAGGTGGACGACGACGGCACGGCGGTGTCGGCGGCGGGCCGGGGCTTCCTGGCGGTGGAGACGGCGACGCAGGCGGGGCCGTTGCGGGTGGCGGTCTGCCATCTGAAGTCGAAGCTGCTGACCTTCCCCGGAGGACGCTTCCACGCGCGCGACGAGGGCGAGCGGGCGCGGTTCGGGGCGTACGCGCTGTACCGGCGGGCGGCCGAGGCGACGGCGCTGCGGGCGCTCGCGGACGAGTTGCTGGCGGGCGACGGCCGCGAACGGGACGTGGTCGTGCTGGGCGACCTGAACGACGAGGTGCAGGCGGCCACCACGCAGATCCTGCTCGGCCCGCCCGGCTCGGAGATCGGCACGCCCGGCTTCGAGGCCGCGGACAAGGGAGACGCGGCCCGCCTGTGGGACGTCGCCCCGCTCATACCGGCCGAGCGGCGCTTCTCGCGTATCAACTCCGGGCGGCGTGAGCTGATCGACCACGTGCTGGTCAGTCACCGTCTGGTCCGGCGGGTGTCGGAGGCGGGGACGGGGCTGCCGGGGTCGGACACGCCGCGGTTGCCGTCCGTGGGGCCGGACCCTGCGGCTCGACGCGGGGAGCCGGGGTCGGACCACGCGCCGGTGTGGGTGCGGGTCGGAGACTGAGCTCCTGTGTCCGTTCCGGAGCGGCTGACGTGGACCGTCGACATCCTGGACCCCGATCCCGGAGACCGGGTGCTGGAGATCGGGTGCGGCCGGGGTGTCGCGGTCGCGTTGCTCTGCGAACGGCTCACGACAGGCACCGTCACCGCCGTCGACCGGTCTCGGACAGCGGTGGAGGCGGCGCGGCGGCGCAACGGCGAGTGCGTCGCCGCGGGCAGGGCGATGCTCCGGGTGGCAGCGGTGGAGGAGGCTGATTTCCCGGACGGATCGTTCGACAAGGTCTTCGCGGTGAACGTGAACCTCTTCTGGGTCCGGTCGCCGGAGAAGGAGCTGACGGCAGTGAGGCGGTGGCTGGCGCCGGGCGGAATCCTGTGCCTGTCGTGGGAACCGCCGGATGCGCGACGGGCGACGGAGATCGCGGAGACGGTGACGGCCGCCGTCACCGCCCACGGCTTCGAGGCGGAGGTACTCACGGCGACCACGGCAAAGGGGGCCTGGCTGGTGTGTGTGCGTGCAACGAAGCTGCCCTCAGTCTTCGAGCAGCTGCCATGTGGTCAGGGCGAGCCTGGCCCGTAGCAGTCCGGTGGGTTCGGTGAGCTCGATGTCCAGGGCCTTTCCGAGCTGCTCGAGTCGGCGGGCGACGCTGCTGTGGTGCAGATGGAGCCGGTCGGCGGCCCGGCGCAGGGAGCCGGTGGCGCAGTAGGCGTCCAGGGTCTCCAGATCCTCCGGGCAGTCGGCGATACGGGCGATCGCGGCCACGTCGACGTTGTCTCGCGCGGCGTCCTCGGGCACCTGGGCGAGCAGGGCCAGCGCCCCCAGGCCTTCGTAGGTGACGACCGGCTGGCGCGAGGTGGTGAAGCGGAGCGCGGTGCGGGCCTGTTGCCAGGACCGGTCGGGCGTTTCGGCGGCGCCGATGCCGGCGCGTGCGCCCGCCGGGAGCCGCGTCCGGTCCATGGTCGTGGTGAGGATGACGCCCACGTCGGCGAGCGGTGCCGCCTTCACCGGGCCGGCCGGGCAGAACAGGCCGGCGACCTTGTCGAGGGGCAGCCGCGACCGTACGGCGACGACCCGGACCGGCAGGTCGGCGGTGAACCCCAGCAGCCGTAGCGCCCGGGCCCGGGCCGCCTCGTCGCTGTCCGCGCTGATCACCAGCTCGACGAGGGCGGGGTCGGCCATGGTGGTACGGGCCGGACCGTACCGCTCGACGACGGCCGCCGCGGCGATGGCGAGCCGGTCGAGCAGCATGTCGTCGAGCGGGCCGGGCGGTCCGGGCCGCTCCAGCCACACCGTGCCGATCTCCTCCTCGTCGAGGGTGATCGGCATCGCGCTGGACGCGGGTGACGGCGGGGCGGACGCCTCCCTGCCGTCGGACGAGACACGGATCGCGCGTCCCGTGCCGTGCAGCCGGATCCCGGCCACGCACTCGGCCAGTACCGCGGAGGCCCGGGCGAGCGCCGGGAGATCCACGCGGCGGCGCATCAGCGTGTCGTAGAACATGACGACCCGGATCGCGCCCTCGGCTTGGGAATCCAGGTGCGACAGCCGTGCGGCCAGTGCCTCCATGTCATGCCTCCGTCTCAGGAGGATAGGTCCTCAACGCCGGGAAGGGGGGCGCCAATTGGCGCGCGAACGGGGCCCGATGCCCGACGGACGGCGGATGACCCGCGACGTGGCGGCGCTGAAGATGGCTGACATGGATCCCGAACTCGAAGCATTCATCCCGTTGTTCCCCCGGGCCGACCTGACCGACCCGGTCATCGAACGCAAGAGCTTCGCCGAACTGGCGACCGCCGTGCCCGCCCCGGACACCACCGGAATGGAGGTCGAGGACCGTACGGTGCCCGCCGATCCGGAGGTGCCGGTGCGGATCTACCGACCGCACCAGGCGCAGGGAGCCCTCGTCTGGCTGCACGGCGGCGGATTCGTCATGGGTGACCTCGACACCGAGCACCCGTGGGCCGCCCGGCTGGCGGACGCCTGCGGCGCGGTGGTGATGTCGGTGGGCTACCGCCTGGCCCCCGAACATCCGTTCCCGGCCGCCCTGGACGACGCCTACGCCGTACTGACCTGGGCCTGCGAGTACGCCGCCGAACTCGGCATCGACCCGGAGCGGATCGCGGTCGGAGGCCACAGCGCCGGCGGAGGGCTCGCGGCCGGAACGGCGTTGCGGGCACGCGACCAGCAGGGGCCGCCGATCTGTTTCCAGCTGCTCAACCAGCCCGGACTCGACGACCGCCAGGAGACCTGGTCGCAGCGGAACTTCACCGATACGCCCTGGATGAACCGCGACAAGGTCGCCGCGTCATGGAGGCACTACCTGGGCTCCGTGCCCGCCACGCCCTACGCCGCCCCCGCACGGGCCACCGACCTGTCCGGCCTGCCGCCCGCCTACATCGCCACCGCGGAGCTGTGCCCGAACCGCGACGAGGACATCACGTACGCGCTGCGACTGCTGGAGTCAGGCGTGTCGGTCGAACTGCACCAGTGGCCCGGGACGTTCCACGGGTCGCAGGCGATCCTGTCCGCCGACGTCTCCCAGCGCCAGATCGCCGAACTCGGCGCGGCTCTGCGCCGGGCGCTGGCCAAGTGACACATGGAAGATCACCGCAGAAAGGACGTCTCGCCATGACCACCGCCCCGATCGATCTCTTCTCCTCCTTCTTCCACCTCCGCCAGGACGGCCAAGTCCACGCCGAACAGCCCGTGTTCGATCCCGACCGGGAGGGCTGGCAGGTGATGACCTTCCATGTGGAGACCGAAGCCGACGTGCACGGTGACCACTGGGAGATCCACACCAACGCGGACGAAGTCGTCTCCTGCCTCACCGGAGGAATCCGCCTCTGCTTCCGCCCCGAGCAGCCGGGAGATGAGGAGACGCAGGTCAAGCTGGCCGCCGGCACCGCGGTCATCGTGCCGCGCGGCCGCTGGCACCGCATCGAACTGGACGCACCCAGCGACATCATGTCCGTCACCCTGCCGCGGGGGAGCCGGCTGCTGAAGCGGACGGAAGTCTGATACGACCAAGGGCTATACGGCGAGCGGCAGTTCAGGCATCCGCAGCCCCACACGCTCGCGGCCCTCGGCGAGTTCGTCGAGAAGGGCGGCCAGGCGGTCGGTGTGCCGGGTGGTGAGCCGGCCGGAGTCGTCGAGGTGCACGGCGCACGCGGTGGTCGTGTCGACGATCCGTTCGAGTACGACGACGATCTCGGCGGCGCCTTCCGAGTGCCGGGCGAGGGCGGGGAGTTCGGCGGCGGCGAGGGCGATGGCGGTACGGGCTTCGGCGAGCGTGCGGTAGGCCTCACGGCGGAGGGTCCAGCGGAGGGGGCGGGGGTCGGACGGGCGGGGGGACGGGGCGCCGGGCTTGCCCGGGATGTGCGTTGCGTCGCTGGTCGCTGGGGCAGCGGACTCGTTCAGGACGTGGTTCAGATAGGCCTGCGCCGCATCGCCCGCCGCCGCGAGCCGGGCCCGCACTCCTCCACCCCGCTGCCCCGGCATCGGCAGATGTCCCACGACCAGCACGATGGCGCAGGCCAGCAGCGTCTCGCCGATGCGGCTCCAGGAGGCCGGGGGCTCACCGCCGACCATCACCAGGGCAAGGACGAGAACGGTGACGACGGCGGTCTGGGCGGCGAAGTGCCGCGTGGCGACAGGTATGAGGGCACCGCTGAGAGCCACGAGCGCGATGAGGCCTCCGGGCTGGGGCAACGCCGCGGCGAACCCGGCGAAGACGACAGCCCCGAGGACCGTCCCCGCGGCCCGGCACAGAACGCGTGAGAGAAGCGGCCCGAGGTCAGGCTTGACGAGGAAGACGGCGGTCGCGGGCAGCCAGTACCAGTGCTCGTGCTGCCCGTACCACTGGGCGTGATGCAGCGCCTGGGCGATGGCGGCGCTGGCCCCGAAGCACAGGGCGACGCGCAAGCCGTACTCCCGCCCGCCGGCCCCGAAGACGCTGCGGAGGAGCGCCCGCGGGGATCGCCGACGGGTGTGCAGGTCGCGGCCCTCGCCCTGGTCGAACACCTCGGCAGCGTGCAGGAGGGCGTCATCGAGAGCACGCAGCGCGGGCGCGGACCGGTTGGGCGCGGGCAACGGCCCGGTATGCGTGTTCCCGCGCACGGCGGCAGCGAGCCGACGCGGACCTTCGGAGGCACGCGCCGACACACCCTCCCCGCCCCAGGCCAACGCGGTCGCCGCCTCCGCGAGAGGCAACGCGGCAGCGTACTGCGCCCGCAGCCGCCGCTCGGCCGCGGAACTGGCGTACCGGCGCAGCCGTGGCCCGGCGAGAGCGTCCTGCGCATGATCGAGGGCGGCGGTGAGGGAGACGCGACGGGCGATCGCCGCGGAGGACCCGACGGCATCGAGAAGTTCGGCAACGGCGTCGTACACAGCGGCGACGGCCTTCCGCTCCCCGTCGAACCGATAGTCCCCGACGATCGCACCGGGCGTGGGAAGGAGCAGCCGCAGCGCGAGCAGCCACCCCGCTCCGGCGACGAAGGCAAGGGCCCGCACCCAGCCCGGCTCGGGCAACGGCATCCCGGCCCCGATGGCGGTCGCGACAAGCAGTTGCGTACCGGCGGCGGAGGCGACGGGGCCGATGGCACTGATGCCTCCGGCGACGAGCCCCAGGCCGGTGAGGATCAAGGTCAGCACGAGGACGCCCGTGCTGTGACCGGCGTACGTCCCGACGAGCATCCCGCCCGCCCCCGCAACCGCGGGCACCCCGAGCCGCCTGACAGACGCCCGCCGACTCCCCGGCCGGTCATTGATCCCGGCGAGCATGGCGGCGATGGCGGCGACGACACCGAGGGAGGCACGGTCGAACAGGACGGCCAGGAGCAGGAGCGGCCCGGCGGCAAGCGCCCCACGCGTCACCGCCATCCAGGGCACCGGGCCGCGCTGGGCGCGGAGGGCATGGGCGAGCCAGGGCGGGAGGACGAACGAAGCGAACGCGGGGCGTGACACAGGGCTCCTGTCGGGACGAGGGCGCGGGGTTTGCCTTCGGGCGACGGTGGCCGGGCTTTCGGTGTGTGGCTTCTACGGTAGATCGGCTTCCTGGAGGGGATGGAACGGTCGTATTTCGGGAGTGTGACGACCCGTGGCAGAGGCATGTTCTTTATGAACGCAACGGGGTGCCGGCAACGATCACCCCGTCCACACGAGGTCTCTCGGGTCGCCTGTCTCCCGGTTGTCCGGCCGGCGGAACCCTCCGAGACACGTCCGTCGGAAGTGAGGACGCGATGGGCGCCATGGATCCCGGGTTTGCCGGCCAGGTGCTGGCCGACGGCTACGGCGTGCGTACCGACGAGGGCACCTACATCACCGTAGGTCGTCCATGTCCCGGCCGGCATCGCGAGCAGGGCGGCCCGCAGGTCCTTCCACCCCGGCCACTCGTCCGCCTGTCGCATTCCGTCGATCGGCCCCGGCCACAACGTGACCGCTCGCTCCGCCAGTTCGTCGGCGCGGGCAAGGATCTGCGCCTTGCCCCAGCGTTCCTGGTCAGCGATCCACTGGTTCATGCGCAGCGCACTCGAGTCGAGGATCTCCTGCTTGCGGCGGAACGGATGATTCGAGAGACGGGCGTTGTCGACGGACAGAGTGAGATTGCCGAGGGTGTGCACCAGTTGGGTGTGGAGTTCCTCCGCGCTCTGCCCGTCGTCGGCCTCTTCCGCGAGCAACTCGTACCACTTCTGGTTCGGTCGCTGTGGCAGCACATGCTCAACGGTGGCTTGGTGCGGATCGCCTGACGGACATCGTCGTCGGTCGGCCAAACGCGCACGCCGCCTCTCCGCTTGGGGAGGTAGCGCAGCGTGGCCTCGGCCACGGAACGGTCCTTCTCCAACTCCTTGGGCATCTCCATGAAGACCCTGTTGAGGCCGGTCGTCGACACCTGACACAGCAGCCTGCGCACCATGTAGCTCTCGGCATACCCCAGCGCCTGGGCAGCCTCGCGTGCCGTGGCCCGACCGCTGTCGACACTGTCGAGCAGATAGAGCGCGAGGGGGTAGTGGGTCTGGCCGCCCCACTGGGCCAGCCTCTCCAGGGCCGTACGCAGTTCCGCATCGCGTTCCCGCTCGGGTTCGAGGATCCGCATCAGCCGCTCGGCGCGCTGCGCGAGGGCGGCGATCTCCGACTGCAGGGCTTCCTCGTCACCGCTGAAGGGCTCCAGCCGGCGCTGTTGCTCGCGGTAGATCTCGGTCTGCCTGGCCCTGCTGCTGCCGGTCACCACGAGGTCGAGCCGGACGAGCAACTCCAGGTTCTGCGGCCCGAGTTGCTCCTGCATGGGCAGCCACAGGCTCCGATACACGTTCTCGCCCCGGTTGGGCAGGCACATGAAGACGTAGTTGCGCAGCAGGTCGCTCTGGCTGAGCCCGACACCGGTGTTGTTGATCGACTCGAGGATGCGGTAGACGTTGTCGCCCTTCTCCTCGGTGATCGCGACGATGGACAGAAGGTTGTTCAGGACCGTCTCGACCGCGTCGGTCCACCCGTCCTCGTTGCCTTCCTCGCTTTCCGTGAGCACGCCCAGGAAGAACCGGTAGGCCTGCGTCGAGGGCTCACCGAAGGCGGGCGGTCGTGATCGGCCTTCATCCGCTCGCCGCGCTCCCGGTAGCTGTCTCGGAGCGCGGTGAAGGCGAGCCTGAGCGTGGTGAGCCGCTGCTGGCCGTCGACCACCAGCCAGCGCTGCAGCCCGCCCGGGACCACCCGTTCCGGCGCCAGGACGACGGAGTCGAGGAAGTGCAACGGCGTGGAGCCGTCTTCGAGGTACTGCTCCACCAGTTCCAGTACGTCGTCCCAGAGCCGCCGCGACGGCGTTCCAGGTGGGGGAGAAGCAGTTCCAGGTTCCGCTCTACCAGCGCACCTACAGCTGGCAGCAGGACGAACTGCGCTGGCGTCACCAGCGCAGGGGCTGCCGGGCCGTCAGGATCCCCGCAGTCCAGCGTGCCCTGCCGCCGCCGCTGCGAACAGTGACTCCGCGCTCGCCACCGCCAGGGACAAGGCGTCCGAGCCGGGTCCGAGGCCGGCGACGACGGCATCGACCTCGCGGAGACCGGCCCGCTCCAACAACCGCTTCTCATTCGTCACCCACTCCCTGCGCGCCGCCAGCACCCCGTGCCCGGTCTGCACGGCGGCCGTGGCGATGGCACCGGCGACCTCCGTGAGGCGGCCCGCGGGGGCGTGGTTGGCCTTGGCGTACGTCAAGGTGGCCTGGGCCGTGCCGTACCAGCGCTCGCTCGCCGTACGTGCCAGCTTCTCCGGATACGCGGCCGGTCGGGGCAGCTCACCCCGAAGCACGTGGTTGACGGCAAGCTCCGCCACCACCAAGTAGCTGGGGATCCCCGCGAGATGGAACATCAGCGGCTCCACTCGGAACCGCCCCTCCTGCGCCTCCGCCAACTCGTGCTCAACGACGTCGAGATCGCGATAGTGCACATCGACTCGCCGCCCGTCGATCGTCAGCCACGCACCCCCGTTGAACACCCCGCCACCCCAACCGCCCACCTCCGAGACCTCGCCCTCCCAGCCGACGGCGCGGAGGTCTGCGGGGTCGAAGGAGCCGCGGTAATAGACGGCCAGATCCCAGTCACTCTCCGACGTGTGCGTGCCCTGGGCGCGGGAGCCGCCGAGGGCCACGGCCCGGACTGTGGGCAGGGAGGCCAGGCGGTCGGCGGTGGTGTCGAGGAACGCGGCGTCGGTGAGAACGGGCACGTCGGGGCTCCATCGGGTGGGGGGCGTGGTCGGACAGCAGCCGCAGGGTAGGCACATCGTCCTCCCCTCCGCGATGCAAATACGGCCGCCGTGGGGCGGGGGGCGACGCACCGCGGTCGTGCCGGTGTCGACGTCCAGGCCGATTGTCAGTGGCGTGCGCTCTAATTGATCTCGTCGTCACAGAGCGTGATGGACGAGAGCGCTACGGGGGTGCGCGATGACGATGCTGGAGAGGGACGAGGGCGGTCGCGAACACGGCGCGGAGGATGGCGGCGACCTGCGGTCGACGCGCGCGCACATCTCGGCGGCCGGGCTGCGTGCCCGCGGCTGGACGCCGGGAATGGTGCGCCGACTGCTCGGTGAGCCCGATCTGTTGTGGGTCAATCCGCACTTCCGAGCGGCTCCGCAGACTCGGCTCTACCTCGTCGAGCGGGTGGAATCCGCTGAGCGGAGCGAGAAGTTCCGGGCGGTGGCGGCGGCAGCCGCGCGACGGTCCGCGTCGGCGAAAGCGGCCGCCCTGCGCCGTCGGCAGGAGGTGCTGGCCCGGATCGCGGCGGAGCCGGTCGACGTGCCGCGTCTGGCCGAGCCGAAGCTGGCGGCCATGGCGGTCGATCACCACAACTGCCAGGACGGGGAAAAGAGTTACGAGAGGTGGGGGCACAGCGCGGACCCCGCCACAGTCGACGGTGCCGATCCTCCCGCCCTCGACCGATGGAAGGTCGACTACCTCCGCCATCGGCTCACCCGCTACGACGAGCTCCTGAGCGGACTGCGCGGCAGCACCGGACGCGCGGCAGCCGAGGACCTGCTCAGGCGACGCGTCTACACCGCCATCGCCGAGGCGTACCCAGACCTTGCACAGGAGTGCGAACGACAGCTGCGTGAACGGGAGTGGGGTCCACCGCCGGAATGACATCTCCGGGCGAGGATGCGGCAGCGCCTGCGCCGTCGGCCGCGGCGAACCCAGCCTCCGAGCCCATGAAGGATGATCAAGCTCTCCGCGTGCACGACCGTCTGGCGGCCTCCCCCTGGCTGCGCCCCGTCACTCCGGCGAGGGCCGCCGGTTCGGTCTCTGGGATCTCGCCTCACTCACCGAGGGCGCACTCGGCACCTGCGTCGACCCGGGCTCGCTCACGGTGTCGGGCGAGAAGCGCTTACGTGTCCGACTGGGCTCGTCGGGGCGCGAGTACACGTACGACGAGGACTTCGGAAGGAGGTACTGGATTCGGACACCCGGTGGCGGGTGCGGCACGGCGGGGACCGTCGCCGTGGACACCTGGCCCATGGGCGCGGGCGCGTTGCGGCTCTCCTCGCTCTACGTCCATCCCGTGGCCGGCGGCGCGGAATCGCGTCGGCCGTCCTGGGCATGGTGTACGACGCCTGCCGCGCCGAAGGGCTGAACGGGTTCCGTCTGGACACGCACTGGACCTGGCAACGGACCGTCCGCTACTACCTCGGCCGGGGGTTGTGGGTCACGTCCTGAAAGCATGCGCTGGGGTTCGCCAGGCTTTCGTATCTGCCCCGGTATGAAGTGCTGGAGAGCGGTGGCGAGTTGACATTCCTGGTGGCCGACTCGGAAGGGCCGGGCGAAGGGTCCGCGGATGGCGGATCCACGGCGATGGTCCCGCTCCTCGTGGCCGGGAACGCCGGCGGGCGGCTCCGCCTGCGAGAGACCGAGCGGTATCGGCGTATGCGGGATGAGCGGGACGTCGTACGCCTGTATGCGCGCTCGACACTGGCGCTGCACCTCGCGGTGGGGGGTTGGCCGTTGGTGCGAGGGGAGGAGGAGTGGTCCGAGGCCGCATGGTCGTGTGACATCGGTGAGCCGGAGGGGCTCGCCTGCAAGATCGGCGTCTTCGAGCGGGTTGCCCGGGAGGAGGGCTGGCGGGTGGAGAGCCCGTATGCCGACCGCTGGGTTCCGCCGTTCGGGGCGCGAGAAAATTCGGATGCCGTACCCGGGTGACAGCACGGATGATCGGCAGGTTGGCCGTTCACCGCCCGAGGAGCCGCCGTGATCCAGCGCGTCACCGTGCCGAGTCTCTTTCCTCCGCCGACCTACTCCCACGCCTCCGTCGTCGAGGCCGGCACGAAGCTCGCGTTCCTTGCCGGGGCCGTGCCGCTCGACGCCGAGGGGAAGCTGGTCGGGGAGGGGGATCCCGTGCGGCAGGCCGAGCAGGTGATCGCCAATCTGCGGGAGCAACTGCGGGCGGTCGGGAGCGACTTGGCCCATGTCGTGTCGACCGACGTGTATGTCGTGAGCGGTGAGACTGCGGTGCTGTCCGCCGTGTGGGACGTCGTCGAGGCATCAGGGCTCAGTACGGGACCGCACTCGTCCACGCTCCTCGGCGTCGCCTGCCTCGGCTACACCGGGCAACTGGTCGAGATCACGGCGACGGCCGTCGTCCCCGAGCCGGAAGAGACGGGCTCATGACGTCCGTCGTCCCGGAACCGGAAGGGGGGCTCATGATGTCCGTCGTTCTTCGTCGGGCCTCCGCCCCGGATGCCCCCGCGGTGGCGGATGTCTGGCTGCGCTCCTACAGCGCCGCACTGCCCACCGTCCGGCGGGCCCACTCCGACGACGAGGTCCGCGCGCACATCCGGGACGTGGTGATACCGCGGGGCGCGACCTGGGTGGCGGAGGCCACGGTCGAGAGCGAGGGCGCAGGTGTGGTCGTCGGCATGATGACCCTGGACGGCGAGGAAGTGAACGCGCTGTATCTCGACCCCGATTGGCGCGGGCGGGGCATCGGGGACAGTTTCGTCGCGCTGGCCAAGGAGCTCAGCCCCAACGGCCTCACTCTGTGGGCCTTCCAGGTCAATCACCCCGCCCAGCGCTTCTACGAACGGCACGGCTTCGCGGAGGTCCACCGCACCGACGGCAGCGGCAACGAGGAGCGCGAGCCCGATATTCGGTATGCCTGGCGGCCCTGAGCGGGTCACGGGTCATCGCTCCGATGACGGTCCCGCGCACCCGTCACTCCGACGGCGGTCCCCACACCCTCCTCTTCGGCACCGGCTTCGCATAACTCCCCGCCCTGCTCGTCATCAGCCCCAATGCCACCAGCGACTCGGCCAGCTTCACCGCGGCCCCGACTCCGTCGACAACGGGAATGCCCAGCTTCTCCCCCACCGCCCGCTGCAGCCCCGTCATTCCGGCGCACCCCAGCACAAGAACCTCCGCTCCGGCAGCGCACGCCCGCTCGGCCGCCGTCAGGAACGCCGCCTCCGTGCGCGCGGGGTCACCCAGGTCGAGAACGCTCAGCCCCGTGCCCACGACGGCCGCGCAATTGCGCCCCACGCCCGCCGTCTCCAGACTGTCCTCGATCTGCCCGCTCGACCGCTCCAGCGTGGTCACCACTCCGTACCGCCGACCGAGCAGACACGCCAGATGCGCCGCCGCCTCCGTGATGTCGACGACCGGTACGTCCACCAACTCCCGGACGCCCTCTCGCCCGTGTTCCCCGAAACCGGCCATGACCACGGCGTCGTACGCAGGACCCTCGTACGTCCGCAACAGGTCGATGACCGCCGCGGCCGACAGATAGCTGTCCAGCCAGCCCTCCGCCGACTCGGGTCCCCACGCGGGGGTCAGCCCGGTCACGGTGGTGCCCGGGCCTGCGGCGGCCCGGGCACCTCGTACGATCTCCGCAGTCATCTCCTGCGTGGTGTTGCAGTTGGTGACGACGATCCGCACGTTCCTCAGACCTCCACGGGCTTCTCGGAAACGGATGCGGGGGTAGCCGCCCGCTCGCTGCGGCAGAGCAGCACATAGAGCCCCGCCGCCAACGCGGTGCCGATGAACCACGAGTACGGCGCCACATCGCTGAACGTCTTCACCAGGGCCAGCACCGCCGCGACTCCCGCCGCCGGCAGGAACGCCCACAGGGCCTTGGGGTTGACACCCTTCCTGTAGTAATAGCGTGAGCCGGGCGTGGCGTCGAACAACTCGTTGACATCGACCCGGCCGCGCTTGACCCAGTAGTAGTCGACCATGATCACGCCGAAGAGGGGTCCCAGGAAGGCGCCCAGGCCGCCGAGGAAGTATTGGACGACCGTCGGGTTCGAGAAGAGGTTCCACGGCGTCACCACCAGCGCGGCCACCGTGCTGATCATGCCGCCGATCTTGAAGGTGATCTTCTGGGGCCAGACGTTGGCGAGGTCGTACGCCGGTGAGACGAAGTTGGCGACGATGTTGACGCCCATGGTGGCGATGGCGAAGGTCAGGGCCGCCAGTACCAGTACCCAGGTGTTGCCGACCTTGGCGACCAGCTCCGCCGGGTCGGTGATGGCCTCGCCGAAGACCTCCAGCGAGCCGGCCGTGACGATCACGGACACGACCACGAAGGCGGTCGAGTTGATCGGCAGGCCCCAGAAGTTGCCGCGGCGCACGGTGCGATAGTCCGGCGCGAAGCGGGAGAAGTCGCAGAAGTTGAGCATCAGGGTGCCGTACGTGGCGAGGATCAGGCCGATCGCGCCGAACCACTGCCGCCACTGCTCGCCGACGGAGACCGGGTGCGGGGTCGAGGTGAGCGAGATGGTCCAGCCGGCCTTGGCCAGGACCCAGACCGCCAGCGCGATCATCACCACCCAGATCGCCGGTCCGCAGAAGTCCTGGAACTTCCGCACCGACTCCATGCCCCGGCTGATGATCGCCGCCTGGATCAGCCAGAGCGACAGGAAGGACACCCAGCCGAGCGCGTCCAGGCCGAGGAAGGAGCTGTGGGTCCAGGACTCCAGTCCCGGCCAGGCGGCGAGCAGCATCACGTTGACCGCGACGGAGGCCAGGTAGGTCTGGATGCCGTACCACATGATGGCGATCACGGCCCTGATCAGCGCGGGGATATTCGCACCCCAGACGCCGAAGCTGATGCGGCTGACGACCGGGAAGGGCACGCCGTGGCGCTGGCCGATGCTGCCCATCCAGTTCATGCCGATGTAGATGAGCACGAAGCCGACGAGCAGGGACGTGAAGACCTGCCACACGTTCATGCCGAGGACGAGCAGGCCGGCGGCGAAGGTGTAGTTGCCCAGGTTGTGGACGTCGGACATCCACATGGCGAAGAGGTCGAAGACCTTCCAGTTGCGCTTGCCCGCGGGGGCGAGGTCTTCGTTGGTGAGCCGGGGATCGGGGACGAACGCTGCTGTGCCGGTGGCTTCGGCACGGTCGGCGAGGGACACGGGGCCTCCATGGACAGGGGACGGAGGAGGAAGGCTTTACGGTGGCTTGTTTTCGCTCACTTGGCAACACGTTTGGTATACCAAACTGCCGACATGGTCCTCCCGTCAACCGTTCCGACCGATGTCATTGCTGTTAACGCTCCGTAAAACACGCCCTGAGTCGGCGAAGATGGCTCCATGAGCTCCGTGACGAAGATCGAACCCCTCGGTGCGGTTCGCGAGCGCGTCCTGGTGAACCTGCGGCAGGAGATCATCGCGGGCCGCCTCCGCCCGGGCGACCGGCTCGTGGAGCGGGATCTCGCCGAGCGTTTCGGCGTCTCCCGCGTGCCGGTCCGCGAGGCGATCCGCGCGCTGGTCGCGGAGGGGTTCGTCCACTTCGAGACGCCACGCCGTACGGTCGTCCGACGGCTGACCCCGAACGACGTCAAGGAACTCTTCGAGCTGCGCGAGGCGCTCGAGGTGTACGCGGCGGGACTGGCCGCCGCGCGCGCGACCCCGCAGGACCTGGCCGAGGTCGAGGAACTGCTCGAGCGCGCCGCCACCGCGACCGAGGCCGGGGACGCGGAGGCGATCACCGACATCAACAGCCGCCTGCACGACCGCATCGTGGCCATGGCCGACAACAGCCTGCTGCTTCAGGCCCTCGAACCGGTCGCCGGCCGCCTGCGCTGGATGACCCGGCGGAACGAGGAATGGCCCCAACTCCTCGTCGAACACCGCGAGTTGTACGAGGCGATCGCCTCCGGCGACCCGGAGCGAGCCCGCGCTCACGCACTCGCCCACGTGCGGACCAACTACCGCTCGACGGTACGGCAGCTGTTCGGCGAGGCCGAACTTTCCTAGCGGGCGGCGTACTTGTCCGTGGCCGCCACCAGCGCCTCGGCCACCCCCGGCGCCCCGGCGTCGTGCCCGACCTCGTCGACGACGACCAACTCGCTGCCGGGCCAGGCGTGGTGGAGGCGCCAGACGGTGCCGAGGAGGTTGCCGAAGTCGAGGCTGCCCTGGACGAGGGTGCCGGGGATGTCCTTGAGCAGGGGCGCGTCGCGCAGGACCACGCCTTCGTCGTTGCCCTCGCCCAGGAAGCAGTCGTTGCCCCAGTAGTGCGTGACCGTCCGGGCGAAGCCCATGCGGAAATACGAGTCCTCGAACCGCTGGACCGAGCGGGGCGGCGCGGGAATGATCGCCGTCTCCCAATCGGTCCAGGCACGTGCCGCCCGCTTCCGCGCAGCGGGGTCGGGGGACTCCAGGAGACGGTTGTACGCGGCAGCGAGGTTGCCGTCCCGCTCGTGGGCGGGCAGTTCGGCCACGAACCGCTCGTATGCCTCCGGGAAAATCTTGCCAAGTCCCCTGGTCATCAGGGCGTGCTCCGCGTCGGCGCCGGTGGCGACCAGGGTCAGCACCAGCTCGGACACCGCCGCGGGATGCGTCTGCGCGTACCGCAGACCCAGCACCGACCCCCATGACCCGCCCCACACCAGCCACCGCCCGATCCCCAGATGCCGCCGAAGCAGCTCCAAGTCGGCGATGAGGTGAGCGGTCGTATTGACGCTCATGTCGGTGTCGTACGCGCTCGCAGAAGGCGTGGACCGCCCGCAACCGCGCTGGTCGAGCAGCACGATCCGGTAGGCCGCCGGGTCGAAGTAGCGCCGGAAGAAGGGGCCGCAGCCGGACCCCGGCCCGCCGTGCAGCACCACCGCGGGCTTGCCCTGCGGGTTCCCGCAGGTCTCCCAGTACACGTGGTTGCCGTCGCCGACATCGAGCATCCCGTAGTCGTACGGTGCCATCTCGGGGTAGAGGGGCATCCCGCGACCCTAACCGTCGTACGGCGCTGTCGGCAGCCCATTTACCTGCAGCCCAGCCGCCTGCCCCGCCGTGCGCAGCACCTCCCGCAGCATCGCGGGCGTGAGCCGGCCGGTGAAGGTGTTGCGCTGGCTGACGTGAAAGCAACCGAAGAGGTCGAGCCCGTCCAGCGGGACCCTCACCCCGTGCGCGAAGACGGGGCGCGGCCTCGGCACGCTCCACCCGGCCTCGGCGAGCGCGGGCAGCGTGGCCTGCCAGCCGAAGGCACCGAGCACCACCACCGCCCGCACCGTCGGCCGCAGCAGCGTCAGCTCCTGAACGAACCAGGGGCGGCACGCGTCCCGCTCGCCGGGCGTGGGCTTGTTCGCGGGCGGGGCGCAGTGCACGGGCGAGGTGACGCGGACGCCGTACAGCTCGAGCCCGTCGTCCGCCGACACAGAGCTGGGCTGCGACGCCAGCCCGACGTCGTACAGCGCCTGATACAGCACGTCTCCGGAACGGTCACCCGTGAACATCCGCCCGGTGCGGTTCCCGCCGTGCGCGGCAGGCGCCAGTCCCACGACCAGCAACCGCGCATCCCCCGGCCCGAACCCCGGAACCGGCCGCCCCCAGTACGTCCAGTCGGCGAAGGCGGCACGCTTGGTACGGGCCACCTCCTCACGCCAGGCGACCAGCCGCGGGCAGGCCCTACAGCCCGCGACCCGCTGGTCGAGATCGGCGAGGACGTCCATGGGGCAACGGTAGCCCTACGCCCGGGCCGCCCTCCCGGTCCTCCCCCTCCCCCCATCCTCCCCGTCCTCCGGCAGTGGCTTCGCCCTTGGAAATCCCGGCCGATTCATCCGGTGCGGAGGACTAAGGTCGAGACATGGCTTCGGAAGCTATGGACTACGACGAGACGAGCGGCTGGACGAACGGCGAAGGGGGCACGCCCCAGGGACCCGACGTCCAGACACGCGACGTCTCTGGCAGGACCACGGCCGGGCACACGCCGGAGGGGCAGGAGGGGCAGGAGGGGCAGGAGGGGCAGGAGGGGCAGAAGGGGCAGAAGGGATACGAGGGGCACGAGGGACCCGCTACCGTCGACGCCCCCGCACCCGCCACCGCCGCCCCGGCCGACGCCAAGACCGCCGCCGCGAACGCCGCCGCCGAAGCCGCCCGCCCGCAGAACGGCGAGACCGTCCGCATCGACAGCTGGATCTGGTCCGTACGCCTGGTCAAGACCCGCTCGATGGGCGCCGCCGCCTGCAAGGGCGGCCACGTGCGGGTGAACGGCGAGCGCGTCAAGCCCGCCCACTCCGTCCGCGTCGGCGACGAGGTCCGCCTGCGGCACGAAGGCCGGGAGCGGATCGTCGTCGTCAAGCGCCTGATCAGGAAGCGGGTCGGCGCCCCGGTTGCCGTCCAGTGTTACGTCGACAACAGCCCGCCACCCCCGCCCCGCGAGGCCGTCGCCCCCGCCGGCATCCGCGACCGCGGCACGGGCCGCCCGACCAAACGAGACCGCCGCGAACTGGAACGCCTGCGGGCGCTGCGCGGACTGAGCGGCCGCCCCACGGGAGACCGCCCCACGGGAGGCCGATCCGAAGGCCGCTGATCGCAGGTCCCGGACTCACCCGCCGCTGCCGGTCCGCTGGAGCACGACGCGCAGACCGCTGGTGCACGACGCGCGGACCGCCGCTCGAAGGCCGGTGCCCCTTGCACAAGGCAGCGGCCTCTGCGGCCGATCCTCGCTCACGCCCGTCGTCGCTCCAACCGCAGAAGCCGCAGAAGCTCCACGAACTCACTCTCCCCAGGCAACCCCGGCGGCCCCGACGGGCACCGCCCGCACCCATATCCGCTCGTCCGTCAGGTACTTGTCCACCCTCAGCCCCGCCTCCGCCAACGCCTCCTCGAACTGCTCCTTCGTCAGCGGTCTCGCCAGGAACGTCTGGGTCCAGACCGCGTCCGGGAACTCATACTCCGCGCGCACCGAGTTCACCCCGTCGCCGACCGGCTCCGAGGACGCGATCCGGACGGTGAAGCCGCTGGGATCGACACGCTCGCGCGGCAGGCCCGTGTGGTAGTCCTCTCCCTCCCGCTGGATCAACACGCAGCCACCGTCGGCGAGATGCCGGACGCAGGTCCGCAGCAGCCCTCGCCGCACCTCGACGTCACCGGCGTGCACGAGGAACGACGCGAGCAGCACCACGTCGAATCTCTCGCCGAGGTCGAGATCCTCGATCGCGCTGCGTATGGTGCGGGCCCCGCGGACGCGTTCGAGCATCTCCGCGGATTCGTCCACCGCCGTGACCCTGAAGCCGCGTTCCAGCAGCGGGTGGGTCATTCGCCCCACGCCGCAGCCCAGCTCCAGGATGTGCGCGCCCGCCGGGACGGCCCCGGCGATGATGTCCGGCTCTCCCCCGGCAGGCAGGCGTGAGTAGAGCTCGACCGCACAGCCGTCCGGGGTGATCGCCCCGGGTCCCGTCCCCTGATGTCCGCTTCGCATGTTCAGCCCCATGCCCGCACAACGGCCCACATCCACACGGCCGTTCCCACCGCGCCGGGGTTCACCCGTTCGAGCTACGTACCCCTCAATGAGCCCCGCTCACAACGGAAACCACCCATGCCCGATGTACCAATGCCCGCCCGCCCGCAGATGATCCCCGACCGCCCGCTCCACCGACGTACGCCGCGGCAGACTGTCCACGGGCAGGTCCGGATTTCCGAAGACGAACTGCACCGGCTCCGTGTCCGCGCGCTCCGGATCCTCCCGGGCTATGCGAAAGCGCTCCTGGAACCGGATGACGTTGGAGTCCGCCGGCAGATACTGCTTCAACTGCGGGTCGAGCAGCCAGGAATGGCAGACCGCGACCTGCCGCCGCTCCTCCGGATAGTGCCGGGCGAAGAACTCGCGGGCCAGGACCAGCGAGCGGTCACAGGCCGCCGGCGACAACGGTCCGTGGAAGTCGCAGATGTGCAGGCTCAGACAGGGCACGCCAGGGGTCACGGCCGGCCCGGCCGCGGTGAGGGCGGTTCCCATACGCTTCCCCAGCCGCGCCCGCTCGAACTGCAGCCGCCCCAGCTGGTACAGCTCCCCGCGGAAGTGGCGGCTGAGCCAGTCCACCGCGTGCACCCCTCCCTGGCCGTATCTCCGCCGGTGCACCGCCATGTTCCGCCCGAGGTCGGCGAGGGTGCGCCGGGACACGTCGGCCGGGATGCCGCGTTCACGGTGGTACGCGCGCGTGTGCGGCAGCGCCGCGACGAACACGTACACGGCGAAGTAGCCGCCCAGCGCCGTCGGGGCCTGGGCGACGCGCTCATCGAACCGCGGTCCCTTCCTCTCCTGCCCCGTGTCCCTCACCTCCCCGATGTCGCGCACCAGCTCCTGGACGCACTCCTCCAGGAGCCGCATCGCCCCGACGTCGGCGGTCAGTGTCCGCCGCAGGCGGATCAGTTCGTTGATGTCCTCGTGGGGTACCGCAAGGTCGAGCAGGATCTCGGGCAACGCGTCGGTGTCCGGCAGCACGGTGTGGTCTCCCCCTCCTCGGGCAGCTGATGAGCTCTTTGGTGAACGTCCGTACCGAGGAGTACGTTGCACTTAGGAGTTGTGATCCCGATGCGTACGGGCAGTGAACCGGCGACCGCGCGCAGTGCACTGCGGGCGCGCTTCTGGTTGAGCGTGTGGGGCCTGGTCTGGGCGGTCTTCGGCACGGTCGCTTTCGCGCTCGCCGGACGCCCGGGGTGGGCGATCGCCTGTGGGGTGCTGTGGCTGGTGATCACCGTCGACATGGCGCTGATCCTCCGGCACATCCGCCAGGGCCCGCACTACCAGCCGGGCCGCGACATTCCGCCGTACCGACCGCCGGACCAGCCGTATCCCACCCGACCGCATCAGCGGCGCCCGCCGGGCCGGCAGCCCCCGTGACCGGCTGCCGGACGCTCACCCGTCGAAGCGTGCCGCCTTGATGTACTCCGGGTTCGGGTCCAGGGCGGCCGCGAGCCGGAAGTGGCGCTTGGCCTCGTCGTGCCGCGCCTGGCGCTCATAGGTGCGGGCCAGGGCGAAGTGCGCGAACGCGTTGTCCGGCTCGCGCTCCAGGACGATGGTGAACTCCAACTCGGCAGGTCGCAGTTGAGCCGCCGCGAAGAAGGCACGCGCGCGTAGCAGCCGTGCGGCGGTGTTCTCCGGGTGCGCCGCGATCACTCCGTCGAGCAGTTTCACCGCACCCCGCGGGTCCCGTGCGGCGAGCAGGTGCTCGGCGGCACGGAAGTCGATGACATGGGTCTCCGGAGTACGTCCGGCCGATCCGCTGGTCTCGGGCACGGCACAGTCCTTCCCTCACTCAACGGGTTCAACGCCCGCAACAGGGCCGCGATTCCGCGGTCGTCACCGAGCAGCGCCCTGTCGCGACGATCGCCGGAACGTCCTGCGCAGGCCCGCCAG
The DNA here is from genome assembly GCF_030499575.1 of Streptomyces sp. DG2A-72. NCBI lineage: Bacteria > Bacillati > Actinomycetota > Actinomycetes > Kitasatosporales > Streptomycetaceae > Streptomyces > Streptomyces sp. DG2A-72. The sequence continues at coordinate 2,456,313 of NZ_JASTLC010000001.1, forward strand.
GTCACCCGCCGGTCGAGTAGTGGGTCACGGGCTCCTCGACGGCGACCCCCGGCCCCCTCGGGCGGCTATCGCGACGCGCGCGCCCGTCCGACGAGATCCGCCCAGACCTCGCGCACGCGTGCCTGAAGCTCCTCCAACGGTACGTCGTTGTCGATGACGATGTCCGCGATCTCCAGGCGCTTGTCTCGGGTGGCCTGCGCGGCCATACGCGCGCGTGCGTCCTGCTCTGTCATGCCGCGCAGCCGGACCAGCCGGTCGAGCTGGGTCTCGGGGCTCGCGTCGACGACGACCACGACGTCGTACAGCGGCGCGAGGCCGTTCTCCGCGAGGAGCGGGACGTCATGGACGACCACGGCGCCCTCGGCGGCGGCGCTTTCGAGTTCACGGGAGCGCGCGCCCACCAGGGGGTGCACGATCCCGTTCAGCACGGCCAGCTTGTCGGAGTCGGCGAAGACGATGGAGCCCAGCCTGGGCCGGTCCAGGCTGCCGTCCGCGGCGAGCACATCCGTACCGAAGGCCTCGACGACCGCCGCGAGTCCGGGAGTTCCCGGTGCGACGACCTCGCGCGCGATACGGTCCGCGTCGATGAGGACGGCACCCTGCTCCACGAGCAGCCGTGACACCTCGCTCTTGCCGGCGCCGATGCCACCGGTCAGGCCCACTTTCAGCATGAACGGCAGCTTAGGGCCTGCCACTGGCAGGGCACCCGGTCAGGTGTCGCCCTCCCGCTCCGCCAGGAAGCGCTCGAACTCCCGCCCGAGCTCGTCCGCCGACGGAATGTCCATGGGCTCGGCGAGCATGTTGCCCCGCGTCTCGGCGCCCGCGGCGGCGTCGTACTGGTGCTCCAGGCCCTGGACGAGCGCGACCAGTTCCTCGTCGCCCTCCTGGATCTGCCGGTCGATCTCCGTCTGCGTACGGTAGGCGTCCGTGCGCAGGGAGTGGGCGATGCTGGGGAGGACCAGTCCGGTCGCCCCCGTGATGGCCTCCAGGACGGTCAGCGCGGCGTCCGGGTACGGGGAACGCGCGATGTAGTGCGGCACGTGCGCGGCGACGCCCAGGACCTCGTGTCCGGCTTCCATGAGGCGGTACTCCAGCAGGGCCTCGGCACTGCCCGGCACCTGTGCCTCCTCGAACGGGCTGGTGTGGCCGGGGACCAGGTCGGTGCGGCTGCCGTGCGGGGTGAGGCCGACGGGGCGGGTGTGCGGGACGCCCATGGGGATGCCGTGGAAGTTCACGGCCAGTCGCACGCCGAGGCGCTCCACGATCTGCTGCACGGCCGCGGCGAAGCGCTCCCACTCCACGTCGGGCTCAGGGCCGGACAGCAGCAGGAAGGGCGCGCCCGTCGCGTCCTGGACGAGCCGCACCTCGATGCCGGGCACGTCGTAGTCGGTCCACCGGTCGCGCTGGAAGGTCAGCAGCGGCCGGCGGGCGCGGTAGTCCACGAGCCGGTCGTGGTCGAAGCGGGCGACGACCTGGTGGGGCAGCGAGTCGAGGAGCCGGTCGACGATCTGGTCGCCGGTTTCGCCCGCGTCGATGTAACCGTCGAAGTGGTAGAGCATGACAAGGCCGGCCGACTCCTGTGCCAGCGCCATGTCGACGACGGCCAGGCCCTTCGGCTCCCATGCGTACAAACCCTGCGGATCAAGCACTGTGACCGCTCCTCCTCGTGTTCGTACTGCACAACACAGCCCAGGACACGGGCATTCCCACCCGCGTCCCTGATCAGGCCTCTCTTATCGCGTTTTCATGCGGCACTGCTGGGCGTGGTCGAGCGCCGTCCCAGTGGTTCACGAGGACAGCACGCGCGCGTGGAGGGCTGTTACGGCTTTCCGAGCAGAGGTGAACGCGCCGTGCTGCCAGGCGTCGGTGTAGCTGAGCCAGTCGCCGGCGAAGTAGACGCGGCCAGTGGGCTCGTTGAGCGGCTTGTAGCGGACGTCGTCGGGTCCCCCCGGGCGTGTCGTGCCAGGCGGCCTCCACGTGGGGTGTCTGCCGCCAGTGTTGCGAGAAGGAGGAGGCGAGTTCGGTGCGGTGCCGAGTTCGTACGCGGCCGCCAGCCCGGCAGTCCCACCACCGACGATGACGACCTTCGCGGCGCCCGATGTTGTGGAGGAAGGTGCGACGACTGGTTCCGGAGGCCCGCAGAGTCTGTGCCATGTACCGGCTCCCCTTGTCCGATCACGATTGACCGGGGAAGCCTCCCAACGACCGGTTACGGCCCATCAGTTGCTCGTGTATCCCGCACGTTTCCGGAAGGGCGAGCGCAACGCCCTAAAGGGGCGCGGGGCTGCATCAATATGCGGCTCCGCCGCGTGGGCGCGACCAGCCACAGCGAACCCGCAGCCGAACGACGACCGCACAAGACTGAGGGACCGCACCTCGAAAGGTACGGCCCCTCAAACTAACCGCTATGCCTCAGTGGGCCAGCGTTCAGCTCTGACCACCCGCCAGCTTCTCCCGCAGCGCGGCAAGCGCCTCGTCCGAGGCCAGCGCGCCGGAGTTGTCCGGGCCCTCGGAGGAGTACGAACCGCCACCACCGGACGCGGCCGGAGCCGCACCCGCCGTGTCGCCGCCCTCGGCCGCGGCAGCGGCGTCGGCCTCGCGGGACTTGATGACCTGCTGCTGGTGCTGCTCGAAGCGCTGCTGCGCCTCGGCGTACTGGCGCTCCCACTCCTCGCGCTGCTTCTCGTAGCCCTCGAGCCAGTCGTTGGTCTCGGGGTCGAAGCCCTCGGGGTAGATGTAGTTGCCCTGGTCGTCGTACGACGCGGCCATGCCGTACAGCGTCGGGTCGAACTCGACGGAGGCCGGGTCGGCACCGAAGGACTCGTTGGCCTGCTTCAGCGAGAGGCTGATGCGACGGCGCTCGAGGTCGATGTCGATGACCTTGACGAAGATCTCGTCGTTGACCTGGACGACCTGCTCCGGGATCTCCACGTGGCGCTCGGCCAGCTCGGAGATGTGGACCAGACCCTCGATGCCCTCGTCCACGCGGACGAACGCACCGAACGGAACCAGCTTCGTGACCTTGCCGGGCACGACCTGGCCGATCTGGTGGGTGCGGGCGAACTGCTGCCACGGGTCTTCCTGGGTCGCCTTCAGCGACAGGGAGACACGCTCGCGGTCCATGTCGACGTCGAGGACCTCGACGGTGACTTCCTGGCCGACCTCGACGACCTCGGAGGGGTGGTCGATGTGCTTCCAGGACAGCTCGGAGACGTGGACCAGACCGTCGACGCCACCCAGGTCCACGAAGGCACCGAAGTTGACGATCGAGGAGACCACGCCGGAGCGGACCTGCCCCTTCTGGAGGGTCGTGAGGAACGTCTGGCGGACCTCGGACTGGGTCTGCTCCAGCCAGGCACGGCGGGACAGGACCACGTTGTTGCGGTTCTTGTCCAGCTCGATGATCTTGGCCTCGAGCTCCTTGCCCACGTAGGGCTGGAGGTCGCGAACGCGGCGCATCTCGACCAGGGAGGCCGGGAGGAAGCCACGGAGGCCGATGTCGAGGATGAGACCACCCTTGACGACCTCGATGACGGTACCGGTGACGATCCCGTCCTCTTCCTTGATCTTCTCGATGGTGCCCCAGGCACGCTCGTACTGGGCGCGCTTCTTCGAGAGGATCAGGCGGCCTTCCTTGTCCTCCTTCTGAAGAACAAGGGCTTCGATCTCGTCACCGACGGCGACGACCTCGTTCGGGTCGACGTCGTGCTTGATCGAGAGCTCGCGGCTCGGGATAACGCCTTCGGTCTTGTAACCGATGTCGAGCAGGACCTCGTCCCGGTCGACCTTCACGATGACGCCGTCGACGATGTCGCCGTCGTTGAAGTACTTGATCGTCTCGTCGATCGCGGCGAGGAAGGCTTCCTCGTTACCGATGTCGTTGACCGCTACCTGCGGGGTGGTTGCGGTGGTCTCGGTGCTGCTCGTCATGTGGGAAAGGGCTCCGGTACGGACATTGAAGTCGTAGGTACTGCTTGCGCCGGGAGCCCGTTTCGCTCTGCAGAAGCCGGACAGCCTAGGAAGCGCCACCGAAAACACTGGTGGCGCCTCGACAACCGAGGGGACATACAACAGATGCGAGCGCAGCCTGCTACGTCTGAGGAGCGCAGGCCCGCAGCGCAACTTGTAGCATACGGGGGCAGCCGGACAGGGTCAATGCGCGAAGGCGCACACCCGGGGCGGATCGCCGCAATCCCGGCACAATACGTGTCCCTTGAGGCCACGCATGGCCCAAGGCACCCCTCGCGTGACACCACCGCGACGGGGTTGGACGGAAGAGTACGACGAGGGAGCCGATCATCCAAGAGCCCGAAGCGTTCGAGCCGGAAGCCACCCGACGTGACGCCGGTGTCACGGAGAGCGCCCGGGCAAACCGGGGCTGGTGGGACCGCAACGCGGACGAATATCAGACCGAGCACGGCACGTTTCTCGGGGACGACCGATTCGTGTGGTGCCCCGAGGGCCTCGACGAGGTGGAGGCGGAGCTGCTCGGCCCGCCGGAGGAGCTGAAGGGCAAGGACGTCCTGGAGATCGGCGCCGGTGCGGCCCAGTGCGCGCGCTGGCTGGCCGCCCAGGGTGCCCGCCCGGTGGCCCTGGACCTCTCCCACCGCCAGCTCCAGCACGCGCTGCGCATCGGCACCGCGTTCCCGCTGGTGCAGGCGGACGCGGGCGCCCTGCCCTTCGCCGACGCCTCCTTCGACCTGGCGTGCTCGGCGTACGGGGCGCTGCCCTTCGTCGCCGACCCGGTCCTGGTCCTGCGGGAGGTCCGCCGGGTACTGCGCCCCGGCGGCCGTTTCGTCTTCTCCGTCACGCACCCGATCCGCTGGGCGTTCCCGGACGAGCCCGGCCCCGAGGGGCTGACCGTCTCGGCCTCCTACTTCGACCGCACTCCCTACGTCGAGCAGGACGACGACGGCCGCGCGGTCTACGTCGAACACCACCGGACCCTCGGCGACCGCGTCCGGGACGTCGTCGCGGCGGGCTTGCGGCTGGTGGATCTGGTCGAGCCGGAGTGGCCGGACTGGAACACCTCGGAGTGGGGCGGCTGGTCGCCGTTGCGGGGGAACCTGATCCCGGGGACGGCGATCTTCGTGTGCGTACGAGACTGAGCGCGTGATCCGTTACGACGCCCTGGACGCCCTGCCCGTACGCGGCGCCCTGCCCGCACTGGACGGCGCCCTGGACGCGCACGGCACCGCGGTCCTCGTGGCACCGCCCGGCACGGGCAAGACGACCCTCGTGCCACTCGCGCTGTCCGGACTGCTCGGGGAGGGTCCCGTGCGCCGTGTGATCGTCGCCGAGCCGCGGCGGATCGCGGCGCGGGCGGCGGCCCGGCGGATGGCGTGGCTGCTGGGCGAGAAGGTCGGGGAGAGCGTCGGCTACACCGTGCGCGGGGAGCGGGTCGTGGGGCGGCACGCGCGCGTGGAGGTCGTCACGACCGGCGTGCTGTTGCAGCGGCTGCAGCGCGACCAGGAGCTGGCGGCCGTGGACGTGGTGGTGCTCGACGAGTGCCATGAGCGGCATCTGGACGCGGACACGGTGGCGGCGTTCCTGTGGGACGTAAGGGAGACCCTGCGGCCGGAGCTGCGGCTGGTGGCCGCGTCCGCGACGACCGACGCGGAGGGGTGGGCGCGGCTGCTGGGCGGGGCGCCGGTGGTCGAGGCCGAGGGGGTCTCGTATCCGGTGGAGGTGGTCTGGGCGCCGCCGGTGCGTCCGGTACGGCCGCCGCACGGTATGCGGGTCGACCCGGCGCTGCTCGCGCATGTGGCGTCGGTGGTGCGGCGGGCGCTGGCCGAGCGGTCCGGGGACGTGCTGTGTTTCCTGCCGGGGGTCGGGGAGATCGCGCGGGTGGCCGGGCAGCTGGGCGGCCTGGGCGATGTCGAGGTGCTTCAGGTGCACGGGCGGGCGCCGGCGGCGGTGCAGGATGCGGTGCTGTCCTCCGGTGTGCGGCGCCGGGTGGTGCTGACGACGTCCGTGGCCGAGTCCTCTCTGACGGTTCCCGGCGTGCGGGTGGTCGTCGACTCGGGGCTGGCGCGCGAGCCGCGGGTCGATCACGCGCGCGGGCTGAGCGCGCTGACGACGGTTCGGGCCTCGCAGGCGGCCGGCCGGCAGCGGGCGGGGCGTGCCGGGCGTGAGGCGCCGGGGGCGGTGTACCGGTGCTGGGCGGAGGCCGAGGACGCTCGTCTGCCGCGTTTCCCGTCACCGGAGATCAAGGTGGCCGACCTGACGGCGTTCGCCCTGCAGGCGGCGTGCTGGGGCGATCCTGAGGCCTCCGGACTGGCGCTGCTGGATCCTCCGCCGGGTGGGGCGATGGCGGCGGCGCGGACCGTGCTGTCGGCGGTCGGGGCGGTGGACTCCCACGGGCGGGCCACGGAGCGTGGCAGGCGGATGGCGCGGCTGGGGTTGCATCCGCGGCTGGGGCGGGCCCTGCTGGACGCCCCTGGCGGGAGCGCAGAGGTCGTGGCGCTGCTCTCCGAAGAGGTGCCACGGGATTACGGGGACGATCTGGTGGCTGCGCTGCGCACGGCCCGGCGTGGCGGTGACGCCTACGCGGGGCGGTGGCGGGCGGAGGTGCGGCGACTGCGGGCCGCTTCGGAGGGCGTTTCCCATCCGTCCGCCGGTGACTGCGACGACCGTCTTGTCGGGCTGGTCACCGCCCTCGCGTTCCCCGAGCGCCTCGCCAAGGCCGACGGGGCCTCCTATCTCATGGCGTCCGGGACGCGTGCCGAGCTCGGGGAGGGGAGTGCGCTGCGGGGTGCGGCCTGGATCGCCGTTGCCGCGGCGGATCGGCCCGTGGGCAAAGGGCACGCGCGCGTGCAGCTTGCCGCCGTGGTGGACGAGGACAGGGCACGGTCGGCCGCCGCCTCGCTGTATTCCGAGAGCCAGGAGGTCCACTGGGCCGACGGGGACGTCGTCGCCCGGAGCGTCGAGCGGCTCGGGGCGATCGAGCTGGCGGTACGCCCGCTCAAGAGCCCCGACCCCGTCCTCGTACGCGATGCCCTTCTCGAAGGGCTGCGGCAGGAAGGGTTCGGCCTGCTGCGCTGGTCCCCCGACGCCGACGTACTGCGGCAGCGGCTCGCCTTTCTGCAGCTGCACCTCGGTGAGCCGTGGCCCGATGTCTGCGACGACGCGCTGCACGCGCGCGTGGAGGAGTGGTTGGAGCCGGAGCTGGGCCGTGCGCGGCGCCGTGCGGATCTCGCTCGTATCGACGCCGGAGCTGCGCTCACCCGGCTACTGCCCTGGGCCTGCGGTGACGCCGCACGGCTCGACGAGCTCGCGCCCGAGCGGATCACCGTACCCAGTGGGTCCAGAATCCGGATCGACTACGCCAATCCCGAACAGCCAGTGCTCGCGGTGAAGTTGCAGGAGATGTTCGGGCTCCAGGAGTCGCCGAGCCTCGCCGGCGTGCCGGTCCTCGTGCATCTGCTCTCCCCCGCCGGCCGGCCCGCCGCCGTCACCGCCGACCTCGCGTCCTTCTGGAGGGACGGCTACAAGGGCGTACGGGCGGAGCTGCGCGGCCGGTATCCGAGGCATCCGTGGCCCGAGGACCCCGCCACCGCCGAGCCGACCCGGCACACCAACGCCCGGCTCAGGCGCTGACCGGCTCCGGTGCCGCCTTCTCCACGCCCGCGGGGGCGGCGGGGCGGCGGCTGCGGGCCTCCAGGTAGAGGGAGAGGGACAGCAGCAGGGCGCCCAGGAAGAGGAAGCCCCACGGCAGGTACGACGTCATCAGCAGGACCAGGGTGCGGTTGGAGTTGACCAGGTCGACGGTGGACTTGATGTAGTCCTCGCGCATCTTCACGTGCCCGGCGAACGCCGTCACCTTGTCGCGGTCGCCGAGCAGGGAGCCGCCGCGGAGCTCCTCCTTGTGGATCTCCTCGCCGTAGACGGGAGCGCCGGTGAGGGGTTCGACCCAGAACTTGCGGACGGTGGTGTACCAGCGGGTGGTGCCGGTCTTGGCGACCGATTCCGGTGTGATGCCCTGGACGGGCATGGTCTTGGGCATCGGCACCTTCGTCCACGGGATGGTCTGCTCGAAGTAGTAGACCTCGACGCCGCGGAAGTCCTGTGTGCCCTTGTAGTGGATCGGCGCCGTCACGCGCGCCTGCGCGTCGAAGTACTCGTAGTCCCGTTTCTCCGTCATGAACGGCCATTTGAACTCGATGCCGTCCCGGCGCACCGGTTCGCCGTCGACCATCTCGCCCGTGGCGTGGACGGGTTCCTGGGTGTGGGCGTCGAAGATGTAGCGCTCGGGGATCTTGGAGACCATCTTGCCGTCGGGGCCGACGACGTACGACAGCCCGTCCCAGACGACGACGTCCTTGCCCGCGGTCTTCTCGATCTTCTCGGACTCCTCCACGTTGCCCTTGAGGGTCTGCACGATGGTGACCTTGGGGACCTTGCGCGCCTGCATGGTGCCGTAGTCGAGGAGGGTCGCGTCCTTCGCCTCGAGGACCATGTCCTGGTACTGGCCCGCCGGGATCTTGGCCAGGCGCGGGAAGGCGTACCAGCGCAGCAGTGGGGACAGCGCCGCGAAGAACACGGCGAGGGCGAGCAGGATCAGGCTGGCCTTGCGGCGCATCTCGGCCTCCCTCCCGGGTGGTCAGGGGTGTGCGGGCACCGTTGTCAGGAGCGGCTTCGGGGAGGTCTCGCCGGTGGGTGAACCCAGCGCCGTGATGGTGAGCACGAGGGCGAACGCGACGGCGAGACCGGTCGCGGCGGCGATCAGGGCGCGCATAGGGACGCCTCCCGACGGGCGGAACTGATACATCGTCAGGTCCGGCACCGTAGCAACGGGCGGGTGAGATGAGAACACGTTGCACACACAACGACGGCGCCCCCTCGGTGAAGGGGCGCCGTCGTCGTAGAAAGCTGTGTGAAGTTGTGAGAGGGAGTACGAGGGGCTACGCGCTGGGGCTCGCCGACGGGCTCGGCGAGGACGGGCTCGCCGACGGGCTCGCCGACGGGCTCGGCGAGGAGGTCGCCGCGGCCTTCTCCACGGTCAGCATGACCGTGAGCGTCGCCCCGCCCGCGGTGTCGATGCGGAGCAGGAACGTGCCGGTGGTGTCGTCCGCGTACAGCTTGGGCAGCTTCAGCAGCCCCTTCTCGTCGGTCTCGAGACCGGTCAGGGTGCGTACGGTCTTGCCGTTCGCGTCCTTGAAGTAGGGGCCCTTGTCGTTCTCGGACGGATCCAGCACCGACTTGATCAGTGTGGCGGTGGCGGCGACCTTGTCCGCGACCTCGCCCCGGTATGTCGCCTTCACCTCGACCTGCTCGGTGAACTCGCCGCCCGCGGGGCAGGTCAGCGCGGTGCCGCTGGTGCGGGTGAGGGCGCTGGCGACACGTTCGGTGACGGTGGCCGTGTAGTTGACGGCGCTGACGGTGCGGCCGACGACGGTGGCGCGGACGGTGAAGTCGCCCGTCTTCTCGCCGGCCTTCATGGCGGGTGCGACAGCGACACCGGAGGCGTTGGTGACGACCGTGGCCACGCTCTCGCCACCGGTGAAGGTGGCATCGGAGTCGCCGGTGATCGTGAAGCGGATCCTGACCTTGCCGACGGCCTCGCCGTCCTCGGTCTCGGCACGGGTGCTGATCTTCTGGGTGAACGCGTCGCCGGCCATCGCGGTGAGGTCTGCGGTGCCCGCGTCTTCCAGGTGGTCCACCGTGTCGGTGGGGGTCGGGTCCGGGGTGTTCGGGTTGCTCGGGGAGTCCGACGGCGGCTCGGGGGTCGGGCTCTGGGAGCCGCCGCCATTGTTCGCGGGGGGCGTAGGGCTCGGCTTGGGCGTGCCCGGCGTCTTGGGCGAGGGGTTGGCGCTCGCCCCGCCGTTGTCGGTGGCGCTGCGGTCCCTCGGCAGCGTGCCCGTGCCGTCCGGGACCTCGTGCGTGCCCTTGCGGTAGTACTCCAGCCACGACAGGACCAGGTTCAGATAGTCCTGCGAGTTGTTGTAGCTGAGGATCGCGCTGCTCAGGTCGGACTCGGTGGACAGGTCCCAGCCGTAGCGGCACAGGTAGTGGCCGGCGGCGAGCGCGGCGTCGTAGATGTTGTTCGGGTCCTTCTCGCCGTCGCCGTTGCCGTCGCGACCCGCCCACGACCAGGTGGACGGGATGAACTGCATGGGTCCGACGGCACGGTCGTACGAGCTGTCACCGTCGAACACGCCGCCGTCGGTGTCGCTGATGTTCGCGAAGCCGTTGCCGTTGAGCTGCGGGCCGAGGATCGGGGTGAGGGTGTTGCCGGCGGAGTCGACGCGGCCGCCCTGGGCCTGGCCCGACTCGACCTTGCCGATGGCGGCGAGGAGTTCCCAGGGCAGGTTGCAGCCGGGCTTGGACGCCTGGAGCGACGCCGCGGCCTGCTTGTAGGCGTCGAGGACGGTGGCGGGTATACCCGCCTCCGCCGGGCCTCGGGAGACAGGGGTGCCGATGGTCGGCGTGGGGCTGGGGGTGTTGAGCGGCGGCAGGTCCGTGTAGTACGGCGAGTTGCCGGTCGCGCTCTGCGCAGGCGGGTCCGCGTCGGGGGTGGACTGGGCGTCGCCGGCGGTCCGCCTGCCGGAGTCGTCGACCGTGACGCCCGGCGCCTGGGACGCGGACAGCGCTGCGACCGCCAACGCGGCCGCGGCCGTCGTTGCCGCACCTGCGCGCAGCCTCCTGCCGAATTGCGCCGCCATAAAGTGAACCCCTCCCGTGGGCGCCCTGCGCCCTTTTCCGACTGCTGTGCTCGCCCTGAGGGACGATCGGCCCGCCGCCGCGGTTGCCCTCACGGGGCCCCGCCGGTGTTCTGTTGATGGGGTCGGTCACGCCCCTGGGTATGCCGACTCAGGTGACCCTACGACAACTTACTTTCCACGGGCACCCGTTCGAGCCGGGTCTTAACCGGTTGGCCATATGTCGTTGGGCCACTACGGCCGCGCCGGTCATCCCGCATACTGGACGTCGATGATCAACGGGACCGGCAGGTCCGCCAACGTCCGCCGCGGGGGATGCAGTTGCCGTTCACGCTGAGCCATGCGGCGGCCGTGCTGCCCGCCGTACGCACCGACGGAACCGGCCGCGGCCCGCTTGTGCCGGCCGTGCTCGTGGCCGGTTCCTTCGCGCCCGACATGACCTATTACGTCGCGAGTGTCCTGTCCGAGGCGATGGAATTCGGCGATGTCACCCACTCGTTCGGCGGCGTCTTCACCGTCGATGTGGTCGTCGCCTGGACCCTCGTGGGGCTGTGGCTGCTGATGCGTGAGCCTCTGGTGGCGCTGCTGCCGCGGAAACGGCAGGGCAGGGTGGCCTTCCTGGTGCGCTGCGGGGCGCCACGCGCGCGTGTCCGGCCGTCCCTGGTGCTGTGGTGGTACGTCTCCGCCGCGCTCGGTGCGCTGACCCATGTCGTGTGGGACGCGTTCACGCATCTCGACCGGTGGGGGATGCGGCTGTTTCCCGTCCTGGGCGAGGACGTGGCCGGCTCGCCGTTGTACTGGTACCTGCAGTACGGCGGCTCGGCGGTCGCCGCGGCCGTGATCGCCGTGTTCGTGGCGTACGCGCTGCGGCGGACTCCGTCGGCCGAGCCGGTCGGGGTGCCTGCTCTGTCGGTGCGGGACCGGTGGGTGGCGGGTGCGGTGATCGGCGGGTGTGCGGTGGTGGCTGCGGTGGAGCGGGCTGTGGGCTGGTGGGCTTACTGGGGGTCCGTGGCGAAGCCGTGGGAACTGATTCCGACCCTGTGCTTCGGGGCCGGCGCCGGGCTGGTCCTGGGGCTGCTGCTGTACGCCGTCGGCGTCAGGGTGTGGCGCGGGTCCCCGGCGGTTGCGGAGCGGAGCCGGAGCCGTCCGGCCGCCCGCTGACGGTGGACGCGGTCGCGATGAACACGGTGACGGTCTGCACGGGGCGTGAGCGTGGTAGCCGGGAGAGGACCAGGGCCAGGTAGCTGCGGGCCAGGTCGGTCCACAGGCGCAAGTCGGACGTATGCCGTGGCCGTACGGCGGGCCGCTCGCTGTCGCTGAAACGGTGCCGGAGCCTTGCGGCCGCCCCGCGCAGGGCCGCCGGGAGGTCGGTGGGGATGCGGGCGGTGCTTGCGGCGGCCGAGAAGACCGGGACCAGTGGGGGCGGCGGGGGCGGGGTCGCGTCGGCGTTCGCCTGCGCCAGTGCCCATGCCGTCCGGCGGTTGAGCATGCGTATACCCATGCGGGCATCTTTACGGGCGGTGGGGGCGGGGGCGTTTTCGCGGGGGCCACGTGGGTGACGGGCCCTCCGGGGGTGGGGCGGGGTCCCTGAGCGTCTGCCGGGTTGCGGTTGTGTGGGGGCTGCGGGTGGTTTGTGGCTGGTCGCGCAGTTCCCCGCGCCCCTAGGGGGTTGCAGTCCCGCCTGCCTGGCAGCACTGCCGGCGGGCTGAGGCCGGGTCAGTCATGACCCGCCCGGCACTCGGCCCAACCGTCGGAGGCTAGTGCGCTGCCGACTCCCAGTCCGGGCCCGCGCCCACGGAGACGCCCAGGGGGACGTTGAGGTGGACGGCGTCGGCCATTTCGCGGCGGACCAGTTCTTCTGTGGCGGCGCGCTCGCCGGGGGCGATCTCCAGGACGATTTCGTCGTGGACCTGGAGGAGCATGCGGGAGGTGAGGTTGGCTTCGCGCAGGGCCCGGTCCACGTTGAGCATGGCGATCTTGACGATGTCGGCGGCGGTGCCCTGGATGGGTGCGTTGAGGGCCATCCGCTCGGCTGCCTCACGGCGCTGGCGGTTGTCGCTGTTGAGGTCGGGGAGGTAGCGGCGGCGCCCGAAGAGGGTCGCCGTGTAGCCCGTCGCCCGTGCCTCGTCGACCGCGCGGCGCAGATAGTCCCGTACGCCGCCGAAGCGCTCGAAGTACGCGTCCATCAGGGCACGCGCCTCGGCCGCCTCGATGTTCAGCTGCTGGGAGAGGCCGAAGGCCGACAGGCCGTACGCCAGGCCGTACGACATCGCCTTGATCTTGCGGCGCATCTCCGCGTCGACCGCGGTGGGCTCGACGGCGAACACCTGCGAGGCGGCCGTGGTGTGCAGGTCCTCGCCGGAGGTGAACGCCTCGATCAGGCCCTCGTCCTCGGAGAGGTGGGCCATCACGCGCAGCTCGATCTGGCTGTAGTCCGCGGTCATCAGGGACTCGAAGCCCTCGCCGACGACGAAGCCCCTGCGGATGGCCCGGCCCTCGTCCGTGCGGACCGGGATGTTCTGGAGGTTCGGGTCGGTCGAGGACAGGCGTCCTGTCGCCGCGACGGTCTGGTTGAAGGTGGTGTGGATACGGCCGTCCGCCGCGACCGTCTTGATCAGGCCCTCCACGGTGACGCGCAGCTTGGCCTGCTCACGGTGGCGGAGCATGATCACCGGCAGTTCGTTGTCCGTCTGGCCGGCGAGCCATGCCAGTGCGTCGGCGTCGGTGGTGTAGCCGGTCTTGGTGCGTTTGGTCTTGGGCAGGGCCAGCTCGCCGAAGAGGACTTCCTGGAGCTGCTTGGGCGAGCCCAGGTTGAACTCGTGCCCGGCCGCCGCGTGCGCCTCCTTCACGGCCTGCTGCACGGCGCCGGCGAACATCTGCTCCATGGCCTCCAGGTGGGCCCGGTCGGCGGCGATGCCGTGCCGCTCCATGCGGGCCAGCAGCGCGGACGTCGGCAGTTCCACGTCCCGCAGGAGGTCCGCGGCGCCGACTTCCTGGAGCCGCTCGCCGAAGGCCTCGCCGAGGTCGAGGATCGCGCGGGCCTGGACCATCAGGGCGTCTGCTTCGGCGCCGTCGTCCGTGCCGAAGGCGAGCTGGCCGTCGGCCGCGGCGGCCGGAGCCAGCTCGCGGTGGAGGTACTCCAGGGACAGCGCGTCCAGGTCGAAGGAGCGGCGGCCCGGCTTGACCAGGTAGGCGGCGAGCGCGGCGTCCATGGTGACGCCGTCCACGGTCCAGCCGTGCTCGGCGAAGACACGCATCGCGCCCTTGGCGTTGTGGAAGACCTTGGGGCGGCCCGCGTCGGCCAGCCAGGCGGCGAACGCCGTCTCGTCGGCCTCGTCCAGCTGCGAGGGGTCGAACCAGGCGGCCGCTCCCCCGGGCGCCGCCAGGGCCACCTCGGCGACCGAGCCGGTGCCCAGCGCCCAGGTGTCGACGGTGGCGACACCGAGCGTGTCGGTGCCGTGCTCCGTCAGCCAGGGGGCGAGCTCGCCGGTGGAGAGCACCTTGCCGTCCAGCTGGACGCCGTCCGTGGTGACCGGGGTCGTCTCGGCCTCCTCTGCGCCGGGGTCGACGGCGAAGAGGCGCTCGCGCAGCGACGGGTTGCGGATCTCCAGGGTGTCCAGCACCATCGCGACCGCCTTGCGGTCGTACGGCGCCCGCTCAAGGTCCGTGACCGTCTTCGGCAGCTCCACCTGCCGCTCCAGCTCGGTGAGCCGGCGGTTGAGCTTGACCGCCTCCAGATGATCGCGCAGGTTCTGCCCGGCCTTGCCCTTGACCTCCTCGACGCGCTCGACCAGGTCCGCGAAGGAACCGAACTGGTTGATCCACTTCGCGGCGGTCTTCTCACCGACTCCCGGGATGCCCGGCAGGTTGTCGGAGGGGTCGCCGCGCAGGGCCGCGAAGTCGGGGTACTGCGCCGGCGTCAAGCCGTACTTCTCGAAGACCTTCTCCGGCGTGAACCGGGTCAGCTCAGAGACGCCCTTCGTCGGATACAGCACCGTGGTGTGCTCGGAGACCAGCTGGAAGGAGTCCCGGTCGCCGGTGACGATCAGCACGTCGAAGCCGTCGGCCTCGGCCTGGGTCGCGAGGGTGGCGATGACGTCGTCCGCCTCGAAGCCGTCCACCGCGAAGCGCTGCGCGTGCATCGCGTCGAGCAGCTCGCCGATCAGCTCGACCTGGCCCTTGAACTCGTCCGGGGTCTTGGAGCGGTTGGCCTTGTACTCCGTGAACTCCTCGGAGCGCCACGTCTTGCGGGAGACGTCGAAGGCCACCGCGAAGTGGGTGGGCGCTTCGTCGCGCAGTGTGTTGGCGAGCATCGACGCGAAGCCGTAGATCGCGTTCGTCGGCTGGCCCGTCGCGGTCGTGAAGTTCTCGGCGGGCAGCGCGAAGAACGCGCGGTAGGCCAGCGAGTGCCCGTCCATGAGCATCAGCCGCGGGCGGTCGCCGCCGGGGGTGCTGTCGGTCTTCTTCGATGCTGTTTCTGCCACGCCCCCGATCCTGCCACGCCCCACTGACAGTCGGGACCGCGGTGACTTCGGCACCGTGGAAACCCCCGCCGCCGTGGCTGATCGCCGGTGCGGCCGAGGACGGTTGCGCAAGCTGTGGTGGTGATCTCCGCAAGCCCGACCGCACGCGTTGTCACCGGCGCGTGCGAGGATCGGATAGGTACCTCACACACGCAGTGGCAGCAGTCGTATAGGAGAGCGCGCGATGGCAACGAAGCCGCCCCAGGGCGATCCGGTTCAGGACGCGCCGCAGGTCGCCGAGCCGCAGCACGCGGCGGCGGGGCTCCCAGCCATCGGGCACACCCTGCGTGTCGCCCAGCAGCAGATGGGTGTGAAGCGGACCGCGCTGACCCTGCTGCGCGTCAATCAGAAGGACGGCTTCGACTGCCCGGGCTGCGCCTGGCCGGAGCCGGACCACCGGCACAAGGCGGAGTTCTGTGAGAACGGCGCGAAGGCGGTGGCCGAGGAGGCCACCCTGCGCCGGGTCACCCCGGAGTTCTTCGCCGCGCACACGGTCGCCGACCTCGCCACCCGCTCCGGCTACTGGCTGGGCCAGCAGGGGCGGCTGACGCACCCCATGTATCTCCCCGAAGGGGGAGATCGCTACGAGCCGGTCACCTGGGACCGCGCCTTCGACATCATCGCCGACGAGCTGAAGAACCTCGGCTCCCCCGACGAGGCCCTCTTCTACACCTCCGGCCGGACAAGCAACGAGGCCGCCTTCCTCTACCAGCTGTTCGCCCGCGAGTTCGGCACGAACAACCTGCCGGACTGCTCCAACATGTGCCACGAGTCGTCCGGCTCGGCGCTGTCCGAGACGATCGGCGTCGGCAAGGGCAGCGTCCTGCTCGAAGACCTCTACCAGGCGGACCTGATCATCGTCGCCGGCCAGAACCCCGGCACCAACCATCCGCGCATGCTCTCCGCCCTGGAGAAGGCCAAGGCCAACGGCGCGAAGATCATCAGCGTGAATCCGCTGCCCGAGGCGGGCCTGGAGCGCTTCAAGAACCCGCAGACCCCCCAGGGCATGCTCAAGGGCGCCGCGCTCACCGATCTGTTCCTGCAGATCCGCATCGGCGGCGACCAGGCACTCTTCCGCCTGCTCAACAAGCTGATCCTCGACACTGGCGGCGCGGTCGACGAGGACTTCGTACGCGAACACACGCACGGCTTCGAGGAGTTCGCCGAGGCCGCCCGCGCCGCAGACTGGGACGAGACACTCACCGCGACCGGTCTCGAACAGCGGCAGATCGACGAAGCCCTCCGGATGATCCTCGCCTCCGAGCGCACCATCGTCTGCTGGGCCATGGGCCTCACCCAGCACAAGCACGCCGTGCCGACCATCCGCGAGGTGGTCAACTTCCTGCTCCTGCGCGGCAACATCGGCCGCCCCGGCGCGGGCGTGTGCCCGGTGCGCGGCCACTCCAACGTGCAGGGCGACCGCACCATGGGCATCTTCGAGCGCCCCGCCCCCGCCTTCCTGGACGCCCTGGAGAAGGAGTTCGGCTTCGCACCCCCGCGCGAGCACGGCTACGACGTCGTACGGGCCATCCGCGCGATGCGCGACGGCTTGGCGAAGGTCTTCTTCGCCATGGGCGGCAACTTCGTGTCCGCCTCCCCCGACACCGAAGTCACCGAGGCGGCGATGCGGCGCGCCCGGCTGACCGTGCACGTCTCCACGAAGCTCAACCGCTCACACGCCGTCACGGGCGCCCGGGCGCTCATCCTGCCCACCCTGGGACGCACCGAGCGTGATCTCCAGGGCAGCGGCGAGCAGGTCGTGACCGTCGAGGACTCGATGGGCATGGTGCACGCCTCCCGCGGCCGGCTGGAGCCCGCGAGCACGCATCTGCTGTCCGAGCCGGCGATCGTGTGCCGCCTGGCCCGCCGCGTCCTCGGCGACGCGTCCCGCACGCCCTGGGAGGAGTTCGAGAAGGACTACGCCACGATCCGCGACCGCATCGCGCGCGTGGTGCCCGGCTTCGAGGACTTCAACGCGCGCGTGGCGCACCCCGGAGGCTTCACGCTGCCGCACGCCCCGCGCGACGAGCGCCGCTTCCCCACGGCCACCGGCAAGGCCAACTTCACCGCCGCGCCGGTCGAGTACCCGCGGCTGCCCGAAGGACGGCTGCTGCTGCAGACGCTGCGCTCGCACGACCAGTACAACACCACGATCTACGGCCTCGACGACCGCTACCGGGGCATCAAGAACGGCCGCCGCGTCGTCCTCGTCCACCCCGAGGACGCCCACGCACTCCGCATCCCGGACGGCTCGTACGTCGATCTCGTCAGCGAGTGGCAGGACGGCGTCGAGCGCCGCGCGCCCGGCTTCCGCGTCGTGCACTACCCGACCGCCCGGGGCTGCGCGGCCGCCTACTACCCCGAGACCAACGTCCTGGTCCCCCTCGACGCCACCGCGGACACCAGCAACACCCCGGCCAGCAAGTCCGTCGTCGTACGTCTGGAACAATCGGCGACCGACTGAGCGTTTGCTCAGTCGGATGCGACCGACGACGAAACGGAGCCGGGCCCCATGGGCGAACAGCAGCACGTGAAGTTCCCGCAAGAGGTCATCGACGAGTACGCCGCGCTCGGCGTCGACCTCGTCGCCATGTTCTCGGCCGGGCACCTGGGCACGCGCATGGGGGTGGAGATCGTCGAGGCCTCCGCGGACCGCGTCGTCGGCACCATGCCCGTCGAGGGCAACACCCAGCCGTACGGACTGCTGCACGGCGGCGCGTCCGCCGTGCTCGCCGAGACCCTGGGCTCCGTCGGCTCCATGCTCCACGCCGGCAGCTCCAAGATCGCCGTCGGCGTCGACCTCAACTGCACGCACCACCGCGGCGCACGCTCGGGACTCGTGACCGGCGTGGCCACCCCCCTGCACCGGGGGCGCTCCACAGCGACGTACGAGATCGCCATCAGTGACGAAGAGGGACGGCGGGTCTGCACCGCCCGGCTGACCTGTCTGCTGCGGGATGTCCCAACGCCCGCAGCCTGACCGGGCATTCGGCTGGGCAACCGCCCCCGGCTCCCCTACCGTTTCCCCATGAGGCAGCCCTCATGACCGGAATCGGCCCCGTCGAGCCCGTCGACTCGCCGGGGTCCGAGGAGAGTTGCCCCACCAACGGCTCCGACCG
The DNA here is from genome assembly GCF_030499575.1 of Streptomyces sp. DG2A-72. NCBI lineage: Bacteria > Bacillati > Actinomycetota > Actinomycetes > Kitasatosporales > Streptomycetaceae > Streptomyces > Streptomyces sp. DG2A-72. Next base: position 2,474,616 of record NZ_JASTLC010000001.1, read on the forward strand.
GACACGAGTGGCGGACCGTTGGAGCGCGCGCTGGGCCCGGCTGTCGCCGAAAACCCGCAAAGCCGCCCTCGGCACAGCGGCGATCGCCCTGGTCGCGGCGGGAATTCTGGTGCCGCCCGCCCTGCCGTCCGAGGACCGCGCCGAGCCGCAGGACACCCCCGTCCCCTGGCCCGCCAACGGCACGGCCTGGCGCTACCTGGGCCTCGCCGAACCCGCCAACTCGTGCCTCCAGCGGCCGTTTCCGCTTCGCAGTCGCCGTCGACAGCGGCCCGCCCGTGACCGTCCGCGTCACCGGCGCCGCGTTCCCCGGACTCACCGCCCACGCCACCCCCGAACCCCTCACCGTGCACGCCGGAACGACCCGCCGGATCACAGTCGACATATCAGTTTCCGACCGTTCGGACCTGCCCCTGAATGCCGACCTCCCCTTTCTCGACGTAACACTGCGTAACCCACGCGCAATACAGCACCACAGTTTCATCTTCGGAGGCGCGTACTCCCACGATCTTTCCCGGCTCCTCCAGGGCGCCTGCGCCCCGGTACCGGCAGCGCCGCCCGCACGGCCAACCGGAAGTGCGAGTTCTCAAAATGTGGACTGTGAAGGATGTCCCCCAAAAGGGTTAACAGTGCCCTTCACCGAACCGCACACACCTGCACGTCATAACAAGAAAGTCACAAGCCAGCGCACGGCGATGCCGCTGCCCGCAAACCGGGCTTAGAGTCACGGCCAGTCACCGCTCCATCGGGAGTTCGGTACCAGCGCGGCACCCGCCGCCCCACCCGGGCGGACGTGACTGCGGAAAGGACTGATTGTGCGACGTTCCTTGGTGATACTTACCTCCGTCCTCGCGACTGGAGCTCTGACGCTCACCGCTTGCGGCTCCCGTGACGACAGCGGCGACAGTGGCGACAACGGAGACGCCACCACCCTGACGATCGGCGTGGACGCCCCGCTCTCCGGCGAGAACTCCACCACCGGCCTCGGCATCCAGTACGGCGCCCAGATCGCCGTCGACGACGCCAACAAGAACAAGCTCGTCCCCGGCGTGACGTTCAAGCTCAAGGCCCTGGACGACAAGGCGCAGCCCGCCACCGGCCAGTCGAACGCCACCAACATCACCGGCGACAAGACCGCCGTCGGCGCCGTCGGCCCCCTGAACTCCGGCGTCGCCCAGACCATGCAGCAGGTCTTCGCCTCGGCCAACATGGTCCAGATCTCCCCCGCGAACACCGCCCCCGAGCTGACCCAGGGCAAGAACTGGCAGACCGCCAAGAAGCGGCCGTTCAAGACCTACTTCCGCACCGCCACCACCGACGAACTGCAGGGCAGCTTCGCCGCCCAGTACGCCTTCAACAAGCTCAAGAAGAAGAAGGCCTTCGTCGTCGACGACAAGCAGACCTACGGCGCCGGCCTCGCGAAAATCTTCAACGAGCAGTTCAAGAAGCTCGGCGGCCAGGTCGTCCAGACCGACCACGTCAACACCGGCGACAAGGACTTCGGCTCCCTCGTCACCAAGATCAAGAACTCCGGTGCCGACCTCCTTTACTACGGCGGCCAGTACGACGAGTCCGCGCTGATCACCAAGCAGCTCAAGGACGCCGGCGTCAAGATCCCGCTGTTCGGCGGCGACGGCATGTACGCCTCCACCTACATCGAGGCCGCCGGCGCCTCCTCCGAAGGCGACCTCGTCACCGCGATCGGCGTCCCCGCGGACACCCTGCCCGCCGCCAAGACGTTCATCGAGACCTACAAGGCCAAGGGCTACAAGGGCGACTACGGCGCCTACGGCGCCTACGCCTACGACGCCACCACCGCCATCATCAAGGCCGTGAAGGCCGCCGCGGACGCCAACAACGGCAAGGTGCCCACCGACATCAACGCCCTGCGCTCCACCGTCGTCGACGAGGTCCAGAAGTCCGACTTCGAAGGCATCACCGGCAAGGTCTCCTTCGACGAGTACGGCGACACCACGAACAAGCAGCTCACGGTTTACCAGGTCGAAAAGGGCGCCTGGAAGGCTGTCGAGACCGGCACCGCCGACCTCGGCTGACCCAGGCCCCCAGCAGCAACAGCAACACACCACGGGCCGCGCGGAAGGGGACCCCGACCGCGCGGCCCTCGCCACACCCACCCCTGCACACGACCAGTGCATACGACCACCAGCGACATGGAGGCCATGCGGTGAACACCCTGCCGCAGCAGCTGGCCAACGGGCTGCTCCTCGGCTCGATGTACGGGCTGATCGCCATCGGCTACACGATGGTGTACGGCATCGTCCAGCTCATCAACTTCGCGCACGGCGAGATCTTCATGACCGGGGCCTTCGGCGCCTTCACGGTCTACTTCTACATCCTCCCCGACGGCACCGCGATGGCCATCGCGGTGCCCCTGATGCTGATCGGCGGCGGAATCGTCGCCATCCTCATCGCCGTCGGAGCGGAACGGTTCGCCTACCGACCCCTGCGCGGAGCACCACGACTGGCACCGCTCATCACTGCGATCGGTCTCTCCCTGGCCCTCCAGGAAGTCGTCCGCAACTTCTACCCCGGCGCCGACCGCGCCATCGCCTTCCCCGGCCTCGACACCTCCCACGACATCGGCTCCGTCACCATCAAGGACGCCGACATCTTCCTGATCGTCGCCGCCATCGTGTGCATGTCCGCCCTGGCCTTCTTCGTCCGCAAGAGCCGCACCGGCCGCGCCATGCAGGCCACCGCCCAGGACCCGGACACCGCACAGCTCATGGGCATCGACACCAACCGCATCATCGTCATCGCCTTCGCCATCGGCGGTTTCTTCGCCGCGGTCGCCGCCGTCGCCTACGGCCTCAAGTACGGCAACATCGACTACCGCATGGGCTTCCTCATGGGCCTCAAGGCCTTCACCGCAGCCGTCCTCGGCGGCATCGGCAACATCTACGGCGCCATGCTCGGAGGCCTCGTCCTCGGCGTCGCCGAAACCCTCGCCTCCGCCTACATCGACGGCATCCCCGGCATGGACAAGCTCGGCGGCCAGAGCTGGGCCAACGTCTGGGCCTTCGCCCTCCTCATCATCGTCCTCCTCGTCAGACCACAAGGCCTGCTCGGCGAACGCGTCGCGGACAGGGCGTGATCACGATGACCGACATCACCAAGACCACCCCCGCCACCCGCGGACTCATCCCCCTGCCCCTCGCGGCAGCCCGCGCGCTCCTCCTCCTCGGAGGCATCGCCACCGCCGCCTCCGCCTTCCTCGCCTGGACCTGGACCAGCGAATTCCCCGGCGACCTCACCATCACCGGCTACCCCGGCGGCCTCCAGTGGCTCACCCTCACCGCCGGCGTCCTCACCGCCCTCTTCACCCTCGCCGCCTACGGCACCCCCGGCCTCGGCTGGCTCATACCCGGCCGCAACAACGCGCCGCTCGCCCTGCTCGCCCTCGGCGGCCTCGGCGTCACCTGGTACGCGGTCATCTCGATCAGCGTCGAACTCGGCGGCGTCGTCAACCTCGAACCCGGCGGCTGGATCGCGGCCATCGCCTCCCTCCTGCCCGTCATCGGCGCCTTCGCCCTCCCCGAGCGGCGCACCGACGACACCAAGGAAAACTTCAAGGCGTACCTCGCCAAGCCCGACGGCATCCCCGCCCCCCAGCCGCTCGGCGGATGGGCAGAACGAGCCGTCATCACCGTCGTCACCGCCCTCGGCCTCTTCATCTTCACCTACGGCATCGACACCGAGTACGGCGAACTCTTCGTCGGCTACCTCATCGTCGTCATCTTCGCCATCTGGGCCCTGCACACCGCAGGCCTCATCGACCGCTTCTCCCGCATCGTCGCCCACAACCGCAGCTTCACGCTCGCCATGGGCTTCGTCGCCGCGATCGCCTTCCCCTTCACCCAGACCGACGACCACTACGCCAACATCGGCGTCAACATCCTGATCTTCGGGACCGTCGCCCTCGGCCTGAACATCGTCGTCGGCCTCGCCGGACTCCTCGACCTCGGATACGTCGCCTTCCTCGGCGTCGGCGCCTACACCGCCGCCCTCGTCTCCGGCTCCGAGTTCTCCACCTTCTCCGGCGTCCAATTCCCCTTCTGGGCCGCCGCCCTCACCGGCGCCGCCGCATCACTGGTCTTCGGCGTCCTCATCGGCGCCCCCACCCTGCGACTGCGCGGCGACTACCTCGCCATCGTCACCCTCGGCTTCGGAGAAATCTTCCGCATCGCCGTCAACAACATGGACGGCGACTCCGGACCCGACATCACCAACGGACCCAACGGCATCCCGTCCATCCCGGACCTCAGCCTCTTCGGGTTCAACCTCGGCGAATCCCACGACATCGGCGGCTTCACCCTCGGCCGCTTCGCCAACTACTACCTGCTGATGGTCCTCATCATGGCCATCGTCGTCCTCGTATACACCCGCGCCGCCGACTCCCGCATCGGCCGCTCCTGGATCGCCATCCGCGAAGACGAAACCGCCGCCACCGCCATGGGCATCAACGGCTTCCGCGTCAAACTCATCGCCTTCGCCCTCGGCGCCGCCCTCGCCGGCCTCGCCGGCACCGTCAGCGCCCACGTCACCTACAGCGTCGTACCGACGCCCTACCAGTTCGCCGGCTCCACGCCCCCGAACTCGGCATTCCTCCTCGCAGCAGTCGTCCTCGGCGGCATGGGCACAGTCGCAGGCCCCATCCTCGGCGCCGCCCTCCTCTACCTGCTCCCCGAGAAGCTCGTCTTCCTCCAGGACAAGTCACTGCTCGCCTTCGGCGTCGCCCTCATCCTCCTGATGCGCTTCCGCCCCGAAGGCATCATCGCCAACCGCCGCCGCCAGCTCGAATTCCACGACACCGGCCAACTCGACATACCAGAAACAACAACACTGACCGGCGAACCAGCCGCCGTCACCAAGGCGGGGGCGTGAGCACCATGACTACATCAGTACTCGAAGCCCGCGGCGTCACCATGCGCTTCGGCGGCCTCACCGCCGTCCGCTCCGTCGACTTCACCGTCAACACCGGCGAAATCGTCGGCCTCATCGGCCCCAACGGCGCCGGCAAGACAACCTTCTTCAACTGCCTGACCGGCCTGTACATCCCGACCGAGGGCACCGTCTCCTACAAGGGCACCGTCCTGCCGCCGAAGCCACACCTGGTGACACAGGCCGGCATCGCCCGCACCTTCCAGAACATCCGCCTCTTCGCCAACATGACGGTCCTCGAGAACGTCCTCGTCGGCCGCCACACACGGACGAAAGAAGGCCTCTGGTCCGCGCTGCTTCGCGGCCCCGGCTTCAAAAAAGCGGAAAAAGCCAGCGAAGAACGCGCCATGGAACTCCTCGAGTTCATCGGCCTCGCCCACAAACGCGACCACCTCGCACGCAACCTCCCCTACGGCGAACAGCGCAAGCTCGAAATCGCACGAGCACTCGCGTCCGAACCGGGACTGCTGCTCCTCGACGAGCCGACCGCAGGCATGAACCCCCAGGAGACGCGAGCCACAGAGGAGTTGGTCTTCGCCATCCGCGACATGGGCATCGCCGTTCTCCTCATCGAGCACGACATGCGCTTCGTCTTCAACCTGTGCGACCGAGTCGCCGTCCTCGTCCAGGGCGAAAAACTCGTCGAAGGCACCTCCGAGGTCGTCCAGGCTGACGAGCGAGTCATCGCCGCCTACCTCGGCGAACCCTTCGAAGGCGCCCCCGGCGACGCGGAAGCCGCCGAGGTCGCGGCCGCCGAAGCGCAGAGCAGCACCAGCACCAAGGGAGAAGCCCAGTGACCGCACTCCTCGAAGTCGAGGACCTCCGGGTCTCCTACGGCAAAATCGAAGCCGTCAAAGGCATCTCCTTCAGCGTCCAAGCCGGCGAAGTCGTCACCCTCATCGGCACCAACGGCGCCGGCAAGACGACAACCCTGCGCACCCTCTCGGGCCTCCTGAAGCCGAGCAGCGGAAAGATCCTGTTCGACGGCAAACCCCTCACCGGCGTCGCCGCCCACAAGATCGTCTCCCTCGGCCTCGCCCACTCCCCCGAAGGCCGACGCATCTTCCCCCGCCTCACCATCTTCGAAAACCTCCAACTCGGCGCGTTCCTCAGGAACGACAAGGAGGGCATCGAAAAGGACATCCAGCGGGCCTACGACCTGTTCCCCATCCTCGGCGAACGCCGAAACCAGGCAGCAGGCACATTGTCCGGCGGCGAACAGCAAATGCTCGCCATGGGCCGCGCCCTCATGTCCCAGCCCAAACTGCTCATGCTCGACGAACCCTCCATGGGCCTCTCACCGATCATGATGCAGAAGATCATGGCGACGATCGCCGAACTCAAGTCCCAGGGCACGACGATTCTGCTCGTCGAGCAGAACGCCCAGGCCGCGCTGTCCCTGGCCGACCACGGGCACGTCATGGAAGTCGGCAACATCGTGCTGTCGGGCAGCGGGCAGGACCTGCTGCACGACGAGTCGGTACGGAAGGCATACCTCGGCGAGGACTGAAGTCCATTTGCCGGTACGACAAGGCCCGCGCCCCCAATCCTGGGAGCGCGGGCCTCGTGCATGCTCGCGGGGCGTCAGCCCTTGTTGTTGCTGTTGCCCTTCTTCTCCTCGGCGTCCTGAATGACCGCCTCGGCAACCTGCTGCATCGACATCCGACGGTCCATCGACGTCTTCTGAATCCACCGGAAGGCGGCCGGCTCGGTCAACCCGTACTCGGTCTGGAGGATCGACTTCGCCCGGTCGACGAGCTTCCGAGTCTCAAGCCGCAGAGAGAGATCCGCGACCTCCTTCTCCAGCTCCTTGAGTTCCGTGAACCGGGAGACGGCCATCTCGATCGCCGGAACGACGTCACTCTTACTGAACGGCTTCACGAGATAAGCCATCGCACCCGCATCGCGGGCACGCTCGACGAGGTCGCGCTGCGAGAAGGCGGTCAGCATGAGGACGGGGGCGATGCGCTCCTCGGCGATCTTCTCGGCAGCGGAGATGCCATCCAACTTCGGCATCTTCACATCGAGGATCACGAGGTCGGGCTTGTGCTCCCGGGCCAGCTCCACGGCCTCTTCCCCGTCACCGGCCTCACCGACGACGGAGTAGCCCTCCTCCTCCAGCATCTCTTTCAGATCGAGCCGGATCAGTGCCTCGTCCTCGGCAATGACGACACGGGTCGTCACCGGAGGCACGTGCGACTTGTCGTCGTCGGGCGCGTCTACGGGCTGGGGCGACTCGGGGGCGGTCACGGGGGCTCCTCGTTCGGGGCAGGGGTGCTGCTGACAAGAGACTACCTAGCTGCGGTAAGGTGGGTGCGCGGAGGGTCAAGGGAAACCTTGGATTCTGCGAGCCCCGGTAGCCCAATTGGCAGCAGGCAATGGATTCAAAACCCATACAGTGTCGGTTCGAGTCCGACCCGGGGCACTTTTCCTTCGGTTCCAAGGTCGGCACCTAGAAGCGGATGTCCACGTTCTCGTGAACATCCGCTTTTTGCTGCGTGTCGTAGCGATCACCCTCCCAGAGTGGCCGCATGTACGACATCAGCACACGCAAGCGGGCGCTCAGGCTGGTTTCACATGGCCGCAGCCTGAACTCGGTGAGCCGAGAGACGGGCATCTCACGTGCCGCAATCCGCTCCTGGCAGGTCCGACTTGAACCCCTGCCACGCATGGCTGCTCCGCCTCCCGGGCCGCCGACCGACGAAGTCTCGTACTCCTACCTGCTGGGCCTCTATCTCGGCGACGGCTGTATCAGCGCGCCCACCCCCGCGGCACCGGCCACTACCTCCGTATCGCGTGCGCAGACGCATGGCCAGGGCTGATTGACGCCTGTGAGGCCGCTATGCGTTCGGTCAACCCTGCGCTCAACGCATACCGAGTGCAGGCACAAGGCTACGTATCAGTGGTTGGCTACTACCCACATTGGCCCTGTCTCTTCCCTCAGCACAGCCCCGGCAAGAAGCACGAACGCAGGATCGCTCTAGAACCCTGGCAGCAGGCCATCGTCGAGGCTCACCCCTGGGAATTCATCCGCGGCCTCATCCACTCGGACGGCTGCCGGATCACCAACTGGGCCACCCGTCTCGTAGGCGGCGAGCGGAAGCGCTACGAATACCCCCGGTACTTCTTCACCAACCTGTCGGGCGACATCATCGGGCTCTTCACTGCGGCACTGGACCGTGTCGGCGTCGAGTGGCGACAGGCCAACGCTCGCAACATCTCCATCGCCCGCAAAACCTCCGTAGCCCTAATGGACACCCACGTAGGCCCCAAGCACTGAACCCCGCCTACTTGTCGTCCTCCCCGATGTGATGCACCCGGACGAGGTTCGTCGACCCCGAGACGCCGGGTGGCGAACCCGCCGTGATGACCACGATGTCGCCCTGCTGACAGCGGCCGTACTTCAAGAGCAGTTCGTCCACCTGGTCGACCATCGCGTCAGTGGAGTCGACGTGCGGACCGAGGAACGTCTCCACACCCCACGTCAAATTCAACTGCGACCGCGTGGCCGGCTCCGGCGTGAAGGCGAGGAGCGGAATCGGGGAGCGGTAGCGGGACAGGCGGCGGGCCGTGTCTCCCGACTGGGTGAAGGCGACCAGGAACTTCGCGCCCAAGAAGTCGCCCATCTCCGCCGCCGCCCTCGCGACTGCCCCGCCCTGCGTACGGGGCTTGTTGCGTTCGGTCAGTGGCGGGAGGCCCTTCGCGAGGATGTCCTCCTCCGCCGCCTCGACGATCTTCGCCATCGTCTTGACGACTCCGATGGGGTACTTGCCGACGCTGGTCTCGCCGGACAGCATCACCGCGTCCGTGCCGTCGATGACCGCGTTGGCGACGTCGCTCGCCTCTGCCCTCGTGGGGCGGGAGTTGTCGATCATCGAGTCGAGCATCTGGGTCGCGACGATGACCGGCTTGGCGTTGCGCTTGGCGAGTTTGATCGCGCGCTTCTGGACGATGGGGACCTGTTCCAGCGGCATTTCGACGCCGAGGTCTCCGCGGGCGACCATGATGCCGTCGAACGCGGCGACGATGTCGTCGATCGCGTCGACCGCTTGGGGCTTCTCGACCTTGGCGATCACCGGGAGGCGACGGCCTTCCTCGTCCATGATCCTGTGCACGTCGTCGATGTCGCGTCCGCTGCGGACGAAGGAGAGGGCGATGACGTCGCAGCCCATGCGCAGGGCCCAGCGGAGGTCTGCCTCGTCCTTGTCGGAGAGGGCGGGGACCGACACCGCGACGCCGGGCAGGTTGAGGCCCTTGTTGTCGGAGATCATGCCGCCTTCGACGACCGCGGTGTGGACGCGGGGGCCGTCGACCTGGGTGACCTCCAGGCAGACCTTGCCGTCGTCGACGAGGATGCGTTCGCCGGCGGTGACGTCGGCGGCCAGGCCGGCGTACGTGGTTCCGCACTGCTCGCGGTTACCCTCTGCGCTCTCTTCGACGGTGATGGTGAAGGTGTCGCCGCGTTCAAGGAGTACGGGGCCTTCGGTGAAGCGGCCGAGTCGGATCTTCGGGCCTTGAAGGTCGGCGAGGATGCCGACGCTGCGGCCGGTCTCGTCGGAGGCCTTGCGGACGTGCTGGTAGCGCTCCTCGTGGTCGGCGTAGCTGCCGTGGCTGAGGTTGAATCGGGCGACGTCCATTCCGGCTTCGACCAGTGCCTTGATCTGGTCGTATGAGTCGGTGGCGGGGCCCAGGGTGCAGACGATCTTTGCTCGGCGCATGTTTTGAGCCTAGGGCTTACCGGTGGGTAGAGAATTGGCCGCGCATGACTACTCAACAACCTTTGCGTGAAGGGTTATTGACAAGTGTTGAATTGTGCGGCGGGGTGCTCCGATGAGCATTCCACAGGCTGTCGCGTATTCACAGGCGGGGCGGTGCCATCGTAAAGCGGGCGTTGACCTGGGCGTAGACGCGTTGGCGTTGGGGTTCGAGGTCGAGGGGGGCGGCGGCGTCTTCTGCGGCGAAGGCTGCGGAGCGCATGCGGGCGTTGCCGGCGACTGCATACGGTTCGTGGTTCTCGGCGCCGATGTCGGCGAGTTCTACCAGCGCGGCCAGTGACGTGCCGAGGGCTTCGGCGTACTCCCTCGCCCGCTGGACGGCTTCCTTGACGGCCTGCTGGCGGGCTTGGCGGTGGGCGGGTGAGTCGGGGCGGAGGGCCCATGCGGGGCCGTCGACGCGGGTGAGTTCTTGGTCGGCGAGGCGCGTGGTGAGTTCGCCGAGGGCGGTGAAGTCGGTGAGTTCGGCGGTGATGTGGACGCGGCCGTGGTAGGCGTGGATGCGTTCGCCGCGGCCTTTTTCCTTGAGTTCGGGGCTGATGGAGAAGGCGCCGGTTTCGAGGCGTTCGACTGCGTCGCCGTAGGTTTTGATGAGGTCGAGGGTGGTGGTGTTGCGGCGGGTGAGGTCGTCGAGGGCGGTGCGGCGGTCTTTGCCGCGGGTGGTGACGGTGACGACGATGCGGGCGATTTCGGGGTCGACTTCGAGGCGGGCTTCGCCGCGGACGGCGATGCGGGGGGCTTCGGGGGTGCCGTAGGGGACGGCGGGGTGGGGGTCGTTTGTGGGTGGTGTGGTCATACGCCCCACTCTGTCACGCCTTACTCGCTTACGGAGTGGGCGAGTTCGTGGGCTGGGTCATCAGATCGAAACCTGTAGGGCCTGTTGCTGCTGGGCATGTCCGGGTCAGAATCTACGCGCGTTGTGGGCCGTGTCAGGTCTACGCGCGTCATTGACCGTGGCCCGAGGAGTGTCCAGAGATGCCGTTGAACCGTCGGAAGTTCCTGCAGAAGTCCGCCGTGACCGGGGCGGGGGTGGCGATCGCCGGTGCGGCGGCGGCTCCGGCGGCCGAGGCTGCGGAGGCTTCGGAGGCGAAGAAGGGGGCGAGGCCGGTGAAGCGGTACGCGTTCACGGTGATGGGCACGACGGATCTGCACGGGCACATCTTCAACTGGGACTATTTCAAGAACGCGGAGTACACGGACGCCAAGGGCAATGCGCAGGGTCTGGCGCGGATTTCGACGTTGGTGAATCAGGTCCGGGAGGAGAAGGGCCGCCGCAACACGCTGTTGTTGGATGCGGGTGACACGATCCAGGGCACTCCGCTGACGTATTACTTCGCGAAGGTGGACCCGATCACCGCCGAGGGCGGGCCGGTCCATCCGATGGCGGCGGCGATGAACGCGATCGGGTATGACGCGGTGGCGCTGGGCAATCACGAGTTCAATTACGGCATCGAGACGCTGCGGAAGTTCGAGGAGCAGTGCGATTTCCCGCTGCTGGGTGCGAACGCGCTGGACGCGAAGACGCTCAGGCCCGCTTTCCCGCCGTATTTCATCAAGAAGTTCCGGGTGCCGGGCGCTCCGCCGGTGAAGGTGGCCGTGCTGGGGCTGACCAATCCGGGTATCGCGATCTGGGACAAGGCGTATGTCGAGGGCAAGCTGACGTTCCCGGGTCTGGAGGAGCAGGCGGCGAAGTGGGTGCCGAGGCTGCGGTCGATGGGCGCGGATGTGGTGGTGGTGTCGGCGCACTCGGGTTCGTCGGGTACGTCGTCGTACGGTGATCAGCTGCCGTACATCGAGAACTCGTCGGCGCTGGTGGCTCAGCAGGTGCCGGGGATCGACGCGATCCTGGTTGGTCATGCGCACACGGAGATCGCGGAGCTGCTGGTCACGAATGAGAAGACCGGCGGGACGGTCGTGTTGTCGGAGCCGTTGTGCTTTGCGGAGCGGTTGTCGCTGTTCGACTTCGAGTTGGTCTTCGAGAAGGGCCGCTGGAGGGTGGAGTCGGTGAAGGCGACGGTGCGCGATGCGAAGACGGTCGCCGATGACCCGAGGATCACCAAGCTGCTGAAGGACGATCACGACATCGTGGTCGAGTACGTCAACCAGGTCGTCGGTACGGCCACGGCGACGTTGACGACGGTGGAGGCCCGGTACAAGGACGCCCCGATCATCGATCTGATCACGAAGGTGCAGGAGGACGTGGTCAGGGCGGCGCTGGCGGGTTCGGAGTATGCGTCGCTGCCGGTGATCGCGCAGGCGTCGCCGTTCTCGCGGACGTCGGAGATTCCGGCGGGGGATGTGACGATCCGGGATCTGTCGAGTCTGTATGTGTACGACAACACGCTGGTCGCGAAGTTGATGACGGGTGCGCAGCTCAAGGCGTACCTGGAGTATTCGGCGGAGTATTTCGTGCAGACGGCGCCGGATGCCGCGGTCGACGTGGAGAAGCTGACGAACGCGGGTGGCCGTCCGGATTACAACTACGACTACGTGTCGGGGCTGTCGTACGAGATCGATATCGCGCAGGCGGCGGGTTCGCGGATCAAGAATCTGACGTACGACGGTGCGGCGCTGGATGAGGCCCAGAAGTTCGTGTTCGCGGTGAACAACTACCGGGCGAATGGCGGGGGTGCGTTCCCGCATGTGGCGTCGGCGCAGGAGTTGTGGGCGGAGTCGACGGAGATCCGTACGCGGATCGCGGAGTGGGTGACGGCGAAGGGTGTGCTGGATCCGAAGGACTTCGCGTCGGTGGCCTGGAACTTGACGCGGGGCGGTACGCCCGTGTTCTAGGCGCGGGAGTTCGGGGCAACGGCGTCGGGGCGTTCGCGCTCCGGCGCCGTTGTCGCTGTCGCTGTCGTTGTCGTTGTCGTTGTCGTTGTCGTTGTCGTTGTCGTGTCAGCGTCCGTCGAGGAGGGGGGTGAGGGGGCGGGGCTGGCGGGTGGGTGGGATGTGGGGTTGGGGTTCGAGGCCGAAGGTGGTGAAGGCGGTGCGGCGTGGGAGGGGGTAGGTCTCCTGGCCGGTGAGGGAGTTGAGGATGGTGGCGCTGCGCCAGGCGGCGAGGCCGAGGTCGGGGGTGCCTACGCCGTGGGTGTGGTGTTCGGCGTTCTGGACGTAGAGGTGGCAGCCGGAGGCGGTGACGGTGGGGTCGAGGACGAGGCGGAAGTGTTCGTCGATGCGGGGGCGTTCGCGGCTGTCGCGGCGCATGTAGGGGTCGAGGCCGGCGAGGAGGCGGTCGAGGGGGCGTTCGCGGTAGCCGGTGGCGAGGATGACGGCGTCGGTGGTGAGGCGGGAGCGGGTGTTCTGCTGGATGTGTTCGAGGTGGAGTTCGATTTTGGTGGTGGCGACGCGTCCTGCGGTGCGGATGCGGACGCCGGGGGTGAGGACGGCGTCGGGCCAGCCGCCGTGCAGGGTGCGGCGGTAGAGCTCGTCGTGGATGGCGGCGATGGTGTCGGTGTCGATGCCTTTGTGGAGCTGCCATTGGGAGGTGACGAGGCGGTCGCGGACAGGTTCGGCGAGGGCGTGGAAGTAGCGGGTGTAGTCGGGGGTGAAGTGTTCGAGGCCGAGCTTGGAGTACTCCATGGGTGCGAAGGCTTCGGTGCGGCCGAGCCAGTGGAGTTGTTCGCGGCCGGCGGGGCGGTGGCGGAGCAGGTCGAGGAAGATTTCGGCGCCGGACTGTCCTGAGCCGATGACGGTGACGTGTTCGGCGGCGAGCAGGGTGTCGCGGTGGTCGGTGTAGTCGGCGGCGTGGATGACGGGGACGGCGGGTGCGTCGACGAGGGGTTTGAGTGGTTCGGGGATGTGGGGTTCGGTGCCGATGCCGAGGACGATGTTGCGTGTGTAGGTGCGGCCGAGGGAGTCGGCTTGGCCGTCGGTGTCGAGCCTGGTGAAGTCGACTTCGAAGACGTCGCGTTCGGGGTTGAAGCGGACGGCGTCGACTTGGTGGCCGAAGTGGAGTGCGGGGAGGTTTTCGGCGACCCAGCGGCAGTAGGCGTCGTATTCGGCGCGCTGGATGTGGAAGCGCTCGGCGAAGTAGAAGGGGAAGAGCCTGTCGCGGGCCTTGAGGTAGTTGAGGAAGGTCCAGGGGCTGGCGGGGTCGGCGAGGGTCACCAGGTCGGCGAGGAAGGGGACTTGGATGGTGGCGCCGTCGATGAGCAGGCCGGGGTGCCAGGCGAAGGTGGGGCGCTGGTCGTAGAAGACGGTGTCGAGTTCGGCGAGGGGGTGGGTGAGGGCGGCGAGGGAGAGGTTGAAGGGGCCGATGCCGATGCCGACGAGGTCGCGGGGAGTGTCGGGCTCGTGGCGTGGGGGGTTGGTCATCGGGGGGTGGTTCCTTCCACGAGTTTCAGGAGCCCGGCGAGGTCGCCTGGCCGGGTGGCGGGGTTGAGGAGCGTTGCTTTGAGCCACAGCCGGCCGTCGAGGCGTGCCCGGCCGAGGACGGCGCGGCCGTCGGTGAGGAGTTGTCGGCGTACGGCGGCGACGGCGTCGTCGGTGGCTGTGGTGGGCCGGAACAGGACGGTGCTGATGGTGGGTGTGTCGTAGAGCTCGTAGCCGGGGTGTTCCTGGACGAGTGCGGCGAACTCGCGGGCGCGGTCGCAGATTTGGTCGATGAGTGTGCCGAGTCCGGTGCGGCCGAGGGTTTTGAGGGTGACGGCGATTTTGAGGGCGTCGGGGCGGCGGGTGGTGCGCAGGGAGCGGCCGAGCAGGTCGGGGAGGCCGGCTTCGGTGTCGTCGTCGGCGTTGAGGTAGTCGGCGTGGTGGTGCAGGGCGGCGAGGTCGCGGGCGTCCTTGACGGCGAGGATTCCGGCGGGGACGGGTTGCCAGCCGAGTTTGTGCAGGTCGAGGGTGACGGTGTCGGCGGCTGCCAGTCCGGTGAGCTTGGCGCTGTGCCGGTGGCTGAACAGGAGGGGGCCACCGTAGGCCGCGTCGATGTGGAGTCGTGCCCCGTGGGTCCGGCAGAGGGCGGCGATGTCGGGGAGCGGGTCGATGAGTCCGGCGTCGGTGGTGCCTGCGGTGGCTGCTACGAGGGTCGGGCCGGGGAGTGCGGTGAGGGCTTGGTCGAGGGCTGCGGGGTCGAGGGTGCCGGCGGGGGCGGGTACGACGACGGGGTCGGGCAGGCCGAGCAGCCAGGCGGCGCGGGGCAGCGTGTGGTGGGCGTTGGCGCCGACGACCAGCCGCACGCTCGGGCCGTGTGCTTCGCGGGCGAGGAGGAGGGCGAGTTGGTTGGATTCGGTGCCGCCGGTGGTGATCAGGGCGTCGGGGTGGTTCTGTGCGTTGTTGGCTGCGGGCCGGTGAGGGCCGATCGCTCCCCCACTTTCGAATACGCTCGAGCGGGGGGACCCCCATCGCGGCGGAGCCGCATATCGATACAGCCCCGCGCCCCTGGGTACCTCTGCGTAGACCTCGTTCGCGAGTGCTCGTGTCACCAGTTCCTCCAGCTCCGACGCCGCCGGTGCCTGGTCCCAGGAGTCCATCGACGGATTCAGGGCAGACACGGCGAGGTCGGCGGCGGTGGCGACGGCGAGGGGTGGGCAGTGGAGGTGGGCGGCGCACAGTGGGTGTGCGGGGTCGGCGGCTCCTTCGGCGACGGCTTGCACGAGGACGCGCAGGGCGTCCGGGTCGCCCTCGTCGGGCAGTACGTCACCCACCGCGTCCCGCACGCGCGCGGCGACCACCTCTGGGCCTCCCGCGGGCAGCGGTCCGCCTCGGGCGCGCTCGCCGGTGTGGAGCGCGTCGAGGACGGTGTCGAGCAGCCGCCGCAGGGCGTGGGGGCCCTCGGGGTCGCCTTGGGCCTGCAGCGTGCTCATGGGTGTCCTCCGGGCGCCGGGCAGAGGGGGTTCCAGCTTGTACGCGGTTGCGTGGTGGCGCCCGAAAAGCCCAACGATCGGAACCCGAATGGGGGTACTTCCGTGCGGGGAAAACGTGTTGGGGGTGTCGGAGTTGCGGGCGGGTCCGGGTTCGGTTCCGGAATTCCTCCGCGTGGTCCTCGACCTCGGGAGGGAGGACCAGCGGTGCCCTGCGTCTTCGGCCTTATGCCTCCCGGACCCGCAATGCCCGTGCCAGGTCGTCGAGTTGGTCGACCATTTTGCGGCGCAGGGCGGGGATGGGGTCGCCGTCGCGCAGGCAGGTCTCGCCCAGGTGGAGCGTGTCGGCGTCGACGGCGTGGACGGGGAAGGCCCAGCGGCCGGCGGCTTCGGCGATGGCGGGGCCGCGGCGGGCGGCCACGGCGACGGCGTCCGCGTAGTAGCGCGGCACGTACTCCCGTACGAGGTCGGCCTGTTCGGGCTGCCAGAAGCCCTGGGCGGTTGCTTTGAAGAGGTAGTTGGAGAGGTCGTCGGTGGCGAACATCGCCTCCCAGGCCGCGCGCTTGGCGTCCGGGTCGGGCAGGGCGGCCCGGCAGCGGGCGGCGCCTTCCTGGCCGGTGGCGCTGGGGTCGCGTTCCAGTTCGGCGGCGATGGCCGACTCGTCGGTGGCGCCGAGGACGGCGAGGCGGGCCAGGACGCGCCAGCGCAGCTCGGGGTCGAGTTCGGGGCCGCCGGGCACGGTGCCGTCGGCGAGCCAGGCGGCGATGGTGTCGGGGTGGGCGGCGACGTCGATGAAGTGGCGTACGGCGATCAGGCGCAGGCCGGGGTGGTCGCCGTCCTCGGTGCGGCGCATCAGGTCGCGGCAGAGGGCGCAGAGGGTGGCCAGCGCGGCGGGCCGCTGCTCGGGGGTGAGGTAGCGGTCGGCGATCTGGCCGGCGGCGAAGGCGAGGACGCCCTGGACGATGGCGAGGTCGGTTTCGTGCGGGAGGTGGGCGCGGGCCGCTTCGAGGTAGGCGGTGGCGGGCATCGCGGGTTCGGCGGTCGTCGCCCGGGCGCTGCCGGAGTCGCGTACGGCGTCCCTGAGCGCGTTCCAGACGACGGCTCGGGTGAGGGGGTCGGGCAGGCCGGACAGGCCGGCGTGCACGGCCTGGAAGGAGTCGGTGTCGAAGCGGATCTTGGCGTAGCTGAGGTCGCCGTCGTTGAGCAGGAGCAGTGCGGGGCGTTTGCCGAGGGGCCGGGTGTCGGTCTGCGGGATGTCGAGGTCGAGGCGTTCGCGCAGGGTGAGGCGGCCTTTGTCGGTGAGGTCGAGGTCGTAGAGGCCGACGGCGATGCGGTGGGGGCGGCTGCCGGCGTGGTCGACGGTGAGAGTGCAGGTGCCGTCGTCGCCGGGGGTGATGTGGGGGGTGAGGGTGTCGACGCCGGTGGTGCGCAGCCAGGTGTCGGCCCAGGCGTGGACGTCGCGGTCGGTGGTGGCGGCGAGGGAGTCGATGAAGTCGGCGAGTGCGGCGTTGGCGAACTTGTGGCGGGCGAAGTGGGTGTTGATGCCGGCGAGGAAGTCCTTCTCGCCGAGCCAGGCGACGAGTTGGCGTAGCGCGGAGGCGCCCTTGGCGTAGGAGATGCCGTCGAAGTTGAGGAGGGCGGAGGCGGTGTCGTCGACGGCTTCGGGGGCGACGGGGTGGGTGGAGGGGCGCTGGTCGGCGTCGTAGCCCCAGGCCTTGCGGGTGACGCCGAACTCCACCCAGGTGTCATTGAATCGGGTTGCTTCGGTGAGGGTCTGGTAGCCCATGTACTCGGCGAAGGACTCGTTGAGCCAGATGTCGTCCCACCAGCGGAGGGTGACGAGGTCGCCGAACCACATGTGGGCCATTTCGTGGGCGATGACCATGGCGCGGGTCTGCCGCTCGGTGTCGGTGACGGCGGAGCGGTAGACGAACTCGTCGCGGAAGGTGACCAGTCCGGGGTTCTCCATGGCGCCGGCGTTGAACTCGGGGACGAACGCCTGGTCGTAGGAGTCGAAGGGGTAGGGCTCGGCGAACTTCTCGTGGTAGCGGTCGTAGCACGCGCGTGTGACCTCGAAGAGTTCCTCGGCGTCGGTGTCGAGGTGGGGGGCGAGGGAGCGGCGGCAGTGCAGGCCGAAGGGCAGGCCGCGGTGTTCGGTGCGCACGGAGTGCCAAGGGCCGGCGGCGACGGCGACGAGGTAGGTGGAGATCAGCGGGGTGGGCGCGGCCTGCCAGCGGCCTTCGCCGAGGTGTTCGGTGATGCCGTTGGCGAGGACGGTCCAGCCTTCGGGGGCGGTGACGGTCAGGTCGAAGACGGCCTTGAGGTCGGGCTGGTCGAAGGCGGCGAAGACGCGTTGGACGTCGTCCATGAACAGCTGGGTGTAGACGTAGGTCTCGCCGTCGGTGGGGTCGGTGAAGCGGTGCATGCCCTCGCCGGTGCGCGAGTAGCGCATGACGGCGTCGATGTGCAGTTCGTGCTCGCCCGGAGTGAGGTCCTTGAGGGGCAGCCGGTTCTCGTCCAGGGTGTCCAGGTCGAGGTGGCGTCCGTCGAGGCGGGCATTGCGCAGCTCGGCGGGCTTGAGCTCGACGAAGGTGTCCGAGGCCTCGAGATCGCTCCGTACCGTGAAGTGGATGACGGTGACGGAGTCGAAGAACTCGTCGCCTCGCGTCAGATCGAGTTCGATCTGGTAGCGGTGGACGTCGAGAAGCCGGGCACGGGTCTGCGCTTCGTCGCGCATGAGTACGGACATGCAGGCCATGCTGCCTGATGCCACTGACAACGCACAGGCTCGGATCGGTAACGCGGCCTATGTCCGATCCTGTTCGAGTTTTCCGGTTTGGGTTCCCGGGGGCCGCTGGTTCGGTACGCGGGCGTCGGGGTGGGGCAGTGCGGGCCGTGGGGTGTGGTCCTGGACGAGGGCGCGTAGTTCGCGGACCTCGCGTTCGAGGGCGAGGTGGCGCTGGTGGGTGTCGTACAGGTAGCGGACCTTGGTGCGCAGGGCCCAGGGGTCGATGGGTTTCATGACGAGGTCGGCGACGCCGAGTCCGAAGGCGGTGGAGGTCAGTTCTTGGTCGGCGCCGAAGCCGGTGAGCAGGATGACGGGGATGTGCTGGGTCTGTTCCACGCGCCGCATGTAGCGGACCACGTCGAGGCCGCTGACGCCGGGCATGCGCACATCGAGCAGGAGGAGGCCGACCCGGCCGCGGAGCACCTGCTTGAGTGCCTCGTCGCCGCTGGTGGCGCGGGCCAGCAGATAGCCCAGCGGCGCCAGGGCGCTCTCCAGTGCGTAGAGCGTGTCCTTGTGATCGTCAACGATGAGGATCTTGGATTCCGACGGCATGGCCCGGCGTCCCTCCCGCGTGGACAACCAGCTTATGTCCGGGCACTGACGGGGCGTGCTCGTCAGCTGACAAGGAGTGCACAGCGCAGCATGCCGCGCGCGGGCCCGCATGTCACGCCCCGGGGAGCATAGGACGCGGTCAATTGGCCGCCGGTGTAGAGCCGTTCACCGTGTCCTCGGCGATGATCTCGTGGTGCCTGATCACTTCGGCGATGATGAAATTGAGGAACTTCTCAGCAAAGGCGGGATCCAGTTTGGCGCTCTCGGCGAGTGCGCGCAGCCGGGCGATCTGCCGGGCCTCGCGGCCGGGATCGGCGGGCGGCAGCTGGTGGGCGGCTTTGAGGTGGCCGACCTGCTGGGTGCATTTGAAGCGTTCGGCGAGCATGTGGACGACGGCCGCGTCGATGTTGTCGATGCTGTCGCGCAGCCGGGCGAGTTCCTCGCGGACGGCGGGGTCGACGTCACCGGTTGAGGTGTTGCTGGTGGTCATGGGCGAAACCCTACGGGGCACCCGGGCCGCCGATCATCGGGTGCGGCGAAGACGGTCGGGTTGTCGCTGAGCGGGCCCGGCGAAGTCCGCTGCGGTTCGGCAGCGCCCCGAAGGGGCGCGGGGCTGTATTTGTATGCGGCTCCGCCGCGTGGGCGCGACCAGCCACGACGGTGCCGCAGGCGACCGACGGCATAGCGCGGCACTTCCAGCGGAGCGCTCAGGGCGTGCGCGGGCGTTCGATGACGGGTGGGTCGTCGGGGTCGGGGATGCGGTCGCTCCAGCCGCCGGGGACGGTGCGGCCCTCCTGGGCGCGGAAGCGGATGGGGGCCATGCCGACGCGGCGGGTGAACAGGCGGGAGAAGTAGGCGGGGTCGTCGTAGCCGACGCGGCGGGCGACGGCGGCGACGGGCAGTTCGGTGGCGGCGAGGAGTTCCTTGGCGCGGCCCAGGCGGATGCCGAGCAGGTAGTCCTTGGGGCTGCAGCCGGCCACGCGGCGGACGGCGGCGCGCAGTTCGGCGGTGGTCATGCCGTGCCGGGCGGCGTGGTCGGCGACCGACATCGGCAGACAGGCGTCGCGGGCGAGCGCCTTGAGGACCTGGTTCCCGGCGGGGGTCAGGTCGGCGCGGGCGCGGCGCAGGGCGACGAGGAGTTCGTGGACGGCGGCGCCGGTCTCCACTTCCAGGAGCGGGTTGTCGCGGCGGGCGGCGCGCACGATGCGGGCTATGACGGCACGCGGGCCGGTGGCGTCCGCGAGGGGCACCACGGGGCGGCCGGGTTCGATGTAGCCGAGTTCGGCGTAGGTGGCGGTGGCGGGCCCGGCGAAACCGACGAAGCCCTCGTCCCAGCCGGTGTCGGGGTCGGGCCCGTAGTGGTGCGGGACGCCGGGTGTGAGCCACAGCAGGGCGGGCGCGGTGACGGTGGTACGGCGGCCGTCGGGGCCGGCGTACCAGCCGCCGCCGGTGCTGATCACGACGGCGACGTGGCTGTCGAGGGTGCGCGGTCCGACGGTGGGCAGGGCGCCGTACTGGAGGCCGACGCCGAGGCAGACCAGGCCGAGCCGGTGGTGGGCGGGGCCGGGCGTGAAGAACCGCATCCAGGTGTGGTACATCCGCGGCCGACTCCGCTCCGTGTCGTTTTGCGTCCCGGTCGTTTCCGTCCAGGTCGTTTCCGTCCAACCAGCGCCGATCTTTGTCCATGGACGTGATCGCCGCCAGGGGTGAGGGTGACGGCATGAGCGACTTCACGGTGGGGGACACGGATTTCCTGTTGGACGGGCGGCCGGTGCGGTTGCTGTCCGGTGCGCTGCACTACTTCCGCGTGCACGAGGAGCAGTGGGGGCACCGGCTGGCGATGCTGCGGGCGATGGGCCTGAACTGTGTGGAGACGTACGTCCCGTGGAATCTGCACGAGCCCGGCCCCGGCAGGTTCCGGGACGTGGGTGCGCTGGGACGCTTCCTGGACGCGGCACGGGAGGCGGGCCTGTGGGCGATCGTGCGGCCGGGGCCGTACATCTGCGCCGAGTGGGAGAACGGTGGGCTGCCGCACTGGGTACCGGGGCATGCACGCACGCGTGACGAGCGTTTTCTGCGTCCCGTGGAGCGCTGGTTCGGCCGGCTGCTGGAGGAGGTCGTGCCCCGGCAGATCGACCGCGGCGGCCCGGTGATCATGGTGCAGGTGGAGAACGAGTACGGCAGCTACGGCTCGGACGCGGAGTATCTGCGCCGGCTCGCCGAGCTGCTGCGGGACCAGGGTGTCACGGTGCCGTTGTTCACCTCGGACGGCCCGGAGGACCACATGCTCTCCGGCGGATCCGTCCCCGGTGTTCTCGCCACGGTGAATTTCGGCTCCCACGCACGCGTGGCGTTCGAGACGCTGCGCGGGCACCGCCCCGAGGGTCCGCTGATGTGCATGGAGTTCTGGTGCGGCTGGTTCGACCACTGGGGCGGGCAGCACACCGTGCGCGACGCCCAGGATGTGGCCGAATCCCTGCGGGAGATCCTGGAGTGCGGTGCCTCGGTCAACATCTACATGGCACACGGCGGCACCAGCTTCGCCGGCTGGGCGGGCTCCAACCGGGGCGGCGGCGACATGCACGACGGGCCGCTGGAGCCGGACGTCACCTCCTACGACTACGACGCGCCGATCGACGAGTACGGCCGCCCCACGGAGAAGTTCTGGCGCCTGCGCGAGGTGCTCGCCGAGTACGCCGACGGTCCGCTGCCCGAACCGCCGCCGACACCTGAGCCGTTGGGCGCCCCGGCCGACGTGGACCTCGCGGGCTGGGCGCCCCTGAGTGCCGTACTGGAGACGCTCGGCGGCCCGGAGACCACCTCTCCTCTCCCGCCGTCCTTCGAGGAGCTGGACGTCGACCGGGGGGTCGTACGGTACGAGATCACCGTGCCGGGGCCGCGGCGGCCGTACCCGCTGATCGCGCGCGGGCTGCGGGATGTGGCGGTGGTGTACGTCGACGGGGAGCGGGCCGGGGTGCTCACCGAGGGCGACGAGCAGCTGAAGGAGCCGGTTGGCGGGCACGCGCGCGTGGAGCTGTGGGTGGAGTCCCTGGGGAGGGTCAATTACGGGCCGCGATCCGGGGAGTCCAAAGGCATCACGGGGGGCATCCTGCACGAGCGGCAGTTTCTGCACGGGGTACGCGCGCGTGCACTGCGGCTGGACGCCTTCGACGCGGGGGTGGACGGCGTGCCGTTCGAGCCGTCGTCCGGGGAGGGTGCTCCCGGCCTGTACCGGGGTACCGTCATGGTCCGTGGCGCCGGGGATGCCTGCCTGGAGCTGCCGGGCTGGACGCGCGGGTTCGTGTGGATCAACGGCTTCAACCTCGGGCGTTACTGGTCGGCGGGCCCACAGCGCACGCTGTACGTCCCCGGGCCGGTGCTGCGGGAGGGCGGCAACGAGGTGTGGGTGCTGGAGTTCGAGGGGCCGTCGGCACAAGCCGGGCTCCGCCTGATGTCCGACCCGCGAAACCCGCTCATACCCTCGTAGAGTGGAATCGGGTCAGGGCGTCTTGGGGGTACGGGCGTGGCGAACGACGGACCGGTCGAGCACGGCTACCCACACCTGGAGACGGTGCGGGAGTCGATCACCGCGCTCTACAAGCGGCTGTCGTACGACACCATCCAGGCGTTCGCGACCAGTGTGCCCCCCGTCGACGTGGCGTTCTGCGACACCGACGACCTGTATCTGGGCGCCCAGCGGGTGGCCCGCGAGCTGGTGCGGCACTACCGGCTCCCGGACGCCCGGGTGATCGTCAGCTTCCGCGAGATGAATCACGCCGCGAACGTCGAACTCGCCGCGGGCCCGGAGTACTTCGTCGAGTTGAACGACCGCTTCCGCACCCACCGGCGGGACATCGGGGCGGCCCTCGCCCACGAGATCATGCACGTCTATCTGCACCGCCTCGACCTGTCGTTTCCCGGCACCCGCGACAACGAGATCCTCACCGACACCGCGACGACGTATCTGGGCGCCGGCTGGCTGCTCCTCGACGCCTACCGGGAGGACGCGGCGTCGTCGCAGAAGCTCGGCTATCTGACACCGGAGGAGTTCGGGTACGTCCTGGCCAAGCGCGCCCTGGTGTTCGGCGAGGACCCGTCCGTGTGGTTCACCAGTCCGCAGGCCTATACGGCGTACACGAAGGGCATGGCCCAGGCCCGCCGCGACGAGCAGCAGCCCCCGCTGACGGCGGCCGGCTGGGCGGGCCGCCGCCGCTACGCCCGCGACCGCCGCCACGTCCACGGCCCTCAGCCCGGCGTCCCGTACACCTTCAGCCCCGACGGCGGCGGCCACCTCCGTGTCACGTTCCCCTGCCCGACCTGCCACCAGCGGATCAGGGTGCCGGTGCGGGGTCGGATGCGGGCGCGGTGTTCCTTGTGCCGGACGGTGCTGGAGTGCGACACGTAGGCGGCTGTTCTTTGTGCCGGACGAGTGCGAGACGCAGGCCGTCCTCACGTCCCGTACACCTCTCCGGGCACCTCCGCTTCCTCCAACAGCTTCAGCACCGTCTCCCCCACCTCCCCCGCACCCCACCGCGCCCCCTTGTCGGCGGTCGGCCCCGCGCGCCAGCCCTCCATGACGGTGATCCGGCCGCCCTCCGCCTCGAAGACCCGCCCGGTCACCCCCGCGCTCCCCGCCGAGCCCAGCCAGACCACCAGCGGCGAGACGTTCTCCGGGGCCATCGCGTCGAAGCCTGCGCCCGGCGCCGCCATGGTCTCGGCGAAGGTGTGTTCCGTCATCCGGGTCCGGGCCGCCGGGGCGATCGCGTTGACCTGGACGCCGTACCGAGCGAGCTCGGCGGCGGCGACCAGCGTCAGCCCGACGATCCCGGCCTTCGCCGCGCTGTAGTTGCCCTGCCCGACCGAGCCGAGCAGCCCCGCACCGCTGCTGGTGTTGACGATCCGCGCATCGGGCAGACGGCCCGCCTTGGCCTCGGCACGCCAGTGCGCGGCGGCGTGTTTCAGCGGCAGGAAGTGGCCCTTGAGGTGGACGCGTACGACGGCGTCCCAGTCGTCCTCGTCCAGGTTGACCAGCATCCGGTCGCGCAGGTAGCCCGCGTTGTTGACGAGCGTGTCGAGCCGGCCGTAGGTCTCCAGGGCGGTCCGGATCAGTGCGGCGGCGCCGTCGGTCGTGGCGATGTCGCCGCCGTGCGCGACCGCCTCGCCGCCCGCCGCGCGGATCTCCTCGACGACCTGGCCGGCCGGGCTGCCGGGGCCCGGTGTGCCGTCCAGGCCGACGCCGAGGTCGTTGACGACGACCCGCGCGCCCTCGGCGGCGAACGCCAGCGCGTGGGCACGGCCGAGGCCACGGCCGGCGCCGGTGACGATCACGACGCGTCCGTCGCAGATTCCGGTCATGGTGCCTCTCCTTGTCGACTCATCGCTCTTGTCTCCCCCGGCGCTCATCTCACGTCTCTTTGTTGGCGGTTGCGGCATCCAGGAACGCGGGCAGCTCCCCTCCCCCGTGCACCAGCAGGCTCGCCCCGCTGATGTAGGCGGCCGCGTCGGAGGCGAGGAAGACCGCGGCGGCGCCGACGTCGGCGGGATCGGCGAGGCGGCCGAGCGGGACGGTGCGGCCGACCGCCTCGATGCCGTCGTCGCCGCCGTAGTGCAGGTGGGACAGCTCTGTGCGGACCATGCCGACGACGAGGGTGTTGACACGGACCTCCGGCGCCCACTCCACGGCCATCGACCGGGCGAGGCTCTCCAGGCCCGCCTTGGCCGCGCCGTACGCCGCCGTGCCGGGTGAGGGGCGGTCGCCGCTGACGCTGCCGATCATGACGACGGCGCCGCGGGACCGCTTGAGGTGCTCGTAGGCGGCGAGGGAGGCGGTCAGTGGAGCGATCAGGTTCAGCTCGACGACCCGTGCGTGCCGCTCGACGCCCGCGTCGGCCAGCCGCCGGAAGGGGCTGCCGCCCGCGTTGTTGACCAGCACGTCGAGCCGGGTCAGTCCGCCGAAGAAGGCGCGCACGGCGTCCGGGTCCCGCAGGTCCACGGGCACGAACTCGGTTCCCTCGACGGGGTCTTCGGGCGGTCGGCGTGCGCAGACGACGACCTCCGCGCCCGCCTCGACGAACGCCTTCGCGATGCCCGCGCCGACACCACGGGTGCCGCCGGTGACGACGGCGACGCGGCCACCGAGAGGCCGGTCGCGGGGATGGCCGGGGTTTTCCACAGGGTCTGGCGCTTGGTTTTCCACAGGGCCTCCCGCCGCGATCCGCCTGCTGCTAGCTTCGAAGCCTCACACCTAACAAATGTTTGGTGGAAAGGTAGCTGAGTGCGAAGGTAGCTGATGCGCCCATGGGTGTCTCCACCTCGTCCCCGGAAAAGGGGCCCGAAAAGAACGGAATCGCCGTTGTCACCATCGACTTCCCGCCGGTGAACGCCCTACCGGTGGACGGCTGGTTCGCGCTGGCCGACGCGGTGCGCACGGCCGGCCGCGACCCGGAGGTGCGGTGTGTGGTGCTGGCCGCCGAGGGGCGGGGGTTCAACGCGGGCGTGGACATCAAGGAGATACAGGCGCGCGGGCAGAGCGCGCTGGTCGGCGCCAACCGGGGCTGCTTCGCGGCGTTTTCGGCGGTGTACGAGTGCGAGGTGCCCGTGGTGGCGGCGGTGCAGGGCTTCTGCCTGGGTGGGGGCATCGGTCTTGTGGGGAACGCGGATGTGATCGTGGCGAGCGAGGACGCCGCTTTCGGGCTGCCCGAGCTGGACCGTGGAGCGCTGGGCGCCGCCACTCACCTGGCCCGGCTGGTCCCGCAGCACCTGATGCGCGCCCTGTACTACACCTCGCGGACGGCGACCGCGGCCGAGCTGCACACGCACGGCTCGGTGTGGCGGGTGGTGCCGCGCGAGGAACTCCCTTCGGCCGCCCTGGAGTTGGCTCGCGAGATAGCCGCGAAGGACGGGGAGCTGCTCCGGCTGGCCAAGGCCGCGATCAACGGCATCGACCCGGTGGACGTGCGCCGCAGCTACCGCTTCGAGCAGGGCTTCACCTACGAGGCGAGCGTGAGCGGCGTGGGCGACCGGGTCCGCGACGCCTTTGGAAAGGACGGTGCCTGAGTGGGCGAAAGGACGATGACCCCCGTGGGTGACAAGACGATGACTGCCGACGAGGCTGTCTCCGGGCTGGAGAGCGGCATGACCCTCGGCATCGGCGGCTGGGGCTCGCGCCGCAAACCGATGGCCCTGGTGAGTGCAGTGCTCCGGTCCGGCATCACCGACCTCACGGTGGTGTCGTACGGCGGCCCGGACGTCGGCATGCTCGCCGCCGCCGGCCGGATCCGCAAACTGGTCGCCCCCTTCGTCACCCTCGACTCGATCACCCTGGAACCGCACTACCGGGCGGCCCGCGAGCGGGGGGAGCTGGAGCTGATGGAGATCGACGAGGCGATGTTCATGTGGGGGCTGCACGCGGCGGCGAACCGGCTGCCCTTCCTGCCGGTGCGGGCCGGGATCGGTTCCGATGTGATGCGGGTCAACCCCGGTCTGCGGACGGTGACGTCGCCGTACGACGACGGGGAGACGTTCGTGGCCATGCCCGCCCTGCGCCTGGACACGGCCCTGGTCCATGTCAACCGCGCCGACCGGCGGGGCAACGGCCAGTATCTGGGGCCCGACCCGTACTTCGACGACCTGTTCTGCGAGGCGGCGGACGCGGCGTTCGTCTCCTGCGAGCGGATCGTGGACACCGCCGAGCTGACGAAGGAGGCCGCACCCCAGACCCTGCTGATCAAACGTCATGCGGTGAC
Organism: Streptomyces sp. DG2A-72; assembly: GCF_030499575.1. Taxonomy (NCBI): domain Bacteria; kingdom Bacillati; phylum Actinomycetota; class Actinomycetes; order Kitasatosporales; family Streptomycetaceae; genus Streptomyces; species Streptomyces sp. DG2A-72. Next base: position 2,501,230 of record NZ_JASTLC010000001.1, read on the forward strand.
GGGCGTGGTGGAGGCGCCGGGCGGCGCGCACTTCACGTCCTGCGCGCCCGACTACGGGCGGGACGAGGCCAGGCAGAAGGAGTACGCGACCACACCCTGGGCCGAGTTCGCCGAGCGGTTCCTCAACGGGCCCGAGGAGGAGAGGACATGACCGTGATGCGGAGTGAGTTCTGTGTGATCGCCTGCGCCGAGGCCTGGCGCGGCGGCGGTGAGATCCTGGCGAGCCCCATGGGCCAGATCCCCTCCGTCGGCGCGCGCCTCGCCCGGCTCACCTTCGCACCGGACCTGTTGCTGACCGACGGTGAGGCGATGCTGGTCGACGTGGACGGCACCGTCGAGGGCTGGCTGCCGTACCGGCAGCATCTGACCCTCGTCACCGGAGGCCGGCGGCACGTGATGATGGGCGCGAGTCAGATCGATCGCTTCGGCAACCAGAACATCTCCTGCATCGGCGACTGGGAGAAGCCGAAGCGGCAGCTTCTGGGTGTGCGGGGCGCGCCGGTCAACACCCTCAACAATCCGACCAGTTACTGGATCCCGAAGCACTCCCGGCGGGTGTTCGTGGAGAAGGTCGACATGGTGTGCGGGGTGGGGTACGACCATGCGGGCGGTGCCCGCCATCACCGCATCCCCCGGGTCGTCTCCGACCTCGGCGTCTTCGACTTCGACACCCCGGACCGCTCGATGCGGCTGGCCTCGCTGCATCCGGGCGTGACCGTCGAGGAGGTGAAGGATGCGACGGGGTTCGCGCTGACGATCCCGGACGAGGTGCCGTACACCCGCGAGCCGACGCCCACCGAACTGCGGCTGATCCGCGAGGTGATCGACCCGGACAACCGGCGCGCGCGTGAGGTCCCCGAGGAGGCGAGGGCCTGATGGACACCGCGCTCACCCACCTGGTCGGGGTCCGCCACCCGATCGTGCAGACGGGCATGGGCTGGGTGGCAGGCCCGCGTCTGGTCTCGGCGACGGCGAACGCGGGCGGGCTGGGCATCCTCGCCTCGGCGACGATGACGACCGACCGGCTGCGTGAGGCGATACGCGAGGTCACGTCCCGTACGACGGCGCCCTTCGGCGTCAACCTCCGCGCCGACGCCTCCGATGCCGGGGACAGGGCGCGGATCCTGATCGAGGAGGGCGTCCGGGTCGCCTCCTTCGCGCTGGCGCCCTCCGCCGAGCTGATCGGCACGCTCAAGGACGCGGGCGTGGTCGTGATCCCGACGGTCGGCGCCCGGCGGCATGCCGAGAAGGTCGCGGCCTGGGGCGCGGACGCGGTGATCGTGCAGGGCGGAGAGGGCGGCGGGCACACCGGCGAGGTGGCGACGACGGTTCTGCTGCCGCAGGTCGTGGACGCGGTGCGGATACCCGTGGTGGCGGCGGGCGGCTTCTTCGACGGCCGGGGCCTGGTCGCGGCGCTGGCCTACGGGGCGGCGGGCGTCGCCATGGGCACCCGGTTCCTGCTCACCTCGGACTCGACGGTGCCGGACGCGGTCAAGGCGCGGTACCTGACGGCGAGCGTCCGGGACATCACGGTCACCAGGGCGGTCGACGGCCTGCCCCACCGCATGCTCCGCACGGAACTGGTCGACTCGCTGGAGAACTCCGGCCGCGCCAGAACCCTGCTGCGGGCCATGGGTCACGCGGCCCGCTTCCGGAAGCTGTCCGGCATCGGCTGGCCGGCGATGCTCCGCGACGGTCTCGCCCTCAAGCACGGCAAGGACCTGTCCTGGAGCCAGGTCCTGCTCGCCGCGAACACTCCGATGCTGCTCAGAGCGTCGATGGTGAACGGACGTACGGACCTCGGGGTGATGGCGTCGGGACAGGTCGCCGGGGTCATCGACGACCTGCCGTCCTGCGCGGAGCTGGTGGAACGGATCATGAAGGAGGCCGAGAAGACACGGGACCGACTGGCGTCCCCCTAGCAGCGCCCCCGAAGGGGCGCGGGGAACTGCGCGACCAGCCACAACGCAGCCGCAGACGACCGACGGCCATCGCGGCTATCCCAGCGGAGCTCTTGTCACAGCCTCTCAATGATCGTCACGTTCGCCTGCCCCCCGCCCTCACACATGGTCTGCAGCCCGAAGCGCCCGCCCGTGCGCTCCAGTTCGTGCAGCAGGGTCGTCATCAGCTTTGCGCCGGTCGCGCCGAGCGGGTGGCCGAGGGCTATCGCGCCGCCGTTGACGTTGACCTTCTCCGGATCGGCGCCCGTCTCCTTCAGCCAGGCCAGGACGACGGGGGCGAAGGCCTCGTTGATCTCGACGAGGTCGATGGCGTCGATGGAGAGGCCGGTCTTCTTCAGGGCGTGGGCGGTGGCGGGTATCGGAGCGGTCAGCATCCGGATCGGGTCCTCGCCGCGCACCGAGAGGTGGTGGACTCGGGCGCGCGGCGTCAGTCCGTGCTCGCGCACTGCCCGCTCGGAGGCCAGCAGCATGGCGGCCGCGCCGTCGGAGACCTGCGAGGAGCAGGCGGCCGTGATCGTGCCGCCGTCGATGACCGGCTTGAGCGCGGCCATCTTCTCCAGGGAGGTGTCCCGACGCGGCCCCTCGTCGACGGTCACCTGGCCGTACGGGACGGTCTCGCGCTGGAAGCGGCCCTCGTCGATCGCCCGCAGCGCCCTCCGGTGTGAGCGCAGCGCGAACTCCTCCTGGTCCTGCCTGCTGATTCCCCACTTGCCGGCGATCATCTCGGCGCCGACGAACTGGTTGACCGCCCGGTCCCCGTACCGCGCCCGCCAGCCCTCGCTGCCCGCGAAGGGGCCCTGGGTGAAGCCCAGCGGCTCGGCGGCCTGCCGGGTCGCATAGGCGATCGGGATCTGCGACATGTTCTGCACCCCGCCCGCGACGACCAGGTCCTGTGTCCCGGAGAGCACGCCCTGCGCCGCGAAGTGCACGGCCTGCTGCGAGGATCCGCACTGCCGGTCCACCGTCACGCCCGGCACCTCCTCCGGCAGCCCGGCGGCCAGCCAGCAGGTGCGGGCGATGTCGCCGGCCTGCGGCCCGACCGCGTCCAGGCAGCCGAAGACGACGTCCTCGACGGCGGCGGGATCGACGCCTGACCGCGCGATCAGCTCCTTCAGCACATGCGCACCCAGATCGGCCGGATGGACCCCGCTCAGTCCTCCCCCGCGCCGCCCCACGGGCGTACGGACCGCTTCGACGATGTAGGCCTCGGCCATGGCAACTCCCCAGACTTCCGGACTCCAGCAGTGGGTCAGGTACGTACGGCGATCCCGTCCAGCACCATCGACAGGTACTGCCGGGCGATCTCCTCGGGGCTGTGGTGTCCGCCGGGCCGGTACCAGGACGCGGCGACCCACACCGTGTCCCGCACGAACCGGTAGGTGAGCCGGACGTCGAGGTCGGACCGGAAGACCTCGGCCGCGACCCCGCGCTCCAGCGTGGACAGCCACGCCTTCTCGAACTTGCGCTGCGATGCGGCGAGGAACGCGAACCGCTCCTGCGCCACGAGGTGCTTGGACTCCTTCTGGTAGATCGCGACGGCGGCACGGTGCCGGTCGATCTCCCGGAACGACTCGGTGACCAGGGCCTCCAGCGTCTCGCGCGGGCCCAGCTCGGCGGCGCCCAGGACGGCGTCGTACCCGTCCCACAGCTCGTCGAGGAACGTCCGCAGGATCTCCTCCAGCATCGATTCCTTGGAGTCGAAGTGGTAGTAGAGGCTGCCGGCCAGCATCCCCGCGTGGTCCGCGATCTTGCGGACGGTGGTGGCGTTGTAGCCCTGCTCGGCGAAGACCTCGGCAGCGGTGTCGAGGAGCTCGCGCCGACGCTCGGGGGCGGCGGTCACCTGGGGCTTCTTCTTCGTAGGCACAAGCACATTGTGGGCCGCTCCGTGGTCAGGGATGCCGGCTGCTGACGGAGACGACCTCTCCGGTCATGTACGAGGAGTAGTCCGACGCCAGGAACACGATCACGTTGGCCACCTCCCAGGGCTCGGCGTACCGCCCGAAGGCCTCCCGCGCGGTCAGCTCGGCCAGCAGGTCGGGGCTGGTCACCTTCACCAGGTGCGGATGCATGGCGAGGCTCGGCGAGACCGCGTTGACCCGCACCCCGAACTCGGCGGCCTCCAGCGCCGCACACCGGGTCAGCGCCATCACTCCCGCCTTCGCGGCGGCGTAATGCGCCTGCCCGGCCTGGGCGCGCCAGCCGACGACGGACGCGTTGTTGACGATCACTCCGCCGTCGCCGCCGCTCCGGAACAGCCGTAGCGCCGCCCGGGTACACCGGAAGGTCCCGTTCAGCGTCACATCGAGCACCTTCGACCACTGCTCGTCGGTCATGTCGACGAGGTCCGAAGTCCCGCCCAGCCCGGCGTTGTTGACGACGACATCCAGACGGCCGTGCTGCTCGACCGCCGCCTCGAACAGCACGCTCACCTGCGTCTCGTCGGTGACATCGCACGGCAGCGCGGCAACGGCCGTCCCGAACTCCCCGGCCAGCTCGGCCTCGTACTCCTTGAGCCGCCGCACATGGGCGTCGCTGATCAGCACGCGCGCGCCCTCCTCCAGGAAGCGCCGCGCTGTCGCCCCGCCGATCCCCGCCCCGGCCGCCGCGGTGATGACGGCGGTGCGGCCCTTCAGCAACCCGTGCCCGGGCACGTAGGCCGGACTCTCGACGCCTGTCATAGGGACACGCTAACCTACCAAACACTTGTTAGGGAAGACCGCTGAGGAGTTCACGGCCAAGGGGGACGCCACCGATGGATCTCGCCTTCACACATGAAGAGGACGCCTTCCGGGCCGAGGCCCGCACCTGGCTGCACGCGCACGTGCCGTCCACCCCGCTGCCCTCGCTGGAGACGGAGGAGGGCTTCCGGGCTCACCGCGCATGGGAGACGGAACTGGCCGCGGACCGCTGGTCGGTGGTGGACTGGCCGAGCGCGTACGGCGGCCGGGATGCGGGCCTGATCAGATGGCTGATCTTCGAGGAGGAGTACTACACGGCGGGCGCGCCCGGCCGCGTCAGCCAGAACGGCATCAGCCTGCTCGCCCCCACCCTCTTCGACCACGGCACGGAGCGACAACGCGCGCGCGTGCTGCCGCCGATGGCCTCCGGCGAGGTGATCTGGGCCCAGGCGTGGTCGGAGCCCGAGGCCGGTTCGGACCTCGCATCCCTGAAGGCCAGGGCCGTCCGCACGGACGGCGGCTGGCTGCTCACCGGGCAGAAGACCTGGTCGTCACGTGCCGCATTCGCCGACCGCGCGTTCGGCCTGTTCCGCACCGAGCCGGACACCCCGAAGCCCCACCAGGGCCTGACCTACCTGATGTTCGACCTGCGCGCACCGGGCGTCACCGTCCGCCCGATCGGTCGCCTCGACGCAAAGCCCGCCTTCGCCGAACTGTTCCTGGACGAGGTGTTCGTGCCGGACGAGGACGTGATCGGCGAACCCGGGCAGGGCTGGCGGATCGCCATGTCGACAGCGGGCAACGAACGCGGGCTGAAGCTGCGCTCCCCGGGCCGTTTCCTCGCGAGCGCCGACCGCCTGCTGACGCTCTGGCAGGCACAAGGAGAACCGGAATCCACGAAACGCCGTGTCGCCGACGCCCTGATCGGCGCTCGCGCCTACCAGCTCTTCACCTACGCCGCCGCCTCCCGCTTCCTCGACGGCCAGGAAATCGGCCCGGAGTCCAGCCTGAACAAGGTCTTCTGGTCCGAGTACGACATCGCGCTGCACGAGACGGCCCTCGATCTCCTGGCCGAGGAGGGCGAGTTCGCGGACACGGACTGGTCGGAGCGGTACGTCTTCGCACTCGCCGGCCCGATCTACGCCGGCACGAACGAGATCCAGCGGGACATCATCGCCGAACGCCTGCTCGGCCTTCCGAAAGGACGCCGCTGATGCGCGAGGGCTCCGCCGACGCCGAAGAAAGCGCGACGCACATGAAGGAGGCCGCGTTGATGCCCGAAGGAACGCCCTCGATGCCGAAAGGTCGCCGCTGATGCGCTTCCTCCTCGACGCCGAGCAGCGCGCGTTCGCCGCCTCGCTGGATGCGATGCTGACCTCCGCGGACACGCCCTCGGTGGTACGGGACTGGAGCCGCGGCGAGCACGGCAGCGGGCGCGCGCTGTGGGGCCGTATCGCCGACGCGGGCGTGTTCGCACTGGCGGTACCGGAGGAGTACGACGGACTGGGTCCCCGGCCCGTCGAACTCGCCCTCGCCTTTGTCGAGTTGGGGCGACACGCGGTACCCGGCCCGCTGGTGGAGACCGCGACAGCGGCGGTACTGCTCGACAAAACCGAACGCCTCCTCCCGCCCCTCGCCTCCGGCGAGACCATGGCCACCGTGGCGTACGACAGCCCGTACGCCCTCGACGGCGACGCGGCCACGATCCGTCTCGCCCTCAGCCCCGACGCCCTCCACCTGTCCCCCGGCCACGGCCCCGTCCGCCCCTCCCTCGACCCCGCCCGCCGCCTCACCCCCCTCGCTCCGGGCGGCGAACTCCTCACCCCCACCCCACCCGTCGAGCAAGCCCTCACCTGGGCCCGCCTCACCACTGCCGCCCAGGCGCTGGGCGTAGGACTCGCCCTCCTCGACAAGACCGTCGCCTACGTCAAGCAACGCACCCAATTCGGCGCACCCATAGGCTCGTTCCAAGCCGTCAAGCACCGACTGGCCGACGCGAAGACCGCCCTGGAGTTCGCCCGCCCCCTGCTCTTCGGCGCCGCGCTGACGATGGAGCCCGCTGATGTCGCCGCAGCCAAGGTCACGGCCTGCGAGGCGGCGTATGCGACGGCGCGGACCGCGCTGCAGCTGCATGGCGCGATCGGGTACACCTCGGAGTACGACCTGTCGCTGTGGCTGACCAAGGCCCGTGCCCTGCGCACCGCCTGGGGCACTCCGGACGAGTGCCGGGCCTTGGTCGTCAGGGGTGGTGGTCGCCGCTGGTGACCTCCCGGTACTCCTCCACCGTCGGCTTCTCGATCCGCTTGTCGGGCCCGAACATGGCCTGCGCCAGCCGGGCCCGCAGCCGCTGGGACGGCTTGACCCGACGGCGGACACCGCCCGCGTCGACGAGCGGACCGAGCTCGTACGGTGCGTTCTGCTCGTGCTGGGTCAGGGTGAACAGCTGCTCCTGCGAGACGGGTTCATGGACCTCGATGTACTCGCCGTTCGGCAGCCTCTTGATGGTGCCCGTCTCCCTGCCGTGCAGCACCTTGTTCCGGTCCCGGCGCTGGAGGCCGAGACAGATCCGCTTGGTGATGCTGTAGGCGAGGACCGGCACCACGAAGACCGCGATCCGCACGAACCAGGTGATGTCGTTGATGGACAGATGCAGATGGGTGGCCACGATGTCGTTGCCGCCGCCGATCAGCAGCACCGCGTACAGGCTGATCCAGGCCACGCCGAGCCCGGTGCGCACGGGCGCATTGCGCGGCCGGTCCAGGATGTGGTGCTCGCGTTTGTCGCCGGTGACCCATGCCTCGACGAAGGGATACACGCCGATCGCGAGCATGACCAGCGGGAACAGCGCGAAGGGGATGAACACGCCCAGCGCGAGGGTGTGGCCCCAGAGGTCGATCTCCCATCCCGGCATCACCCGGATCAGCCCCTCGGAGAACCCGAGATACCAGTCGGGCTGGGCGCCGGTCGTGACCAGATCGGGGCGGTAGGGCCCGAAGGCCCACACGGGGTTGATGCTGGCGATGCCCCCCATCATCGTCAGCACGCCGAAGACGAGGAAGAAGAAGCCGCCCGCCTTCGCCATGTAGACCGGCAGGAAGGGCATGCCGACCACCGACCTGTTGTCGCGGCCGGGGCCGGGATACTGCGTGTGCTTGTGGTAGAAGACCAGGATCAGATGGGCGGCCACCAGCCCCAGCATGATCCCGGGCAGCAGCAGCACATGGATCGGGAACAGGCGCGAGATGATGTCGTGCCCGGGGAACTCCCCGCCGAAGAGGAAGAACGACAGATACGTCCCGACGATCGGGACGGACAGGATCGCGCCCTGGGCGAAGCGGATACCGGTGCCGGAGAGCAGGTCGTCGGGGAGCGAGTAGCCGGTCAGGCCGGTGATGATGCCGAGCATCAGCAGGGTCCAGCCGAAGAGCCAGTTGAGCTCGCGCGGCTTGCGGAACGCCCCGGTGAAGAAGATCCGCATCATGTGCACGAGCATGGCGCTGACGAAGACCAGCGCCGCCCAGTGGTGGATCTGCCGCATCAGCAGCCCGCCGCGCACATCGAAGCTGATCTCGAGCGTGGACTCGAACGCCCTGGTCATCAGGACGCCGTTGAGCGGTTCGTACGAGCCGTGGTACTCGACCTCGACCATGCTCGGCTCGAAGAACAGGGTGAGGTAGACACCCGTGAGGATCAGGACGATGAAGCTGTAGAGCGCGACCTCGCCCAGCAGGAAGGACGGGTGGTCGGGGAAGACCTTGCGCATCTGCGCCTTGGCCAGCCCGTAGATCCCGAGCCGCCCGTCGGCCCAGTCCGCGAGTTTCTCGCCCCTGCCGGGAGCCTGCCTGCGCGAGCGGGCGGACCCGCCGGCCTGGTCCACCGATCGTGCGCCGTCCATACGTCGTCGCCTCCCCGTCGGATCTCACTCAGGGTGGCACGGCGGTCACGGCTCAGCCAACGGTGCGAGCAGACGGGTGGCGGGCGCTCCGCGGGCTGGGCTGGGAACGCTGTGCCGCGGGGGGGCCGTCTGTCGTCTGCGGGCCCGCTGTGGCTGGTCGCGCAGTTCCCCGCGCCCCTTTGGGGCGCGCTGCTGAACCCCGTTCAGCTATGCAGGTCCCACGATCCCCGCCGCCCGCGCCGCCACCAGCCACTTCGGGAACTCGCCCACCAGCCGGTCGTACAGCTCGCCGTCGGACACCTTCCGCGGATCCGGGCCGGCGTGGAAGAACCCGGCGTTGTCGACGGCCCGCTTCTCCGGCACCGCCAGTTCGTCGAGCTTGCGCAGATACTCGAACTGACGGCTCTTCGGATCGCCGAAGCCGATGAACTGCCAGAACATCGGCAGCCTGGCCGCCTTGCACAGATGGCGTTCCGCGGCGAGCTTGTTGATCGGGCCGCCGTCGGTCTGGAAGACCACCAGGGCCGGGTCCTTGGAGCCGCTGTCGAGGTAGTGGTCGATGACCGCGTCCATGGCGAGGTGATAGCTGGTCTTGCCCATGTGCCCGAGTCCGGCCACGATCTGGTCGATCCGGCCGCGATGGCCGGCGAGGGCGATGTCGGTGACCGCGTCGACGTCCGTGGAGAAGAACACCACGGGCACGGTTCCGTCGTCGTCGAGGTGCGCGGACAGCCCCAGCACGCGGTCGGCGAGCGCCTGCACACTGCCGTCCTTGTAGTACGGCTTCATCGACCCGGAGTAGTCGACGACCAGATAGACCGCCGCCCGCTGCCCGTCCAGGCCGTGCTTCGTGAGCGACACCCCGGCGCTCTTGTAGAGGCTGACCAGCGCGGGCGCGGTCTCCGCCACCTTGCTGAGACTGATCGCGGCCATGCCGGCTCCCCCTTCGCTCACCAGAACTGACGCCGAGGCTACGGCACTGCTGCCCCACCTCTCCCTCCGTCCACAGGTGTTCGCTATTTTGTTCGCCGCCGTCCCCACCGGCTCGCCGCCCGTCGTCATCGCCATGAGTCCCCACGAGTCCCCACGAGGAGCCGGTTCCGTGGAACCCGAGTCCGCCGTCACCACCTGCTACCGCCATCCCAAGGTGGAGTCCCACGTCCGCTGCACACGCTGCGAGCGCTACATCTGCCCGGACTGCATGCGGGAGGCGGCCGTCGGCCACCAGTGCCCCGAGTGCGTGAAGGAGGGGGCGCGGACGGTACGGCAGGCCCGGACCGTCGTCGGCGGGCGGGTCTCGGCGACGCCTGTCGTGACGTACGCACTCATCGCGCTCAACGTGCTCGCTTATCTGGGCGAGTTGGTGCGTCCGGCGATCGTGGAACGGTTCGAGATGCTGGGCGCCGGGCTGGCCGGTCCGGACGGCGGGCACTACGTGTGGCAGGACACGTATCCGGCGGGGTTCCAGCCGGAGGGGGTCGTGGACGGGGAGTGGTACCGGCTGCTGACCGGCGCCTTTCTCCATCTTCCGCCCACCGAGGGCACGTTCGGGATCCTGCACATCGTGATGAACATGGCGTCGCTGTGGAGCGTGGGCCGGGTCGTCGAGGCCCAGCTCGGCCGCGTCCGCTACCTCGCCCTCTATCTGCTCTCCGCGCTCGGCGGCTCGGTGGTGGTGCTGCTGCTCGCGCCCGGGACGCCGACGGTCGGCGCGTCCGGCGCGATCTTCGGGCTCGGTGCCGCCTACTACGTGATGGCCCGGCGTCTCGGGGCGAACATGGACGCCGTCAACCGTTTCATGGCGGGCCTGCTGCTGTGGCTGCTGATCTCCGCGGGGCTCACGTCCTGGCAGGGGCACTTGGGCGGGCTGCTCGCGGGTGCGGTGGTGACGGTGGCCTTCGCGTACGCGCCTCGGAATCGGCGCTCAGTGGTCCAGGCGGGCGTCTGCCTGGCGCTCCTCGCCCTGCTCGCCGTACTGGCCGTCGGCAAGGTCAGCGCGCTGACGTGAGAGAAACAGCTTCGTGAGAAAAGCGGCGGCGCCTGCCCAATCGTCCGGTCGGGGACTAGGGGGCAGGCGCCGTCGGGTGTTCCGCACGCCTTTGTGCGGGACGTTTCTTGGGGCCGATCAGACCGTCAGCGAACGGTCCGTCGGGCGGATCGGTGCCGGCAGGTCGCTCACGCCCGTCAGGAAGCGGTCGCACCCGCGGGCGGCCGAGCGGCCCTCCGCGATCGCCCAGACGATCAACGACTGACCGCGGCCCGCGTCACCGGCGACGAAGACACCGGGGACGTTGGTCTGGAAGTCGCCGTCACGGGCGATGTTGCCGCGCTCGTCGAGGTCCAGGCCGAACTGCTCGACCAGGCCGTTCTCCCGGTCGGTGCCGGTGAAGCCCATCGCCAGCGTGACCAGCTGGGCGGGGATCTTGCGCTCCGTGCCCGGCTTCGGCGTCAGCTTGCCGTCGATGAACTCGACCTCGGTGAGGTGCAGCCACTGGACGTTGCCGTCCTCGTCGCCCTCGAAGTAGGTGGTGGAGACGGAGTAGACCCGCTCACCGCCCTCCTCGTGCGCGGACGTGACCTTGTAGAGCATCGGGAAGGTCGGCCACGGCTGGTGCGGTGCCCGGTCCTCGCCCGGCCTGGGCATGATCTCCAGCTGCGTCACCGAGGCCGCGCCCTGCCGGTGGGCGGTGCCCACACAGTCCGCGCCGGTGTCGCCGCCGCCGATGACGACGACGTGCTTGCCCTCGGCCGTGATGGGGGGCGTCACGAAGTCGCCCTCCTGCACCTTGTTGGCCAGCGGCAGGTACTCCATGGCCTGGTGGATGCCCTTGAGCTCGCGGCCGGGGACCGGGAGGTCACGGGCGGTCGTCGCACCGGCGGCGATGACGATCGCGTCGTACCGCTTCTTCAGGTCGGTCGCCTTGAGGTCGCGGCCGATCTCGATGCCGGTACGGAAGCGGGTGCCCTCCGCGCGCATCTGCTCGATACGGCGGTTGATGTGCCGCTTCTCCATCTTGAACTCGGGGATGCCGTAGCGCAGGAGGCCGCCGATACGGTCCGCGCGCTCGTAGACGGCGACGGTGTGGCCCGCCCGGGTGAGCTGCTGGGCGGCGGCGAGACCGGCGGGGCCGGACCCGATGACCGCGACCGTCTTGCCGGACAGGCGCTCCGGCACCTGCGGGGCGACGTCACCGGTCTCCCATGCCTTGTCGATGATCGAGACTTCGACGTTCTTGATGGTGACGGCGGGCTGGTTGATGGCGAGCACACACGCCGACTCGCACGGGGCCGGGCACAGGCGGCCGGTGAACTCCGGGAAGTTGTTCGTGGCGTGCAGGCGCTCGGACGCGGCGGCCCAGTCCTCGCGGTAGGCGTAGTCGTTCCACTCGGGGATCAGGTTCCCCAGCGGACAGCCGTTGTGGCAGAACGGGATGCCGCAGTCCATGCAGCGGCTGGCCTGCTTGCTGATGATCGGCAGCAGCGAGCCGGGGACGTAGACCTCGTTCCAGTCCTTGAGGCGTACGTCGACGGGGCGGGACTTGGCGACCTCGCGGCCGTGGTTGAGAAAGCCCTTGGGATCAGCCATTGGTCGCCGCCTCCATCATCTTCTCGGTGATCTCGGTCTCGGAGAGACCGGCTCGCTCGGCGGCGTCCTTGGCGGCGAGCACTGCCTTGTACGTGCTGGGGATGATCTTGCTGAAGCGGTCCACCGACTCGGACCACTCGGCGAGGAGCTTCCCGGCGACCGTGGAGCCGGTCTCCTCCGCGTGCCGGCGCACCACGTCGTGCAGCCACTGCTTGTCGGTGTCGTCCAGCTTCTCGATGGCGCCGACGTTGCCGACGTTCACGTTGTCGCGGTTCAGGTCGATCACGTAGGCGATACCGCCGGACATACCGGCCGCGAAGTTACGGCCCGTCTCGCCCAGCACCACCGCGTGACCGCCGGTCATGTACTCGCAGCCGTGGTCACCCACGCCCTCGGAGACGACCGTCGCGCCGGAGTTGCGGACGCAGAAGCGCTCGCCCGAACGACCGCGCAGGAACAGCTCCCCGCCGGTCGCGCCGTACGCGATGGTGTTGCCCGCGATCGTCGAGAACTCGGCGAGGTGGTCGGCGCCCCGGTCGGGACGCACGATCACACGGCCGCCCGACAGCCCCTTGCCGACGTAGTCGTTGGCGTCGCCCTCCAGGCGCAGCGTGATGCCGCGCGGCAGGAAGGCACCGAAGGACTGGCCGGCCGAGCCGGTGAAGGTGATGTCGATGGTGTCGTCGGGCAGGCCCGCGCCACCGAACTTCTTGGTCACCTCGTGGCCGAGCATGGTGCCGACCGTGCGGTTGATGTTGCGGATGGCGACCTGGGCGCGCACCGGCTGGGCGTCGGTGGCCGAGTCGGCGGCCAGGGCGTCGGCGGCGAGCTTGATCAGCTCGTTGTCGAGCGCCTTCTCCAGGCCGTGGTCCTGCTGGATCAGCTGGTGGCGCACCGCGCCGTCGGGCAGGTCGGGCACGTGGAACAGCGGCTCCAGGTCCAGGCCCTGCGCCTTCCAGTGGTCGACGGCACGCGTGACGTCCAGCGTCTCGGCGTGGCCGACGGCCTCCTCGAGGGAGCGGAAGCCCAGCTCGGCGAGGATCTCGCGGACCTCCTCGGCGATGAACTGGAAGAAGTTCACGACGTATTCGGCCTTGCCCGCGAACCGGTCGCGCAGAACCGGGTTCTGGGTGGCGATGCCGACCGGGCAGGTGTCCAGGTGGCACACGCGCATCATGACGCAGCCGGAGACGACGAGCGGCGCGGTCGCGAAACCGAACTCCTCGGCGCCCAGCAGCGCGGCGATGACCACGTCACGGCCGGTCTTCAGCTGGCCGTCGGTCTGTACGACGATGCGGTCGCGCAGGCCGTTGAGCAGCAGGGTCTGCTGGGTCTCGGCGAGGCCGAGCTCCCAGGGACCACCTGCGTGCTTCAAAGACGTGAGGGGAGAAGCGCCCGTGCCACCGTCGTGACCCGAGATGAGCACGACGTCCGCGTGCGCCTTCGACACGCCGGCCGCGACCGTGCCGACGCCGACCTCCGACACCAGCTTCACGTGAATCCGCGCCTGCGGGTTCGCGTTCTTCAGGTCGTGGATCAGCTGGGCCAGGTCCTCGATGGAGTAGATGTCGTGGTGCGGCGGCGGGGAGATGAGCCCCACGCCCGGCGTCGAGTGCCGGGTCTTCGCCACCCACGGGTACACCTTGTGGCCGGGCAGCTGGCCGCCCTCGCCGGGCTTGGCGCCCTGGGCCATCTTGATCTGGATGTCGTCCGCGTTGACCAGGTACTCCGACGTCACGCCGAAGCGGCCGGAGGCGACCTGCTTGATCGACGAACGGCGGGCCGGGTCGTACAGCCGGTCCGCGTCCTCGCCGCCCTCACCGGTGTTGGACTTGCCGCCCAGCTGGTTCATGGCGATGGCGAGGGTCTCGTGCGCCTCCTTGGAGATGGAGCCGTACGACATGGCGCCCGTCGAGAAGCGCTTGACGATCTCGGAGACCGGCTCGACCTCGTCGATGGAGATCGGCTCGCGGCCCGACTTGAAGCCGAACAGGCCGCGCAGGGTCATCAGCCGCTCGGACTGCTCGTTCACGCGGTCCGTGTACTTCTTGAAGATGTCGTAGCGCGCGGTGCGGGTGGAGTGCTGGAGGCGGAAGACCGTCTCCGGGTCGAACAGGTGCGGCTCGCCCTCGCGGCGCCACTGGTACTCGCCGCCTATGTCGAGCGCGCGGTGCGCGGGCGCGATGCCGCTCGCCGGGTAGGCCTTGGCGTGGCGGGCGGCGACCTCCTTGGCGATGACGTCGATGCCGACGCCGCCGATCTTGGTGGCGGTGCCGTTGAAGTACTTCTGGACGAAGGTCTCGTCGAGACCGACGGCCTCGAAGACCTGGGCTCCGCGGTAGGAGGCGACGGTCGAGATGCCCATCTTGGACATGACCTTCAGGACGCCCTTGCCGAGCGCGTAGATCAGGTTGCGGATGGCGTGCTCGGCCTCGATGCCGGGAAGGAACGTGCCCGCGCGGACCAGGTCCTCGACGGACTCCATCGCCAGGTACGGGTTGACCGCGGCGGCGCCGAAGCCGATGAGCAGGGCGACGTGGTGGACCTCGCGGACGTCACCGGCCTCGACCAGCAGGCCCACGTGGGTGCGCTGCTTGGTGCGGATGAGGTGGTGGTGGACGGCCGCGGTGAGCAGCAGCGACGGGATCGGCGCGTGCTCGGCGTCCGAGTGGCGGTCCGAGAGGACGATCAGCCGGGCGCCGTTGTCGATGGCGGCGTCGGCCTCGGCGCAGATCTCGTCGATGCGTGCGGCGAGGGAGTCACCGCCGCCGGAGACCCGGTACAGGCCGGACAGGGTCGCGGCCTTCATGCCGGGCATGTCGCCGTCGGCGTTGATGTGTATGAGCTTGGCCAGCTCGTCGTTGTCGATCACCGGGAAGGGCAGGGTGACGCTGCGACACGAGGCGGCCGTCGGCTCCAGCAGGTTGCCCTGCGGGCCGAGGGAACTCCTCAGCGAAGTGACCAGCTCTTCGCGGATGGCGTCCAGCGGCGGGTTGGTGACCTGTGCGAACAGCTGGGTGAAGTAGTCGAAGAGCAGGCGCGGGCGGTCGCTCAGCGCGGCGATCGGCGAGTCGGTGCCCATCGAACCGATCGGCTCGGCACCGGCCTTGGCCATCGGCGCGAGGATGACGCGCAGCTCCTCCTCGGTGTAGCCGAAGGTCTGCTGGCGGCGAGTGACCGAGGCGTGCGTGTGCACGATGTGCTCGCGCTCGGGCAGGTCGGACAGTTCGATCTCGCCGGCTTCGAGCCACTCGGCGTACGGGGCCTCGGTGGCGAGCTGGGCCTTGATCTCGTCGTCCTCGATGATGCGGTGCTCGGCGGTGTCGACGAGGAACATCCGGCCGGGCTGCAGCCGGCCCTTGCGGACGACCTTGGCGGGGTCGATGTCGAGGACGCCGACCTCGGAGCCGAGGACGACGAGGCCGTCGTCGGTGACCCAGTAGCGGCCGGGGCGCAGGCCGTTGCGGTCGAGCACGGCACCGACCTGGGTGCCGTCGGTGAAGGTGACACAGGCCGGGCCGTCCCAGGGCTCCATCGTCGTGGCGTGGAACTGGTAGAAGGCGCGCCGGGCCGGGTCCATGGAGTCGTGGTTCTCCCACGCCTCCGGGATCATCATCAGCACGGAGTGCGGCAGCGAACGGCCGCCCAGGTGCAGCAGTTCGAGGACCTCGTCGAAGGAGGCGGAGTCGGACGCCTCGGGCGTACAGATCGGGAAGATCCGGTCGATCTTGTCCTGCTCGCCGAACAGGTCGGAGACGATCTGGGACTCACGGGCCGCCATCCAGTTGCGGTTGCCCTTGACCGTGTTGATCTCGCCGTTGTGCGCGACGAAGCGGTACGGGTGGGCGAGCGGCCAGCTCGGGAAGGTGTTGGTGGAGAACCGGGAGTGCACGAGCGCGATCGCGGAGGCGAAGCGGCGGTCGGACAGGTCCGGGAAGAAGGGCTCCAGCTGGCCGGTGGTCAGCATGCCCTTGTAGACGATGGTCCGCGCGGACAGCGACGGGAAGTAGACGTCGGCCTCACGCTCGGCGCGCTTGCGCAGCACAAAGGCCTTGCGGTCGAGGTCGATTCCCGTAGCAGGCACAGCGGCGCCGTCGGTGACGAAGATCTGCCGGAAGGCGGGCATCGTCGAGCGGGCGGTGGCACCGAGGAGTTCGGGTGCGACCGGCACCTCGCGCCAGCCGAGGACCGTCAGCCCCTCGTCGGCCGCGATCGTCTCGATCCGTGAGACAGCCTCGTCCGCGCCGGCTTCGGGCAGGAAGGCGATACCGACGGCGTACCCACCGGCCTGCGGCAGCTCAAATCCGGCCACCTCACGGAAGAAGGCGTCGGGAACCTGGGAGAGGATGCCGGCGCCGTCACCCGAGTCGGGCTCGGAGCCGGTGGCGCCGCGATGCTCCAGGTTGCGCAGAACCGTGAGCGCCTGTTCGACCAGCGCATGGCTCGCCTCACCGGTGAGGGTGGCCACAAAACCGACGCCACAGGCGTCGTGCTCATTGCGGGGGTCGTACATACCCTGCGCAGCAGGGCGAGCATCCATGAACGACCGGTTCTGGCCATTCGCGGAGTGCTGGGACGGCTGGCGCGGCGTACGCATCGGCTCTCCCGTCGTCGTCAACTTGGCATATGCAGGTGCCGAGGGACGACGCTGGCCCTCTGCGTGAGTGCAAAATTTCGTGCAGGTTACATGATGGGGCGGTTCTCGGGAACCGGATACCGCGTTCCAACATGCGGACGCCGCGGTCGCGGCGGGGGTACCGCGCACGGCGGCGGAGGTAATGGGGACCGAAGCGGACAGATCGATGTCCGTCAGCCCGAGGGCCGGGGAGGCGTCGTCGTCGACCCCGAGGGTGCGCGGCAGGCCTCATTGCCCACAGCGCTTACGGCTCATGCCCGGTGGTTAAGCAATCGAAACCAGCGAGTAACGGCTACTTATGCGGCCCAACGCATAAGTGCGAGTCACCTATCCTACGGCGGTTCCCAGCAGGCTGCCCAGGACGTACGTCACACCGGCCGCCGCGCCACCGAGCGCCAGCTGCCTGAATCCGCTGAACCACCAGGTCCGCGCCGTCACCTTGGCCACCACGGCACCACACGCGAACAGCCCCACCAGCGCAAGCAGCACGGCCGGCCACAGAGCACTGGCGCCCAGCAGATACGGCAGCACGGGAAGCAGGGCGCCCAGCGCGAAGGAGCCGAACGACGAGACGGCGGCGACCAGCGGCGACGGCAGATCACCGGGGTCGATGCCGAGTTCCTCGCGGGCGTGTATCTCCAGGGCCTGCTCGGGATCGCGCGAGAGCTGCCCCGCCACTTCCCGCGCCAGCCAGGGCTCGACCCCGCGCGCCTCATAGAGCGCCGCCAGCTCGGCCTCCTCGTCCTTGGGGTGCTTGCGCAGCTCCCGCCGCTCCACGTCCAGTTCCGCCTCGATGAGCTCGCGCTGCGAGGCGACGGACGTGTACTCACCGGCGGCCATGGAGAAGGCCCCGGCGGCGAGACCCGCGAGCCCGGCGATCACAATGGTCCGCGGACCGGCCGCGCCGCCCGCGACACCGGTCATCAGGGCGAGGTTGGAGACCAGGCCGTCCATCGCGCCGAAGACGGCGGGGCGCAGCCAGCCGCCGTTCACATCCCGGTGGGTGTGGTTGTCGCGGTGCGCCTCGTGGAGCGTCGCTTCGGTTTCGATGATGGCCATGCCGGAGATCCCCCAGAGCTAAGGTGAAGCTAAGTTTAGACTGATTCCACTCTTTGACAAGGCCAAACTTACGCCCCTGATTCCTCTCCCGCCAGCAAGGAAAGGCTGAGCTAACCTGCGCTTTTACCATCGAGCGCTCATTCGACAGAGAGCATGCACAGATGTCGACCGGGTGACACTGAGGCCCCCGACGCTCTCCCGGACCCCTCCGGTGGGACACATCCGCAAAGGGCTCCGCGCCCTGGGAGGAGCCCCCGGAGGAGAGGCCCCCTATGGCATCGATCGCCTGCGTTCCCTCGGCCCCGGCGCCCGGGCACGCCGCCGAACTACGCGACCGGGCACGCGGCGCACTGCTCGGCCTCGCCGTCGGCGACGCCCTCGGAGCCCCCGCCGAGAACATGAAGCCCTCCGAGATCCGCGCCCGCTGGGGCCGTATCACCGGTTACGTCGCCGAGAAGCCGGCCGGCACGGACGACACGGAGTACGCGATCTTCTCCGGCCTGCTGCTCGCCCGCCACGGCAGCGCCCTCACCCCCTCCCATGTGGAGACGGCCTGGCACAAGTGGATCGCCGACCGCGACGAGGGCCCCTTCCGCGGCGCCGGCTTCAGTGAACGCGGCACCCTGGAGAACCTCCGCCGCGGTCTCGCCGCCCCCATCTCCGCCCAGCACCGCCACGCCTGGAGCGACGGCCTCGCCATGCGCGCGGCGCCCTTCGGCGTCTTCGCCTCCGGACGCCCGGCCGAAGCGGCCCGTCTCGTGGCGATCGACGGCTCGGTCAGCCATGACGGCGAGGGCATCTACGGCGGCCAGGCGGTGGCGGCCGGAGTCGCCGCGGCGATGGCAGGCGCCCCGACGATCGCCGTGGTCGCATCCGCCCTCGCCGTCGTCCCGGACGACTCCTGGACGGCCCGCTCCCTGCGCCGCGCCGTCGCCGTCGCCCACCGCGGCGAACGCGCGGTCCGCTCCGCGGTCGTCATCGGCGGCTACCCCTGGACCGACCTCGCCCCCGAAGCCGTCGCCCTCGCCTTCGGCGCCTACGCGGCAGCCGACGGCGACTTCGTCCAGGCCGTACTGACCGCCGTGAACATGGGCCGCGACGCCGACACCACGGCAGCGGTCGCGGGCGCACTCGCCGGCGCGACCCAGGGCGCGTCCGCCATCCCGTCCGACTGGGCCGCCGCCATCGGCCCGGCCCGCGGCAGCTGCCTGCCGTCGATGAGGGGCCACCATGTGCTGGATGTGGCGGACCTGCTGACGGGAGAAGAGGACGCGGAGGCAGAGGAACGGCAGGACGATCTCGTACGACCGGATGGCCTCGTACGACATGAGGGGCGGGCGGAGTCCGACCCCGTGGCCCTCTATGTCCTCGCCGCCGACGAGGACGAGGTGCGGCCGTGACCCGGCGGGTGGAGGGGCTGTTGCTGGGGCTGGCCGCCGGGGACGCCGCCGGCTGGCCGGCCGCCCGGCACCGGGCGGCCCGGATGCCGGAGTGGACGCGGCGCCTGACGCGCGAACTGGACACGTTCGCGGAGCAGAACGCGACGACCACGCTCCCCGTGCCGATCGCGCTGAACCAGCCCCCGGAACCCCTCCGCCTCGGCCCGTCCGACGACGCGGAGTGGGCGGTGTTCGCGGCGGAGGCCGTGCTGCGGGCCGGGGACGACAGCGCGCTGGGCGATCTGAGCCGGGAGCGCCGTACGCGGGCCGCCATCGATCTGACCTGGAACGCGGTCGCGAGCGAAGTCGCGGCGGCGGCCGAACGCGCCCCGGAGATCGAGTCGGCGGTGCTCCCGCTGCGCGCCCGTATCTCGGTCCGGGCGGGTCTCGGCAACCTGGCCACCGGACTGCGCCCACCCGCGACCGGCCACGACAACCCGCACTACTTCGACGACGCGGCGTGCGTACGGGCCTGTGTGCTGGCCGTGGCCCACCCCGGCGACCCCGAACTCGCCGCCTCCCTCGCCGAGTTCGACGCCCGCTACACCCAGGACGGCGACGGAGTGCACGGTGCGCGTGCGATGGCGGCGGCAGTTTCGCTGGCGCTGGTCGGAGCGGAGGTCGAGGCCTGCGCGCGGGCGGCCCTCGCGGAACTCCCCGAGTCCACCGAGGTCGGCCGCAACGCCCGCCACGCGCTGAAGCTGGCGGCCGACACAGACAGCGCCTTCGCGCTGATCCCGCTCCTGGAGCACCAGATCGTCGACCACGTCTACAGCTACGGCATCGCCGCCGCCGAAACGGTCCCGGTCGCCCTGGCCCTGGCGACCGCGGCGCACGGCAGGATCGCCGAGGCGGTCCCCGCGGCGGCCTGTCTGTCCCGGCTCGCGGACTCGGCCCCGGCGCTCGTGGGCGCCCTGACCGGCGCACTCGGCGGTGGCGCGGCGATCCCGGCGACCTGGCGGGACACCTGCCGCACCCTCTCCGGCTGCGTCCTCCCCCGCCTGACCGGCACCGACCTGGTGGAACTCGCCGAACTCCTGGAAGCCGTACAACCGGCCCCACCGGGAGGATGATTCGGGGCATGACACCCAAAGGAGAAGAAACCTCAGCGATCACTCTGCCGGACCGGATCACCGGCGCCCTGGTCGGAGCGGCCGTCGGCGACGCACTCGGCGGCCCCGTCGAGGGCTACTCCCCCGCCCAGATCCTCGAACGCCACGGCGGCCGCGTCCACGGCATCGTCGGCCCCTGGCACGGCGACGCCTGGCGCACCGCCCGCCCCATCGCCCCGTACCACAAGGGCGACGGCCACATCACCGACGACACCTTGCTGACCCATGCCCTGGTACGGGTGTACGCCCACGTCCGCGACCACCTGGACGCATACGCGATCGCCGAGCACCTGGTGCCGGACCTGATGACGAACCCGCGCTGGATCCCGGAGCTGGAGACGGAGACCCTGCCGCTGCACCGGGTCTTCCTGGCGGAGAAGTGGCTGGTCGCGAGGTTGCACTACGGCCATGTCGACCCGCGAGAGGCAGGCGTCGGCAACATCGTCAACTGCGGTGCGGCGATGTACATGGCCCCGGTCGGCCTGGTCAACGCGGCCAACCCGACGGCCGCGTACACCGAGGCCCTCGACATCGCGGGCGCCCACCAGTCCTCGTACGGCCGCGAGGCGGCGGGCGTCTTCGCGGCGGCGGTCTCCGCGGCCTGCATGCCCGGCGCAACGGCGAACTCGGTCGTCACGACCTGCCTGTCCCTGGCGAAGGACGGCACGCGGGCCGCGATCGAGAAGGTCTGCGAAGTGGCCTGCGCCCACTCGGACTTCGAGTCGGCCCTGACGCCACTACGGGAAGCGGTCGCCCCGTACGACACGGTGGGCCCCGACTACCGCTCCCCCTCCCTGGCGGCCCGCCGCCCGTCCCGCCTGCACGGCATCGAGGAACTCCCCGTAGCCCTGGGCATGTTGCTCGTCGCCGACGGCGACTTCCGCCACACGGTCCTCGGCTCGGTGAACTACGGCCGCGACTGCGACTCCATCGCCACGATGGCGGGCGCGCTCTCGGGCGCCCTGGGTTCCCCGGTCCCGGAGGACTGGTCGAAGACGGTCTCGGAAGCCAGCCGCCTGGACCTCTGGGAACCGGCGACGACTCTGACCCAGGTCACGCGAGAGATCTTCGAACGGGACGTACGACGACGCCGGGCACACGAGCAGGCACTGACCGAGCTGGGAGTCCCGGCATGCTCCGACTGACGTGGGTCCAGCCGGAGGACCTCCTCGGCCACGAACTGCGCCAGGCGACCCTGGACGGCCGCGAGCCTTCGGCGATTGCGGCGCGGTGGCGAGCGGCGGGTGGTCAGGAGGCTCCGCTACGGGCGGGGGCATCTCCGGATCGGGCATCGCGGTACCTGCGACAACTGGCAGAGGACTTGCTGGACGAACTGGCGGACCTGCCAAGCACGTTGGAGGACCAAGAGCCGACAGAACTGGACGAGATCAAGACCCTGTGCCCAAAGCTGCGGGCATGCGTGCCGCCTGGGGCGGCACGGGTGGGCGCAGGCGGCACCCCGTCAGCGCCGGGCTGCGCGACCCACCCCGCCCCAGCCCCCACGCAGGCACGCTTGGAAGCAGCCTGGCTCGGCCGAGCAGCAGGGTGCCTCCTGGGCAAACCGGTGGAGAAGCTGCCCCTCCACGCCATCCGCCAACTGGCCAAAGCCACCGGCAACTGGCCCCTCACCACCTGGTTCACAGCCCAAGGCGTCCCAGAAGAACTCACCCGCGCATACCCCTGGAACCGCCGCTCGGCCACCACCTCCCTCGCCGAGAACATCGACGGCATGCCAGAGGACGACGACCTCAACTACCCCCTCCTCAACCTCCTCCTGCTCCAACGCCACGGCAACAACTTCACCACCGAAGACGTAGCCGCCCTCTGGCTCGACGAACTCCCCGCAGGCCGCACCTTCACCGCAGAACGCATCGCCTACCGCAACCTCCTCACCGGCATCGACCCCCCACACACGGCCCGCCACCGCAACCCCTTCCGCGAATGGATCGGCGCCCTGATCCGCGCCGACGTCCACGGCTGGACCAACCCCGGCAACCCAGCCGCCGCAGCGGAACAGGCCCACCGGGACGCCACCCTCACCCACACGGCCAACGGCGTCTACGCGGCGATGTTCACCGCGGCCGTCATCGCCACGGCCGCCACCGGCACGCAGGACATCCACACCTGCCTACGCACAGGCCTCACGGTCATCCCCCCGCACTCCCGCCTCACCAAGGCCATCCATCACGCCATCCAACTGGCCGAAGACCACAGCGACTTCGAAACCGTCGTGGATGAACTCCACACCACTTACGCCGACCACCACTGGGTCCACGCCATCCCCAACACCGCCCTGATCACCGCCGCCCTCACCCACGCGAACGGCGACTTCACCACCTCCATCTGCCGTGCCGTCTCCGGCGGCTGGGACACCGACTCCACCGGCGCGACGACCGGCAGCATCGCCGCCCTCCTCGCCGGCTCCCCCACCGCACTCCCCGACCGCTGGACGACCCCCCTGAAGAACCGACTGGCCACCTCCGTCGGCGACTTCAACGGCACCGGCTTCGACACCCTCGCCCACCTCACCCGAGCCCTCACCCACCTGGAGGCTTCTCGCCCATGACCCACATCGCCGTACTCGGCAGCACGAACATGGACCTGGTGGCCTACGTCGAGAAGGCTCCACAGCGCGGCGAAACAGTCACCGGCCGCGCATTCCGTACGATCCCCGGCGGCAAGGGCGCCAACCAAGCGATCGCCGCGGCCCGCGCGGGCGCCACCGTCTCGATGATCGGCGCGGTCGGCAACGACGGCTTCGGCAGCCGGCTGCGCTCCACGCTGGAGCACTCCGGCGTGGACACCGACCATCTGCGCACCACGGAGGGCCCGTCCGGCACCGCCCACATCGTGGTGGACGACGAGGGCAGCAACGCGATCGTCGTGATCCCCGGTGCAAATGGCACCATCGACCACCTCGCCCCAGGCGACGAGGGCCTGATCGCCTCCGCCGACGCGCTGCTCCTCCAACTGGAGATCCCGCTCGCCGCGGTCCTCGCGGGCGCCCGGGCGGCACGGGCCCATGGCGTCCGTACGATCCTCACGCCCGCCCCGGCTCAGCCCCTGCCCCCCGAACTCCTCGCCGCCACCGACCTGTTGGTCCCGAACGAGCACGAGGCGGCCACGCTCACCGGCGTCCCCGACCCCCACGCCGCCGCGTACGTCCTGCTCGACCAGGTACCGGAAGTGGTCATCACGCTGGGCGCGTCCGGCAGTCTGTACGCGGCCCGCGGCCAGGAGCCGGTCACCGTCCCGGCCCCGAACGTCACCGCGGTGGACTCGACCGGCGCGGGCGACACCTTCGTCGGCGCCCTCGCGGTGGCGCTCACCGAGACGCGCCCCATGCGGGAGGCCCTGGCGTGGGCCGCCGCGGCGGCGGCACTGTCCGTACAGCGAGCGGGAGCGTCGGCGTCGATGCCGACCCGCCAGGAGATCGAAGCGCAGTTCGCCTCATGAGCACACCCCGAACCACACCCCAGACCACACCCCAGACCACCCCCCGCACCGCACCCCCACTGACCGGCCTCCGCGTCCTCGACCTGGCCACCCTCTTCGCCGGCCCCCTCGCCGCCACCCTCCTCGGTGACTTCGGCGCCGAGGTCATCAAGGTCGAGCACCCGACGAAACCGGACCCCGCCCGGGGCCACGGCCCGGCGAAGGACGGAGTCGGCCTGTGGTGGAAACTCCTCGGTCGCAACAAGCGCACGATCACCCTGGACCTCTCCAAGCCCGGCGGCCGCACCACCCTCCTGCGCCTCGCCGCCACCGCCGACGTCGTCATCGAGAACTTCCGCCCCGGCACCCTGGAGAAATGGGACCTCGGCTGGCCGGAGTTGTCGGCCGCCAACCCCCGCCTCGTCCTCACCCGCGTCACCGGCTTCGGCCAGTTCGGCCCCTACGCCCACCGCCCCGGCTTCGGCACTCTCGCCGAGGCGATGAGCGGCTTCGCCGCGATCACCGGCGAGCCCGACGCGCCCCCGACGCTCCCACCGTTCGGCCTCGCCGACTCGATCGCGGGCCTGGCGACGTCGTACGCCGTGATGACCGCACTCGCCGCCCGCGACCGCACCGGTGCCGGTCAAGTCGTCGACATGGCCCTCATCGAACCGATCCTGACGGTGCTCGGCCCTCAGCCGACGTGGTACGACCAGCTCGGCTACGTGCAGGAACGCACCGGCAACCGGTCCGCCAACAACGCCCCGCGCAACACCTACCGCACCGCGGACGGCACCTGGGTCGCCGTCTCGACCTCGGCCCAGTCGGTCGCGGAACGCGTGCTGCGTCTCGTCGGCCGCCCGGATCTGATCGACGAACCCTGGTTCGCGACGGGCGCCGACCGGGCCCGCCACGCCGACGTCCTCGACGAGGCGGTCGGCACCTGGATCGCCGAACGCCCGCGCGCCGAGGTGCTGGCGGCCTTCGAGAAGGCGGAGGCGGCGGTGGCCCCGATCCAGGATGTACGGGATGTGCTGACCGACCCGCAGTACCAGGCCCTCGGCACGATCACCACTGTCGACGACCCGGAACTGGGCCCCCTCCGCATGCAGAACGTCCTCTTCCGCCTCTCCGACACCCCCGGCACGATCCGCTGGACCGGCCGCCCGCACGGCGCGGACACGGAGCAGGTCCTCACCGAACTCGGCCTGACGGCCACCGAGCTGGAGGCGTTGCGCAAGGAAGGCTCCGTACGGTGACCTTCCCCCTGACCTGGCTCTACGCCCCCGGCGACCGCCCACACGTCGTCACCAAAGCCCTCGCCTCGGGCGCCGACGTGGTCGTGATCGACCTGGAGGACGCGGTAGCCCCGGACCGCAAGGCGTACGCCCGCGCGGCAACGGCCGAACTCCTCTCCGGCCTCCAGCCGGTCCCGGTCCACGTCCGTGTCAACGCCCTGGACGGCCCGTTCGCGGCGGCCGACCTCACCACACTGGCACGTCTCCCGGGCCTGTCCGGCCTGCGCCTCCCGAAGGTGGCCACCCCCGAACAGGTCGTCCGCATCGCGCGACTCCACTCCGGCCCACCCCTGTACGCCCTCCTGGAAACCGCCCTCGCCGTCGAACACGCCTACGCGATCGCGACCGCCCACCCCTCACTCCACGGCATCGCCCTGGGCGAGGCGGACCTCCGGGCCGACCTGGGTGTACGGCACGACGCGGGCCTGGACTGGTCCCGCTCCCGCGTGATCGTCGCCGCCCGCGCGGCCGGCCTCCCGGCACCACCCCAGTCGGTCCACCCCGACACTCGCGACCTGGACGGCCTGACCGCATCCTGCGCCCACGGCCGAACCCTCGGCTTCCTGGGCCGCGCCGCCATCCACCCCCGCCAACTCCCCGTCATCGAACGCGCCTACCTCCCCACGGAGCAGGAACTGGAACACGCAGAGGCGATCATCAAGGCAGCCACAGAAGACCAGGGCGCCCAGGCCCTCCCGAACGGAACGTTCATCGACGCGGCGGTAGTGGCAGCAGCGCAACGAACACTGTTCCTGGCACGCCGCCGCTGATCCCGTCCCCGGACACAACGAGGGCGCCCGCACAGTCGCGGGCGCCCTCATCAACGTACAACCGACCTTCAGGTCTTCTTCGCAGACCCCGACTCGGACTCTGCCTCGTCCTTCGCCTCGTCATCGGCGGCATCGTCACCGTCGGCCGAACCGCCGGAGGCATCCGCATCCGCATCCGGATCCGGCTCCACGATCTCTTCCTGCCCCGGCCGCTTCTTCGCCGACACCACGATGTACACCACCGCGAGCAGGAACATGAGCAGGGCGGTCCAGTTGTTGAGGCGGAGGCCCAGGATGTGGTGGGCCTCGTCGACCCGCATGTACTCGATCCAGAACCGGCCGACGCAGTACGAGGCGACGTACAGCGCGAAGGCCCGCCCGTGCCCGAGCTTGAAGCGGCGGTCGGCCCAGATGACGAGGACCGCGACGCCGATGCACCACAGCGACTCGTACAGGAACGTCGGGTGGTAGTACCCGGGCACCCGGCCGTCCGCCGAGGACGTGATGTGCAGGGCCCAGGGCAGGTCGGTCTCCCGCCCGTACAGCTCCTGGTTGAACCAGTTGCCCCAGCGCCCGATGGCCTGCGCGAGGGCGATGCCGGGGGCGACGGCGTCGGCGTAGGCGGGCAGCGGGATGCCACGGCGGCGGCAGCCGATCCACGCACCCAGCGCACCGAGCGCGATCGCGCCCCAGATGCCGAGGCCGCCCTCCCAGATCTTGAAGGCGTCGACCCAGTCACGGCCCTCGCTGAAGTACAGCTCGTAGTCCGTGATCACGTGGTAGAGCCGACCGCCGACGAGGCCGAAGGGCACGGCCCAGACAGCGATGTCGGCCACCGTGCCGGCCCGCCCGCCCCGGGCGACCCAGCGCCTGCCGCCGAGCCAGACGGCGACGAAGACGCCGATGATGATGCAGAACGCATAGCCGCGCAGCGGAATGGGGCCGAGGTGGATCACCCCGCGCGACGGGCTGGGAATGTAGGCAAGTTCCATGGCAAGGTCGACGCTACCCTGCCGGGCCGCGCCCACGGCAAGCGGCCCGGCAACGGGTGCGTAACGGGCGGGCGCCCCGGCTCACGCCTTGTTCGCCTCCTGCACCAGCTGCTTCAGCTTCGCCGGCGTCATCGACTGGTCCTGCAGGATGTTCTTCCCGTCGAGCAGCACGGTCGGCGTGCCGCTGAAGCCGCCGTCCTGGAAGGCAGCCGCGGACTTCTCGACCCAGTTGTTGTAGGTGCCCTTCTCCACGCAGGTCCGGAAGGCGGGAGTGTCGAGGCCGTCGACCTTGGCGGCCAGCTCGATGAGCTTGCTGTTCTCGCCGAAGGCGTCGTCGGTCTCCGGTGGCTGGTTGTCGTACAGCACGTCGTGGTACGCGGTGAACTTTCCGGCGTCCTGGGAGCAGGCCGCGGCGTTGGCCGCGTTGCGGGAGCCGGTGCCGCGCATGTTGCCGTCGATGATCGTCGCGAGGCGGTACTCGACTCTGAGCTGTCCGGAGCCGGTCAGTTCATGGATCGTCGGGCGGTACACCGTCTCGAAGGACTTGCAGGCCGGGCAGCGGAAGTCCTCCCACACCGTGAGCGTCGACCTGGCGCTGGTCTTGCCGACCGGGATGGCGAGGTTGTCCTCGCCGTTCGCCCCCGCGGGGGCCACGAGCGGGCCCGAACTGTCGCTGTCGTCCTTGCCCGCGTTCGCCGCGACGACGCCGATCACCGCCGCGAGCCCCAGGACGCAGACGACGCTCGCGCCCACGATCAGGGCCCGTCGTCGCTTGTCCGCGGCATTCTGCTTCTCACGCTCGACCGCCAGCCGCTCACGGGCGGTGCGCTTTCCCTCACGGTTCTTCTCGCTCACACCCACAGAACGAACCGGGGAGGCGCACCGCGCCTCCCCGGTCCCAGGTCCACCCGTTCGAGTGACCGAATATTTCCGCTAATCCCTAATAGGGATCTTCCCCATGGGGATCTTTCCCAAGGGGGGTCTTCCCGTTACGCCTGCCCGCGCACGCCCTTCGCCAGCTCACCGGCGAGAGCGCGAACGGCCTCCACACCGGCCGCGTCGTCCGCCGCGTCCAGCATCCGCTTCACGAAGGCCGAGCCGACGATCACGCCGTCCGCGAAGCCGGCGACCTCGGCGGCCTGGGCCGCGTTGGAGACGCCCAGCCCGACGCAGACCGGCAGGTCGGTGCCGGTGGCCCGGGTGCGCCGGACCAGGTCCTGGGCCTGGGCGCCGACCGACTCACGGGTACCGGTGACGCCCATGAGCGAGGCCGCGTAGACGAAGCCGCTGCCCGCCACGGTGATCTGCGCGAGCCGCTCGTCCTTGCTGCTGGGCGCGACCACGAAGACCGTCGCAAGCCGGTGCTTCTCGGCGTGCTCCCTCCACAGCGCCGACTCCTGCACGGGCAGGTCAGGCAAGATGCAGCCCGCCCCGCCCGCCTCGGCCAGTTCGGCGGTGAAGCGCTCCACGCCGTAGCGGTCGATCGGATTCCAGTACGTCATCACGAGCACCGGCTTGCCGGTCGCCTCGTACGTCTCCTTGACCGTGCGCATCACGTCGGCGATCTTGACGCCGCCGCGCAGCGCGATGTCGTCGGCGGTCTGGATGACCGGACCGTCGAGGACGGGGTCGCTGTGCGGCAGACCGACCTCGACGACGTCGGCGCCGCCGTCGAAGGCGGCCTTGATCGCCTCGATGCCGCCGTCGACGGTCGGGAAGCCGGCCGGGAGGTAGGCGATCAGGGCGGACCGGCCTTCCGCCTTCGCGCCCGCGAGGGTGTCCGTCAACAGCTGGATGTTGCCGCTCACTTGGCGTCCCCCTCGATCTCGGCGGTGTCGCTGCCGGCGTCGGCGGCGACCTCGGCGTCGGTGTCGTACAGCCCGAAGTAGCGGGCGGCGGTGTCCATGTCCTTGTCCCCGCGGCCCGACAGGTTGACCACGATCAGCCCGTCCTTGCCCAGCTCCCGGCCGACTTCGAGCGCACCGGCGAGCGCGTGCGCGCTCTCGATCGCCGGGATGATGCCCTCGGTCTGCGACAGCAGGCGCAGGGCCTGCATGGCGGCGTCGTCGGTGACCGCGCGGTACTCGGCGCGACCGGTGTCCTTGAGGTAGGAGTGCTCGGGTCCGATGCCGGGGTAGTCCAGACCGGCCGAGATCGAGTACGGCTCCGTGATCTGGCCCTCCTCGTCCTGGAGGACGTAGCTCCGCGAGCCGTGGAGGATGCCGGGCTCACCCGCGGTCAGGGTCGCCGCGTGCTCACCGGTCTCGACGCCGTGGCCCGCGGGCTCGCAGCCGATGAGGCGTACGTCCGTGTCGGGGATGAAGGCGTGGAAGAGGCCGATGGCGTTGGAGCCGCCGCCGACGCAGGCGATGGCGGCGTCGGGAAGGCGGCCCGCGCGCTCCAGGAGCTGGCGGCGGGTCTCGACGCCGATCACGCGGTGGAAGTCGCGGACCATGGCCGGGAAGGGGTGCGGGCCGGCGACCGTACCGAAGAGGTAGTGGGTGTGGTCCACGTTCGCCACCCAGTCGCGGAACGCCTCGTTGATGGCGTCCTTGAGGGTGCGCGATCCCGACTTCACGGCGATGACCTCGGCGCCGAGCATGCGCATGCGGGCCACGTTGAGGGCCTGGCGCCGGGTGTCGATCTCGCCCATGTAGATGGTGCACTCGAGGCCGAACAGCGCGCAGGCGGTGGCGGTCGCGACGCCGTGCTGGCCGGCGCCGGTCTCCGCGATCACTCGGGTCTTGCCCATGCGCTTGGTGAGCAGGGCCTGGCCGAGCACGTTGTTGATCTTGTGGGAGCCGGTGTGGTTCAGGTCTTCCCGCTTGAGGAAGATGCGGGTGCCTCCGGCGTGCTCGGCGAACCTGGGCACCTCGGTCAGTGCGCTGGGCCTGCCGGTGTAGTTGACGAGCAGGTCGTCGAGTTCGCGGGCGAACTCGGGGTCGTGCTTGGCCTTGTCGTACTCGACGGCGACCTCGTCCACGGCGGCGACGAGGGCCTCCGGGATGAACTTGCCGCCGAATGCGCCGAAGTAGCCCTCGGCGCTGGGGAGTTGACCCTGGGGGTCGGGGATGAAGAAGTCGCTGGGCATGCGGATACCTCACGGTGAGTGCGTGGAAAGAGACACTAATCGCCGTGGGGGCGGGGCTTTGCTGTCGGCTACCGGCCGACTGTGGCTTGTCGCGCAGTTCCCCGCGCCCCTATGGGGCGCGCTGCCATCGACGGCCGTTCACCTGTCCGGGTTCGTCTCCGATGACGTAGCGGACCCGCCGTCCGTGCACCCTCCGCGCGGGCGCGCGGCAACCCCGGGGACGGCAGCCGCGCGCCAGGCGGGCGTACCGGTCCACGGTTGTCACGGTCAACGAGAGAGTCATCGGTGCTAACCCTACCGGGTGATCAGCCGCGGCCGTGGCGCAGTGCCGGGTGTGCGCCCGCTGCCACCAGGTCGGCCACTGCTGTCTTCGGGTCCTTGCCGGTGACGAGGGACTCGCCGACGAGGACGGCGTCGGCGCCGGCGTTGGCGTAGGCGATGAGGTCGTGGGGGCCGCGGACGCCGGATTCGGCGATCTTGACGATGCCTTCGGGGATCTCTGGGGCGACCCGCTCGAAGGTGCCGCGGTCGACCTCGAGGGTCTTGAGGTTGCGGGCGTTGACGCCGATGACCTTGGCGCCGGCGTCGACGGCGCGCTCGACCTCGTCCTCGTCGTGGACCTCGACGAGCGGGGTGAGCCCGATGGATCCGGCGCGCTCGACGAGGGACTCCAGGGCGGGCTGGTCGAGGGCGGCGACGATCAGCAGGACGACGTCGGCGCCGTAGGCCCGGGCCTCCCACAGCTGGTAGGACGTGACGATGAAGTCCTTGCGGAGGACCGGGATGTCCACGCGGGCGCGGACGGCCTCCAGGTCGGCCAGCGAGCCGCCGAAGCGGCGCTGTTCGGTGAGGACGGAGATGACGGCCGCGCCGCCCGCCTCGTAGTCCGCGGCGAGTCCGGCCGGGTCGGCGATGGCGGCCAGCGCGCCCTTGGAGGGGCTGGAGCGCTTGACCTCGCAGATGACCTTGACGCCGTCCCCGCGCAGGGCGGCCAGACCGTCCTTGGCCGCGGGGGCCTTCGCCGCGCGCTCCTTGAGCTCGTCGAGGCTGACGCGCGCCTGCCGCTCCGCGAGGTCGGCACGGACTCCGTCGATGATCTCGTCGAGCACACTCACGCGAGCGGCCCCCTTCCAGACGGTTGACTATGAAAGCGGTTCAAAACCTATGGTCACTGCGATGGTATCCGCAGGAGGGCGTAGGCCTCGCATCCGGTTGACGCCGGTCCCACTACCTGGACTTTCACCAGTTGATCAAGGGTGGAGCCAGCCACCGAACGGCAGGTTCCGGACAACCGTGAAGACCAGCAGCAATGCCCCGACGGTCCACAGGTGCGCGGACCCGAGTTCGAGGCGGAAGGGCCGGCCACGTGCCGCGCGGACCACCCAGACGGTCCATACGACGGCGAAGAGCGCGTAGCCGACGACCGCGGCCGCGTTGTCCTGCAGCGCCGCGAGGAAGTCCCCGTGGACTACGGCGTGCGCGCTGCGCAGGCCGCCGCAGCCGGGGCAGTAGATGCCCGTGTACTGCAGGAGCGGACAGGCGGGGTAGTGGCCGGGCTCGTTCGGGTCCACGGTCCCGACGTAGGCGAAGGCCCCGGCGACGGCTGCGAGCAGTCCCGCCGGCACGGCCAGCCGGCCGAGCACGGTTGCGGCGGGCGGTGTGGCCTTCCGGCTGTCGAGGTTCACGTCTTGCATTGTGCCCCGCGCACGCGTGAGGGGCGGCCCCGGCGTCATACCGGTCCGCCCCTCACGCGGTGCTTGCGCTGTACGGGACTTCTCAGCCCTCGGCACCGGCCGGCTGGCGCTTCTCCGACAGAGTCTGGTAGGCCGCGTGCTGGTCCTTCGGCTGGCCGAGGCCCATGCCCTTCATGATCCAGCCGACGATGCCACCGAGGACCGTGACTCCCAGGCCGGCCCAGAAGCCCACGGGGCTGGCCAGCACCATGAAGGCGCCCGAGATGCAGAAACCGATGAACGCGATAGTGACACCGGTCCAGGCGGCCGGGGTGTGACCGTGGCTGCTGCCCGCCATTGCTTGCTCCTCGTTGCTGTGTGCCTGTGTGAGCCGAACGCTCGCCATCATTGTCCCGCACGCGCCCGCGTGCAGTGATCGGGGGTATGTCCTGGGGTCATCCACGCCGGTCGGGGTCGTGCCCCGAAGGGGCGCGGGGAACTGCGCGACCAGCCACGACGGCGCCGCGGACAACTGACGGCCCATCGCGGCACCCCAGCGGAGCGCTTACGCTCCGGTGGGGTCCTCGCCGCGGTCCAACGCCTTCCACAGGTCCTCGGGGCGATCCGGGTCGACGACGGGGGCCTTGCGGCGCGGCCGGACCGCTCCGGAGCGCTCGTACCGACCGGACATCGCAGGCCACAGCCGGCCGTAGCGCAGGGCGAGCAGCCCGGCGAGCAGAAGCAGGACGCCGCCCACGGCCGCGACGTACGGCCACGCGGTGTGGGTGAGCGCGTCGACCCCGGCGGCGGTGTCGCCGGTGGCTGCCGCGGCCTTCTCGTCGAGCGCCGAGCTGTCGGACGCGCCGAACACGGCCGCCACGACGATCCCGGCGCCGGACAGCGCGAGCAGCGCGGCGACCAGGAGCCGCCCGGACTTGCGGACGGCGAAGACGGCGACGAGCGCGGCGAGGCCCACTATGGCGAGGGCCGCGGGCACGCCCGTGACGTCGCTGCCCTTCGCGGTCAGCGGGAAGGAGCCGCCGGCCACGGTCGCGGTGCCCTCCGACCACTGCTGGCGGGTGGCCAGCAGCGCCACGGCCGCGCCGAGCGCGCCGGCCAGCAGGGCGACGGCGAGGCTGAGGCGGCCCGCCCGGGCGGGTCCTGCGGCTTCGGAACGGGGGTGAGGAACAGCAGTCACGTACTCCACTATCGCGCGCACCCCGGGCGAACCGTCACCCGGGGTTCACGTGAGACCCGTCCTACTTTCCGAGCCGGTTCGCCGTGTGCACCGCGCGCAGCACCGCAGCCGCCTTGTTGCGGCACTCGGTGTCCTCGGCGACCGGGTCGGAGTCGGCGACGATGCCCGCACCGGCCTGGACGTAGGCGGTGCCCTCGCGCAGGAGTGCCGTACGGATGGCGATGGCGGTGTCGGAGTCGCCCGCGAAGTCGAGGTAGCCGACGCAGCCGCCGTACAACCCCCGCCGGGACGGCTCGAGTTCGTCGATGATCTGCATCGCGCGGGGCTTGGGCGCGCCGGAGAGGGTGCCGGCCGGGAAGCAGGCGGTGAGGACGTCGAAGGCGGTGCGGCCTGCGGCGACCCGGCCGGTGACCGTCGAGACGATGTGCATCACGTGCGAGTAGCGCTCGACGGACATGAAGTCGACGACCTCGACCGAGCCGG
Organism: Streptomyces sp. DG2A-72; assembly: GCF_030499575.1. Taxonomy (NCBI): domain Bacteria; kingdom Bacillati; phylum Actinomycetota; class Actinomycetes; order Kitasatosporales; family Streptomycetaceae; genus Streptomyces; species Streptomyces sp. DG2A-72. The sequence goes on from NZ_JASTLC010000001.1 coordinate 2,534,536, forward strand.
GTTCGCAGACGCGCCCGAGGTCGTTGCGTCCGAGGTCGACGAGCATCAGGTGCTCGGCGCGCTCCTTGGGGTCGGCGAGCAGTTCGTCGGCGAGGGCCTGGTCCTCCTGCGGGGTGGCCCCGCGCCACCGGGTTCCGGCGATGGGGTGGACCATGGCCCGCCCGTCCTCGACCTTGACGAGCGCTTCGGGGGACGAGCCGACGACGTCGAAGCCCTCGAAGCGGAACAGGTACATGTACGGGGAGGGGTTGGTCGCCCGCAGCACCCGGTAGACGTCCAACGCGCTTGCTGTGCACGGCGTTTCGAAGCGCTGGGAGGGGACCACCTGGAAGGCCTCGCCGGCCCTGATGCGCTCCTTGATGTCCTCGACGGCGTCCTGGAAGTCGGGGCCGCCCCAGAGTGCCGTGTACTCGGGGAGTTCGGAGGGCGGGAGCACGGCGGGCGGCTGGGCGACCGCGCGCGTGAGGTCGGCCTCCATGATGTCGAGGCGGGCGACCGCGTCGGCGTAGGCCTCGTCGACGCCGGTGTCGAGGTCGTTGTGGTTGATCGCGTTGGCGATCAGCAGGACGGAGCCCTCCCAGTGGTCCATGACGGCGAGGTCGCTGGTGAGGAGCATGGTCAGCTCGGGGAGTTTCAGGTCGTCCCGCTCGCCGGGGCCGATCTTCTCCAGGCGGCGCACGATGTCGTAGCCGAGGTAGCCGACCATGCCGCCGGTGAAGGGCGGCATGCCCTCCTGGTGCGGGGTGTGCAGGGCCTCGATGGTGGCGCGCAGGGCGGCGAGGGGGTCGCCGCCTGTGGGGACGCCGACGGGCGGGGTGCCGAGCCAGTGGGCCTGGCCGTCCCGCTCGGTGAGCGTCGCCGCGGAACGCACGCCGACGAAGGAGTAGCGGGACCAGGAGCGGCCGTTCTCCGCGGACTCCAGCAGGAAGGTGCCGGGGCGCTCGGCGGCGAGCTTGCGGTAGAGCGCGACCGGGGTGTCGCCGTCGGCGAGGAGCTTGCGGGTGACCGGGATGACCCGCCGGTCGGTGGCCAGCTTGCGGAACGTCTCGAGGTCCATGGCGGCTGACCTTACTGATCCGGGGTGGACGGGCCGGAATCGGCGCCGTCCTTGAGCAGTACGTCGGCGTCGAAGCAGGTGCGTGCGCCGGTGTGGCAGGCGGCGCCGACCTGGTCGACCCTGACCAGCACGGTGTCGGCATCGCAGTCGAGGGCGACGGACTTGACGTGCTGGAAGTGGCCCGAGGTGTCGCCCTTGACCCAGTACTCCTGGCGGCTGCGCGACCAGTAGGTGCAGCGGCCGGTGGTGAGCGTCCGATGCAGCGCCTCGTCGTCCATCCAGCCGAGCATCAGCACCTCACCGGTGTCGTACTGCTGGGCGATGGCGGGCAGGAGTCCGTCGGCGCTGCGCTTGAGCCGCGCGGCGATCTCCGGGTCGAGGCGGCTGGACTGCCGGGGCATGCTGGTCATGCCGACCATTGTGCCGCGCGCCGCTGACAGACCTGATGGAGTGTCCAGTACCCGGACCGTACGGGTGCTGTCCATTGGGCTGACCCCCACCTCGGCCGTACGCTGACTGCATGTCGACTTTCGCCAAGCGTGAACGACTTCTCCTGGCCGACCTCCTGGAGGCCGAGGGCCCCGACGCCCCGACCCTGTGCGAGGGCTGGCGCACCCATGACCTCGCCGCGCACGTGGTGGTGCGCGAGCGTCGCCCCGATGCCGCCGGCGGCATCCTGATCAAGCAGCTGGCGCCGCGTCTGGAGAGGGTGATGGCGGAGTTCACCGCCAAGCCGTACGAGGAGCTGATCCAGCTGATCCGTACCGGCCCGCCGCGCTTCTCGCCGTTCGCACTCAAGCAGCTCGACGAGATGTCCAACACGATCGAGTACTACGTCCACACCGAGGACGTACGCCGCGCCCAGCCCGACTGGACTCCGCGCGAACTCGACCCCGTCTTCCAGGACGCCCTCTGGTCCCGTCTGGAGCGCTCCGCCCGCCTGATGGGCCGCGGCGTCCCGACCGGCCTCGTCCTGCGCCGCCCCGACGGCCAGACAGCGGTCGCCCACCGCGGCACCCCGGTCGTCACGGTGACCGGCGAGCCGTCGGAACTGCTGCTCTTCGCGTTCGGCCGGCAGAGCGCCGCCAAGGTGGAGCTGGACGGCGAGGAGGACGCGATCACCAAGCTGCACGAGACGAAGCAGCTGGGGCTCTGAGGCGTCACCCGGGAAGCTCAGCGCGGCGCAGGGAGCCCGCGCAGAGCGCGATGACGCCGCCCAGGGCACTGACCGCGGCGCCCACCACGAAGACCGGGCCGGTGCCCCACAGCTCGGCCGCCCAGCCGACCACCGGGAAGGTGAGCGGCGCGACGCCGAAGCCGACGAGCGTGGAGGCGGCGGTGACCCGGCCGACGTAGGCCGGGCCCGCCGCGGCCTGGATCAGCGCCCCGCACAGGGCCCCGGACAGACCGGCCGACAGGCCGATGAGCAGGGCCACACCGACCGCGCCGGGCACGGACACCACCTGTGCGAGCGCCCCGATGGCCGCGGCGCCGAGGATGTTCGTCACCGCGGCCACGGCTCCGGCCCGGGGCACCCGGCCGCGCCAGGTGAGCAGGAGCGAGGCCGCGCCGGCGCCGGTCCCGAAGCCGGCGAGCACCCAGCCCATGCCGGACGAGCCCCAGCCGCGCTGCTGTGCGAGGAGGGTCAGGCCGAGGTTCATCGGGCCGACGAAGCCGAGGTCGGCGAGGGCCCCCGCGATCACCAACGGGCGCAGCACCGCGTCCCGCCGGATGTGGCGCAGCCCGTCCCGCAGCTCGGCCAGGACCGCACCCCGGGGCGACGCGTCGTCCGGTGGCAGCTTGCCGACCCGGACCGCCAGCAGCAGCGGCAGGGACACCCCGACGAGCAGCGCGGCAAGCCCGAACGCGCCCGCCGTACCGCCGACGGCGACGCCGAGCCCGCCCAGCGGACCGCCGAGGACGTTCGCGAGCCGGGTGGCGAGGCCGCGCATGCCCTGGACGCGGGCGAGCTGGCCGCGCCCGGTGATCCGCGCGGGCAGGGCACCGGCGGCGGGCAGGAACACGGCATCGACGACACCGAAGAGCACGGCGACCGCACCCAGCGCCCACAGCCCGGGGCTGGTCGCGAGAAGCAGGACAGCCGCGATCAGCACGAGGGCGGCGCGCACGGCGGTGCTGGCGAGCACCGTCCGGCGCGGCCCATAGCGGTCGGCCACCACTCCCCCGCCAAGCATCAACAGGGCACGCGGCAACGCACTGGCCGCGGTGACCAGTCCGGCCTGGGCGGGGCTGCCGGACTGGACGGCGGCCCAGGACAGGGCGATGAAGTAGACGTTGTCCCCGACCGCGGACGAGATGTACGCGCCGAGCCATCGCAGGACGTTGGGGTCGCGGTGAGCCGGTCTTTCCTTGAGGCCGGCCCCGGGCACGAGCGTGCTGGTCACGGCGGACCGTCCTTTCAGGTACGGAAAGGGAAGCCGTACGTGTGCACCGCGACGTTCTCGCGACCCTCGGTTTCGCCTGCGGCAACGGCGGCCCGGCCGCGCTCCTCGTACTTGCGGACCAGGGCGTACATCTCCTTGGACAGCGCGGAGAGTTCGTCCGAGGTGAGCCTGAGCAGCCACTCGGAGGAGTCGGACGCCGTCGTCCACGCGTCGCTCCAGTGGGCCCGCTCGTCGAGGTAGCGGCGGTACATGTCGGCGCGCTGCTCGAAGAACAGGCGGCTGGCCGCTGCGTGCGCTGCGGCCTTCTCCGGGGCGTCCCTGAAGTCCTCGTCGTGGATGGACACCCCTTCGGAGGCAGGCTGCCACCAGCGCTCCCGACCGTCCGCGCTCTGCGCCGCGGCCTCCTCGATCAGCCCGTGCTCGGCGAGTTTGCGCAGGTGGTAGCTGACCAGCGAGACGGCCTCGTCGACCTGATCGGCGAGCTGGGACGCGGTCGCCGAACGCGCGATGATCAGGCACCGGTACAGCTGTGCCCGTAGCGGGTGCGCGAGCGCCTTGAGGGTGCCCACGTCCTTGATGCGCCTCTCCCGGTCCGTCATGCCACTCACGCTAGGTAAGAAGAAAAATTGCGCAACATATTTTGCGCAACGTTCCTTTCTCATCCGCACAGGAGAAAGCCCCGGCCGAACCGACCGGGGCTCAGTTCGCGCTAGCGGACGGCGTGCCCCGCCCCCCGCAACGTCTCCTTCACCTCACCGATCCGCAGGTCGCCGAAGTGGAAGACCGACGCCGCCAGGACCGCGTCCGCGCCCGCTTCGATGGCCGGGGGGAAGTGGGCGAGCCGGCCTGCCCCGCCGGAGGCGATGAGTGGGACGGTCACGTGTTTGCGGACGGCCTCGATCATCTCGATGTCGTAGCCGTCCTTCGTGCCGTCCGCGTCCATCGAGTTGAGCAGGATCTCGCCCGCGCCCAGCTCGGCGGCCCGGTGCGCCCACTCGATCGCGTCGATGCCGGTGCCCTTGCGGCCGCCGTGAGTGGTGACCTCGAAGCTGCCTTCGGGAGTGCGCCGCGCGTCCACCGACAGGACCAGCACCTGCCGGCCGAACCGCTCCGCGATCTCGCGGATCAGGTCGGGACGGGCGATGGCCGCCGTGTTGACGCCCACCTTGTCCGCGCCGGCCCGCAGCAGTTTGTCCACGTCCTCGGCCGTGCGGACGCCGCCGCCGACCGTGAGCGGGATGAACACCTGCTCGGCTGTGCGGCGCACCACGTCGTACGTCGTCTCGCGGTTGCCGGAGGACGCGGTGATGTCCAGGAAGGTCAGTTCGTCGGCGCCCTCGGCGTCGTACACCTTGGCCATCTCGACGGGGTCGCCCGCGTCACGCAGGTTCTGGAAGTTGACGCCCTTGACGACCCGGCCGTTGTCCACGTCCAGGCAGGGGATGACTCGGACCGCCAGGGTCATGAGTGCTCGGCTCCTCTGAATGCTTCTATTTCCACTTCGACCAGGATGCGCGAGTCCACGAAGCCCTCCACGATCAGCAGCGTCGAGACCGGACGCACCTCGTCGAAGAGTTCCTTGTGGGCCTGGCCCACGGCGTCCACGTCCCGCGCGTGGGTCAGGTACATCCGCGTACGGACCACGGAAGCGACCCCGAGCCCGAACTCACCGATCGCCTCGATCGCGCCGGTGAAGGCCACCACGGCCTGTTCGTACGGGTCGCCCTCGCCGTACAGCACATCGCCCTTGAAGGACGTGGTGCCCGCCACCAGAACGCGGTCTCCCGCCGCGACGGCACGTGCGAAACCGAAGGACTCCTCCCACGGACTTCCGCTCTGCACACGCCGCACGGCATCGGACGTCATGACGCTGTGTCCTCTTTCAAGACGTAGCCTCCAGGGCCTCTTCCAGCGTGAACGCCTTCGCGTACAGGGCCTTCCCTACGATCGAACCCTCCACGCCCAGCGGTACGAGCTCGGCGATGGCCCGCAGGTCGTCCAGCGAGGAGACGCCGCCGGAGGCCACGACCGGGCGGTCGGTCGCCGCGCAGACGTTCTTCAGCAGCTCCAGGTTCGGGCCCTGCAGCGTGCCGTCCTTCGCGATGTCGGTGACCACGTACCGTGCGCAGCCCTCCTTGTTGAGCCGCTCCAGCGTCTCGTAGAGGTCGCCGCCGTCGCGGGTCCAGCCGCGCCCGCGGAGCGTGGTGCCCCGTACGTCCAGGCCCACCGCGATCTTGTCGCCGTGTTCGGCGATGACCTTCGCGACCCACTCCGGGGTCTCCAGGGCGGCCGTTCCCAGGTTCACCCGGGTGCAGCCCGTGGCCAGGGCGGCGGCGAGGGAGGCGTCGTCCCGGATGCCGCCGGACAGCTCGACCTTGATGTCCATCGCCTTCGTCACCTCGGCGATCAGCGCACGGTTGTCGCCGGTGCCGAACGCGGCGTCCAGGTCGACCAGGTGCAGCCACTCGGCGCCTGCCCGCTGCCAGGCGAGGGCGGCCTCCAGGGGGGAGCCGTACGACGTCTCGGTCCCGGACTCTCCATGTACGAGGCGGACGGCCTGGCCGTCGCGGACGTCGACGGCGGGGAGGAGTTCGAGCTTGCTCACAGTGTTCCGATCCAGTTGGTGAGGAGCTGGGCTCCGGCGTCGCCGGACTTCTCGGGGTGGAACTGCGTCGCCCACAGGGCACCGTTCTCCACGGCGGCCACGAAGGGCTTGCCGTGCGTCGACCAGGTGACCTTGGGGGCCGTCAGCGTCGGGTTGTGGACTTCGAGGTTCCAGTCGTGGACGGCGTACGAGTGCACGAAGTAGAAGCGCGCGTCCGCGTCCAGACCGGCGAACAGCTCGGAGCCCGGCGCCACGTCCACGGTGTTCCACCCCATGTGGGGCACGATGTCGGCCTGCAGCGGCTCGACCGAGCCGGGCCACTCGTCGAGGCCGCCGGTCTCGACGCCGTGCTCGATGCCGCGCGCGAACAGGATCTGCATGCCGACGCAGATGCCCATGACGGGACGGCCGCCGGCCAGGCGACGGTCGACGATCCAGTCGCCGCGGGCCTCGGTCAGCCCCTTCATACAGGCGGCGAAGGCCCCGACGCCGGGCACGAGGAGCCCGTCGGCGTTCATGGCCTTGTCGTAGTCACGGGTGATCTCGACGTCGGCGCCCACGCGCGCGAGGGCACGCTCGGCCGACCTCACATTGCCGAAGCCGTAGTCGAAGACCACGACCTGCTTGGGTGCACTCAATTCCACACCTCCAGCCGCAGGACGCCCGCGACCAGACACATCGCGGCGCCGATCGAGAGCAGCACGATGAGGCTCTTCGGCATCTCCTGCTTGGCGAAGGAGATGATCCCGCCGACCAGGAAGAGCCCGACGACAATCAGGATGGTCGACAGCCCGTTCACAGCGCGCCCTTCGTGGAAGGCAGGATTCCGGCGGCGCGCGGGTCCCGCTCGCTGGCGTACCGCAGCGCCCGGGCCAGCGCCTTGAACTGGCACTCCACGATGTGGTGCGCGTTGCGCCCGTACGGCACGTGCACGTGCAGCGCGATCTGCGCCTGGGCGACGAAGGACTCCAGGATGTGCCGGGTCATCGTGGTGTCGTACTCGCCGATCATCGGCGCCATGTTCTCGGGCTCGGTGTGCACGAGGTAGGGGCGGCCGGACAGGTCGACGGTCACCTGGGCCAGCGACTCGTCCAGCGGGACCGTGCAGTTGCCGAAGCGGTAGATCCCCACCTTGTCGCCGAGCGCCTGCTTGAAGGCGGCGCCCAGCGCGAGGGCGGTGTCCTCGATGGTGTGGTGCGAGTCGATGTGCAGGTCGCCCTCGGTCTTCACGGTCAGGTCGAACAGACCGTGCCGGCCGAGCTGGTCGAGCATGTGGTCGTAGAAGCCGACGCCGGTCGACACATCGACCTTTCCGCTGCCGTCGAGATCGATCTCGACGAGCACCGACGTCTCCTTGGTGACGCGCTCCACGCGTCCTACGCGGCTCATCAGCTCTGCTCCTTCTTGAGTTCACGGACCGCGTCGAGGAACGCGTCGTTCTCCTGTGGGGTTCCGGCGCTGACCCGCAGCCACCCCGCGATGCCGTTGTCGCGGACCAGTACGCCCTGGTCGAGGATCCGCTGCCAGGCAGTGTGAGAGTCCTCGAACCGGCCGAACTGCACGAAGTTCGCATCGGACTCGACGACTTCGTAGCCGGCCGCTCGCAGCTCGCTCACCAGCCGGTCCCGCTCGGCCTTCAGCTGCTCGACGTACTTCAGCAGCGTGTCGGTGTGCTCCAGGGCCGCGAGCGCGGTCGCCTGGGTGATCGCCGAGAGGTGGTAGGGCAGCCGTACGAGCTGGACGGCGTCGACGACAGCCGGGTGCGCGGCGAAGTAGCCGAGGCGGAGTCCGGCCGCGCCGAACGCCTTCGACATCGTCCGCGAGACGACGAGATTCGGCCGCCCTTCGAGCAGCGGCAGCAGCGAGTCGCCGTGGCTGAACTCGATGTACGCCTCGTCGACCACAACCATTGACGGTTTCGCCGCCTGCGCGGCCTCGTACAGCGCGAGGACCGTCTCGGGCGGAACCGCGTTGCCCGTGGGGTTGTTGGGGGTGGTGATGAAGACGACGTCCGGCCGGTTCTCGGCGATCGCCTTCTCGGCCGCGGCGGCGTCGATCGTGAAGTCGTCGTCGCGGGGACCCGAGATCCAGCCCGTTCCGGTGCCGCGCGCGATGAGCGCGTGCATCGAGTACGACGGCTCGAAACCGATCGCGGTGCGGCCAGGGCCGCCGAAGGTCTGCAGCAGCTGCTGGATGACCTCGTTGGAGCCGTTGGCCGCCCAGACGTTCGCCGGGCCCACCTCGTGACCGGACGTGTCGGTCAGGTACTTGGCCAGCTGTGTGCGCAGTTCGACCGCGTCCCGGTCCGGGTAGCGGTTGAGGTTCCGGGCCGCCTCGCGGACACGCTCGGCGATGCGTTCGACCAGCGGCTCGGGCAGCGGATAGGGGTTCTCGTTGGTGTTCAGCCGTACGGGGACGTCCAACTGGGGCGCGCCATAGGGGGACTTGCCGCGCAGCTCGTCCCGTACGGGGAGATCGTCGATGCCAGTCACTTGCCCTCGGGTACCTTCCAGCCGCTGTGCCCGATTTGTTCGCCTCCGGCAAAACGCGCCTTGATCGCCGCGCCGTGCGCGGGCAGGTCCTCCGCCTCCGCCAGCGTCACCACGTGCTGCGCCACGTCGGCCAGCGCGTCCCTCGTGTAGTCGACGATGTGGATACCGCGCAGGAAGGACTGGACCGACAGGCCCGAGGAGTGGCAGGCGCAGCCACCCGTGGGCAGGACGTGGTTGGACCCGGCGGCGTAGTCACCGAGCGAGACCGGCGCCCAGGGGCCGATGAAGATGGCGCCGGCGTTCTTCACCCGGTCCGCGACCGCGGCAGCCTCGGCCGTCTGGATCTCCAGGTGTTCGGCGCCGTACGCGTCGACGACTCGCAGGCCCTCCTCGACGCCGTCGACCAGGACGATCGCGGACTGCCTGCCCTTGAGGGCGGGCACGACCCGGTCCTCGATGTGCTTGGTGGCCGCGACCTGCGGCTCCAGCTCCTTCTCCACCGCGTCCGCCAACTCCACGGAGTCGGTGACGAGGACGGCGGCGGCCAGCGGATCGTGCTCGGCCTGGCTGATCAGGTCGGAGGCGACGTGCACCGGGTCGGCGGTGGAGTCGGCCAGGACCGCGATCTCGGTCGGGCCCGCCTCGGCGTCGATGCCGATCTTGCCGGTGAAGTAGCGCTTGGCGGCGGCGACCCAGATGTTGCCGGGGCCGGTGACCATGTTGGCGGGCGGGCAGGACTCGGTGCCGTACGCGAACATCGCGACGGCCGTGGCGCCACCGGCGGCGTACACCTCGTCCACGCCGAGCAGCGCGCAGGCGGCGAGGATCGTCGGGTGCGGGAGGCCATCGAACTCGGCCTGCGCGGGCGAAGCGAGCGCGATCGACTCGACGCCGGCCTCCTGGGCGGGCACGACGTTCATGACCACGGAGGACGGGTAGACCGACCGGCCGCCGGGCGCGTACAGCCCGACCCGCTCGACCGGCACCCACTTCTCGGTGACCGAGCCGCCGGGCACGACCTGGGTCGTGTGCGTCGTACGGCGCTGCTCGCGGTGGACGAGACGGGCGCGCCGGATGGACTCCTCCAGGGCGGCGCGCACGGCCGGGTCGAGTTCTTCGAGTGCCTTGTCGAGCGCCTCGGCCGGGACGCGTACGGAATCCAGACGCACCCCGTCGAACTTCTCGGCGAAGTCGATCAGCGCCGCGTCGCCCCGATGATGCACGGCCTCGCAGATCGGACGCACCTTCTCGAGGGCGGCCGCAACGTCGAAGTCGGCTCGGGGCAGCAGGTCGCGCAGGGCGGGACCCTCCGGGAGGGCGTCGCCGCGCAGATCGATTCGGGAGATCACGGGCTCAATTCTCGCAGACCGGAGTCGGGCGTTGTTCCCGCGTTTCAGTGACTGATACACGACCCGGAAGATCAGGGGGGTGTGGGGGGTGCCCCCCCACAAAGCACAGCACGTTTAGTGTTCGGCGCGTCACTCAGCGGGCATGAACAGTTGTACGAAACCCATGAGTAACAGGAGGAATGGACCACCGTGACCGAGGGGGCCGGCATCCGCGCCGGGGAGCTGCCGGACGATCTGACCGCCGCCGAGGCCGGCATGTGGCAGGCCTTCCGCAACGGCAGCGTGTATGACCTGAGCAGCGGCGAACCGATCGTCGACGATCCGCACGGCGGGCACCCGTGGGGACCCGAGCGGACGGTGCGGGCGCGGATCGTGTGCTGGCTGCTGCTGGACGGCCCGCCCGCACTCGCGGGCCGCGTGTCGTCCCTGAAGCTCACCGGCGTACAGATCAGCGGCACCCTGGACCTCGCGGGCGGCACGGTCACGCCCTACGTCGAGCTGCGCGGCTGCCGTTTCGAGCGGGAGATCCTGCTGCCGGAGGCCCGTTTCACCACCGTACGGCTGGTGGACTGCTCGGTGCCGCGACTGGAGGCGGCCCGGGTGCACACGGAGGGCGATCTGCATCTGCCGCGCTGCCGCTTCCACCACGGGGTACGGCTGACCGACGCGCACATCGGCACGGATCTGCTGATCAACCAGGCCATCGTCTACCGGGACCGCAGCGGGCGCTCCATCTCCGGGGACGGCATGACCATCGGCCAGGACCTCCAGGCCGAGCTGCTCGAATCGCACGGCGAGCTGCGGCTGCGCGGCGCCAACGTCGGCGTGTCGCTGAGTCTGCGGGGCGCCCGGCTGGCCAATCCGTACACGCGGTTCGCGTTGAACGCGCCGCAGCTGACCGTGGGGCGGACACTGTATCTCACGCCCGCCGGTGTCGACAGCGTGCTGCTGAGCGGGACCACACCCGCGCGCGGGACGCGGGTCCAGCGGGTCGAGTGCGAGGGCGGGGTGCGGCTGGACGACGGGCGGTTCGGGGACTCCGTCGACTTCGAGCGGGCCCGGTTCACCTTCACCGACGAGCAGGAGCTGTCGCTGCGGCGGGTGCAGACACCGGAGCTGCGCTTCCTCGGAGAGCGGCCGGCGCGCGGGCGTGTCGTGCTCTCGGGGGCGAAGATCGTCAACCTGATGGACCGGAGGGACAGCTGGCCCGGCCCCGGGCGGCTGCACATGGGCGGCTTCGCCTACGAGAACCTCGTGCCGCGCGGCCCGTTCCCGCTCGCCGAGCGGCTGGAGTGGGTCGCCGCCGCGACCGCCGAGTACAACCCGGAGCCGTACGAGCGACTGGCCACCGTACTGCGGGCCGGGGGCGAGGACGAGGACGCCCGCGAGGTGCTGCTGGCCAAGCAGCGCCGACGGCGCGAGACCCTGCCGGCGGCGGCCAAGCTGTGGGGGTATGTGCAGGACTTGACGGTGGCCTACGGCTACCGGCCCGGCCGGGCGGCGGTCTGGATGGCGCTGCTGTGGGCGGCGAGCTCGGTGGCCTTCACGCACGCCGACCATCCGCCGATCAAGTCCGGTGAGCATCCGCCGTGGAACCCGGCCCTCTTCGCGCTCGACCTGCTCCTGCCGGTCATCGACCTCGGTCAGGTGGGTTTCTTTCGGCTGCGCGGCGGCTGGCAGTGGCTGGCCGCGGCGATGATCCTGGTCGGCTGGATCCTTGCGACGACGGTGGCGGCGGGGGCGACGCGGCTGCTGCGACGGGGCTGAAGTACGTGCGGGAGCTGCCCACCGGGAGCTGACGCGGGTGCGGGAGCTGCCCACCAGGTGGTCGGTGCGCACGCGCGTTCTCCCGCGACGACTAGGCTTTCACGCCGTGACCACCGTCCGGCTTCCACTCTTCCCCTTGAACTCGGTGCTGTTCCCGGGACTCGTACTTCCGTTGAACGTCTTCGAGGAGCGTTATCGCGCCATGATGCGCGAACTGCTCAAGTCCCCCGAGGACGAACCGCGCCGTTTCGCCGTCGTGGCGATCCGCGACGGCCACGAGGTGGCCGCCAGCGCGCCCGGCATGCCGGACCCGACTGCCCTGCCCGAGCGCGGGCCCGCCGCCGGCTTCGGCGCCGATCCCGTCAAGGCGTTCCACGGCGTGGGCTGTGTGGCGGACGCGGCGACGATCCGGGAGCGGTCCGACGGCACGTTCGAGGTACTGGCGACGGGGACGACCCGCGTGCGGCTGCTGTCGGTCGACGCGTCCGGTCCCTTCCTGACGGCCGAGCTGGAGGAGCTGACGGAGGATCGCGGCGACGAGGCGGGGGCGCTGGCCGAGGGGGTGCTGCGGGCGTTCCGGCAGTACCAGAAGCGGCTGGCGGGCGCCCGGGAGCGGTCGCTGTCGACGGGCGCGGAGCTGCCGGACGAGCCGGCCGTGGTCTCGTATCTCGTGGCCGCCGCGATGATGCTGGACACCCCGACGAAGCAGCGTCTGCTCCAGGCGCCGGACACCGCGTCCCGGCTGCGCGACGAACTGAAACTCCTTCGCTCCGAGACGGCCATCATCCGTAACCTGCCGTCGTTGCCGGCGTCGGACCTGACGCGCGGCCCGACGAACCTCAACTGAACCTGGGAAAGCCCGGATGGCGAAGAAGTCGAAGAAGCAGCAACAGTCGGCCGGCACGCCCGCGACGGTGGCCCTGACAGCGGCGGGCGCGGACTTCACGGTCCACGCCTACGACCACGACCCCGCACACCCCTCCTACGGCGAGGAAGCCGCCGAGGCGATGGGTGTCTCCCCTGAGCGGGTTTTCAAGACGTTGGTCGCGGACGTCGACGGCACGCTGGTGGTCGGCATCGTCCCGGTGTCCGGCTCGCTGGACCTGAAGGCCCTGGCGACGGCGGTGGGCGGCAAGAAGGCGACGATGGCGGACCCGTCCCTGGCGGAGCGCACGACGGGCTATGTCCGGGGCGGCATCTCCCCGTTGGGCCAGCGCAAGAAGCTCCGGACGGTCCTGGACGCCTCGGCGACGGCGTTCGACACGGTCTGCGTCTCGGCGGGCCGCCGCGGCCTGGAGGTCGAGCTGTCCCCGAAGGACCTGACCGACCTCACGAACGCCACCCTCGCCCCGATCGCCCGCGCCTGACCTCTCGACGCCGGTCCCTTCCTCGGTTAAGCAGAGGGGACATGTCGAAGAAGACCCGGAAACGCAAGTGGCGTGTGAAAAAGGGCCGAGCCAATCATGGTCGGCGCCCAGCCTGATCCAAGCCCGTCCGGCGTTTGAGGACGAGGCCGTTCAGGCCGAAGCGGGGGTCTGGGGGCGCAGCCCTCAGGGATGGGACGGGTAGGGGCGGCGGGGGCGAACCAACCCCCGCCGCAACCACAGCGGACCTGGCCCTACGCAGGCGGCGCCCCAACAGGCTGCTGATACGGCTCCGGATCCCGGGGCCCGAACAACGCCGTGAGCCCCAGGTGCACCACCAGCCCGGCCAGTGGCCACGCCAGCAACGCGCCCTTCGCCCCCAGCTTCAGCGGCGCGGAGAACGTAATCCCCTTGCCCACCTGCTTCGCATGGGCGATCACATTCTCCGGGGGCCCGAGCCAGATCCCCACCCGCCAGGCCAGCAGCGATCCGAGCAGCCCTCCGACGGCCAGCCCGACCACCAGCGGCACCCCGCCACGCCGCCGCACGAGGAACACGACGAAGGCGCTCACGACACCGAAGGCGACGGCCAGCAGAGTGAACGTGCCGTCCACCCCCACCGCCTGCTCCCCCTCGGTGTCCTTGAGGTAGACGACCCAGTTCTTGTCGACGACGTCCCCCACCAGCGGCACGCGCGGCGCCAGCCAGGCCCACACCACGCCCAGCAGCAGTCCGCCGAGCGCCACCACGACCGCGATCACCGCGGCTTCCCGCACTTCGGTCTTCATCCCGGGCCCGTCCTGTCCGTACCCGACATCATGCGTCGCGAGGGCCCCGTACGCCTGCCCGGCAGGCGACGGCGGCCACCCACCGTAGGGCGGCTGTTCATGCGGCGGCGGAGGAGGAGTCAGCGGTGCGGTCACCCTGACATCGTGCCAGGCCCGCCTGTGCGGTGTGTCACCGGACGGCAGCCCGGCGGTACGCCCAGGTCGCGACGGCCAGCGACACCACGCCCACGACCCCGCAGACGGCGAGGTCACCGAGCACGAACGCCCAGTCCGGGCTCGGCCCGAACGTACGCGCGAAGGCCTCCACGCCGTACGTCGACGGCAGCAGATCCCGCAGGAACCGCACCCCTTCCGGCATCCGCTCCGCCGGCAGCACGCCCAGCAGCAGCGCCGCCGACATGCCCAACTGGCCGAGCAGCGTGGCCAGTTCGGGCCGCGGTGCGAGCAGCCCGAGAGCCGCCCCGAGCCCGGCGAGCGCGGCACCGGCGAGCGGGATCACCGCCGCCAGCACCCACAGATGCGCCAGCGGCAGCCCGAACAGCGCGCACCCGAACACCGCCGTCACGACGGTCCCCGGCACGGTGAACGACGCATACGCGCCCGCCGCCCCCAGCACCACCGCCGCCGGCGGCACCGGCAGCGTCGCGTAGTGGTCGAGCCCGCCGCTGGCCCGCAGCTGCCCGAAGTACTGGGCGAGCAGATTCAGCGCGACGAAGGCCACGACGAGCACCGACGACCCGGCCACCACGGCCCGCGCCTCGCCCCCGCCGTCCACGACCCCGCGCATCAGGACCATGATCCCGATCGACTGGAAGGTTGCCACGAACAACAGCGGTATCCGCGCGACCCGCGCCCGGGACAGCTGCGCCCGGTACACGGCGGCGAGGGACGGCCACAGCCGCGCCCGCGGCCCGAGGACGGCCGCGCCGTCGGCGGCCTCGTCCACGGCCAGGGCCCCGCCCGGCAGGACATCGGCGGATACGACACTCACGTCGAAGTGCTCCCCTTCGTACGGCCCACTGAGGCAGTCCCCCTGTCCCATACGGATACGGATACGGATACGGATACGACGATCCGCACGCTCATGCCTTCACCAGCCCCTGCGCATCGCCGCCCAGCGCCAGGTACACGTCCTCCAGGCTCGGCGTGGCGAGCGTGAAGTCGTCCAGCGCGGTGAACGCGGCCCCGCCGGTGACCGTGGCGACGGCCACCCGGGCCTCCTCGGGTGCGAGCCGCAGTGTCCAGCGGCGCCCCGACTCCACGGCCCGTTCCCGCAGCGCGGCGACCTCGGGCACCTCCAGCGGCGCCCGGTCCCGCCACACCAGCTCGACCCGGACCTCCCCGGCGACCTGCTCCTTGAGCCCGGCGGGGCTGTCGCAGGCGATCACGCGTCCCTGGTCGAGGACGGCGACCCGGTCGAGGACTGTCTCGGCCTCGATGACGTTGTGGGTGACCAGCAGCACCGTGGTGCCGCGCTCGGCCCGACGCCGGTCCACCGCGGACCACACGGCCCGCCGCGCCACCGGGTCCATACCGGTGGTCGGCTCGTCGAGGACCAGCAGCGACCGCTCCCCCACCAGCGCCGAAGCGAAACAGGCCAGCCGCCGCTGCCCGCCGGACAGCTTCCTGATCGGGCGCCCGGCGAGTGGCGTGAGGCCCAGCTCGTCGAGTACGTCGTCCCGCTCGGCCCGTGCCTGCTTCACGTCGAGTCCGCGCAGCCGTCCGGTGGTCTCGGCGGCGAGCGACACGGTGAGGTCGTCGAGGGCGGTGGACTCCTGGCCGAGGTAGGCGAGGATCCGCGCGGCCCGCTCCGGATGCCGGACGATGTCGTGTCCGAGGATCTCCACGCTGCCGCGGTCCGGCCGCATCAGCCCGGTCAGCTGCCGTACGAGGGTGGTCTTCCCGGCGCCGTTCGGTCCGAGCAGCCCGAAGATCTCACCCCGCCGGATGTCCAGCCGTACATCGTCCGTGGCCCTGACCTCGGGCGTCGCCGGAACCCCGCGCCGACCCCGCACCGCGGGATAGGTCTTCGTCAGCCCGCGCACCGCGCACACGACAGCCCCACCGTGTCGAAGTGCCTGTCCCGCGCGCATGCTCACAAGGGACGAGAGTACGGGGTCGGGAACCTCTGCCGGCCCTTGGGGGCGGCGTATGTGCCGTTTCACTCCCCCGCGGGAGCGTGTTCCGCGGCCGTCCGCACATCGATCTCGCGCCAGAAACCGGCCCGGATCGCATAGCGGTCGTGCTCGTCGATCTGGTCGTCCTTGTGGGCGAGGAGCCCGAACCGGGCGGCGTACCGCAGCAGTTCGCCGTCGATGCGGTGCGGAATGCGCGGGTACATCCCCGACAGCTTCTGCAGATGGCTCTGGTCCCCGAGCCGCCCCATCCACCGCCTGGCGAACACCTGTCCCACCTCGTACGGATCCCCGCCGACCGTGGTGATGTCCTCCTCCCGGTCCGCCCACCGCTGCTCCGCCGTGGTCAGCTGCGCCAGCGTCGGCATGGAGGCGACCTCGGGCGGTTCGGCCGCGACACCGGGCCGGTCGACCCAGCCCTTGTCGGAGGACCACCGCAGCGTCGCGCTCGCGGGGTGCTTGTCGGCCTGGGTGCCACCGGGGGCGCGCAGCGCGGCCAGGTCCTTGGGGGTGGGCACGCCCTTGGGCGCGGGCACCCGCTCCTGCCTGCCGTTCTCGGAGGCGGTGGCTGCGGGCGGGTGCTCCCGGTCCTCGGCGGCCCGCTCGGCCGAGGAGAGCGCGGACTCCGGGAGCGGCGCGGAGAGGATCGCGGCGATCTCGGGCCGCGGCACCGGCGGCGGCGCGCAGATCCCGCCGAGGTCCTTGGCCCGTACCGCCTTGGTGATCCACGTGCGGTCGAGCACGCGCCGCTCGTCCGCCTCGGCGACCAGGTCCTCGGACTGGTTGTAGTCGCCGTCCGCGGCCTGCACGGCCCACAGGTGTACGGCGACTCCGTGCTCCTTCGCGGCCATCATGCCCGGCAGCAGATCGCCGTCGCCGGTGACGAGGACGATGTCGGAGCAGGCGCGGTTGCGGGCCAGTTCGGTGAGCTCGGCGTGCATCGCGGCGTCGACGCCCTTCTGGGCCCAGCGTCCGTCGCTGCGGGTCAGGGCGCCGAGCCGGACGGTGACCCGGGGCATCACGCGCAGCCTGCGGTGCTCGGGCTGCGGGACGCGGTCGGGGGCGCCGTCGAACCAGTAGATACGCAGCAGCGGCCGTTCGGTGTCCGACTCGGCGCGTTCGCGCAGGCCCTGGATGAGGGCGGTGTGGTCGACGGTGATGCGGGAGCGTGAGGGCTCTCCGGCGAGAAGAGAGGCGGCGGCCCCCAGCAGATACCCGGCGTCCACCAGGACGATGCAGCGGTCCACGCGATCCACCCTCTTTCCGGGAGGTTTGCTTCGGGCTTCCTTCGAGTCTGCCCGACCACGCGAGGGTTAACGGTCCGAACTCGATCTTCGGCGTGGCGTTTCGGGGTATCGCTTCCCCGACAAGCCCTGTCACGCACGGTAATTATCCGAAATGCATTCCTTGTCAGCCTATGTGAGTCTGGTCTCGGCCCTGGCCCCTAGATCCCCCACAGGAGGCAGATCACCATGGCCAAGAACAAGAAACAGGACCGAAAGCAGCCGCAGTCCGAGCGCGGGCAACAGCAGGCCCAGCAGTCCTCGATGGAGGCGCAGGCCGAGCAGCGCCTGTCCCAGGTGACTCCCAGCGACATCGCGCGCAAGGGCAAGCAGAAGCGCTTCGGTCACAACTGACATCTTCATAACGGGCTGTTGCGGCCCAGGCACAGGACGAGGGGCGCACCCGGCACGGTGCGCCCCTCTCGCGATACCGCGCCTCAGCCGGCCAGACAGGACGGCCCGAGCAGCACCTTCAGGTCGCCGAAGAGCGCGGGATCCGGCTTGACCCGGTGCCGGTCCAGCCGCAGCACGGTGGTCTTCCGCGGCCCCTGGAGCTTGATCCGCACCTCGCTCTCGCCCTTGTGATGGCTGAGGATCTCCCCGAGGCGGCTGACCATGGGCGGGGTGACCCGGGTGGCCGGGATGGTGAGGATCACGGGCGCGTTGGTGCCTGCGTTCGACAGGTCGGGGACCTGGAGCTCCATCGCGACGAGACGGGGCACGTCCTCGCGCTTGTCGAGGCGGCCCTTGACGAACACCACGGCGTCCTCGACGAGTTGGGTCGACACCAGCTGGTACGTCGCCGGGAAGAACATGCACTCGATGGAACCGGCGAGGTCCTCGACCGTGGCGATCGCCCAGGCGTTGCCCTGCTTGGTCATCTTGCGCTGGAGGCCGGAGATGATGCCGCCGATGGTGACGACCGCGCCGTCCGCGTGCTCACCTCCGGTGAGCTGGGCGATGCCCGCGTCGGCCTTGTCGGACAGCACATGCTCCAGGCCGAAGAGCGGGTGGTCGGACACGTACAGCCCGAGCATCTCCCGCTCCTGGGCGAGCAGATACGTCTTGTCCCACTCCTCGGTGGTGAACTCCACGTCGAGTCCGAAGCCGGGCTCGCTGGTGTCCTCCTCGCCCATCCCGCCGAAGAGGTCGAACTGCCCCTCGGCTTCCTTGCGCTTGACCGCCACCACGTTGTCGATCATCGGTTCGAAATGTGCGGTGAGGCCCTTGCGGGTGTGGCCCAGGGAGTCGAACGCACCCGCCTTGATGAGCGATTCGGTGGTGCGCTTGTTGCAGGCCGCGGCCTCGACCTTGTCGAGGTAGTCGGGGAAGGAGGCGTACTTCCCCTTCGCGTTGCGGGACCGGATGATCGAGTCGACCACGTTCGTGCCGACGTTGCGCACGGCCTCCAGGCCGAAGAGGATCACGTCGTCGCCCTGGGCGGCGAAGTTGTGCAGCGACTCGTTGACGTTCGGCGGGAGCACCTTGATGCCCATGCGGCGGCACTCGTTGAGGTAGACGGCCGACTTGTCCTTGTCGTCCTTGACCGAGGTGAGCAGCGCGGCCATGTACTCGGCGGGGTGATTCGCCTTCAGGAACGCGGTCCAGTACGAGACAAGTCCGTACGCCGCCGAGTGCGCCTTGTTGAACGCGTAGCCGGCGAACGGGACCAGCACGTCCCACAGGGCCTGGATGGCCTCGTCGCTGAAGCCCTTCTTGCGGGCGCCCTCCTGGAAGAGAACGAAGTTCTTCGCCAGTTCCTCGGGCTTCTTCTTGCCCATCACGCGGCGGAGGATGTCGGCCTCGCCGAGTGAGTAGCCCGCGATGATCTGGGCGGCCTTCTGTACCTGCTCCTGATAGACGATCAGGCCGTGGGTGACGTCCAGGACCTCCCTGAGGGGCTCCTCGAGCTCCTTGTGGATCGGCGTGATCTCCTGGAGGCCGTTCTTGCGCAGGGCGTAGTTGGTGTGCGAGTCCATGCCCATCGGGCCCGGGCGGTACAGGGCCGACACGGCGGAGATGTCTTCGAAGTTGTCGGGCTTCATCAGCCGCAGCAGCGAGCGCATGGGGCCGCCGTCGAACTGGAAGACGCCGAGTGTCTCGCCGCGCTGGAGCAGTTCGAAGGTCTTCGGATCGTCGAGCGGAAGGGCCAGCAGGTCGAGATCGATGCCCTTGTTGGACTTCACCATCTTGACGGCGTCGTCCATGATCGTCAGGTTGCGCAGGCCGAGGAAGTCCATCTTCAGCAGGCCGAGCGACTCGCACTGCGGGTAGTCCCACTGCGTGATGGTCACGCCGTCCGTGTGCCGCACCCAGATCGGGGCGTGGTCGACGATGGGTTCACTGGACATGATGACGCCGGCGGCGTGCACACCCATCTGCCGGACCAGGCCCTCGACGCCCTTGGCGGTGTCGATGACCTTCTTCACGTCCGGCTCGTTCTCGTACATCGCGCGGATCTCGCCGGCCTCGCTGTAGCGCGGGTGCGAGGGGTCGGTGATGCCGTTGAGGTCGATGCCCTTGCCGAGGACGTCGGCGGGCATCGCCTTGGTGAGGCGGTCGCCCATCGCGTACGGGTAGCCCAGCACGCGCGCGGAGTCCTTGATGGCGTTCTTGGCCTTGATCTTGCCGTACGTGCCGATCATGGCGACCTTGTCGGCGCCGTACTTCTCCGTCACATACCTGATCACCTCGACGCGCCTGCGCTCGTCGAAGTCGATGTCGACGTCGGGCATGGAGACGCGCTCGGGGTTGAGGAACCGCTCGAAGATCAGGCCGTGCGGGATCGGGTCGAGGTCGGTGATGCCCATGGCGTACGCGACGATCGAGCCGGCCGCGGAACCACGGCCCGGACCGACCGCGATGCCCTGGTTCTTGGCCCACATGATGAAGTCGGCGACGACGAGGAAGTAGCCCGGGAACCCCATCTGGATGATGACGTCCATCTCGTACTCGGCCTGCTTCTGGCGGTCCTCGGGGACGCCGCCCGGAAAGCGGCGCTCCATGCCGCGGCGGACCTCCTCCTTGAACCAGGTGACCTCCGTGAACCCCTCGGGGATGTCGAATTTCGGCATGAGGTTCTTGGCCTCGAACATGCCGGTGGTGTCGATCTGTTCGGCCACCAGGAGGGTGTTGGCGCAGCCCTCCTGCCAGGCGTCCGAGGAGTCGATGGCGTACATCTCGTCCGTGGACTTCAGGTAGTAACCGGTGCCGTCGAACCTGAAGCGGTCCGGATCGGACAGGTTCTTGCCGGTCTGGATGCACAGCAGCGCGTCGTGCGCCGTCGACTCGTGCGCGTAGGTGTAGTGCGAGTCGTTGGTGACCAGGGGCGGGATGCCGAGCTTCTTGCCGATCTCCAGCAGGCCGTCGCGGACCCGGCGCTCGATCTCGATGCCGTGGTCCATCAGCTCCAGGAAGTAGCGGTCCTTGCCGAAGATCTCCTGGTACTCGGCGGCCGACTTCAGGGCCTCGTCGAACTGGCCGAGGCGCAGCCGGGTCTGCAGCTCGCCGGAGGGGCAGCCGGTGGACGCGATGAGCCCCTCGGACCACTGGGAGATGGTCTCCTTGTCCATCCGCGGCCACTTCTGCAGCCAGCCCTCGGCATACGCGTCGGAGGAGAGCCGGAAGAGGTTGTGCAGGCCGGTGGAGTTCGCCGCCCAGATCGTCTTGTGTGTATAACCACCGGAACCGGAGACGTCGTCGCGCTTCTGGTGCGGCTGGCCCCACTGGATCTTGCGTTTGTTGCGCCGGGACTCGGGGGCGACATAGGCCTCGATCCCGATGATCGGGGTGACTCCGGCCTTCTTCGCGGAATGGAAGAAGTCGTACGCCCCGTGCAGGTTGCCGTGGTCGGACATCGCGATATGGGTCATGCCCATCTCGTTGCACGCGTTGAACATGTCCTTGAGCCGCGCGGCACCGTCCAGCAGTGAGTACTGGGTGTGGACGTGCAGGTGCGTGAACGGCGGCTTTGACACGGCGTGACCTCCAAGGAAAACGCTCGGCGACAGGCTGCGGACAGTCTGGGGGGACAGCGTCGAAGTCTATGCCTGAGCACTGACACTCGGCGGGCACTCCCACGTACCTTCGTGCGTTGGAAGGGGACGGACGGGCCCGTCCATCCGGGCGTCACATCCGCCCCACATGTCACGCACCACCCTCGCACCAGGAGGCACCAGGCAATGTCGGTCCCGCAGCTCAGCGCCGAGCAACGCGGCGAGGAGATCCTCACCGTCTTCGGCACCGCCTTCGGCGAGCTCCTGGCCGCCGACCCGGCCGCGTTCCGCGTGAAGTTCCGCAAGATGGCGGCCTCGGCGTTCGCGTTCTACCGGGGTACGGCGTGCCTCTTCTACCACGACCAGGACGCGGAGAAGCGCGGCGGCCCGTACCTGGACGAGCGCACCTCGCGGGTGTGGATCCACGGCGACCTGCACGCCGAGAACTTCGGCACGTACATGGACTCGAACGGCCGGCTGGTCTTCAACGTCAATGACTTCGACGAGGCGTACGTCGGACCCTTCACCTGGGACCTCAAGCGTTTCTCGGCCTCCATCGCGCTGATCGGGTACGCGAAGGCACTCAGTGACGAGCAGATCACTGAGCTGGTGCAGGTGTACGCGGGCGCGTACCGCGAGCGGATCCACGCCCTGGCGACCGGCGCCAAGCGCGACGAGGTACCACCGTTCACGCTGGACACCGCCCAGGGCGCACTGCTGGACGCGCTGCGTGACGCCCGCTCGCTGACCCGTTTCGGGCTGCTGGAGTCGATGACCGAGATCCGCGACTTCGAGCGTCGCTTCGCGCCGGGCGGCGGCTCCATCGAACTGGACGCGGCCACCCGCTACAAGGTGCTCGCGGCCTTCGACGGCTACCTGGAGACACTGCCCGAGGCCTCGCTCTCCCGCCCGGACTCCTACCGCGTCAAGGATGTCGTCGGCCGCCGCGGCATCGGCATCGGCTCGGCCGGGCTGCCCTCGTACAACATCCTCTTGGAGGGCCACACCGACGCCTTGGAGAACGATGTCGTCATCTACATCAAGCAGGCCCAGACCCCGGCGGCCTCACGTCACATCACCGACCCGGCGATCCGCGACTACTTCCAGCACGAGGGCCACCGCACGGTGATCTCCCAGCGCGCCCTCCAGGCGCACGCCGACCCGTGGCTGGGCTGGACCGAGCTGGACGGCGCCGGTCAGCTGGTCGCCGAGGTCTCGCCGTACGCCGTGGACCTGGACTGGGGCGACATCGACGAGCCGGAGGAGATCGCGGCGGTCGTCGCCGACCTCGGCCGGGCCACGGCGACGATGCACGCAGCGGCGGACGACACCTCCGGCGAGTCCCTGGTGCCCTTCTCCACGGAGCGGGCCATCGACGCGGCGATCGCGGCGGACTCCGACGACGGCGCCGGCTTCGCGGACCTGCTGGTCGACTTCGCGCACAGCTACGGCGCACGCGCGCGTGCGGACCACCAGATCTTCCTGGACCTGTTCCGCAACGGCCGGATTCCGGGTCTGTGACGGAAGGCCCACTCACAGGAACTCTTTAGGGGTCCCTTACCGGCCCACGTGACAGACTCTCCTCCGCTATGGACATATCCAGGACCCAGCTCAGAGCCGTACGCGCGGCGCTGTTCACGGCACTCGTCGTGACGCTCAGCACCGCGTCGCACGTGTTGCTGTCCCGGGTCCCGCTGCCGCTGAACACGGTGGCCGTGGTCGCCGCCGCCGTGTTCGTCATCGCCTACGCGCTGGCTGGCCGTGAGCGCGGGTTCGGGCGGATCGCCGCCCTGCTGATCCCGCTGGAGCTGGCCGCCGACACCGTCTTCACCACCGGCCAGCACGTCTGTTACGGCGCCGCGGGCGGCCCGGTCACGGGCCCGCTGCGCTCCGTCGGCTTCGACGTCCTGTGCGGCGACGGCACCGGCGTCGGCACCCCGCTGGTCCGGGTCACCGGAACGGACACCGAGCGGGCCGCCGGCCTGCTCGCCCACGCCGACCCCACGGCGGCCTGGCTGCTGCTGGGCGCACATGTCGGCGTCGGACTCCTGGCCGCCGCCTATCTGCGCCGCGGCGAGCGGGCCCTGGCCCAGCTGCTGAGCGCGGTGGCGGCGACCTCGTTCCGGCCGCTGCTGCTCGCGACCGCCGCGGTGACGGTACGCCCGGCCCCGCCGGCCCGCCGCCTGCCGCGCTCCGCCCACCGCCCGGCCGTCATCCGCGACCGGATCCTCGTGCACTCCCTGGGACGCCGCGGACCGCCGTGCCCGGCCGCCTTCGCATAAGCCCCCATCAGGCTTCACGCGAACAGCCACTGAGCACCAGCAGTCCCCATACGTATCCCGCGCACGACAGATGCGCGTCCCCACTGGAGAACCCCATGAGCAAGCGGAACAGCCAGGCCGCGAAGACCGCCGCCCGAGAGCGGCTGCGCCAGGAACGCGAGCGGCAGGCCAAGCGCGACAAGATCAAGCGTCAGGTCATCGTCGCCGGTTCGATCGTCGCCGTCCTCGCGATAGCCGGCGGCATCAGCTACGCGGTGGTGCAGGGCAACAAGCCCAGCTACTGGGAGGCCGCGAAGGACGACAAGGTCGTCGCGCCGGCCAACACGTCGGGCAAGGACGGCACGACCGTCGTCATCGGCAAGGCGAACGCCAAGAAGACCCTCAAGATCTACGAGGACCCGCGCTGCCCCGTGTGCGCCCAGTTCGAGCAGACCGTCGGCTCGACCCTGGACAAGGACATCGACGAGGGCAAGTTCAAGTTCCAGTACGTCGGCGCCACGTTCATCGACAACAAGGACAACGGCGAGGGCTCCAAGAACGCGCTGAGCGCCCTGGGCGCCGCGCTGAACGTCAGCCCCGAGGCGTTCCTCGAGTACAAGACCGCGATGTACTCGTCGAAGTGGCACCCGGACGAGACGGACGACAAGTTCAAGGACGACAGCTACCTCATCAAGGTGGCCGACACCGTCCCCGAGCTGAAGAACAACAAGAAGTTCCAGGACGCCGTCAACAAGGGCACCTACGACGCCTGGGCGCTGGCCATGTCGAAGACCTTCGACGACAACAAGGACGGCGTACAGGGCACTCCGGGCTTCGTCATGGACGGCAAGCAGCTCACCGCCGACGGCAACGGCGCCCCGCTTCTGACGGTGGCCGACTTCAACAGGGTGGTCGACGCGGCTCTCAAGGGCTGACACCAAGCGGGGCGTTCAACCCCCGCATGAAGAGCGGGCGAACTTTCCCGGTTCGCCCGCTCTCGTATGTGACCGGTCAGTAACCTGATCGCTCGTGACCAGTCGATACAGAACTTCACAGAGCGCCAACTCGCTTGCCCCGCGCCGCCGTACGGTCGTCAAGGCCGCGGCGGCCACTGCTGGCGCCACCCTCATCGGAGCCCCGCTCGCCGGCGCGCTCCCCGCGCGAGCCGCCGACGAGGCCCCCGCGTTCCTGCACGGTGTCGCCTCCGGCGATCCGCTCCCCGACGGTGTCCTGCTGTGGACCCGGGTGACGCCCACCGCGGCGGCGGTGCCCGGCTCCGGGCTCGGTCCGGACACCGAGGTGAGCTGGACCGTCGCCACCGACAAGGCGTTCATGAACGTCGTCGCCAAGGGGTCGACCACCGCGACCGCAGCCTCCGACCACACGGTCAAGGCGGACATCCGGGGCCTCGCGCCCGCGACCGACTACTGGTTCCGCTTCTCGGCGGGCGGCACGGACTCCCCGGTGGCGCGCACCCGCACCGCGCCGGCGGCGGACGCGGCCGTCGCGGGCCTCCGCTTCGGCGTGGTCTCCTGCGCCAACTGGGAGGCCGGCTACTTCGCCTCGTACCGCCATCTCGCCGCCCGCGGCGACCTGGACGCCTGGCTGCACCTCGGCGACTACATCTACGAGTACGGCACCGGCGAGTACGGCACGCGCGGCACCGTCGTACGGCAGACCGCGCCCGCCCACGAGATCCTCACGCTCGCCGACTACCGCACCCGGCACGGGAAGTACAAGACCGACGCCGACCTCCAGGCCCTGCACGCGGCGGCTCCGGTCGTCGCGATCTGGGACGACCACGAGATGGCCAACGACGCCTGGGCGGGCGGCGCCGAGAACCACACCGAGGGCGCCGAGGGCACCTGGGCCGCCCGTCAAGCCGCCGCCAAGCAGGCGTACTTCGAGTGGATGCCGGTCCGTCCGGCGATCGCCGGCACCACCTACCGTCGGCTCCGCTTCGGCAAGCTCGTCGACCTCTCCCTGCTCGACCTGCGCTCCTTCCGCTCACAGCAGGTCGCCGTGGGCAACGGCGAGGTCGACGACCCGGACCGCACGCTCACCGGCCGCGCCCAACTCGACTGGCTGAAGGCGGGCCTGAAGTCCTCCGACACCACCTGGCGGCTGGTCGGCAACTCGGTGATGATCTCGCCGTTCGCGATCGGCTCGCTCTCCGCGGACCTCCTCAAGCCCCTCGCCAAGCTGCTGGGCCTGCCGCAGGAGGGCCTCGCCCTCAACACCGACCAGTGGGACGGCTACACGGACGACCGCCGCGAAATCCTCGCCCATCTGCGGTCCAACGCGATAGGCAACACCGTCTTCCTCACCGGCGACATCCACATGGCGTGGGCCAACGATGTGCCGGTGAACGCCGGGACCTACCCGCTGTCCGCCTCGGCCGCCACGGAGTTCGTGGTCACGTCGGTGACGTCGGACAACCTGGACGACATCGTCAAGGCCCCCGAGGGCACGATCTCCGCGATCGCCTCACCGATCATCCGCGCCGCCAACCGGCACGTCCACTGGGTCGACACCGACCGCCACGGCTACGGCGTCCTGGACATCACCGCCGCCCGCGCGCAGATGGATTACTACGTCCTGTCCGACAGAACAAAGCAGAACGCGACCGCATCCTGGTCACGCTCCTACCGCACACGCAGCGGCACGCAGAAGGTCGAGCGGACCTACGACCCGGTGTAGCGGCCGGTTCAGCCGCGCCCCAAAGGGGCGCGGGGAACTGCGCGACCAGCCACGGCGGCGCCGCAGACAACTGACGACCCATCGCGGCACCCCCAGCGGAGCGCCTACGCGTCCAGGCTGTCGAGAAAGCCGAGCGCCACCCGCCAGGTGGCCTCGGCGGCCTCCTCGTCGTAGTCCGGCAGGCCGGGGTCGGTGTACAGATGACCGGCTCCGGCGTATCGGTAGATCTCCACGTCGGCGCCCGCTCTGCCCATCTGCAGATACCAGGCGCTCAGCCAGTCGTCGGTCTCGAACGGGTCCGGCTCGGCGACATGCAACTGCACCGGCAGACCGTCCGCCGAGACGTTCGGCGCGAGGTCCGAGGTGCCGTGCACAAGCAGCAGCCCGCGCGCCTTCTCGTCGCCCAGCGCGAGGGTCTGCGCGATGGACGCGCCGAGCGAGAACCCGGCGTACACCAACCCCCGCTCGGAATAGGGCGCCGCGGCCAGCACGGCACGCTTCAGCAGCTCGTCCTTGCCGACCTCGTCCTTGAAGGTCATGCCCTCCTCGACCGTCTCGAACGTACGCCCCTCGAAGAGGTCCGGCGTCCACACCTCGTGTCCGGCGCCGCGCAGCCGGTCCGCCGCCGCGCGCACCGCGGGCCTGAGGCCGAAGGTCGAGTGAAAGAGCACGATGTTCATGAGGCCATGGTGCCAGCCGGGTACGACAACGCCCCGCGACGCCCGCCGCAAGGTACCCGCCGCGCACAAGGGGGCCATGTTCACGCGCCCCGGTCGGCGGTTACGGTTCGGAGGATGGAGAACATACTCCGCCCGCTGATCGTCATCGGCGGCTCGATCGTGCTGCCGGTGCTCATCGGCTGGGCCACCGATCTACTGCTGCGCAAGGCCGACGAACGGCACAGCGAGACCCCGCTGTGGGGCCTGCTGCGCCGCGCCCGGATTCCCTACCAGGTCGTGCTGAGCGCGGCGGTGCTCAGGGGGTCGTACGACGAGGCGCAGCTGCTGGAGGAGTACGAGACCGGCATCGGCCGGGTGCTGACGCTGGTGCTGATCGGGGCCACGGCCTGGCTGACGGTCGGGATCGCCGGGTCCGTCGTCGAGACGTCGTACAGCCACTATGCCCGCGCCCACCGCGACCCGGCCCGGGTCCGGCGGGTCCGTACCCAGGTGACGCTGATCATGCGTGTGGTGGCGGCGATCGTCGGCGTGGTGGCCGTCGCCGCGATGCTGCTGACGTTCCCGGCGATGCGCGCGGCCGGCGCCTCGCTGCTGGCGTCGGCGGGCATCCTCGGCATCGTCGCCGGTGTCGCCGCGCAGTCGACGCTGGCCAACATGTTCGCGGGGCTGCAGATCGCCTTCGGCGACATGGTGCGCATAGGCGACACGGTCGTCGTGGACGGCGAGTGGGGCACGGTCGAGGAGATCACACTGACGTTCCTGACCGTACGGACCTGGGACGAGCGCCGGATCACCATGCCGGTGTCGTACTTCACCTCCAAGCCCTTCGAGAACTGGTCGCGCGGCGGCGCCCAGATGACCGGCATCGTCCACTGGCAGGTCGACCACTCGGCCCCGGTGGAGGCGATGCGTGAACAGCTGCGCGACATCCTGCGTGAGTGCCCGGCGTGGGACGGCCGCCACTACGGCCTGGACGTCACGGACGCCACCGCGAGCACCATGGAGGTACGGGCGCTGATGACGGCCAAGGACGCGGACGACATCTGGACGGTACGGGTCACCGTCCGCGAGCGGATGATCCGCTGGCTCGCCGAACAGCACCCGTACGCGCTGCCCCGCGTCAACACGGCGGACGCGGTGTTGCCGCCCGGCCACCTCGACGGCCGTGCGTTCCGCGACGGCTCCGCCTCCCGCCGCGCCCATGACACGCCGCACCGCGGAGACCGCTGACCGTCAGTGCCCGCGCTCGGCGCCGCCGTTGACCTGGATCACCTGGGAGGTGATGTGCCCGGCCGCGTGGGCGGCGAGGAAGTGCAGGGTCGCGGCGATGTCGCCGGGCGTCCCGGCCCTCCCGGTCGAGGTCTCCCCGATGAGCCGTTCCCGCCGCGCCTCGTCCATCGTGTCCCCGAAGAACCCGGTGTCCTCGACATACCCCGGCGCGACCACGTTCACGGTGATCGCCCGCGGCCCCAACTGCCGGGCCAGATCATGGGCGTACGGATGCAGCGCGGCCTTGGCGGCGCCGTACGCCCCGGTTCCCGACCCCCGGAACGCGGCGATGGAGCTGAGGAACAGCACCCGCCCACCGGGCTCGGCGAGCCGCTCCTTCAGCGCCTCCGTGAGCAGCACGGCGGTCAGCGTGTTGAGCCGGAAGTTGACGGTCCAGTCGTGTGCGACGGCATCGAGGGGGTCATCGCTCTCAGCCGACGTCTCCAGAATCCCGCTTCCCCCGGCACTGTGGATCAGCACGTCCACAGTCCCGAACTCCCGCGCCACGAAGTCCGCGACGCCGCGCACCTCACGCGGATCGCTGAGATCGGCGGCACAGGTCAGCGCACCGGGCACCCCGGCCTCCGCCAGCACCTCGGCCCGCCGCCCGAGGAGCAACACCTGGTCCCCGTCACCGGCGAAGAGCTGCGCCGCCGCGAGCCCGATCCCCGTACCGCCACCGCTGATCACCACATTGCGAGCCATGATCAAACCCTACGACCGTCGGCCGCCGGCTGTGGGAGATCACCTCAAACTACGCACACATCCAGCTGCCGCAGCACCCGATCCACCACCTCGGGATCTGCCCGGCGGCCTGACGATCAAGTGCCCCCAGACGCCCAGCGTGCCAGGCGCACCCTCGGTGCTACACACTCCGCCGCATCGCCCGATGCGGTATCCCCGCATCCAGGAACTCCGGCCCGTACGCCGCGTACCCCAGCCGCTCGTAGAACCCCATCGCGTGGGTCTGCGCATGCAGATCCACGGCCCGCAGCCCACGCGCGCGTGCCGCCTCCTCGATGGCCCGCACCAGTGCCGCCCCGACGCCCAGTCCGCGTGCCGCCTTCGTCACCGCGAGCCTGCCGAGCGAGCCGACAGACGGGTCACCGCCGTTCTTCGCGGCGGCCTCCTCGCCGCACAGCAGCCGCCCGGCCCCGAGCGGCATCCCGTCCTCCCGAACGGCCAGCACATGCACGGCTACGGCGTCACAGGCGTCGTACTCGAGATCCTCTGGCACACCCTGCTCGACGACGAAGACCTCCTTGCGCACCCCGAAGCACACCTCGCGGTCGCCGGGGCCTTCGGCGACCCGGACCACGTACGACGGAGGCGCGGAGCTCATGCGTACGTCTCCTCGCGGACCTGGTCCAGAGCCTTCTGCAGGTCGGCCGGGTAGTCGCAGGCGAACTCCACCCACTGGCCGTCGCCGGGGTGCTCGAAGCCGAGCCGTACGGCGTGCAGCCACTGGCGGGTCAGGTGGAGCCGCTTGGCGAGCGTCGGGTCGGCGCCATAGGTCAGGTCGCCGACGCAGGGGTGCCGGTGGGCGGCCATGTGGACGCGGATCTGGTGGGTGCGGCCGGTCTCCAGCTTCACATCGAGCAGGGAGGCCGCGCGAAACGCCTCGATGAGGTCGTAGTGCGTCACGGACGGCTTGCCGTCGGCGGTGACCGCCCACTTGTAGTCGTGGTTGGGATGGCGGCCGATGGGCGCGTCGATGGTGCCGCTGGTCGGGTCGGGGTGGCCCTGTACGAGCGTGTGGTAGCGCTTGTCGACCGTGCGCTCCTTGAACTGGCGCTTCAGCGAGGTGTACGCGCGCTCCGACTTGGCGACCGCCATCAGCCCCGACGTACCGACGTCGAGGCGGTGCACGATGCCCTGGCGCTCGGCGGCGCCGGACGTCGAGATGCGGTACCCGGCGGCGGCCAGCCCGCCGATGACCGTCGGTCCGGACCACCCGGGGCTGGGGTGCGCGGCCACGCCGACCGGCTTGATGATCACGACCACGTCCTCGTCGTCGTGAATGATCTCCATGCCCTCGACCGGCTCGGCGACCACCTGCACCGGCGCGGGCGCCTGCGGCATCTCGACCTCGAGCCAGGCGCCGCCGTGCACCCGCTCGGACTTCCCGACCACCGAGCCGTCGACCGTGACCTTCCCCGCCGCTGCCAGCTCGGCGGCCTTGGTACGGGAGAAGCCGAACATGCGGGAGATGGCGGCGTCGACGCGCTCGCCCTCCAGGCCGTCGGGCACGGGCAGGGTACGGATCTCGGGAAGCGTGCTCACCCGTCGAGTATGCAGGACAGCACTGACAACCCCGACCGCGCGCTCAGTCCTTGTGGACGGTGCCGTCCGGGTCGAGCCCCCGGAACGACAGCAGCACGATCAGGATGCCGCCGCACACGATCGCCGAGTCGGCCAGGTTGAACACCGCGAAGTGCTTGGGCGCGATGAAGTCGACGACCGCGCCCTCGAAGACGCCCGGCGAGCGGAAGATCCGGTTGGTGAGATTGCCGAGCGCACCGCCCAGCAGCAGGCCGAGCGCGATCGCCCAGGGCAGGCTGTACAGCTTGCGGGCGAGGCGGGCGATCACGACGATCACGGCCGCGGCGATCACCGTGAAGATGACGGTGAAGGCCTCGCCGAAGCCGAAGGCCGCGCCCGCGTTGCGGATCGCCTCGAGCTTCAGCCAGTCCCCGAAGATCTCGATCGAGTCATGATGCTCCAGCTTGGCGACCACGATCATCTTGCTGATCAGGTCCAGGGCGTACGCGAACGCGGCCACGGCGAACAGGACAGCGATCCGGCGCTTGCCCCTGGGCCGCTCACCGGTGCTCCCCTGCCCGTCCCGACCGGACGACTGCTCCGGCTCCGCTCCAGCTCCCTCAGGGGAATCCGGCGTACCGATGATGCGCTCCGCCTCTGCCACGTGAGTCCCTCAACCTAGGTACCTGACTGAGCACGAGGGTACGGCACGCCTCCTGGCACCGGCGTGCTGAGGAGGCGTACGAGGAACCGGCCACCGCGATCAGTAGCGGCGCTCCTGCTTCTGCTTGCACTCGACGCACAGGGTGGCCCGTGGGAAGGCCTGCATACGGGCCTTGCCGATGGGGTTCCCGCAGTTCTCGCACAGGCCGTAGGTACCCGCGTCGAGCCGCACCAGGGCACGCTCCGTCTGGATCAGCATCTCGCGCGCGTTGGCGGCGAGGGCCAGTTCGTGCTCGCGCGTGATGTTCTTGGTGCCGGTGTCCGCCTGGTCGTCGCCCGCACCGTCCCCGGAGTCCCGCATCAGACCCGCGAGCGCCTCCTCGGACGACGTGATCTCGGTGCGCAGCCGCGTCCCCTCGGACAGCAGCTCGGCACGCGCCTCCTCGACCTCCTCCGGGGTCCAGGGGTCCTCACCGGGGCGCACCGCGAGCTCGCCCGGCTCCACCGCCGCGGCGACCCGTGCCTTGGGAACGGCGGTCTTCGCCGCCGTGGCCGTGCCAGGAGTCTTCTTCGCAACCACCGTCGTGGCTCCCGTCTGCTTCGCGGCCTCGGCCGCGCCCGCCTTCTTGGCCGTGCTCTTCTTCTTGGCCGCACTCTTCTTGGAGGTGCCCTTCGCAGGCGTGCCCTTCGGGGCGCCGCCCTGCTCACCGGCACTCTGCGGAGCGGCCGTCTTCTTAGCGGCCGCCTTCTTCGTACCGGCCGTCATGGCCTCCTCCTTCGCGGCCGCCTTCTTCGATACGGCCTTCTTGGCCCCCGCCTTCTTGGCAGTGGCCTGCTCTGCTGCTGCCTTCTTGGCTGTCGTCTTCTTGGCTGTCGTCTTCTTGGCTGTCGTCTTCTTGGCCGCCGCCTTCTTCGAAGGAACCGAGGGGGCCGCCTTCGATGTCGCCGTTGCATTCTTGGCCGGGGTCTTCTTGGCGGCCGTCTTCTTGGAGGCGGTTTCCGTCGCAACCCCCTTGGATGCCCCCGCCTTGGAAGCCGCCTTCTTGTCCGTCGCCCTCTTCTCGGCCGTCTTCTTGTCCGTGGCCGCCTTCCCCCGGGCGGCAGCCCCCCGCACCGTCTTCACCGGCTTGGCCGGCTCCGCCGCCTTCGCGGCTTTCCCCGCGGACCCCCCTTGCGCGCTCTTCTTGCCGCTCACGTCCTTGGCCGCGCCGCCGGAGCCACGTGTGGATCTGCCGGACGCCGACTGCTGTACGGCGGTCTTCTTCGCCACCATGGCCGCGGCCCCTTCACATATTGTGATCTTGCTCGCGAATCGTGCTGGGACGATAAATCGACTTGAGTCCCGCGGCAACGGGGCACGCCGCCCGATTCGCCCGCCCCGCAAGCGCCGGGCGGGAAGCATGCATCCGTTGTGCCCAGCTCTCCGCCCGGTAATCCGCCCAGCCCATCATCCCGGGATCCGAGCGCGCGCACCTGGCCAATCGGGTCATCCGGGAACCCGCCGCCGCTCCGCCCCCGGCCACCGGAAAACCGGTCGGCCGCTGTCCGTGCGGCGCCGTACACTGGGCGGAGCGAAAAGCGTGGATGGGGACGAGTAGCGGCGTACGCAGCCCAGAGCGACCCGGGGACGGTGGAAGCCCGGGGGCGAGCGCGACGTGAAGATCACCCCGGAGCCGCCGGAAGAAACCCCGCAAGGGGCGGTAGACCCGGCATCGCGACCCCAATGAGGGGGCTCACCGACGCACCGGGTGCGGCGGGGAGCCAAGGAGGGTGGTACCGCGGGAGCGCGCCGAAGGCGGCGCAAGGAAAGACGTAGCTCTCGTCCCTCCGGTCGGAAGGCAGAAAGTCCGCCGGAGGAAGCTCGCTGATGACAACGCCGACGTACCGCCAGGTGCCCGCCCAGGTCGACCTGCCCGCGCTGGAGCACGCCGTGCTCGACTTCTGGCGCGAGCAGAAGATCTTCGCCAAGACCCTGGAGCAGTCCGAGGGGCGCCCCGAGTGGGTGTTCTACGAGGGCCCGCCCACCGCGAACGGCATGCCGGGCGCCCACCACATCGAGGCGCGCGTCTTCAAGGACGTCTTCCCCCGCTTCCGCACCATGCGCGGCTACCACGTGGCCCGCAAGGCGGGCTGGGACTGCCACGGCCTGCCGGTGGAGCTGGCGGTCGAGAAGGAGCTCGGCTTCTCCGGCAAGCAGGACATCGAGGCGTACGGCATCGCCGAGTTCAACGCCAAGTGCCGCGAGTCGGTGACCCGCCACACGGACGCCTTCGAAGCGCTCACGACCCGCATGGGCTACTGGACCGACCTCAACGACCCCTACCGCACCATGGACCCCGAGTACATCGAGTCCGTCTGGTGGTCACTGAAGGAGATCTTCAACAAGGGCCTGCTGGTCCAGGACCACCGCGTCGCCCCCTGGTGCCCCCGCTGCGGCACCGGCCTGTCCGACCACGAGCTGGCGCAGGGCTACGAAACGGTCGTCGACCCGTCCGTGTACGTCCGTTTCCCCCTCACCTCCGGCCCGCTCGCCGGCCAGGCCGCGCTCCTCGTCTGGACGACGACCCCCTGGACCCTGGTCTCCAACACGGCCGTCGCCGCCCACCCCGAAGTCACCTACGTCGTCGCGACCGACGGCGACGAGAAGCTCGTCGTCGCCGAACCATTGCTCGCCAAGGCCCTCGGGGAGGGCTGGGAGACCACCGGCCAGACCTTCACCGGCGCCGAGATGGAACGCTGGACGTACCAGCGCCCGTTCGAACTGGTCGAGTTCCCCGAGCCCGCCCACTACGTGGTGAACGCCGATTACGTCACGACCGAGGACGGCACGGGTCTGGTCCACCAGTCCCCCGCCTTCGGTGAGGACGACCTCAAGGTCTGCCGCGCGTACGGCCTGCCCGTCGTGAACCCGGTCCGCCCCGACGGCACCTTCGAGGAGGACGTCCCCCTCGTCGGCGGCGTCTTCTTCAAGAAGGCGGACGAAAAGCTCACAGAAGACCTCCAGCAGCGCGGCCTGCTCTTCAAGCACATCCCGTACGAGCACAGCTACCCGCACTGCTGGCGCTGCCACACCGCGCTCCTCTACTACGCGCAGCCGTCCTGGTACATCCGCACCACGGCCATCAAGGACCGCCTCCTCCAGGAGAACGAGGACACCAACTGGTTCCCGGAGACGGTCAAGCACGGCCGGTACGGCGACTGGCTGAACAACAACATCGACTGGGCCCTGTCCCGCAACCGCTACTGGGGCACTCCGCTGCCGATCTGGCGCTGCGCGGACGACCACCTCACGGTCGTCGGCTCCCGCGCGGAACTGACCGAGCTGACCGGCACCGACCAGTCGGCCCTGGACCCGCACCGCCCGTTCATCGACGACGTCACCTTCGACTGCCCGCAGTGCGCCCAGACCGCCACGCGCGTACCGGAGGTCATCGACGCCTGGTACGACTCGGGTTCGATGCCGTTCGCGCAGTGGGGCTACCCGTACAAGAACAAGGACCTCTTCGAGGCCCGCTACCCGGCACAGTTCATCTGCGAGGCCATCGACCAGACCCGCGGCTGGTTCTACACGCTGATGGCCGTCGGCACGCTGGTCTTCGACAAGTCGTCGTACGAGAACGTCGTCTGCCTCGGCCACATCCTCGCCGAGGACGGCCGCAAGATGTCCAAGCACCTGGGCAACACCCTGGACCCGATCCCGCTGATGGACCGGCACGGCGCCGACGCGGTCCGCTGGTTCATGGCGGCCGGCGGCTCCCCGTGGGCGGCACGCCGCGTGGGCCACGGCACGATCCAGGAGGTCGTCCGCAAGACGCTCCTCACGTACTGGAACACGGTCGCCTTCCAGGCCCTGTACGCCCGCACGTCCAACTGGGCCCCGAGCGAGGCCGACCCGGCCCCCGCCGACCGCCCGCTCCTGGACCGCTGGCTGCTGTCCGAACTGCACGCGCTCACGGACCAGGTGACCCAGTCCCTGGAGGCCTACGACACCCAGCGCGCCGGCAAGCTCCTGTCGGCGTTCGTCGACGACCTGTCCAACTGGTACGTACGCCGCTCCCGGCGCCGCTTCTGGCAGGGCGACAAGGCCGCGCTGCGCACCCTGCACGAGGTCGTCGAGACCGTCACGAAGCTCGTGGCCCCGCTGACCCCGTTCATCGCCGAGCGGGTCTGGCAGGACCTGATCGTGCCGGTCACGCCCGGCGCCTCGGAGTCGGTGCACCTGGCGTCCTGGCCCGAGGCGGACCTCTCGGCGATCGACCCGGAGCTGTCGAAGCAGATGGTCCTGGTCCGCCGGCTGGTGGAGCTGGGCCGTGCCACGCGCGCGGAGTCGGGCGTCAAGACGCGCCAGCCACTCAGGCGCGCGCTGGTGGCAGCGACGGGCTTCGAGTCCCTCAACCCCGAGTTGCACACCCAGATCACGGAGGAGCTGAACGTCGAGTCGCTGGCGTCGCTGTCCGAGGTGGGCGGCTCGCTGGTCGACACGACCGCGAAGGCCAACTTCCGCGCCCTGGGCAAGCGGTTCGGCAAGCGCGTCCAGGACGTGGCCAAGGCCGTCGCCGACGCGGACGCGGCAGCGCTGTCGCTGGCCCTGCGTGAGGGCACGGCGTCGGTGGAGGTCGACGGCGAGACGATCACCCTCGCCCCCGACGAGGTGATCATCACGGAAACCCCGCGCGAGGGCTGGTCCGTGGCCTCCGACTCCGGCGCGACAGTCGCCCTCGACCTGGAGATCACGGAGGAGCTCCGCCAGGCGGGCCTCGCCCGTGACGCGATCCGCCTGATCCAGGAGGCCCGCAAGAACAGCGGCCTCGACGTGGCCGACCGCATTGCGCTCCGCTGGACGGCGACGGATCCCGCAGTGATCGCCGCTCTGTCGGAACACACGGAGTTGATCGCCGACGAGGTCCTGTCCACGGACTTCGCCCAGGGAGAGGCGGACGACACATACGGGTCTCCGTTCACGGACGAGGCCCTGACCCTGACGTTCCGCCTCCGCAAGGCGTAGATATCCGCCCGCCGCCTGCGGGCAGTCGTGCCGCCGGGGGCGGCACGGGTGGGCGCAGGCGGCACCGCGAAAGCGCCGGGCTGCGCGACCCACCCCCGCCCAGCCCCCACGTCGCGCACCTCAAAGACCCGGGCCACCGAAACTTCTTCGGCGCCCCGGGCCTTCGGCATTGCGTACGTCGGACACCCCACCCACACCCGAACAAACACCGCAGCCTCCCGCGAACGCGCACGCGCACAGCAAAGGGCGGGGCCCCGGATCAAAAACCCGGGGCCCCGCCCTGAACGCTGCCGACGCCTACGCCGTACTACGAACCGTCAGTTGTCGTCCTCGTCAATGAGGAACCCCCGCATCGGCGAGGGAGCCTGCCCCATCGGACCGGGACCCTGCGGCCGTACCGGCGCCATCGGCTGGGTCATCGCCGGCGACATCTGCTGCTGACCGCCGCCATAGGACGGACCGGCAGGAGACGGGGCGCCGCCCA
Source organism: Streptomyces sp. DG2A-72 (assembly GCF_030499575.1). Taxonomy (NCBI): domain Bacteria; kingdom Bacillati; phylum Actinomycetota; class Actinomycetes; order Kitasatosporales; family Streptomycetaceae; genus Streptomyces; species Streptomyces sp. DG2A-72. The sequence goes on from NZ_JASTLC010000001.1 coordinate 2,571,100, forward strand.
TCGTCTGGTTGCCGCCGTACGACGGCGCGCTCGCACCGGCCGGTGCCATGGAAGGCGCCGGGGACGGCGGGAGGGATGCCGTGGCCGGGGTGCGCGGCGGAGCCAGCGAGTCGTCGGACTGGGTCTCCAGCTGACGCAGCTGCGACTCCAGGTACGACTTCAGCCGCGTGCGGTACTCGCGCTCGAAGCCGCGCAGGTCCTCGACCTTGCGCTCCAGCGTGGCGCGCGCGGACTCCAGGGAGCCCATCGCGACACGGTGCTTCTCCTGCGCGTCCCGCTCCAGGGCGTCGGCCTTGGCACGGGCGTCACGCTCGAGACCCTCGGCACGCGAACGCGCCTCGCCGACGATCTTGTTGGCTTCGGAACGGGCCTCGGCGATCGCCTGGTCGGCGGTCTGCTGGGCCAGCGAGAGGACACGGGCAGCGCTGTCGCCACCGGGGCCCTGACCGGGGCCGCCCATCGGACCGCCCATGGGGCCGCCCATCGGGCCACCCATCTGCTGCTGCATGGGGGGCTGGCCACCCATGTGGCCCTGACCCATCGGACCCTGGCCCATCGGACCGGGACCCTGCGGGCCACCCTGACCCTGACCGCCGGGACCGGCGGGCAGCTGCGGTGCACCGCTCGGCAGCTGGGGCGGGCCACCCATGGGGCCACCCATCTGCTGCTGCGGCGGGCCCGATATGCCGGCGGGCACGGGGGCACCCGGCCCGCGCATGCCCTGCTGCGGCATGCCGCCCTGCTGCTGGTCCTGCGGACCGGGACCCTCCGGCGGCTTGCGCATGTTCTGCTGGTTCTGGGCAGCAGCGCGCGTGGCGGCAGCCAGCTTGGCGCGGAGGTCCTCGTTCTCGCGGAGCAGGCGGGTCAGTTCGGCTTCGACCTCGTCGAGGAAGGCATCGACCTCGTCCTCGTCATAGCCTTCTCGGAGGCGGACGGTCGTGAACTGCTTGTTCCGCACGTCCTCGGGGGTCAACGGCATCTCTTCACCTCAACGTAGTCGTCGGCATTCGGCAAGACGGTAGTTCACATCGCTCACAGCCGACTCACGATCGAAATCAGGATGTAGACGATGATCATCAGTACGAAGAAGGACAGGTCGAGCGCCACGCCCCCGAGACGCAGCGGCGGAATGAACCGCCGCAGAAGCTTGAGCGGTGGATCAGTGACAGTGTAGGTGGCCTCCAGAACGACCACCATCGCCTTGCCGGGTTGCCATGAGCGGGCGAACTGGAAGACATAATCCATGACCAACCGGAAGATCAGCACGATGAGGAAGCACATCAGCGCGATGTAAATGACTTGCAGGACCACGCTCATGACCCTTGCTTCCCTCTCCCCTGATCCATGCTGTTCGGTACTGCTGTTCCGGTGGTGCGTCTCAGCTCTGGTTGAAGAACCCGCCCTCTGCGATACGGGCCTTGTCCTCCGCCGTGACATCGACGTTAGCAGGCGACAACAGAAACACCTTCTGCGTCACCCGCTCGATGCTGCCGTGAAGACCAAACACCAAACCGGCCGCAAAGTCGACAAGTCGCTTGGCGTCTGTGTCATCCATCTCAGTCAGATTCATGATCACCGGGGTGCCCTCACGGAAGTGTTCCCCGATGGTACGGGCCTCGTTGTAGGTCCGCGGGTGAAGTGTGGTGATCCGGTAAGGCTCTCGTTCCGACACGACCTTGGGCATGATCACCGGTGCGTTCTTCTCCAGGTTTTGACGTTCTTGTGTGATGGATGCCACGGGCGCGATGCGCGCCGGACGCCCGGATTCCGCGGGCAGTGCGGCCGCGTGAGGCACCGGATCGCGCGGCGCCGGAGGCTGCACCACTCGTACCGATTCATCCCTTTGGGACTGATGTGAGCCGTGGGACTGGTGCGACGGTTCGTGTCGCCGGTGGTCCCGTTCGGGCTCCGGGTCGAGTTCGGGTTCGAAGTCGTCGTCGGGGTCGAAACCGCGGCCGTCGTACCCATCGTCCTCCACGAGGCCGAGGTAGACCGCCATCTTGCGCATCGCGCCGGCCATGCTCTGAGTCCTCCGCTCTGTGGTGGATCGACTGACGACTGCCAAGTGCCAGGGATCCACGAGGTCGCTACGCCCGCTGTACAGCGGTAATGACCATATTTTCTGCTGTGGTCCGACTCTTGGCGACGTTACCCGAGCCCGGGGCGGACTCCGAGTACCGCAGTGCCGACGCGCACATGTGTCGCTCCGGCCGCCACGGCTTGCTCGAGGTCCGCGCTCATTCCTGCCGAGACCATGTTCGCAGCCGGATGGGCCCTGCGTAGGTCAGTCGACAAATCCATCATGCTCTCGAACGCCGCCAGTTCGCGTCCCGCGTACTCCCCGGTGAGCGGCGCGACGGTCATCAGCCCGTCGAGCCGCAGCCCCGGAGACCGAGCCACCAGTTCGGCCAACTCGGCGATTCCGCCCGGTGCCACGCCTCCCCGCTCCCCTCTGCCGCTCGCGCCCGCGTCGAGCGCGACCTGGATCAGACAGCCCACCTCGCGCTCGGCCCGCACGGCCTCCTTCGAGAGGGCCGTCACCAGCCGGGAACGATCGACGGACTGCACATGATCCGCGTAACCGACCACGGATCGCACCTTGTTGGTCTGGAGCTGACCCACGAAGTGCCACGTAAGGGGCAGATCCGAGCACTCGGCGGCCTTGGGGGCCGCGTCCTGGTCGCGGTTCTCGGCGACATGGCGCACACCGAGTTCCGACAGGATTCGCACATCGCTCGCCGGGTACGTCTTGGTGACCACGATCAGGGTCACCTCCTCGCTCTTGCGCCCGGCGGCCACGCACGCGGCAGCGATGCGCTCCTCCACCTTCGCCAGGTTTACGGCGAGTTCGTCCTTACGGTCCGTCATGCCCCATCAGTCCAGCCAGACATAGCCCGCGAGCCGACCGGTGGTGCGGTCGCGGCGGTACGAGAAGTGGTCGCCCGACTCCAGCGTGCACACCGGCGACTGCTCCCGGTCACGCACCCCGAGCCGTTCGAGCTGCGCGTGCACGCCGGCGCTCACATCGACGGCGGGTGTACCCCAACTCGTCTCGGCGTACGCCGTCGGCTCCACGGCGGCCACCTCGGCTCGCATCGTCTCCGGCACCTCGTAGCACCGTCCGCAGACGGTGGGTCCGGTACGGGCGACGATCCGGGACGGGTCGGCGCCCAGGTCCGTCATCGCGCGTAGCGCCGCGGGCACCACCCCGGCGACCATGCCGGGCCGTCCCGCGTGAGCGGCGGCGACGACCCCGGCGACCGGGTCGGCGAGGAGCACGGGCGTGCAGTCGGCGGTGAGGACAGCGAGGGCGAGTCCGCGTCGCACGGTCACGATCGCATCGACCTGCGCGGCGGGCCGGTCCCCCCAGGGCCCGTCCACCACCGCGACGTCGTTGCCGTGCACCTGGTTCATCCAGACCACGTCGGCCGGGTCGATGCCCAGCGACTTGGCGGCCAGTTCGCGATTGGTCCGTACGGCGTCGGGGTCGTCGCCGACCGCGCCGCCGAGGTTGAGCTCCTCATACGGAGCGGCGCTCACCCCGCCCCACCGGTCGGTGAAGCCGAAGTGCGCGCCGCTCACGCTCTCGCGCTGTCCTATCACTTCAGGAAGTCCGGCACGTCCAGCTCCTCGGCCGCGCTGTCCGAGTAGGACCGGGACGGCGGGACCGGCGGGGCGACCGGGATGTCGTTGACCGGCTCGGGCGCGGGCGGCTCCGGCTCCTCCTTCGGCTTGACGCTGCCGAGCGAGCCGAAGGACGGACGGCTCTCGGTCTGCCGTACCGGAGTCGGCTCCTCGCGCTTGGCCCCGGACGAGCCGAGGATGTTGTCCCGCTTGGACGGCGGCTGGCCCCCGTCGAAGCCGGCCGCGATCACGGTGACCCGGACCTCGTCGCCGAGAGCGTCGTCGATCACCGCGCCGAAGATGATGTTGGCCTCGGGGTGAGCGGCCTCGCTGACCAGCTGGGCGGCCTCGTTGATCTCGAACAGGCCGAGGTCGGAGCCGCCGGAGATGGAGAGGAGGACGCCGCGCGCCCCATCAATGGATGCCTCCAGCAGCGGCGAGGAGATCGCCATCTCGGCGGCGGCCACCGCGCGGTCGTCGCCGCGGGCCGAGCCGATGCCCATCAGGGCCGAACCGGCCTCGGACATGACCGACTTGACGTCGGCGAAGTCGAGGTTGATCAGGCCGGGCGTGGTGATGAGGTCGGTGATGCCCTGGACACCGGAGAGCAGGACCTGGTCGGCCGACTTGAAGGCGTCGAGCACCGAGACCTGGCGGTCCGAGATGGACAGCAGCCGGTCGTTCGGGATGACGATGAGGGTGTCGACCTCTTCGCGGAGTTCGGCGATGCCGTCCTCGGCCTGGTTGGCGCGGCGCCGTCCCTCGAAGGTGAACGGGCGCGTGACCACGCCGATGGTGAGGGCGCCGAGCGTGCGGGCGATGTTGGCCACGACGGGCGCGCCGCCGGTGCCGGTGCCGCCGCCTTCACCGGCCGTCACGAAGACCATGTCGGCCCCCTTGAGGACCTCCTCGATCTCCTCGCGGTGATCCTCGGCCGCCTTGCGGCCCACGGCCGGGTTGGCTCCGGCCCCGAGTCCGCGGGTGAGTTCGCGGCCGACATCGAGCTTGACGTCGGCGTCGCTCATCAACAGCGCCTGCGCGTCGGTGTTGATGGCGATGAACTCGACGCCCTTGAGACCGACCTCGATCATCCGGTTGATGGCATTGACACCACCGCCGCCGACACCGATGACTTTGATGACTGCGAGGTAGTTCTGCGGTGCTGCCACGTCGAAGGCCTCTCGCCTCGAGTTACGTGCCGCCGGCCCGCCGAAGCACTGCTGCCTCGCGATCCGGCGACTGATGCCGAATGGGACGGTCCGAACGCCGACCCGAACCCTAACGTTGAAGTTTAGGGTTACCAGTGTGTCTGTTCGCTGGAATCTTCTGAACAGGACACTAAGTCGACAAGTGGCGCACGTTCAACGAACACGCCGAACCTCCCGTTTTTCTTTTCACCCTATGTGATCAGGCGTTGCACTGCCCAACCAGGGTGCTGGCCTGCGCGGATGTGCGTCAACTCCCCGATGACGCCGGGGCGGTGGGAACGCTGACATCGAAGTGCCGCGCATCCGGCGATGCTTTCATGAGAGCGGTGAGCGTACGCGCCTTCGCGGCGCCGTTCTCCGCACTCCCCCACGCGATGGTGCGGCCGTCGCCCAACTCCAGTGAGATGTCGTCGTACGAACTCACCTTGACGGTCCGGGTGTCACGGGCGACGGCGGCCGGAATGGCACCCGCGGCGCGTACGGCCTCGCGCACCAGTCGGTCCTCGCCGAAGCGGCGCAGGCTCGCGGCGCTCGAGCCGCTGCGGGGCAGCGTCAATTCGAGTGCGGGGATACCTTTCGGGGCGTCAGAAACCGTGGCGAATCGGACACCTTCATCGTCCACTTCGATGAACTTTCCGCCCTTTTCGACAATCAGAACCGGAACGCGCTCAATCACTTTCAGCCCGATTCCATGGGGCCACGAGCGGACCACGTCAACCGAGTCAATTCGGGGCAATTTTCGGCTCAGTCGTGCCTCAATCGCATCGGTGTCGACGGAAATCAGCGGCGCCCCGACCGGTACGTCGGCGGCCTCGCGCACCTGCTGCGGTGTCAGAACCCGTGTTCCCGCGACCGATACGCGCTCCACCCGCAGCCACTTCGAACCGTAGAGCACCCAGACCGAGCCGGCCCCGACGAGCACCAGCGCCACAGCCAGGATGACGATCGTACGAAGCCTCGGTCGCCGCAGACGACGAACGGGAGGCGGGCCGGCCGACTCCTGCTGGCTTTCACCGCGTTCGGCGGTCGTCGGTCCGGCCACGCTTCCTGCCCTCCGTCATCAGCTCCTAGTGGTGTGCACGACGCGCGGCGATCGCCTCGTACACCATGCCGACGAGCAGTTCGTCGGCGTCCCGGCGGCCGAACTCGCTGGCGGCGCGGGACATCTCGTACAGCCGGTGCGGGTCGGCGAGCACGGGCAGGACATTCTGCTGCACCCACTGGGGGGTGAGTTCCGCGTCGTCGACCAGCAGTCCACCGCCGGCCTTGACCACCGGCTGGGCGTTCAGCCGCTGTTCGCCGTTGCCGATGGGCAGCGGGACATAGGCGGCCGGGAGTCCGACGGCGGAGAGTTCGGCGACGGTCATCGCGCCCGCGCGGCACAGCATCATGTCGGCCGCGGCGTACGCGAGGTCCATCCGGTCCACGTACGGTACCGGGATGTACGGGGGCATCCCCGGCATCTGCTGCACCTGCGGCAGTTCGTTCTTCGGACCGACCGCGTGCAGGATCTGGATCCCGGCCTGCTGGAGGTAGGGAGCGACCTGCTGGACCACCTCGTTGAGGCGACGGGCGCCCTGGGAGCCGCCGGAGACCAGCAGCGTGGGCAGGTTGGGGTCGAGGCCGAACACGTGCCGGGCCTCGGGGCGGGCGGCGGCCCGGTCGAGGGTGGCGATGGAGCGGCGCAGCGGGATGCCGATGTAGCGGGCGTCACGCAGCTTGCTGTCCGGGGTGGAGACGGCGACCTTGGCGGCGTACCGCGAGCCGATCTTGTTGGCGAGGCCGGGGCGGGCGTTGGCCTCGTGGATGATGATCGGCACGCCGAGGCGCTTGGCCGCGAGATAGCCGGGCAGGGCGACATAGCCGCCGAAACCGACCACCGCGTCCGCCTTGGTGCGCTCCAGGATCTGCTCGGCCGCCTTGATCGTGCCGCGCAGCCGGCCCGGGACGGTGATCAGCTCGGGGGTGGGCTTGCGTGGCAGCGGTACGGCGGGGATCAGCGCGAGTTCGTACCCGCGCTCGGGTACGAGTCGGGTCTCCAGGCCGCGCTCCGTGCCCAGGGCCGTGATTCCCACGGTCGGGTCCTGCCTGCGCAGGGCGTCCGCGAGGGCGAGCGCGGGCTCGATGTGGCCGGCGGTCCCCCCACCGGCGAGTACGACATGCACCGAAATTCACCGCTCTCCGGACGAACGCGCCGCTGAGGCACGCCGTCGCATCGTGTTCCATCTGCCCGGCCCCGAAGGGCGTCCCGCGCGCTTTCTACCAAAGCGAGGTTGCCGCATGGAAAGCGCCGCCCGCGCAGCGGGCTCGTCACGCGCGAAGGCGATCAGCAGCCCGATGGCGAACATGGTCGGCAGCAGGGCGGATCCTCCGTAGGAGAACAGCGGGAGGGGGACGCCGGCGATCGGCAGCAGACCGAGCACCGCACCGATGTTGATCACTGCCTGAGCGGTGATCCAGGTGGTCACGCCTCCCGCGGCATACCTCACGAACGGGTCCTCCGTGCGTCCGGCCACGCGGATACCCGCATAGCCTAGAGCCGCGAAGAGGGCGAGTACCGACAGCGTCCCCGCCAGGCCCAGTTCCTCACCGGTGACGGCGAAGATGAAGTCCGTGTGCGCTTCGGGCAGTTGACCCCATTTTTCCACGCTCGCACCGAGTCCGGAACCGAAGAGTCCGCCGGAGGCGAGCGCGTAGATGCCGTGCACGGCCTGCCAGCAGTCGGCGGTGCCGCTGCCTGGCTCGGTGGCGCCGATGCAGGCGAAGCGGGCCATACGGTTCGGGCTGGTCTTGATCAGGATCGCGCCGACGAAGGCCGCCCCCGTCAGCACGCCCACGAACAGCCTGGTGGGCGCCCCCGCCAGCCACAGCAGGCCGAACAGGATCGCCGTCAGGATGATCGCCGTACCCATGTCGCCGCCGAGCATGATCAACCCGAGCAGCATGAACGCCACCGGAACGAGCGGCACCAGCATGTGCTTCCACTGGCTGAGCAGGTTCTTGTCCTGCTTGCGGGCGAGCAGGTCGGCGCCCCACAGCACCAGCGCGAGCTTGCCGAACTCGCTGGGCTGCAGCTGGAAAGGACCGGCGATGGAGATCCAGTTCTGGTTGCCGTTGACCGCCACCCCTATCCCCGGCACCTGCACCAGGGCCATCAGGAACACGGCGCCCGCCAGTATCGGGTAGGCCAGCGCCCGGTGCAGCTTGACCGGCATCCGCGAGGCGGCGAACAGCAGTCCGGCGCCGAGCAGCGCGGCCAGGGCCTGCTTGCGGAAGAAGTACGACCCCGGCAACGACAGCTGCAGCGCGGTGATCTGGGACGCCGAGTAGACCATCACCAGTCCGAGCACGGTGATCAGCAGGCTGCCGCCGAGGATCAGGTAGTACGCGGTCAACGGGCGGTCCCAGGCCTTCTGGGTGCGCGTGACCAGCCGGGCGACGGGATTCTCGCCCGGGGTCCGCGCATCGGCGGGCCGGCGGACGTCCCGCTGCACGGGCGGCCGCCCGGTACGGCTACCGGGCATCGCTGCCTCCGCTGTACGTCGGCCTCGACGGCTCCACGCGTCCCTCCCAAGGTCGCCCGGCAGCCGGCGGCCGGGGTCAGGCGCCGAGTTCGCGAACAGCGTCCGCGAACGCGTCTCCACGCTTGTTGTAGTTGGCGAACATGTCCATGGAGGCACAGGCAGGTGCCAACAGCACCGTGTCTCCGGCAACGGCGAGTCGCCGCGCCTCCTGGACCGCCGCGAGCATCGCCCCAGTGTCGGTCCGGTCGAGGTCGACGACGGGTACCTCGGGCGCGTGTCGCACCAGGGCTTCACGGATCAGCGCACGGTCGGCGCCGATCAGGACCACTGCGCGCAGCCGCTTCGCCGACTTGGCGACCAGTTCGTCGAAGGTCGCGCCCTTCGCCAGACCGCCCGCGATCCAGACGATCGAGTCGTACGCCGCCAACGAGGCCTGGGCCGCGTGCGTGTTGGTCGCCTTGGAGTCGTCGACGTAGGCGACCCCGTCCACGTCGGCGACGTGCGCGATGCGGTGGGCGTCCGGGGTGAACGCCCGCAGCCCGTCCCGTACGGCCGCCGCGGGTACCCCGAAGGCGCGCGCGAGGGCGGCGGCCGCAAGGGCGTTGGCGATGTTGTGCGGGGCCGGCGGGTTGACGTCGGAGACCTCGGCGAGCTCCTGGGCGTTCTTCTGCCGGTTCTCGACGAAGGCACGGTCGACCAGGATGCCGTCCACGACGCCGAGTTGGGAGGGGCCGGGGGTGCCGAGGGTGAAGCCGACGGCCCGGCAGCCCTCCTCGACGTCGGCCTCGCGGACCAGGTCCTCGGTGGCCTTGTCGGCGACGTTGTAGACGCAGGCGACGCGATTGCCCTCGTAGATACGGCCCTTGTCGGCGATGTACGCCTCCATGGAGCCGTGCCAGTCGAGGTGGTCGGGGGCGAGGTTGAGGACGGCGGCGGAGTGGGCGCGCAGGGAGGGCGCCCAGTGGAGCTGGTAGCTGGAGAGCTCGACGGCCAGGACGTCGTACTGCTCCTCGCCGAGCACCGCGTCCAGCAGGGAGACGCCGATGTTGCCGACGGCGGCCGTGCGCAGGCCCGCCGCCTTCAGGATCGAGGCGAGCATCTGGACGGTGGTGGTCTTGCCGTTGGTGCCGGTGACGGCGAGCCAGGGGGCCGCGTCGGGGCCGCGCAGGCGCCAGGCCAGTTCGACGTCGCCCCAGATGTCGATGCCGGCTTCATGTGCCGCCGCGAACAGCGGCTTGTCCGGCTTCCAGCCGGGTGCGGTGACGATCAGGTCGGTGCCCTCGGGCAAGGTCGCGCCGTCGCCGAGACGGACGGTGATGCCGAGCGCCTCCAGTTCCGCGGCCTGTGCACGCGCGCGTGCGTCGTCGCCGTCGTTGACGACGGTGACGTGCGCGCCGAGGCCGTGCAGGACCTTGGCCGCCGGGACGCCGGAGACGCCCAGCCCGGCGACGGTGACGTGCTGGCCCTGAAACTCGAAGGGCTCCGAGGAGGTCACTTGTCCGCTGCCCATCCCGCGTAGAAGAGGCCCAGTCCGACGATCACACAGATGCCCTGAATGATCCAGAAGCGGACCACGACGAGCACTTCTGACCAGCCCTTGAGTTCGAAGTGGTGCTGGAGTGGCGCCATCCGGAACACGCGCTTTCCGGTCATACGGAAGGAGCCGACCTGGATGACCACGGACATCGTGATCAGGACGAACAGACCGCCGAGGATGGCGATCAGCAGCTCGGTGCGGGAGCAGATCGCCAGGCCCGCGAGGACGCCGCCGAGCGCGAGCGAACCGGTGTCGCCCATGAAGATCTTGGCGGGCGAGGTGTTCCACCACAGGAAGCCGAGGCAGGCGCCCATCAGCGCGGCGGAGATGACCGCGAGGTCGAGCGGATCGCGTACCTCGTAACAGGCGCCCGGGTTGGTCAGGTCCTGCGCGTTGGCGCACGACTCCTGGAACTGCCACACGCCGATGAATGTGTAGGCGCCGAAGACGAGCACGGAGGCGCCGGTGGCCAGACCGTCCAGACCGTCGGTGAGGTTCACGCCGTTCGACATCGCGAGGATCATGAACAGCGCCCAGACGACGAACAGCACCGGGCCGATCGTCCAGCCGAAGTCGGTGATGAACGACAGCTTCGTGGACGCCGGGGCGTTGCCGCGGGCATCCTCGAACTGCAGCGCAAGCACCGCGAAGGAGATGCCGCCGAGCAACTGGCCGGCCATCTTCGCCTTGGCCCGCAGACCCAGCGAGCGCCGCTTGACGATCTTGATGTAGTCGTCGAGGAAGCCGACCAGACCCATGCCGACCATCAGGCCGAGGACGAGCACGCCCGAGTAGGTCACCGAGTAGCCGGTGATCAGCTTGGACAGGAAGTAGGCGGCCACCGTCGCGAAGATGAAGGCGATACCGCCCATCGTCGGCGTACCGCGCTTGCTGGCGTGCTCACGCGGGCCGTCGTCCCGGATGTACTGGCCGTAACCCTTGCGAGCGAGCAGCTTGATCAGCAACGGGGTGCCGACCAGGGTCAGAAAGAGGCCAATGACTCCTGAGAACAGGATCTGCTTCATCATCGGGCGGCAACCTCACCCTCGGCACCGGTCCCGACGAGCGCCTGCGCCACGCTCTCGAGCCCGACCGACCGGGACGCCTTCACGAGTACGACGTCTCCCGGGCGCAATTCGCTGCGCAACAGGTCGACCGCCGCCTGTGCGTCGGACACGTGCACCGACTCCTCACCCCACGAACCCTCGTTATATGCGCCCAGTTGCAGCCAGGACGCTTCCCTGCCCCCGACCGCGACGAGCTTGCTGACGTTGAGCCGGACGGCGAGCCGTCCGACCGCGTCGTGCTCGGCGAGAGCCTCGTCCCCGAGCTCGGCCATCTTGCCGAGCACCGCCCAGGTCCGCCGCCCCTTGCCCATGGCCGCGAGCGCGCGCAGGGCGGCTCGCATGGACTCGGGGTTCGCGTTGTAGGCGTCGTTGACGACCGTCACGCCGTCCGGGCGCTCGGTGACCTCCATCCGCCAGCGGGAGAGGGAGCCCGCCTCGGAGAGCGCGGTGGCGATCTCTTCCGCGGACATGCCCAGCTCATGGGCGACGGCGGCCGCGGCGAGCGCGTTCGACACGTGGTGCTCACCGTACAGGCGCATGGTCACGTCGCTTGCACCGGAGGGTGTGTGAAGGGTGAAAGCAGGCTGTCCACTGTCCGTGAGCCGCACGTTCTCGGCGCGTACGTCCGCTTCGCCGGACTCTCCGAAAAGGATCACCTTCGCCTTCGTACGGGATGCCATGGCCCGTACGAGGGGATCGTCGGCGTTGAGGATCGCCGCGCCGTCTTCCGGAAGGGCCTCTACGAGTTCGCCCTTGGCCTGCGCGATCTGCTCCCGGCCGCCGAACTCGCCGATGTGGGCGGTGCCGACGTTCAGGACGAGGCCGACCTTCGGGGGCGTCAGATCCGTGAGGTAGCGGATGTGGCCGAGGCCGCGGGCGCCCATCTCCAGGACGAGGAACTTCGTCTCCTCGGTGGCGCTCAGCGCGGTCAGCGGCAGTCCGATCTCGTTGTTGAACGAGCCGGGTGTCCACACGGTCGGCGCCTTGCGCTGCAGCACCTGGGCGATGAGGTCCTTGGTGCTGGTCTTGCCGGCCGAGCCGGTGAGCGCCACGAGGGTCGTGCCGAGCCGTCGTACGACATGACGCGCGAGCGCGCCGAGGGCCGTCTGGACGTCCTCGACCACGATGGTGGGGGCACCCACGGGGCGGGACGCCAGGACGGCGGCCGCTCCCGCTGCGACGACCTGGGCCGCGAAGTCGTGGCCGTCCACGCGCTCGCCGACGAAGGCGACGAAGAGGCTGCCGGGGCCCGCCTCACGGGAGTCCCGGACGACCGGTCCCGTGACCTGGACGGACGGATCCGGTATGTCGTGCGTCTGCCCGCCGACGACTGCTGCGATCTCGGCGAGAGAGAGGGCGATCACAAGTTCATCCCCTGGGTCTTCTGGATTCTCATCCCTGGGTTTTCCGGATTGCTTCGCGAAGCACCTGGCGGTCGTCGAAGGGGCGGACCACCCCGGCGATGTCCTGGCCCTGCTCATGGCCCTTGCCCGCGACCAGCACGGTGTCCCCGGGCTGCGCGCGGGCGGCGGCGGCGGCGATCGCGGCGGCCCGGTCCTCGAAGACCTGGACCTCGCCCCGCTCGTGTGCTGGAACGGACGCCGCGCCCTGAAGCATGGCGGCGAGGATCGCGAGGGGGTCCTCGGAGCGGGGGTTGTCGGAGGTCAGTACGGCGGTGTCGGCGAGCCGCGCGGCGGCGGCTCCCATCGGCTCGCGCTTGGTCGTGTCGCGGTCGCCGCCGCAGCCGAGCACGACGTGCAGCTTGCCCTCGGTGACCTTGCGCAGGGCCCGGAGCACCGATTCGACGGCGTCGGTCTTGTGTGCGTAGTCCACGACCGCGAGATACGGCTGACCGGCGTCCACCCGCTCAAGCCGGCCTGGCACGCCCGGCACGGCGGCGATGCCGTCGGCGGCGGTCTGCGGGTCGAGGCCCGCGGTGGCCAGGGCGACGATCGCGGCGAGGGTGTTGGCCACATTGAAGGGGCCCGCCAGCGGGGACTTGGCGACGATCCGCTCGCCCTTGGGGCCGATGGCGGTGAACGCCGAGTCCATGGGCCCCACCTGGACGTCCTCCGCGCGCCAGTCGGCGTCGGGATGGCCCTCGGCGGAGAAGGTGACGACCGGGACGGCGGACTCCTTGGCGAGCCTGCGGCCGTACTCGTCGTCGAGGTTGACCACGCCGAGTCTGCTGCGTTTCGGCGTGAAGAGCTGTGCCTTGGCCCGGAAGTAGTCCTCCATGTCGGAGTGGAACTCCATGTGTTCCGGGCTGAGGTTGGTGAAGACGGCGATGTCGAAGACGCAGCCGTCGACGCGGCCGAGGACCAGCGCGTGGCTGGAGACCTCCATGGCGACCGCCTCGACGCCGCGTTCGCGCATGACGGCGAACAGGGCCTGGAGGTCGGTGGCTTCGGGGGTGGTGCGCTCGGACTTGATGCGCTCCTCGCCGATGCGCATCTCGACCGTGCCGATGAGCCCCGTGGACCTGACCGTCTTCAGGCCGCCCTCCACGAGGTAGGCCGTCGTGGTCTTGCCCGAGGTGCCGGTGATGCCGATCTGGAGCAGGTCCCGGCCGGGGTGGCCGTAGATCGTGGCCGCCAGCTCGCCCATCCGTCCGCGCGGGTCGTCGACGACCAGGACCGGGAGCCCGGTGGCCGCGGCGCGTTCGGCGCCGGTCGGGTCGGTCAGCACGGCGACCGCGCCGAGGCCGGCGGCCTGAGTGACGAAGTCGGCGCCGTGCAGGCGGGCGCCCGGGAGGGCGGCGTACAGGTCGCCGGGGCGGACGGCGCGCGAGTCATGGGTGATGCCCGTGACCTCGGCGGCGACTTCCGGCTGCGCGGCACCACCCAGCTGATCGGCGAGTTCCGCGAGGGGTGTGGCGGAGACCTGAACCGGCCTGGGCGGCCCCGGATATGTCACGGGTGCGCCCTTCTGAGTGGTTTGGGACTGATCAGCGTGTGGCACGGCGGTGAGCGTACCCGGCGCACCCGCTTCGGGGCGAAGTGAGGGCGCGGCTGCGCCCTGGTTCCCGGAATCGGGAGTGATCGTTGTCACGAGGGGGTTCCTGGTGGCTCGGTGCTGATCAGGGTCAGTATTCGACCGGCAGATTGGCGGGCTTGGCCCCGGTCGGCGGGACCTGGAGGGTCTTCAGCGCGAACTCCATGACCTTCTTGTAGACGGGTCCGCAGATCTGGCCGCCGAAGTAGCTGCCCGCGGTGGCGTTCTGGATGGCGCAGTAGACGGTGATACGGGGCTTGTCGGCCGGCGCGAATCCGGCGAACGACGAGGTGTAGCCGTGGTACTTGCCGGTGGCCGGATCCACGCGGTTGGCGGTGCCCGTCTTGCCCGCGACGCGGTAGCCGGGAATCCGCGCCTTGGTGCCGGTGCCGTCCCGGTCGTCCACGACGGACTCCAGCATCTGGGCGAGCGTCTTGGCCGTCTTCTCGCTGACGACTCTGGTCTTCTCGGGCTTCGCGGCGGGAGTGAAGCGGCCGTCGGCGCCGGTGGTGCCGCGGACGAGCGAGGGTTCTACGCGTACCCCGCCGTTGGCGATCGTCGAGTAGACGGATGCGGCCTGCATCGCGTTGAGGGACACGCCCTGGCCGAAAGGAATCGTGTACTGCTGCGAGGTCGACCACTGGCCGGGCGGCGCGAGGATGCCCTTGGTCTCGCCGGGGATGCCGAGCCCGCTGTAGCTGCCGAGGCCGAACTTGCGCAGATAGGAGTAGAGGATCTGGTTGGACTCGGCCTGGGTCTTGCCGAGCTGGCCGGTCGCCAGGATGGTGCCGATGTTGCTGGACTTGGCGAGCACGCCGTTCAGCGTCAGGTACCAGGTCTCGTGGTCGATGTCGTCCTTGAACAGCCGGTCGCCGCGGTGCAGCCGGTTGGGCACGATGACATGCGTCAGCGGGGTCGCGACGTTCTCTTCGAGGACGGCGGCCATCGACATGACCTTGGCGGTGGAGCCGGGCTCGTACGCGTCCTCCAGGGCCCAGTTGTGCAGGGACTCCGCGTCGGCCTGGGAGAGGTCGTTGGGGTCGAAGCCGGGCGAGTTGGCCATGGCCAGGATCTCGCCGGTCTTGGTGTCCTGCACTATCACGTAGCCGCGGTCCGCCTCGGATTCCCGCACCTGCTCGGTGATCGCGTTCTGTGCGGCCCACTGGATGTCGCGGTCGATGGTCAGCTCGACGTCGCTGCCGGGCACGGCGGGCGTCTCGGTCGATGCCACCGTGGGCACCTGGCGGCCACCGGACTGGGCGTAGCGGATCTTGCCGTCCTTGCCGGCCAGCGCGGAGTTCAGCTGCCGCTCGACACCGCCGCCCCCCTTGCCGTCGGCGTTGACCCAGCCCAGTATCCCGGCGGCCAGCTCACTGTTCGGGTAGACCCTCTTGCTGGTGGGTTCCGCGAGGACGCCCGCGAGGACGTTGACCGTGCTCTTGTCGGACTCGGCCTTGGTGGCCAGCGTGCTCTTCAGGTCCTTGATCTGCTGCCAGACCTGCGGTGTCTGCCGCCGCGCCAGCAGGGCGTAGCGGAGCTCCTTGTTCTCCGGCCTGAGCTTCTTGACCAGGCCGTCCTGGTCCACGCCGAGGATCGGCGCGAGGAGAGCGGCGGCCTGCTCGGGCCCGTCGTCGATCTTCAGCTGCTCACGGCTGAACAGCGTGGGGTCGGCCGTGATGTCGTACGCGTCCTCGCTGGTCGCGAGCGCGACGCCGTTGCGGTCGGTGATCTCGCCGCGTTCGGCGGCCAGGGTGCGGCCGACGTACCGGTTCTGCCCGGCCTTGGCGGCCAGGGTGTCGGCGTCCACGGCCTGGACCTGGAGCAGTCGTACGACGAACGCGATCAGTACGAGGGTCAGCGCGAGGCTGACCATGCGCAGCCGGGGGCGGGGGCTGCCCAGCCGGATGACGCCGGGACGGTTGGAGCGGGCGGCGGCCGGGTTCGGGCGGCGGGCCGGGCGGGCGCCGGGGCCCGGGCGCCGCTGGCCGCTGCTGCGGGGGCGGTCGGGCCGGGCCGGGCCGGGCACGCGGCGGCGCGGCGGTTCCCTGTCGGACACTTCCGTCACCTGCCGAGGGTCGGGGTCGGGGTGGGGGCCGGTGCTGCGGGCGCGGCGGGCGTCGGGAGCGCCGCGGCGTCCAGGGGCGTGGGTGTGGGCGTCGGGATCGTGGCCGGGCCTGCCGCCGGGTCGGCCGGCAGTGCCTCGGGGGCGAGGACGAGGGGGGCGAACGCGTCGCTCTCCATGCCCTCGGCGGGTGAGGGGACGCCCTTCACGGTGCCGTCGGGGTCGAGGAAGGCGGGGTCGCCGCCGGGGATCATGCCCAGCTCGCGGGCGCGGCGCTGGAGGGCGTCGGGGGCCGAATAGGCGTCGATGTCCCGCTGCAGGGCCTGTTCCTCGTCGGTGAGGCTCTGGGTCTCCTTCTGCAGGTCGTCGAGTCTGAACGCCCCTTCGCTGAGCGCCGAGTTCAGCACCAGGAGTCCGATGAGGCCGCCGCCGAGGAGGAGGACCACCAGGAGGACGAAGGGGGTACGGGCGGCCTGGTTGCGGCCACCGGCTCCTGGGATGAGGCGTGCGAGACGGGCCGCACGCCCCCTCAGTTGGGGTTTCCTACTCACTCGCCCTCCCCTGAGTCCGGTTCCCCAACCGACTCACCCACCTGCGAGTCCGGTTTCCCAACCCACTCATGCCCCTCACGCCCCTCACTCCACGTCCTCCCTGACGCGCTCGGCTCCGCGCAGTCGCGCCGGTGCCGCTCGCCGGTTCTCGGCGACCTCGTCCTCGGTGGGAAGTTCGGCACCGCGGGTGAGCAGCTTGAGCCGCGGCTGGTAGCGCTCGGGGACGACCGGCAGGCCGGGGGGCGCGGTGGTGGCGGCGCCGGCCGCGAACACCTGCTTGACCAGCCGGTCCTCCAGCGAGTGGTACGACAGCACGGCGATCCGTCCGCCCACGTCGAGCGCCTTCACGGCGGCCGGGATCGCCCGCTCCAGGACGGAGAGTTCCCCGTTGACCTCGATACGCAGGGCCTGGAAGGTGCGCTTGGCCGGGTTGCCGCCGGTGCGCTTGGCGGCCTGCGGCAGCGCGTCCCGGATCAGCTCCACGAGCCGGGCGCTGTTGCTGAACGGCTCCTTCTCGCGCTCCCGCACGACCGCGGAGACGATCCGCTTGGCCTGCTTCTCCTCGCCGTACAACCGCAGGATCCGGACGAGTTCGCCCGCCGGGTAGGTATTGAGGACCTCGGCGGCGCTGATGCCGGTCGTCTGGTCCATGCGCATGTCCAGCGGCGCGTCCTGGGCGTAGGCGAAACCGCGGCCGGCCTCGTCGAGCTGCATGGAGGAGACGCCGAGGTCGAAGAGAACGCCCTGCACGCGCGCGATGCCGAGCCGCTCCAGTACGTCCGGCAGCTCGTCGTATACGGCGTGCACCAGGGTGGCCCGCTCGCCGAAGGGGGCGAGCCGCTCGCCGGACAGGCGCAGGGCCTCCTTGTCCCGGTCGAGGGCGACGAGCCGTGCCTCGGGGAACTGCCTGAGCAGGGCTTCGCTGTGGCCGCCGAGGCCGAGCGTGCAGTCGACGACCACCGCTCCGGGGGCCTGGAGGGCGGGGGCCAACAGGTCCAGGCACCGCTGGAGCATCACCGGGACGTGTCGACTCTGGCTCAAGGGGCCCTCTCAGATCCGGCGGGCCCGTACGCACCGCCGGGTCCCCGCCCGCTCGAGAAGGGGAAGGCCTGCCGGCGCCGGAAGCGTCAGCCGACCGGGAGCGGGAGGAGGCCGAGCCGTACGTACGCGCCGCGCACGCGGGGAGATCTCCGGAAAATCACCGGGGTCTCCGGGGGGAATGCAGTCCAGCAGGGAGAGTCTCGCCTCCCGCTTCGCGTCACTTTAGTCCACGCTGTCTCGCGGTCAATCAACCGGCCTGCGCGTCGCGGCACGGGGCGCGAAGGAAGCGGCCGGGCGCGGAAAACCACTCGTCCGGGCGCTCCCCGATCACGCTTGTGGGTTACCTCACAACAAGGTTCATTGAGGTTCTTTGTCCTCTCTCACAGCGGGCCCAGAACGGACGTGACCAGTACCGTCAAACGGATGTGACCAGTACCGTCATGGGTATGACGACTTCCGCATCAGTTCCCGCTGGCCCCGAAGGCGCCATATCGGGTGGCACCGTCACCGATCGTCTCGTAGAGGCCAACGCGCGGTACGCCGCCGCATTCACCGACCCGGGTATGGACGCCCGTCCCGTTCTGCAAGTCGCCGTGGTGGCCTGTATGGACGCCCGCCTCGACCTGCACGCCGCCCTCGGCCTGGACCTGGGCGACTGCCACACCATCCGCAACGCGGGC
The DNA here is from genome assembly GCF_030499575.1 of Streptomyces sp. DG2A-72. Lineage (NCBI taxonomy): Bacteria > Bacillati > Actinomycetota > Actinomycetes > Kitasatosporales > Streptomycetaceae > Streptomyces > Streptomyces sp. DG2A-72. Next base: position 2,589,388 of record NZ_JASTLC010000001.1, read on the forward strand.
GGCGTGGTCACCGACGACGTGATCCGCTCCCTGACCATCAGCCAGCGCGCGCTCGGCACGCGCAGCGTCGTCCTCATCCACCACACCGGCTGTGGCCTGGAGACCCTCACCGAGGAGTTCCGGCACGACCTGGAGATGGAGGTCGGCCAGCGGCCCGCCTGGGCGGTGGAGGCCTTTCGGGACGTCGACCAGGACGTACGGCAGTCGATGCAGCGGGTGCGCACCTCGCCGTTCCTGTTGCACACCGACGACATCCGGGGCTTCGTATTCGACGTGAAGACGGGCCGGCTGCGCGAGATCGACCCCGCGTAACCGGCCGCGGGGCCCGCGTAACCCGCCGCCGAAGCTGTCGTTTCGCTGTTGATTTCTGGTTCTGGGGTGCCCAAAGGGCCATAACACCGGCAAATCGCGGCCAGTTGTCCACGGGCGAGTGACACGAATCGGTAACGGCAGCAAGAATGCGGGTGTGACGTCACGCGGAACTATTCACGTGTGGTGTCCGTGTTCCAGGGGTGGGCCGGTCCGCAGCACAGAGCGACGGCCCGGACAGAACGGGCCGAGGAGGGCCGGGTGACGACCTATGACGATCGAGCGAGCCTCACTGATCTGACCGCCACTGTGGAGCGTGTCCGCAGTTCGGTGGAAGGAGTGATCGAGGGCAAGCCCGAGGTCGTACGGCTTTCGCTGACCGTACTGCTCGCCGAGGGGCATCTTCTGATCGAAGACGTTCCAGGTGTGGGCAAGACAATGCTGGCCAAGGCGTTGGCGCGGTCCATCGACTGTTCGGTGCGGCGTATCCAGTTCACGCCCGACCTGCTGCCCTCGGACATCACAGGTGTGTCCATCTGGGACCAGCAGCGCCGTGACTTCGAGTTCAAGCCCGGCGCGATCTTCGCGCAGATCGTGATCGGCGACGAGATCAACCGCGCCTCGCCGAAGACGCAGTCCGCGCTGCTGGAGTCCATGGAGGAGCGCCAGGTCACCATCGACGGGCAGACCTATGAGCTGCCGAGCCCCTTCATGGTGGTGGCCACGCAGAACCCGGTCGAGATGGAGGGCACCTACCCGCTGCCGGAGGCCCAGCGCGACCGCTTCATGGCCCGTGTCTCCATCGGCTACCCGAGCGCGGACGCCGAGCTGCAGATGCTGGACGTGCACGGCGGGGTCAACCCCCTGGACGACCTCCAGCCGGTGGCCCATGCGCACGAGATCGTGAAACTGGTCGAGGCCGTGCGCGAGGTGCACGTCGCCGAAGCGGTCCGGCGGTACGCCGTCGAGCTGGTCGCCGCCACGCGCAGCCACCCCGACCTCAGACTCGGCGCCTCCCCGCGCGCGACGCTGCACCTGCTGCGCGCGGCGAAGGCGTCGGCCGCCCTCAGCGGCCGGGAGTACGCGCTGCCGGACGACATCCAGGCCCTCGCCGTGGCCGTCCTGGCCCACCGGCTGCTGCCCACCGCCCAGGCCCAGCTGAACCGCCGTACGGCGGAGCAGGTCGTGCAGGAGATCCTGCAGCGCACCCCGGTTCCCGCGGCGCCCCAGCAGCAGCCCGGCCTCGGCCTGGCCCACGGCGCGACGGCGTACGGCCAACAGCCGCCGCGGAGGCTGTGATGACCACCGGTGGCACTCCGCACGCGACGGAGGACGACCGGGGCGAGAAGGGCGGTGTGCGCACGGCGCTGGCGGGGCTGACCACGCGGGGACGCTCCTTCCTGGCCGCCGGAGTGGCGGCGGCGATCTGCGCATACGTCCTCGGGCAGAGCGATCTGCTGCGGGTCGGCCTGCTGCTGGCCGCGCTGCCCCTGGTCTGCGCGACCGTGCTCTACCGCACCCGCTACCGGGTCGCCGGCAGCCGCCGCCTCTCCCCCGCGCGCGTGCCCGCTGGCAGCGAGGCCCGGGTCCATCTGCGGATGGACAACGTCTCGCGGCTGCCCACGGGCCTGCTGATGCTCCAGGACCGGGTGCCGTACGTCCTCGGCCCGCGCCCCCGCTTCGTCCTGGACCGGGTGGAGGCGGGCGGCCGGCGCGAGGTGTCCTACCGCATCCGCTCTGACCTGCGTGGCCGCTACCCGCTCGGGCCCCTGCAACTGCGCCTGACCGATCCGTTCGGCATGTGCGAACTGACCCGGTCCTTCTCGACGTACGACACCCTGACCGTCATCCCGCGCGTGGAACCGCTGCCGCCGGTGCGGCTCACCGGCGAGGCGAAGGGGTACGGCGACGGGCGGCAGCGCTCGCTGGCGCTGGCCGGCGAGGACGACGTGATCCCGCGCGGGTATCGCTACGGCGACGATCTGCGCAGGGTGCACTGGCGCCTGACCGCGCGCTATGGCGAGTTGATGGTGCGCCGCGAGGAGCAGCCGCAGCGCTCCCGGTGCACGGTGCTGCTCGACACCCGGGGCCTCGCCTATCAGGGCGCGGGCCCCGACTCGGCCTTCGAGTGGGCGGTGTCCGGTGCCGCGTCCGTGCTGGTGCACATGCTCGAACGGGGCTTCTCGGTGCGGCTGTTGACGGACACCGGCACCTCGGTACCCGGCGAGGGCGCCGAGGGGTTCGCGGGCGCGAGCCAGGAGTCGGCGGACGCGGCCGGACTGATGATGGACACCCTCGCGGTGGTCGACCACTCCGACGGCGCGGGCCTGTCGCGCGCGTACGACGTGCTGCGCGGCGGCAACGAAGGGCTGCTGGTGGCCTTCCTCGGCGATCTCGACGAGGAGCATGCCGCGGTGGCCGCGAAGATGCGCCAGCGCAGCGGAGGTGCGGTCGCCTTCCTGCTGGACAGTGACACATGGGTGCGGGAACCGACCGATGTCCCCGGGCCGTTGGACGGTAGCGAGGAGCGGCTGCGGATGCTGCGTGAGGCCGGCTGGACGGCCGTGAGCGTGCCGCGGGGCGCTTCGCTGAACGAGCTGTGGCGTCGGGCGGACCGCGAGCGCACCGGTTTGGCCGCGGCCGGCGGGGAGGGGCGGTCATGAGCGGACGGGCACGACTGGCGCTGTGCGCCTGGGCGGCCACGCTGATGTCGGCGTGCGCCCTGCTCCCGCTGGTCGACCCGGCGACCTGGCTGCTGCAGGCGGCCTTCCTGCTGGCGATCCAGACGGGCGTGGGCGCGGCGACCCGGCGGGTACCACTGGCCCGGCCGCTGACCGTGGCCGTGCAGGTGCTCGTCACGCTGATGCTGCTGACCCTCGCCTTCGTCCGTGAGCAGGCCCTCGTCGGCCTGATCCCCGGGCCGGACGCCTTCCAGCAGTTCGGCGTGCTGCTCCAGCAGGGTGCGGACGACATCAACCGCTACTCGATCCCGGCACCGCTGAACCCCGGCATCCGGCTGATGCTGGTCGGCGGTGTCCTGATCATCGGGCTGGCGGTGGACGTCCTCGCGGTGACGTTCCGCGCCGCGGCCCCGGCGGGACTGCCGCTGCTCGCGCTGTACTCGGTCGCGGCGGGGCTGTCCGACGGCGCCGACTGGCTGTGGTTCGTGGTCGCCGCCGCGGGCTACCTGACGCTGCTCCTCGCCGAGGGACGTGACCGGCTCTCGCAGTGGGGCCGGGTCTTCGGCGGGGCCCCGCGCACCCCTGGGGTGGAGTCCGGGGGCGCGGTGGCGCCGGTCCGCACCGGCAGACGTATCGGCGTGGTCGCGCTCGGCCTCGCCCTGGTGGTTCCGTTGGCCCTGCCCGCGATGAACGGCGGCCTGCTGGACGGCGCCGGGACGGGCGTCGGCTCCGGCAACGGAGGCGGCGGCACGATCTCCGCGGTCAACCCGCTGGTCTCCCTGCGCGACAGTCTGAACGTGGACGAGGACCGCCAGGTCCTGTCCCTGCGTACCGTCCCGGAAGACGCCTCGGACCTGTATCTGCGGATCGTGTCCCTGGACGACTTCGACGGCACGACGTGGAAGCCGTCCCGGCGCAACATCGGCGCCGTGCCCGACGAGTTCCCGACACCGATCGGCCTCGGGGCCGACGTCCGGCGCTCGGTGGTCCAGACCCGCATCACCGCGGCCGACTGGTACGCCCAGGACTGGCTGCCGATGCCGTACCCGCCGAGCGGCGTCGACATCGAGGGCAGCTGGCGGTACGAACCCGTGGGCATGACCCTGGTCGGCGACCACGGCCAGAACACCCGCGGCCAGACGTACGAGGTGACGAGCCTCGACGTACAGCCGACGGCGGACCAGCTGGCCTCGGCCCCGGAGCCACCGCCGACCCTGAGGCGCGAGTACACCCAGCTGCCCGAGTCGCTGCCGGCGGTGGTGTCCGAGACCGCCCGCGAGGTCACCGAGGGCTCGGAGAACCACTACCAGCAAGCGGTCAAGCTGCAGGAGTACTTCTCGCTGACCGGCGGCTTCCAGTACGACACCCAGGTCCAGGTCGGCAGCGGCTCCGCGGCGATCGCCCGCTTCCTCAAGGACAAGCAGGGCTTCTGCGTCCACTTCTCCTTCGCGATGGCGGCGATGGCTCGCACCCTGGGCATACCCGCCCGGGTGGCGGTGGGCTTCGCGCCCGGTTCACAGCAGGCGGACGGTTCGGTGTCGGTGTCTTTGAGGGACGCGCACGCCTGGCCCGAGCTGTACTTCGAGGGCGTGGGCTGGACCCGCTTCGAGCCGACGCCCACGCGGGGTACGACACCGGAGTACACGCAGCCGGACACCCCCGGCAGCACGCTTCCGGACGTGACGCAGCCGACCCAGTCCGCGAGCGCCGCGCCGTCCGCGTCGCCGTCGGCGAGCGAGTCCTGCACGCCGGAGCAGAAGAAGCTGGAGGCCTGCCCGAGCGAGTCCCAGGCGGCCGCACTGACCAGTGGCGACGACGGCCCGAGATGGTACGTCGTCCTGGCCTGGATCCTCGGCGGACTCGCGGCGGTGGCGATCCCGCTGGCGCCGATGCTGTGGCGGCTGCGCATCCGGGCCGTACGGCTGGGGGCGCACGGCCGCAGCGAGGCCGGCACGGCGCTGCACACCCTGTCGGTCTGGCAGGAACTGACGGACACCGCCTGGGACTTCGGCATCGCGCCGGAGGAGTCGCAGACTCCGCGCAAGGCGGCGGCCCGTATCGTCCGGCTCGGTCAGCTCGATCCGACAGCCGCTGCCTCGGTGCACCGGGTGGCGGACGCGGTGGAGCAGGTGCTCTACGCCCCGCACCCGCGCCCGACGGCGGGCCTCGCGGACGATGTCCGCCGGGTGATCGGCACCCTGCGGAGCACTGTCGACCGCGGCACCAAGCTGCGCGCGCTGTTCGTTCCGCGGTCGGCCGTACGGGTGGTGTGGGCGGCGTCGGCCTGGTGGTCCGGCCTCACGGCACGCGCGGCGGCCGCACGACCGACCCTGCGCAAGCCGTCGGGGCAGCAGAGCTGAGAGCAGGGCCGCGCTTGGTCGCGGAACCTGGCTGAATCCACTCCCTCGGGCCCCGCCCTCCGAAGCCTCAGCGCCTCGGAAGGCGGGGCCCGCCGCGTCCCGGACCGCGGCCGGAGGGCATGCGTGAGGGGGTGACCACCCGATGGTGGTCACCCCCTCACGCCATGCTCAAATGAGTCCGGGCGTGGAGCTAGTGGCCGCCGCCCTGTTCATCCCGGCGGCGCTGCCAACGCTGTTCGATACGGTCCATCATGGAGCGCCGCTGCCGTCCCTGACGGCCCGCGGGCTGGGCACCCGCGGCGGGCTGCTCGCCCGGCTTGGGAGCCTTGCGCCAGCCGGTCACGGCGAGTACCGCACAGCCCAGCATGACGAGAAAGCCCACCACGCTGAGCCAGACCTGCTTGGCGACCATTCCCGCCATGAGGAGCGCGATACCTACGAGGAAGCCCGCGACCGCCTGGTAGACCCGTCGCCGGGTGTACGTGCGCAGCCCGCTTCCCTCAAGCGCTGTCGCGAACTTCGGATCTTCGGCGTACAGCGCTCGCTCCATCTGCTCGAGCATTCGCTGCTCGTGCTCCGAGAGCGGCACGGAGTCCTCCTCATCGTGCAGTCGCCGGGGCGACCCGGGGGGTCCCTTCAGGATAGGCAGGGAATCGCCCCCGTGAAACCCGCCCCTCTACGCCAATTGGCCAACCGGAATCCGCCATGGACGTCCCGGCCCACTGAGGCTTCCATTCCCCAGCAGCCGACCCGTCATGCCGGGCGGTCTCCCTCGATCATACGGCGCAGAGCGCCCGATCGGGGGGCCTGTGGCGTACTCCATGTGCAGCCAAGTCCCTGATCAGCGCCTCACCACGGGAGATGACTCAGGCCTCGAGCGCACCCCGGGTCTCACCGAGCACATGAAGCTGCGTGGCCACGGAGTGGAACGCCGCGAGCTCGGCGGCGGCGGCCTCCAGCCTGAGCAGCGCGTCCAGGGCACCGGGCTCGGTGTCCACGAGCGCGCCGGGGACGAGGTCGGCGAAGACGCGTACGCCGTGCACGGCGCCCACGCTCAGGCCCGCGGCCTCGACCAGATCGGTGAGCTGGTGTGCGGTGAAGCGACGCGGCATGGGGTCGCCGGCGCCCCAGCGGCCGTCGGGGTCGTCGAGGGCCTGCTGGGCTTCCTTGAAGTGCCCGGCGAGCGCCCGCGCGAGCACGGCGCCGCCGAGGCCGGCGGCGAGCAGGCTCAGTACACCGTCGGGGCGCAGGGCGGCCACGGCGTTGCGGACGCCCTCGGCCGGGTCGTCCACGTACTCCAGGACTCCGTGGCACAGCACGACGTCGTAGCCGCCTCGCCCGACCACGTCGAAGAGGCCGTGGACGTCGCCCTGCACGCCCTGCACACGGTCGGCGACACCGGCCTCGGCGGCGCGGCGCTCCAAGGCGAACAGGGCGTTCGGGCTGGGGTCGACGACGGTGACACGGTGGCCGAGGCGGGCCACGGGCACCGCGAAGTTGCCGCTGCCGCCGCCGGTGTCGAGGACGTCCAGCACCTGACGGCCCGTGGCCTTCACCCGGCGGTCGAGGGCGTCCTGGAGGACCTCCCAGACCACGGCGGTACGGAGCGAGCCACGGGGGCGAGTGGGGTCGGAGCGCAGCGGCGTCGATTCGGGGCGGTGGGAGACGGGCGGGCGCATCGGGTCCGACACGGCAGTTGACTCCTCGGCGCGGCACCGCCTCTCGCGGCGGAGCGAACGGGCTGCCTCCCCGGCCCCGGCAACGGGAGAAGGAAGGCGTCAGGCGCCCTCCACCCTATTGCCTCCGGCACCGCACCTGGTCACTGCGGTGCACGGCATTGCGTCGCGCTGAGCGCCCGGCTCCGGGCTCCGGGCTCCGGGCTCCGGGCTCCGGGCTCCGGGGCACGCCATGCCGTTACGCGCCCGTTCTGTGGCGTGCCCGGGCAGAGAATCCCGCTCTGCTCTGCCCCGCCCGGACAGGAACCCCCTGTCAGCCCGCGTCCGGCATCTCCCGTGGCTCGGCCCGTACTTCCTCCTCCGACTGGTCTCCGTCCTGGCGTGGCTGTGGGAGGACCGGCTGGAGGACCAGCATCCGCTCGACCAGGCGGAGGAACATCGCCACGTCGCGTATCAGGTCGTCGGCGTCGCGGCGGGTGGCCGCGCCCTGGATGCCGGCCTCGGCCCGGGCACGGCGCCGGGCCCCGGAGGCGAACAGGGCGCTCCATTCGGTGAGCTCTGGCGCGATTTCGGGGAGCACTTCCCATGCGCTCCTGATGCGGGCCCGGCGTCGCGAAGTGGGTTCCGGGCGCCCGCGGGCGGCGAGCACGGCGGCGGCGGTGCGCAGAGCCGCGAGGTGCGCCGTCGCATAGCGCTCGTTCGGCGTTTCCAGAACGGCGGCCTCGTCCAGTCCGGCACGGGCCTGGGCGAGCAGGTCGAGGGCGGCGGGCGGGGCCGTGGCCCGGCGCAGTACCGGGTGCACGTCGCTCGCCGGGCCGGTCAGTGAGGGGGCAGGGCCGGTGGCGCGGCGCCGGCGGGCGGCTGCTGCGTGATAGCTGGCCATGACGAACCTCCTGTCGTCTGTGGTCGGCACGCTATGAGGTGCCGTATGTGCCCATCGTGAGGTATGGCACTGACAATCCGTTCTGACCTGGGCTTTTGCTTCGATCGACAGTTCGGGTTAACTTTTGCACTGACCAGTCAGTTCAAATTACCGAAGTTGGGGGAGCCATGGGCGGACTCGCCGTCATGGCCCGGGACTTCGGCCTCGAGGGACCCCGCGGCTGGGCTTTCCGCGGGGTCTCCTTCGAGGCGGAGCCCGGCTCGCTCGTCGCGGTCGAGGGGCCGTCCGGGTCGGGGCGCACCTGCCTGCTGCTCGCACTCACCGGGCGGATGAAGGCCACGGAAGGGGTGGCCGGCGTCGGTGAGTTCGGGCTGCCGAAGCGGATGGCGGCGGTACGACGGGTCAGCGCGCTGGCGCACGTCGCCGGTGTCACCGACCTCGACCCGGCCCTGACCGTCGGGGAGCACTTGCGCGAACGGGCGCTGCTGCAGCGCCGGTTCGGCGACTCGCTGCATGCTCTGGTGCGGCCTCGCGGGGAGCGGGTGACCGAGGCCAGGCTGCGGATCGACGCCGCTCTGGCCGCCGTAGGACTGGACCGGGAGGCGCTGCCCAAGGGTTCCCGGACGGCCGTACGCGATCTGGAGCGTCTGGAGGCGCTACGGCTGTCCCTGGCCCTGGCCCTCATCGGGCACCCGCAGCTGCTCGGCGTCGATGACGTCGACCTCAAGCTGTCGGACGCCGAGCGGGAGGAAGTCTGGGGGCTGCTGCGGTCCCTCGCCGCGGCGGGGACGACGGTGGTGGCGGTGTGCAGTCAGGCCCCGGAAGACGTGCTCATGGTGACCACACGCGAGGAGGGGAAAGCCGATGCGCTCGCCGCGACTGGCCGCGCTTGAACTGCGGCGGTTCGGCAGGGGGAAGCTGCCGCGCGCCGCGCTGGCCGCGCTCCTGCTGCTGCCGCTGCTGTACGGCGCGCTGTACCTGTGGTCGTTCTGGGATCCGTACGGCCGTCTGGACCGGATCCCGGTGGCGCTCGTGAACGACGACAAGGGGGCGACGGCCGACGGCAAGAAGCTCACCGCGGGCGAGGACATCACGGAGGGGCTGCGCGACAGCAAGGTCTTCGACTGGCGCGAGGTGAGTGCCGCCGAGGCCCGGGCGGGGGTCGAGGACGGCACGTACTACCTGTCGTTGACCATGCCCACCGACTTCAGTAGGCGTATCGCCTCCAGTGCGGGCACGTCGCCCGAGACGGGCGCGCTTCAAGTGCGGACGAACGACGCGAACAACTACATCGTCGGGCAGATCTCGCGGACGGTGTTCGGCGAGGTGCGCCAGGCCGCGTCCACGAAGGCGTCGCGGTCCTTCCTCGACAAGATCTTCATCTCGTTCTCCGACATCCACGGGCAGACGGTCGAGGCAGCGAACGGGGCCGACAGGCTCAAGGGCGGCATCGGCAAGGCGGAGAAGGGCTCAAAGGATCTCGCGGCGGGTCTGAAGGACGCCGAGGACGGCAGCGGCAAGCTGTCCAAGGGCCTCACGAAGCTCAACAAGGGCGCGGGCGACCTGGAGGACGGCTCGGAGCAGGTCGCGGCGGGCACGCGGACACTCGCCGACAAGGTCAACGGCGTCGACGACAAGATCGGGCCCTTCCTGAAGGGCAACGAGAAGACCATCGGTGACACCGCCCGGTTGGTCGCCGACTCGTCCGGCGCGATCCGCAATCACCTCGGCGCCCTGGTGAAGGCCGCGCCGGTCGCCTCCAAGGGCGCCCACGCGGCCACCGAGACGCTGGACGACATCTACAAGAGGCGCTGCGAGGACGCCGTGCTGGCCGACGGCGCCTGCGCCGACCTGAAGAAGGCCGAGCAGGCCGCGACCGACGTGGCGAAGATCGCCGACGACCTCAACACGCTGATCGCCGACCAGGACGGCGACCTGAAGAAGCTCGACAAGAACCTCGCCACGCTCCAGAAGCAGGCCCAGGCACTCGCCGACCGCGCACCGCACCTCTCCGAGGACCTCGACGACGCCGTCACCAAGATCAACGACCTCAACAAGGGGGCCGCCAAGGTCGCCGCAGGTGCCAAGAAGCTGCACTCGGGGCTGGGCACCGCCAAGACCGGCGCGACCGACCTGGACGAAGGTGTCGGGGAGCTGAGGACCGGCGCGGAAGATCTCAGCGGCGGCATGTACAAGCTCGTCGACGGCTCGGGGAAGCTCGCGGGCGGGCTGCACGACGGCGCCGAGCAGATCCCCGACTACGACGCGCAGGACCGCGACCGGCGCACCCAGGTTATGGCGGACCCGGTCCGGCTCGTCTCCGAGGACCTGCACAAGGCGCCCAACTACGGCACCGGTTTCGCCCCGTACTTCATCCCGCTGTCCCTGTGGGTGGGCGCGATGGTGGCCTACATGCTGATCACGCCGATGAACCGGCGTGCGCTCGCCGCCGGTGCCTCGGCCTGGCGGATCGCGCTGGCCGGCTGGCTGCCGGTGGTGGCGATCGGGGTGCTCCAGACCGTCGCCCTGGTCGCGGTGCTGCACTGGGCGATCGGCCTGGAGATGGCGCGGGCGGCCGGGACGGTGGGCTTCCTGTTCCTCGTGACGGCCTGCTTCGCGGCGATCGTGCAGTGGCTGAACGCCCGCTTCGGAGCGGCGGGCCGGATTCTCGTCCTCGCGTTCCTGATGCTCCAGCTGACGTCCGCGGGCGGCACCTACCCGGTGCAGACCAGTCCGGGCTTCTTCAGCGCGATCCACCCGTTCCTGCCGATGAGTTACGTCGTCGAGGCCCTCAGGAGGCTCATCACGGGCGGCGGCCTGGAACCGGTGTGGCACGCGTGCGTGGTGCTCACCGCCTTCACCGCGGGCGCCCTCGCCCTGACCGCCCTCTCGGCCCGCCGCCGCCAGGTGTGGACACTGGACCGGCTGCACCCGGAGCTGACCCTGTGAGCCCCGCGGTGACGCCTCCGGTGACTCCTCGGGGGACGGCTCCTGTGAGAATCGGGGCCATGGAACGCAGCAGCGCCACGTCGGGCGGCAGTACGCGCCGCGAGGCCACCCGGCAGAAGCTCTACGAGGCAGCCGTCACGCTCATCGCCGAGCAGGGCTTCTCCGCCACCACCGTGGACGAGATCGCCGAACGCGCCGGCGTCGCGAAGGGCACGGTCTACTACAACTTCGCCAGCAAGTCGGTCCTCTTCGAGGAGTTGCTGCGGCACGGCGTGGGGCTCCTCACCGCCTCCCTCCGGGAGGCGGCCGACAGCACGGCGCGGGAGGGCGGCAGCAGGGTCGACGCCCTGGACGCGATGATCCGGGCGGGGCTCGTCTTCATCGACCGCTATCCGGCGTTCACCCAGCTGTATGTGGCCGAGCTGTGGCGCACCAACCGGTCCTGGCAGTCCACCCTGATGGTGGTACGGCAGCAGGCCGTGGCCGTCGTCGAGGACGTGCTGCGTGCGGGCATCGAAGGCGGCGAGTTCAGCGACGAGATCGACATCCCGCTGACCGCGTCCGCGCTGGTCGGCATGGTGCTGGTGGCCGCGCTGGACTGGCAGGCCTTCCAGCCGGAACGGTCACTGGACGATGTGCACGCGGCGCTCTCGCGGCTGCTCCAGGGGCGCGTGAGCGGCAGGAAGTAGACCGCCGGCGGAAGGCGGTAGGGCGGTAGTCGCGATCAGGCGGTAGGCGCAATGGAAAGCGCCGGTCCGATATGGCCGCGTCCCCCGCGGGCCACCATCGAACCGGCGCTTCCTCGTGCTCCCCCGTTGTCCCCCGTGTCCCCCGTTGGACCCCGTTTCGGTCGTTCCCCCGGGTCCCCCGTCTCGCTCCCGCCGACCGCGGCCGGCGGAAGGAGCGGATCGTGGGCCCGCTCCGTTCCGGCGCCCCGTGTCGCCGGTGCCGGAGCCGCGCCCCTTTCCGTGCCTCCACTCTCTCGTTCTCGCAGGTTGGGCCCCATCCGCGCGCGTACTCATCTCACTCACTAGGTACATGTACTCAGTCCTGCGCACGCGTGCCCAGGACGCCGTGCCACCGCCTGGTCACGATCACCTCCGTGTCCGTACTCCCTCCGGCCGGGGGCCGCTGGTGCCCGGGCCGAGGCGACCGGCCTCCCGCGACCGCATTGTCAGTGGCGGCCGATAAAGTCCCTGGCATGGCACGAATTGCGGTGATCGGCGCCGGGATGGGCGCGCTGGCGGCTGCCGCCCGGCTGGCCGTCACGGGCCACCGGGTGGCGGTGTACGAGCGTACGGAGACGTACGGCGGTGCGGTGCGCCGCCTCGAGCGCGACGGGTTCGCCTTCGACACCGGCCCCGGGACGCTGCCGCTGCCCGCTGTCTACCGCGATCTGTTCCTCAAGACCGGCAAGGAGCCGCTGGAGGCGTGCGTCGAGCTGACCCAGGTCGACCCGTCGGCGCGGCACGTCTTCGCGGACGGCACCGAGGTGTCCCTGCCGAACGCCTCACGCGCGGGCGTGGTCGCCGCGTTGGACGAGGCACTGGGCGCCGGCGCGGGCGCCCGCTGGGGCGACTTCCTGGTCCGGGCCCGCGAGGCCTGGGACCGCACCCGCCGGCCGCTCCTGGAGGAGCCCCTGTGGCCGAACTGGTCGGTGCTGGCCGAGCGCGAGCCCTACCCGGCGGTCCCGCACAAGCGCCTGCTGCGCACCCGCCGGGCCGGCACGCTCGCCGAGGTCGCCGCCTGGGAACTGCGCGACCCCCGGCTCACCGCCCTGCTGGAGAGCCACGCGCTGGCGTACGGCCTGGATCCGCGCGTCGCCCCGGCGAGCGCGGCCGTGCTGCCCTACATGGAGCATGCCTTCGGCACCTGGTATGTCCGCGGCGGTATGCGGGAGCTGGCGCGCGCGGTGTACGAGCGGTGCCTGGCCCGCAGGGTCGAGTTCCACTTCGGTGCCGAGGTCACCGGGGTCGTGGAGAAGGACGGCCGGGCGGCGGGCGTTGAGCTCGCCGACGGGAGCGTGGCGGAGGCGGACACGGTCGTCGGTAACGGCCCCTGGCGCGTGGCCGATCTGATGCGCGGGCACGCGCTGTACCCACCGGAGGCCGTCGAGCCCCACCCCGAGGGCATGGCTCCCGGCCGGATCGTGGTCTGCCTGGCGCTGCGCGGAGCGCGGGAGGCGGGGGCAGCGCACCGCACAGTGGTGCACACCCCGGACCGGGAGGGCGAGTTGGACCTCTTCGGGCTCGGTGAGCCGCCCGCGCGGCCGACGGTCCGGATCGACCGGCCGGACGACCCGGCGCTGCGGCCCGACGACGCCCACGAAGCGGTGGTGCTCACGGCGACGGTGCCGTCCCTGACGCACCACGACTGGACCGTGCCCGGCGCCGCCGACGCCTTCGCGGACCGGATGGTCACCGAGGCCGAGCGGGCCATGCCGGGCCTGCGTGAGCGGACGCTGTGGCGCGAGGTCCGTACGCCGGAGCACACCCGGCAGGAGACCGGCGCCGAGGGCGGTGGCGTCCCCGCACCCGCGCTGGCCGCGGCGGAGGGGACCCTGCTGCACCCGGCCAACAGCACGGCGATACCAGGGCTGTTCACGGTCGGCGGTTGGTCGCACCCCGGCGGAGGTCTCCCCCACGCGGGCATGTCGGGCGCACTGGTCGCCGGACTGATCGTCGAGGGACCGGACTTCCGGGGCTCTCAGTGAGCTGGAACGGCGGGACTGGCTGAGGGGGCGGCTCAGAACCGGTACTGCTGCTCGTCGTACCCGTTCCCCTGCGGCTGCCCGTTGCCCTGGTACGGATACGGCTGTTCCGGCGGAAGTTCGCCGCCGTAGGCCTCGTCGGTGCGCTGCTGCGGGACCCACACACCGCCGGGCGGGGTCTGCGAGCCGTACTCGCCGGTGGCGTACTGGTCCTGGCCGTAGCCCTGCTGGCCGTACTGCTGCTGGCCGCCGTAGGTGGCGTTGGCGTCGTATCCGGAGCCGTCGTAGGTCTGGGTGCCGATGTACGGGTCGGAGTAGGCGGCGTACTGCTGCTGGCCGTTGGCGTCGTAGCCGTACTGCTGCTGGTCGTAGCCCGAGTAGTCGCACGCGTAGGCCTGGTCGGCGCCCTGGGCCGCCGCCGCGTACTGGTCCTGGGTCTGGCCGGCGGCCGCGTACGACGGGTCCGCGCCGGCCGGGTAGGAGGAGGTTTCGCTGTATATGCCGTAGGAACCGGTGTCGTCCGGCAGGGGCTGGGGCTCATAGACCGAGGTCGTCTCGGCGGCCGTGGGGTCGGCGGACCGCACCGGGGTGAAGACGTCGTCGCGGTCGTAGTCGTCGTCCTGGCCGTAACCGGCGTTGCCCTGGTCGTACTTGAGGTCGTCGGGGCCGTAACCGCCGTCGGCCGCTTGGAGGTCGGTGACCTCCAGCGTCGGCTCCTGGCGGTCCGGTTCACCGCGGCGGCGCTTGCTCGCGCCGAACGACGGACGGCCGGCGACCGCCCAGCCGGCCGCGAAGCCGCTGCGGAAGGACAGCGTCACGTACGTCTGGCCGACCGCGAAGGCAGCCGCGCCCAGACCGATGACGATCACGTTGGCGAGCAGCACGCCGAGGACGACGCCGAGGAAGCCGACGAAGGCGAGCACTCGCCAGCGCAGCCGCGCCTTGTACTGCAGCAGCACCTCGCCGAGCAGCCACAGCGCGACGATGCCGAACGCGATGTAGAGGACCGTCCAGCCCATGTACGCCCCTCTCCCAGTGGCCGCTACGCAGTGTGTCGTATACCGGTGTGGCCGGTCTAGGCCTGCGGTGGGTGGTGCAGGCCCAGGTTTTCGTAGATTTCCAGTGTCGCGGTGGAGTTGTTGAGTGTGATGAAGTGCAGCCCGGGCACTCCCTCGGCCAGCAGCCGCGCACAGAACTCCGTGGCGAACTCGATCCCGATCGAGCGTACAGCGGCCGGATCGTCTTTTGCTGTGAGGATCCGCTCTTTCAGAACGGCCGGGATGGCGGCGTTGCTGAGCTGCGGCAACCGCTGCAGCATCTTGACGCTGGTGACCGGCATCACCTCGGGGATGACCGGGGTCGCGCAGCCGGCGGCCGCCACGCGGTCGCGCAAGCGCAGGTAGGACTCCGGCTGGAAGAACATCTGCGTGATCGCGTAGTCGGCACCGGCCCGGCACTTGTCGACGAAGTGTGTGACGTCCGTGTCCCAGTCGGCGGAACGCGGGTGCATCTCCGGGAAGGCGGCGACGCCGACACAGAAGTCGCCCGACTCCTTGATGAGCTGGACGAGTTCGGCGGCGTAGGTCAGACCCTGCGGGTGTGCCACCCAGTCGGCCATGGGGTCGCCGGGCGGGTCGCCTCGCACGGCCAGGATGTTGCGGATCCCGGCGTCGGCGTACTGGCCGATGATGTTGCGCAGTTCCGCGATGGAGTGGTCGACCGCGGTGAGATGGGCGACCGGGGTGAGGGTGGTGTCCGCGACGATCTGCTGGGTCTCCTTGACCGTGCCCGCGCGGGTGGAGCCGCCGGCGCCGTAGGTCACGGAGACGAAGTCCGGGGCGACCGCCTCGACCCTCCTGAGCGCGCTCCACAGGTTCCGCTCGCCCTTGGGCGTCTTCGGCGCCGAGAACTCGAAGGAGTACGTCGTCTTGCCGGTCGCGAGCATGTCACGCACCGTGCGTGCGCGGTCCGTCCTGGTGGATGCGGTTCCGAGGGCCATACGGGCAGGTTAGTGGGGGCGCGTCGGTCCCCCAACCAGGCCCCGGAAATTTGCCTGATTTGTCGTCTTACTGTCCACCCATCGGACAAACATTGCGTTACGCGCTACGCCGCCCTCAGCCGCTTCGCGAACTCCGCCGCCGCGGCCCCCGGATCCGCCGCCTCCGTGATGGCCCGTACGACGACGACCCGGCGGGCGCCCGCTTCCAGCACCTCGTCGAGGTTGGCCAGGTCGACGCCGCCGATGGCGAACCAGGGGCGGTCGGTGCCGAGGGCGGCGGTGTGGCGGACCAGGTCGAGGCCGGGGGCGTGGCGGCCGGGCTTGGTGGGGGTGGGCCAGCACGGGCCGGTGCAGAAGTAGTCCACGCCGTCCTGGACCGCGGCCGCGGTCGCCTCGGACCCGGCGTGTGTCGAGCGGCCGATGAGAACGTCGTCGCCGAGGATCGCCCGGGCCGCCGGGACGGGCAGATCGCCCTGGCCGAGATGGAGTACGTCGGCGCGGGCGGCGTGGGCGACGTCCGCCCGGTCGTTGACCGCGAGGAGCTTGCCGTGCCGGGCGCAGACGTCGGCGAAGAGCTGGAGGTGCTCCAGTTCCTCCGCCGCTTCCATGCCCTTGTCCCGCAACTGCACGATGTCAACGCCGCCCGCCAGGACCGCGTCGAGGAACTCGGGCAGGTCGCCCTGGCTCTTGCGGGCGTCCGTGCACAGATAGACGCGGGCGTCGGCGAGCCGGTCGCGCAGGGTGGCGGCGGTGTCGGGCATGGGTTCCCCCGTTTGTCGGTGGCGCAACGCCACGATTGTCGGTGGCGTACGGGCCACGGTGATGGTCGGTGGCGTACGGGCCGCGGCGCGCGTGCCGTCGCGGGTGTCCGTCGGCTGCCAAGGGCCGCTCGCCGGCCGCTGCGGGCCGCACTGCACCGTGCCCGTGGCCTTCGCGGGCCGCGGCCCGTACGCCGGACGTGTTCAGGTCAGCGTGCGGTGATCAGACGGCGAGCGCCTGGGCGCGGCGCTTCACCTCCGTGCCGCGGTTTTCGCTCAGGGCCTGCGCGGGGGTGCCGGGCAGGCTCTCGTCGGGGGTGAAGAGCCACTCGAGCATCTCTTCGTCAGTGAAGCCGTCGTCCCGCAGCAGCGTCAGGGTCCCGGACAGGCCCTTGACCACCTTCTGCTCGGCCCCGTCGATGAAGGCGGCGGGGACGTGCAGCGCGCGGTTCTCACCACGGCGTACGGCGATGAGCTGGCCGTCCTTGACCAGCTGCCGGACGCGGGTCACCTCGACATCGAGCATTTCTGCGATGTCGGGCAGGGTGAGCCAGGCGGGGACGAGAGCATCGATCTTTGCGTCAATCTCGGTCACGGGACAAGCGTGCCATCCCGGACTGACAGTCGGAAGCCAGACCCGTCCGACCTGCGCGAACGCGTTACGCCGTGACAGTCGTCGCCCCCCCACCACGGACGCCTTACGCCGTCGCCGACTTGAGCGGTCGCGCCGGATCCGAGATCAGTACCGGATTCATCTCCGCGCCCGCCTCGATCAGCCGCCGCCCCTGGGCCAGGTCCCTGGGGCGGCCCACCGCGAGCAGGGCGACCAGGCGGTTCTCGCGGAGCCAGCACACCGTCCAGGACGGGCCGGAGGGGTCGCCGCGCCACAGGGTCGTGTCGGCGGACGCGTGATGGCCGGCGTACTGGACGAAGCGGCCGAACTGCTCCGACCAGAAGTACGGGACCGGGTCGTACACCGCGGGGGCCTCGCCGATGATGTTCGCCGCGACCGTGCGCGGCCCCTGGAGGGCGTTGTCCCAGTGGTGGACCAGCAGGCGCTCGCCATACCTTCCCGAAGGGAAGGAGGCGCAGTCGCCGACCGCGTAGACGTCCGGGACGGAGGTCTGCAGCCGGTCGTCGGCCACGACCTCGCCGTGCCGGCCCAGCTTGATGCCCGAACCGGCGAGCCAGGCGGTGGCGGGCCGGGCACCGATGCCGACCACGACGGCGTCCGCGGGCAGCCGTGAGCCGTCGTCGAGGACGACCGCGCCGGGCTCGACGTGCTCCACGCGCGCGTGCGTCCGCAGCACCGCGCCGCTGTCGGCGTACCAGGCGGCCATCGGCGCGGCCACCTCGGCGGGCAGCGCTCCCGCGAGCGGTCGGTCGGCGGCCTCCACGACGGTCACCGCGCAGCCCGCCTCGCGCGCCGCCGTGGCGAACTCCGCGCCGATCCAGCCCGCACCGACGACCACGATGTCGTGCTGCCGGGCGAGCACCGGCCGCAGCCGCTCGGCGTCGTCCAGGGTGCGCAGCAGATGGACGCCGGGGACGCCCTCGGCGCCCGGCAGCCGGATCGGTTCCGCACCGGTGGCGAGGACCAGGACGTCGTACGGGACGGGCCCGGCTTCGGTGTCCAGCTCGTGCTCGGCGGGGCGCACACCCAGCACCTCGCGCCCCAGCTCCAGTTCGATGCCGAGCGCCTCGAAGTCCACGTCGAAGGCGGAGCCCTCGGCCTTGCCGAGCAGCACGGCCTTGGACAGCGGCGGCCGGTCGTACGGCTGGTGCGGCTCGGCGCCGATCAGCGTCACGGTGCCGGTGAAGCCCTGTTCCCGCAGGGCGACGGCCATCTGCACACCGGCCATGCCCGCACCGGCCACGACCACGCGCCGCGGCTGTGACGTGCCTCGTTGCTGCGTCTGCTCGCTCACCTGATCACCATAGACACTGACGATTCGTCAGTCAGCGGCCGGGTTCAGTGACCTGCTCCACAATCCTCGTCGACCTGCTCCACCACACTCGTCCCACTGCCCGGCTGCGACTCCCACTCCCAGGTCTCCTCCAGCCGCACCCGCCCGTCCGGCAGCTCCACGACCGTCGACACGCAGTGCCCCGAGGACGTCGTCCCGTCGCCCTTGAGCTGCACGTACCGGAAGTCGAGCCGGTCGCCCTCACGGGTACCCACCAGACGCCCGCGTACGACGTCCCCGCCCGCGTACTCGGCCCAGATCGTCCCGTCCTCCTCGTGGTACGTGAACCGCGTGCGCGTACCCACCTGACCTGGGGCTTGGTCGGCGACAGGCGCCAGGACAAGGCTGTCGAGCGAGCGGGGCATGACACAGGCTCCCTTACAAAGGCGCGGAAACAGGGGCTAGGGTGGCCAACGTAGAGCACTCGCGGGAGCCCGGACGCACCGGGCTGAGAGGGAGGCTGGCGGCCTCCGACCGTACGAACCTGATCCGGGTCATGCCGGCGAAGGGAGGGGCTGGACGCCCATGTCGCATACGTCCGACACAGCTACGTTCGACAAAGCTACGTCCGACACCGCAGACGTCCTTGTCATCGGGGGCGGAATCATCGGACTCGTGACGGCGTGGCGGGCCGCGCAGCGCGGGTTCGCCACGGCCGTCGTGGATCCCGAGCCGGGCGGCGGAGCCGCGCAGGTGGCGGCCGGGATGCTGGCCGCCGTCACGGAACTGCACTACGGCGAGCAGACCCTGCTCGGCCTGAACCTCGCCTCGGCCCGCCGCTACCCGGACTTCGCGGCCGAACTCACCGAGCTGACCGGCCACGACCTCGGCTACCGCCAGTGCGGCACGCTCACCGTCGCCCTGGACGCCGACGACCGCGCCCATCTGCGCGAACTGCACGCGCTGCAACGGGCGTCGGGGCTGGACTCCGAGTGGCTGTCCGGGCGGGAGTGCCGGCGTCTGGAGCCGATGCTCGCGCCCGGTGTGCGCGGCGGGCTGCGGGTCGACGGCGACCATCAGATCGACCCGCGGCGGCTCGCCGGTGCGCTGGTGGCCGCGTGCGAGCGGGCCGGAGTGGTCTTCCACCGGACCTGGGCCGAGCGGCTGTCGGTCGTACGGGAGCGCGCGGCCGGTGTCGTCACGCGCGACGGCAAGACCGTGGGCGCGGGGCAGGTCGTCCTCGCCGCGGGCAGCCTGAGCGGACAGCTCGCGGGCGTTCCGGAGGACGTACTGCCGCCCGTACGGCCCGTGAAGGGGCAGGTGGTGCGGCTGACCGTGC
Source organism: Streptomyces sp. DG2A-72 (assembly GCF_030499575.1). Taxonomy (NCBI): domain Bacteria; kingdom Bacillati; phylum Actinomycetota; class Actinomycetes; order Kitasatosporales; family Streptomycetaceae; genus Streptomyces; species Streptomyces sp. DG2A-72. The sequence continues at coordinate 2,608,959 of NZ_JASTLC010000001.1, forward strand.
CGGAGCGGTTCGCGCCGTTCCTGAGCCGGACCGTGCGCGCCGTGGTCCGCGGCAGCCATGTCTACCTGGTGCCGCGCGAGAACGGCGAGCTGGTCATCGGCGCGACCAGCGAGGAGCTGGGCTGGGACACGACAGTGACGGCGGGCGGCGTCTACGAGCTGCTGCGCGACGCGCACGAGCTGGTCCCCGGCCTCACCGAGCTGCCGCTGACGGAGACCCGGGCCGGACTGCGCCCCGGCTCCCCCGACAACGCGCCACTGCTCGGTCCGACGGCCCTTCCCGGACTCCTGCTGGCCACCGGCCACTACCGCAACGGCGTGCTGCTCACACCGGTCACCGGCGACGCCATGGCCCACGCGCTGGCCACCGGTGAACTCCCGGACGAGGCCCGCCCCTTCACCCCGAAGCGCTTCGGCGCACTCACGGAGCTGCCCGCATGATCGTCTGGATCAACGGTGAGCGTCGGGAGGTCACCGACGGCACCGCCCTCGACACCCTCGTGAAGTCCCTCACCGCGGCGCCCTCCGGAGTGGCCGCCGCCCTGAACGAAACCGTCGTCCCGCGCGCGGAGTGGTCCGCCACGTCCCTCTCCGAGGGAGACCGCGTCGAAGTCCTCACGGCCGTCCAAGGAGGCTGACCATGGCTGACGACCCCTTTGTCATCGGCGGTACGGCCTTCTCGTCCCGTCTCATCATGGGTACGGGCGGTGCGCCCAGCCTGGAGGTGCTGGAGCGGGCGCTCGTCGCCTCCGGCACCGAGCTGACGACGGTCGCCATGCGGCGGGTGAACCCCGATGTGCACGGCTCGGTGCTGTCGGTGCTGGAGCGGCTCGGCATCCGGGTGCTGCCGAACACGGCGGGCTGTTTCACCGCCGGGGAAGCCGTTCTCACCGCCCGGCTGGCGCGGGAGGCGCTCGGCACCGACCTGGTCAAGCTGGAGGTCATCGCCGACGAGCGCACCCTGCTGCCGGACCCGATCGAGCTGCTGGAGGCAGCCGAGACGCTGGTGGACGACGGGTTCACGGTGCTGCCGTACACCAACGACGACCCGGTGCTGGCACGGAAGCTGGAGGACGTCGGCTGCGCCGCGATCATGCCGCTCGGCTCGCCCATCGGCTCCGGACTCGGCATCCGCAACCCGCACAACTTCCAGCTGATCGTGGAGCACGCGCGCGTGCCGGTGATTCTGGACGCGGGAGCCGGTACGGCGTCGGACGCGGCGCTGGCGATGGAGCTGGGGTGCGCCGGTGTGATGCTCGCCTCGGCGGTGACGCGGGCGCAGGAGCCGGCGCTGATGGCTGCCGCCATGAAGAGCGGGGTGGAGGCGGGGCGGCTGGCTCATCGGGCCGGGCGGATTCCGCGACGTCACTTCGCGGAGGCGTCCTCTCCGGCGGAGGGCATGGCACGGCTGGACCCCGAGCGCCCTGCCTTCTGATCACATACGTGCGACGTGCGTCACAGCTCGGCTGCAGTAGAGCCCCTATCACGACCGAAACGGCGGTTGTGTCAGCGGTGGCTCGTAGACTCACCTGCGTGGATACGACCCTTCAGGACCCGTTGGTCGGGCAGGTGCTCGACGGCCGCTATCGCGTGGACGCGCGGATCGCCGTCGGCGGGATGGCCACGGTCTACCGGGCCGTGGACACCCGGCTCGACCGTGTCCTCGCACTCAAGGTGATGCACCCCACGCTCGCGACCGACGGCTCCTTCGTGGAGCGGTTCATCCGCGAGGCGAAGTCCGTGGCGCGGCTGGCTCATCCGAACGTGGTGCAGGTCTTCGACCAGGGGACCGACGGGTCGTACGTCTATCTGGCCATGGAGTACATCGCGGGCTGCACGCTCCGTGACGTACTGCGCGAGCGCGGGGCGCTCCAGCCGCGCGCCGCGTTCGACATCCTGGAGCCGGTGCTCGCCGCGCTGGGTGCCGCGCACCGCGCCGGGTTCGTGCACCGGGACATGAAGCCGGAGAACGTGCTGATAGGAGACGACGGCCGGGTCAAGGTCGCCGACTTCGGGCTGGTGCGGGCCGTGGACACGGTCACCAACACCACCGGCGCGGTCCTCGGCACCGTCTCGTACCTCGCCCCCGAGCAGATCGAGCACGGCACCACCGACCCGCGCGTCGACGTGTACGCGTGCGGCGTGATGCTCTACGAGATGCTGACCGGCGACCGCCCGCACCAGGGCGACTCCCCCGCGATAGTGCTCTACAAGCACCTGCACGAGGACGTACCGCCCCCGTCGGCCGCCGTCCCGGGGCTGCCGTACGAGCTGGACGAGCTGATGGCGTCCGCCACCGCCCGCAACCCCGACATCCGGCCGTACGACGCCGTGGCGCTGCTCGCCCACGCGCGCGAGACCCGCGGCGCGCTCAGCGCGGACCAACTGGACGCGGTGCCGCCACAGGCGATCACGTCCGGACATCTCAACGCGGACGACCGCACGAGCGTGATCCCGCGTGCGCTGACCCTCCCGGTCAACGAGGACGAGCCCGAGGTCCACCGCACGAGCCGCTTCCAGAGCCCGCCGCCCCTGCCGTCGCGCCGCTCCGCCCCGCCCCGCGGACGGCTGTTCACGATCATCGCGGCCGTCCTGCTGGTCTTCGGCGTGGGCGCCGGTATCTGGTACATCAACTCCGGCCAGTTCACCCGGGTCCCGCCGCTGGTGACGAAGACGCAGGCGCAGGCCCGGGACCGGCTGGAGTCGGCCGGTCTTGAGGTCGGCCAGGTCAAGCACGCCTACAGCGACACCGTGAAGCGCGGTTCGGTCATCAGCACCGATCCGGGGGTGGGCGACCGGATACGGCAGAACGACTCCGTGACGCTCACGATCTCCGACGGCCCGCAGAACGTGCAGGTGCCCGATGTGGAGGGCTACCGGCTCGACCGGGCGCGGTCCGTGCTGAAGCAGGAAGGGCTGGCACCGGGCATGGTGACCCGGAAGTTCAGCGAGGACGTCGAGGCGGGCTTCGTGATCAGCACCGACCCGGGCTCGGGCACCACCCGGCGCTCCGGCTCCGCGGTCGCGCTCACCGTCAGCAAGGGCAGCCCCGTGGAGGTCGCCGATGTCGCCGGCGCAAGCCTTCAGGACGCGAAGGCGGAGCTGGAGGAGGCCGGCCTGAAGGTGCGGGTCGCTGCCGAGCAGGTCACCTCGGAGTTCGACAAGGGCCAGGTCGCGCGCCAGTCCCCGGCCGCCGGCAGCGAGGCCGCCGAGGGCGACACGGTGACGCTGACGCTGTCCAAGGGCCCGGAGATGGTCGAGGTCCCGGACGTGGTCGGCGACAGCGTCGACGACGCCAAGGCGGAGCTTCAGGCCGCCGGCTTCCAGGTCGACGAGGACCGCGGTCTGCTCGGGCTGTTCGGCGACACCGTCAAGAAGCAGTCCGTGAAGGGTGGCAAGACGGCCCCCAAGGGGTCGACGATCACCATCCAGATCCGCTGACGGGACCCGCGAACAGAATGACCGGCAAGCAACCGCGCAACCCCGTCGGCGGGCATGTCCCCGTCGCCGGCGGTCTGAACTCCGTGGGCCTGACGTACGCCCGTGACCTCAAGGCCGAGACCGTTCAGGTCTTCGTCGCCAACCCGCGCGGCTGGGCCACGCCCGTCGGAAACCCGCGGCAGGACGAGGAGTTCCGGGCGGCCTGCGCCGCCGAGTCGATCCCGGCGTATGTACATGCCCCGTACCTGATCAACTTCGGTTCGCACACCGAGGCGACCGCGGAGAAGTCGGTGGATTCCCTGCGGCACTCGCTGCGGCGCGGGCGGGAGATCGGGGCGCTGGGCGTGGTCGTGCACACGGGCAGCGCGACCGGCGGCCGGGACCGTGCCGTGGCGCTGAAGCAGGTACGCCAGTACCTGCTGCCGCTGCTGGACGAGCTGACCCACGACGACGACCCGTATCTGCTGCTGGAGTCGACGGCGGGCCAGGGTTCCTCGCTCTGCTCCCGCACCTGGGACTTCGGACCGTACTTCGACGCGCTGGACGCCCATCCGATGCTGGGCGTCTGCCTGGACACCTGCCACATCTTCGCCGCCGGACACGACCTCACCGGGCCGAGCGGTATGCACCAGACGCTCGATCTGCTGGTGGACACGGTCGGCGAGGGCCGGCTGAAGCTGATCCACGCCAATGACTCCAAGGACGTGGTCGGCGCCCACAAGGACCGCCACGAGAACATCGGCGCCGGTCACATCGGCGAGGACCCGTTCCGCGCGCTGATGACGCACCCCGCCACCAAGGGCGTCCCGCTGATCATCGAGACACCCGGCGGCAAGCAGGGGCATGCGGCGGATGTGGAGCGGCTGAAGAAGCTCAGGGACGGCTGAGGCGCGAGGCGGTCAGTCCTCGTTTTCGAACAGGACGTGGGTCGTGTCGACGAGGTGCACCACGAGCACGATCAGCAGCCCGTCACTGACGACATACTCAATGGCCATGGTGTGGGTCAGCGCGAGGGAGCGAGTGTTCTCATCACCGGAAATGGGCGACGAGACCTTGGGGCGGGGGTCCGTGGTCAGTATGGCGAGGCCACGTTGGAGCAGCTCACGGCGGTCGTCCGGAAGACTGTCGCGCACACGCGCCGCGGCCTCCGAGAAGATCACGTTGACGAAGGCCATCTTGGCGCTCCTGCCCGGTTGTCCTGCTGACCGGCGCTCAGCTTACCGGCAGGTTCAGAGCTCGGGCCCGTCCCCGGGCTCCTCCTGGTACGAGTACCGCTGTTCCTTCCATGGATCGCCGAGGTTGTGATAGCCGCGCTCCTCCCAGAAGCCACGGCGGTCGGCGGTCATGTACTCGACCCCGCGCACCCATTTGGGGCCCTTCCAGGCGTACAGATGGGGGACGACGAGGCGGAGCGGGAAGCCGTGCTCGGCGGTGAGGAGCTCGCCGTCCTTGTGGGTGGCGAAGATCGTGCGCTCGGCGGCGAAGTCCGTGAGGCGCAGGTTGGAGCTGAATCCGTACTCCGCCCACACCATCACATGGGTGACCTCGGGTGCGGGCGGGGCGATCTCGAGGATCGTACGGGCCGGAATGCCGCCCCATTCCGCGGAGAGCATGCTGAACTTCGTCACGCAGTGCAGATCGGCCACGACGGTGGTGTACGGCAGGGCTGTGAACTCCTCATGGGTCCAGGAGTCCTTCTCGCCGTCCGCGGTCGCGCCGAAGACCCTGAACTCCCAGCGCTCGGGCCGGAACTTGGGAACGGGACCGTAGTGCGTGACCGGCCAGCCGCGCTGCACTCGCTGCCCCGGCGGAAGCTCCGGCTGTGCCGTTCCTCCAGATTCGCTCTCCACCGGCTGACCCATGTCTCCATCCTGACAGACCCGAGGCAGTGCACCTGACCGCCCTTGCCCTCAACCCGTACATATCGGACTAAGCATGCCCTTACTTACTAAGTGAAGACTTACTGGACGATCTTTGTCACCGGTGCAAGGATGCGGCGCAACCTGCCAGTTCCCCGCTTGGAAGGAGCCTCTGCGATGCAGGGCGACCCCGAGGTTCTCGAGTTTCTGAACGAACAGCTCACCGGCGAGCTGACGGCGATCAACCAGTACTGGCTGCACTACCGGATCCAGGACAACAACGGCTGGACGAAGCTCGCCAAGTACACGCGTGAAGAGTCCATCGACGAGATGAAGCACGCGGACAAGATCACCGAGCGCATCCTCATGCTGGACGGCCTGCCCAACTACCAGCGGCTGTTCCATGTGCGGGTCGGCCAGACGGTCACCGAGATGTTCCAGGCCGACCGGCAGGTGGAGGTCGAAGCGATCGACCGCCTCAAGCGGGGTATCGAGGTGATGCGCACGAAGGGCGACATCACGTCCGCGAACATCTTCGAGTCGATCCTCGAGGACGAGGAGCACCACATCGACTATCTGGACACGCAGCTGCAGCTCATCGACAAGCTCGGCGAGGCGCTGTACATCGCGCAGCAGATCGAGCAGCCGAGCTAGCAGCGGACCGAGCGGCCCGGCTACGCGGCTTCTTCCAGCTCTTCCAGCTCGGCGAGGACCGGCTCACCCCGGTCGACCAGCTCACCGCGCGGGCAGGCACCCCTGCCCAGCAGCGCCTGGATCCGGCGGACACACGACCCGCAGTCCGTGCCGGCCTTGCAGGCCGAGGCTATCTGGCGGGGGGTGCAGGCGCCGCCCTGCGCGTGCTTCTTCACCTGCGCCTCGGTCACACCGAAGCAGTTGCAGACGTACACGCGGTTCACCTCCCGAGGGAATCCGTAAGGTCGTGCCATCCCGATGATCGGTGAGGCTAACCTAACCTTACCCGTCGCACGGGTGGCCCAAAAGTGCTGTAGGGCGTGGATCGTATGTGATCCACGCCCTACTTCATGCCCCTGTAACAGGCGAACCCGTCACTGGTCCCTGTACATCTCGGCGACAAGGAAGGCCAGGTCGAGGGACTGGCTGCGGTTGAGGCGGGGGTCGCAGGCCGTCTCGTAGCGCTGGTGCAGATCGTCGACGAAGATCTCGTCGCCGCCGCCCACGCACTCGGTGACGTCGTCACCGGTGAGCTCGACGTGGATGCCGCCCGGGTGGGTGCCCAGGCCCTTGTGGACCTCGAAGAAGCCCTTGACCTCGTCGAGCACGTCGTCGAAGCGGCGGGTCTTGTGGCCGGAGGCCGCCTCGAAGGTGTTGCCGTGCATCGGGTCGGTCACCCAGGCCACCGTCGCACCCGACGCCGTGACCTTCTCCACCAGCTCCGGAAGCCGGTCGCGGATCTTGTCCGCGCCCATCCGCACGATGAAGGTCAGCCGGCCCGGCTCACGGTCGGGGTCCAGGCGCTCGATGTACTGCAGCGCCTCCTCGGCCGTCGTCGTCGGGCCGAGCTTGATGCCGATCGGGTTGCGGATCTTCGAGGCGAACTCGATGTGCGCGCCGTCGAGCTGCCGGGTGCGCTCACCGACCCACACCATGTGCGCGGAGACGTCGTACAGCTGCCCGGTGCGCGAGTCCACGCGGGTCAGCGCCGACTCGTAGTCCAGCAGCAGCGCCTCGTGCGACGAGTAGAACTCGACCGTCTTGAACTCCTCCGGGTCGGCCCCGCAGGCGTGCATGAAGTTCAGCGCCTGGTCGATCTCGCGCGCCAGCTGTTCGTAGCGCTGGCCGGACGGGGACGACTTCACGAAGTCCTGGTTCCAGGCGTGCACCTGGCGCAGATCCGCGTAGCCGCCGGTGGTGAAGGCGCGGACCAGGTTGAGCGTGGAGGCGGAGGCGTTGTACATCCGCTTCAGGCGCTCGGGGTCCGGGATGCGGGCCGCCTCGGTGAAGTCGAAGCCGTTGACGGAGTCGCCGCGGTAGGTCGGCAGGGTCACGCCGTCGCGGGTCTCGGTCGGCTTGGAGCGCGGCTTGGAGTACTGGCCGGCGATCCGGCCGACCTTCACCACGGGCACGGCCGCGGCGTACGTCAGCACGGCGCCCATCTGGAGCAGGGTCTTGAGCTTGTTGCGGATCTGGTCCGCGGACACCCCGTCGAAGGCCTCGGCGCAGTCGCCGCCCTGGAGAAGGAACGCCTCTCCCTTGGCGACGGCCGCCATCCGGGCGCGCAGCTGGTCGCACTCGCCCGCGAAGACGAGCGGCGGATACGACTCGAGGTCCGCAACGACTGCGCGCAGAGCCTCAAGGTCGGGGTACTCGGGCTGCTGCGCCGCGGGCAGGTCTCGCCAGGTGTTGCCAGCGCTCGCGCTGGTCTTAGCGTTCACGGTCACGACGTCAACATTACGGGGTGATGTCGTGGTCTCAGGACGCTGCCCAGAAGATGAGACATCCCGTCCGCCGGGACTTGGGGTAAGGTGCGCCTCATGTTCGCGCACTCGATCCAGAACTGGTGGTGGACCGCTACTCCGGCGGCCCACTGACTGCGCGTACGCACCACTTCGCGAAGGCCGCCCGAGGGGCGGCCTTCGGCGTTTTCGGGCCCGGGCCGTTCCTCTCCACCTGAGAAGGAGCACGGACCCATGAACCTGCTCGGCTTGCTGGACGACCCCCGCCCGTTCGCCCTGCTGCGCCGCCGCACCCCGGGCCACGATCACGAGACCGTGGAGGTCATGATCGGCCCGGTCACCGCATACGACCGCCTCGCCGACCTCCCCGACGAGGGCCTGGCCCTGATCCCCTTCCGCCAGATTCGCGAACGTGGGTTCGATGTGCGGGACGACGGGACGCCCTTGGCGGTGCTGACGCCCGAGGTGGTGTGTGACATCGCACTGGACGAGGCGCTCGCGAGCCTGCCCGCCCACGAGGTGCGCGTCGAGGGCGGCGGCTTCGACGTCGACGACGACGAGTACGCCGAGATCGTCGGCCGCGTGCTGCACCAGGAGATCGGGCAGGGCGAGGGCGCCAACTTCGTCATCCGGCGCACGTACGAGGGGCAGATCCCGGGGTTCGGACGGGCCGACGCGCTGGCCCTGTTCCGGCGGCTCCTGGAGGGCGAGCGGGGCGCGTACTGGACGTTCGTCGTCCACACCGGGGACCGCACCCTGGTCGGCGCGAGCCCCGAGGTGCACGTCCGCATGTCCGGCGGGACCGTCGTCATGAACCCGATCAGTGGGACGTACCGCTACCCGGCCGAAGGCCCCACCCCCGAGCACCTGCTGGACTTCCTCGACGACGGCAAGGAGATCGAGGAGCTGTCGATGGTCGTCGACGAGGAGCTCAAGATGATGTGCACGGTCGGCGACATGGGCGGGGTCGTCGTGGGACCGCGGCTGAAGGAGATGGCCCATCTCGCCCACACCGAGTACGAGTTGCGCGGCCGATCCTCGCTGGATGTGCGGGAGATCCTGAAGGAGACCATGTTCGCGGCGACGGTGACCGGCTCGCCGGTGCAGAACGCCTGCCGGGTCATCGAGCGGCACGAGGTCGGCGGGCGGGGCTACTACGCGGGCGCGCTCGCCCTCCTCGGCAAGGACTCCGGCGGCGCCCAGACCCTCGACTCCCCCATCCTCATCCGCACCGCCGACATCGACGCCGACGGACGCCTGCGGGTGCCGGTCGGCGCCACGCTCGTACGCGGTTCGGACCCGGCGAGCGAGGTCGCGGAGACACACGCGAAGGCCGCGGGTGTGCTGACGGCTTTGGGTGTACGTCCGTCCCGGCCGCGTGAGCAGCACGCGCGCGTGCATCTCGCCGACGACCCACGCGTGCGTGTCGCGCTCGACGGGCGCAGGGCCTCGCTGGCGCCGTTCTGGCTGCGGATGCAGGAGCGCTCCGCCGAGCTCACCGGACACGCCCTGGTCGTCGACGGCGAGGACACCTTCACGGCGATGCTCGCGCATGTCCTGCGGTCGTCGGGCCTCACCGTCACCGTCCGGCGCTACGACGAGCCGGGACTGCGGGAGGCGGTCCTCGCGCACGAAGGGCCGGTCGTCCTCGGCCCCGGCCCGGGCGACCCCAACGACCTGACGGACCCCAAGATGAGCTTCCTGCGCGGCCTCACCGCCCAGGTGCTCCGCACGCAAAACAGCCATGGCGTCCTCGGCGTCTGCCTCGGGCACGAGCTGATCGCGGCCGAGCTGGGGCTGGAGATCGTACGGAAGGAAGTCCCGTACCAGGGCGCGCAGACGGAGATCGACCTGTTCGGACGGACGGAGACCGTCGGTTTCTACAACAGCTTCGTGGCGCGCTGCGACGACGAGACGGCCGAGGAACTGGCCGCGCACGGCATCGAGGTGAGCCGGAGCGCCTCCCCCGAGGTCCATGCCGTACGCGGGCCCGGATTCGCCGGCGTGCAGTTCCACCCGGAGTCGGTGCTGACGCTGAACGGCGCCGCCGTCGTACGGGAACTGGTCGGTCAGCTGCGCGGCACCAGCACGTTCTCCGAGCGGCGGCCGGCCCGGTAGTCGAGGACGTTCGGGAAGGTGACCAGGCGGGCCAGGGTGTCGTCCTCGATCCCTCGATGGCCTCCAGGGACTTGTCGAGGACAGCCCCCTGGCCCGCCTCCGCCTCGTTGTTGCCGTCCAACGCCGGCCGACTTCGCATCCGGCATGGCCCGAGGCTGAGATGCCCGGCCGGCGCCCAAGACAGCCGTCAGCCGAAGAAGACCCCGACCTCCTCGTACAGCTTCGGGTCGACCGTCTTCAGCTTGGCCGTGGCCTCGGCGATCGGGACGCGGACGATGTCCGTGCCGCGCAGCGCGACCATCTTCCCGAAGTCACCGTCGCGGACGGCCTCGATGGCGTGCAGTCCGAAGCGGGTGGCGAGCCAGCGGTCGAAGGCGCTGGGCGTGCCGCCGCGCTGGATGTGCCCCAGGACGGTGGTGCGGGCCTCCTTGCCGGTGCGCTTCTCGATCTCCTTGGCCAGCCACTCGCCGACGCCGGACAGCCGCACATGCCCGAAGGAGTCGAGGGACTGGTCCTTGAGCACCATGTCGCCGTCCTTGGGCATGGCGCCCTCGGCGACGACCACGATCGGGGCGTACGACGCCTTGAAGCGGGACGTCACCCAGGCGCACACCTGGTCGACGTCGAAGCGCTGCTCGGGGATGAGGATGACGTTGGCGCCGCCCGCGAGCCCGGAGTGGATGGCGATCCAGCCCGCGTGCCGGCCCATGACCTCGCAGACCAGGACGCGCATGTGGGACTCGGCGGTGGTGTGCAGGCGGTCGATGGCCTCCGTGGCGATGCTGACCGCGGTGTCGAAGCCGAAGGTGTAGTTGGTGGCGGACAGGTCGTTGTCGATGGTCTTCGGGACGCCGATGCACGGCATGCCGTACTCGTCGGACAGCCGCGCGGCGACACCGAGGGTGTCCTCGCCGCCGATCACGATGAGCGCCTCGACCTCCTGCTTGGCGAGGTTCTCCTTGACGAGGCGGATGCCGTTCTCCTGCTTGAGCGGATTGGTCCGCGAGGAGCCGAGGATGGTCCCGCCGCGGGGCAGGATGCCGCGTACGGCGGGGATGTCCAGCCGTACGGTGTCGTTCTCGAGGGGACCGCGCCAGCCGTCCCGGAAGCCGACGAAGTCGTAGCCGTACTCCTGCACGCCCTTGCGGACGATGGCCCGGATGACGGCGTTGAGCCCGGGGCAGTCGCCGCCTCCGGTCAGTACTCCGACCCGCATGGAAATGTCCCTTCGCCGCGGTTGCCTGGTGAGGCAACGCTAATAGTGATCCAGGTCACCAAGGGATGGGTCGGAAGGGCAATTCCGGTGAATCAGCGGTCGGTTGGTTTACTCGTCGTCAAGTCCGCGCTCTATCGCGTACCGCACGAGTTCCACGCGATTGTGCAGCTGGAGCTTGCCCAGGGTGTTCTGCACGTGGTTCTGCACCGTGCGGTGGGAGATGACGAGGCGTTCGGCGATCTGCTTGTAGCTCAGGCCCTTGGCGACCAGCCGCAGTACCTCGGTCTCCCGCTCGGTGAGCTGCGGGGCCTTGGGCTGCTCGGTGCCCGCCGCGGCGGGCAGGGGCTCGGAGGCCAGCCGCCGGTACTCGCCGAGGACGAGTCCGGCCAGGCCGGGCGTGAACACCGGGTCGCCGACGGCCGTACGGCGCACCGCGTCGAGCAGTTCCTCGGTCGAGGCCGACTTGAGCAGATAGCCGGTCGCGCCCGACTTCACCGCCTCCAGTACGTCGGCGTGCTCACCGCTCGCGGACAGCACCAGGACGCGCAACGCCGGGTTGTGGCCGACGAGTTCCTTGCACACCTGAACGCCCGGCTTCGCGGGGAGGTTGAGGTCGAGCACCAGGACGTCCGGCGCGGCGGCCTTGGCCCGGCGTACGGCCTGGTCGCCGTCGCCCGCGGTGGCCACCACGTCGAAGCCGGACTCGCCGAGGTCGCGGGCGACGGCGTCGCGCCACATCGGGTGGTCGTCGACCACCATCACCTTGATCGGGCCCTGCCGCTCGCTCATCGCGTCCCCCCTGAGATGTTCTTCGGCATCTTCAGTTCGACTTCCGTGCCCTGCCCCGGCACCGAGATCAGCTCGGCGCTGCCGCCGAGGTCCCGCAGCCGCCCCCGGATCGACAGGGCGACCCCGAGCCGCCCCTCGCCCTCGGCCTGCGCGAGCCGCCCCTCGGGGATGCCTGGCCCGTCGTCCCGTACGGTCACGAGGACCTCGTCGGGCTCGTCCTCGACCAGGATCCAGGCCCGGGCGTCCTCCCCGGCATGCTTGCGTACGTTGTCCAGGGCGGCCCCTACGGCGGCGGCCAGCTCCTTCGCGGCGGCCGGCGGCAACGGCACCGGGGCGCCGGGCTCGGCGAGGCTGACCCGGGCGCCCGCGTAGGGGGCGAGCAGTGAACGCAGGTCCACCGGCCCGTCCTCGTCCGGCTCTTCGACCGTTCGTACGACCGCCCCCTCGGCGGCGTCCTCCGACACCCGGGAGACGGGCACCATGCCGCCGGAGACCAGCGTGCGCAGCGCCACCTCCTGTTCGCCCGCCATCCGGCCCAGTTCGGCCGCCTCGCCGCCGAGCACCGAGCCGCGCCGCTGCACCATCGCCAGGACCTGGAGGACGCTGTCGTGGATGTCCCGGGCGAGCCGCTCCCGTTCGCGGGTGGCGGCCTCGATCTCCAGGGCGCGGGCGAGGGTGCGCTCGGAGGCGCGGGCGACCTCGACGACGTAGCCGATGGCGATGGAGGCGACCCAGACGAGGATCACGTTGTGGACGGTGTCGCGGGCCGGTGCGCCGCGGTAGATCAGGTTGGCGACGGCGACCGGCGTGGAGGCGAAGACCGCCCAGCGCCAGCCGCCCTTGATGGCGAACGCGAGCACCGACCCGGCGGTCCATATCGACGGCAGCGTCGAGCCGCCGGCTTCGATCCGCTCGGTGCTGACGGCGAACCCGGTGAGCAGGATGCCGGCGAGCGCGACGGTGAGGTCGACGGCGAGGAACCGCTTGGTGCAGCTCGCCGCGTTCGCCACGCGGGGCAGGGTCGCGAACGTCCAGACGGACAGCACGGCGTAGTACGCGATGGCCACCCAGGGGCGGGTGAACTCGTGGTAGGACGTGGCGAACAGACCGATCGCGTACAGGAGCGTCAGGATCCGGTAGCCGGTGAGGGCACGCCACAGCGGCTGCTCGACCGACATCCGCATGACGCGCTCGCGCTTGGTCACGTGTCCCCCCTTTTTTAGTCGTTCGCCTCCGGGGCGCTCCAGTCGGTGTCGAGAGCCCGACCGTGCTCACTTGGCCCCCCCCCAGGTCCCAGGCTGCCCTGTCTAGGACTTCTCCTTCTCGGCCTGTTCCTTCTCGGCCTGCGCGAGTGCGGCCTTGGCCGCCTTCTCCGCTTCCTTCTCGGCCTTGACCGCCTCGGCGATCTGCCGCTTGGCGGCGGTCGCGTAGATGTCGACGTACTCCTGGCCGGAGAGCTTCATGATCTCGTACATGACCTCGTCGGTCACCGCGCGCAGTACGAAGCGGTCGTGCTCCATGCCGTTGTACCGGCTGAAGTCCAGCGGCTTGCCGATGCGGATGCCCGGGCGCATCAGCTTCGGCATCACCTTCCCCGGCGGCTGGATCTTCTCCGTGTCGATCATGGCGACCGGGATGACCGGCGCGCCGGACGCGAGCGCCACGCGCGCGAGGCCGCCGGGCTTGCCCCGGTAGAGGCGGCCGTCGGGCGAGCGCGTGCCCTCCGGGTAGATGCCGAACAGCTCACCGCGCTCCAGCACGTCGATGCCGCTCTTGATGGCGGCCTCGCCGGCGCCGCGCGCACCGGAGCGGTCGACCGGGAGCTGGCCGACGCCCTTGAAGAAGGCGGCGGTCATCCGGCCCTTGAGTCCGGGGGTGGTGAAGTACTCGGCCTTCGCGATGAAGGTGACCTTGCGGTCGAGGACCGCGGGCAGGAAGAACGAGTCCGAGAACGACAGGTGGTTGCTCGCCAGGATCGCGGGGCCCTCGGCGGGTACGTTCTCCAGGCCTTCCACCCAGGGCCTGAAGGCGAGCTTCAGCGGCCCCCCGATGGATACCTTCATCGCGCCGTACAACAACCGAGTGCCTCCTGTGTCCGTCGATCAGACCTTAACCCGGCGCACTGTCAATGGACCCGACGACCCTGGTCGGTGTCAGTGCGGTCGCGTACGGTGAAGCACACCGCCTTTCTCATGAACGCTCATCGACAGGAGACCCAAGGTGCCGCTCCTCCCTGGAGCCGAGCCGTTCCGCCACGAGGGCGGGGAGGTCGGCGTCCTCCTCTGCCACGGCTTCACCGGCTCGCCGCAGTCGCTGCGTCCCTGGGCGGGGTATCTCGCCGAGCGCGGCCTGACCGTCTCGTTGCCGCTGCTGCCCGGGCACGGCACTCGCTGGGAGGACATGCAGCTCACCGGCTGGCAGGACTGGTACGCGGAGGTGGACCGCGAGCTGCGCGCCCTGCGCGAGCGGTGCACGCAGGTGTTCGTCGCGGGCCTGTCCATGGGCGGCGCGCTGGCGCTGCGGCTGGCCGCCAAGCACGGGGACGCGATCAGCGGCGTCGTGGTCGTCAACCCGGCCAACAAGGTGCACGGCCTCACGGCGTACGCCCTTCCGGTGGCCCGCCATCTCGTCCGTACGACGAAGGGGATCGCCAGCGACATCGCCCTGCCCGGCAGCGCGGAGGTCGGGTACGACAAGGTGCCGCTGCACGCCGCGCACTCCCTGCGCCGGTTCTTCCGGCTGCTCGACGGCGAACTGCCGCAGGTCACCCAGCCGATGCTGCTCCTGCGCAGCCCTCAGGACCATGTCGTGCCGCCCGCCGACTCCGCGCGGATCCTCAGCCGGATCTCGTCGACGGACGTCCGGGAGATCCTGCTGGAACAGAGCTACCACGTGGCGACGTTGGACCACGATGCGGACCGGATCTTCGCGGAGAGCTTCGCGTTCATCGGCCGGCTCGCACCCAGTCTCGGCAAGGAAGGGACGGCCGCAGGTGGCTGAGCACGACTCCGACCGCGAGGACCGCGAGCCGGACGAGCAGGGTGTGCCCTTCGACGAGGCCGCCGCCTGGGAGGCGATCGTCGCGGGGTACGGCGAGGAGCCCAAGGACCCGCCGGGTGCCAAGCCGTTCAAGTCCGTCGAGGACCTGGCGCTGCTGGAGCCGGAGACCAACGACGAGAGCGCCGAGGAGACCAAGGACTCCACGAAGGGCTCCAAGGACAAGGACAAGGACGGTGAGGAGGAGGCGGCGAAACCTGCCGAGCCGCTCGGCAGCTCCGTCTCCTTCGCGCCCGGCGTCGGCCCCCGGGACTACACCGCGCCCGAGCCGTCCGAGGACGACTTCGCGGAGGACGACGAGGGCCACTTCGTACCGCCCGAGCCGCCGCCGCTGCCCGCCGCCGACGCCACCGCCAAGTTCGCCTGGCTCGGTGTGATCGGCGGGCCGCTCCTGCTGCTGCTCGCGGTTCTCCTCAGTTGGGAGATGACCTGGTGGCTCACCACGCTCGGCATCGGCGGCTTCGTGGGCGGCTTCGCCACGTTGGTGATGCGGATGCGGACGGATGACGAGGACGACGACGATCCGGGGCGGGGAGCGGTCGTCTAGCTCACCCGGGTTCTTCTAGTTCGCCGGGATTCTGAGGGCGGCCAGGACCGGGAGGTGGTCCGTGGCCGCCCTCAGGTCTGCGTCGGTGATCCCTGGGTGGCCGAGTGGCACCCCGCAGCCGAGCACCTCGATGCCCTTCGTAGCGAAGATCGCGTCGATACGGCGGTGGGGTGCGTCGCGGGTCCAGGTGTGCTCGGCGCCCCAGGGAGCGGTGGCCCAGCAGTCCTGGAGGGTGTGCGCGATCCGGGCGAAGGCACGGCCTCCTGGACGCTCGTTGAGGTCACCACCCGCGATCGCGTGGTCCACGCCCAGGCCGGCGAGGCGGTCGAGGAGCATGCCGCCCTGGTCGTACCGCTCGTCCTTCTGGAGGCTGAGATGGCAGCTGAGGACGCCGACGCGGACGCCGCCGAAGCGGACGACGGCGGTGGCGAAGCCGCGGCGGTGCTGGCCGGGGGTGAGCGGGAGGAGGACGTCCTCGGTCCGCTCGACGGTGGCACGGAGGTCGCAGAGAATCGCGGGTCCGGCTGCGCTCGCTCCGCCGGTGAGGATGACGAGGTTCGCTGCGCGGGCCAGGCGGGCGAGTTTCTTGCGCCAGCGGAAGAAGCGGGGGGCTTCTTGGATCAGGACCAGGTCGGGGGCGCAGGCGGTGATCACGCGGGCCAGGGCTTGGGGGTCGTCGCGCATCGAGCGGATGTTGTAGCTCAGGACGCGGACGAGGGCGGAACCGTCCGGCTCGGTACGGGAGTTGGGCAGCAGCTCCATGTGGATCAATTTACGCCCAATAGCTCGGGGCGCGAGGCTTGTGGGCGACTGCCGGTTCGTTGTGGCTGGTCGCGCCCACGCGGCGGAGCCGCATGTTGATACAGCCCCGCGCCCCTGAGGGCGTCACCGACCGCCCTCTTACATGATCGGGTCCGGCTCCCTCGCCAGGTCGGCAGCGCCCACCAGCCCGGCCTTGTTGCCCAGCTGCGCCGCGATCACATCCGCCACCGGGCGCCAGTTGCCGCCGACCAGCCAGCGCTTGTAGGACTTGCGGATGGGGTCGAGGACGAGTTCGCCCTCGTCGGAGAGGCCGCCGCCGACGATGAAGGCGGAGGGGTCGAAGAGGGAGGCGAGGTCGGCGAGGCCGGCGCCGGCCCAGCGGGCGAGTTCGCGGTAGGAGTCGACGGCGACGGGGTCGCCCTGGCGGGCGGCCATGGAGATGTGCTTGCCCTCGATGCCGTCGGGGGTGCCGTCGCCCATGCCCAGCAGGAGCTCGGCGTTCTCGGGGGTGGCGTTGGCGCGCTGCTTGGCGTATCTCACCAGGGCGCGGCCGGAGGCGTACTGCTCCCAGCAGCCCTGTGAGCCGCAGCCGCAGAGCAGGCCGTCCGGGACCATGCGGATGTGGCCGAACTCGGCGGCGACGCCGAAGTGGCCGCGGCGCAGCTTGTTGCCGATGATGATGCCGCCGCCGAGGCCGGTGCCGAGCGTGATGCAGATGACGTTGCGGTGGCCCTTGCCGGCGCCGAACTTGTACTCGCCCCATGCGGCGGCGTTGGCGTCGTTCTCCACGACCACGGGGAGGCCGACGCGGGCCTCGACCTTCTCCTTCAGCGGCTCCTGGCGCCAGTCGATGTTGGGCGCGAAGTAGACCGTGGAGCGCTGGCGGTTGACGTAACCGGCGGCACCGATACCCACGCCGACGATCTCGTGCCCGGCACGTGCGCCCTCCACGGCGGAGGCGATGGCGTCCACGATGCCCTCGGGCGTGCCCGGGGTCGGCACCTTGTGGGTCGAGAGGATGTTGCCTTCCTCGTCGACCACGCCGGCCGCGATCTTCGTGCCGCCGATGTCGACGCCGATGGTGAGTCCCATGAATCCCTCAGTTTCGGTCGAGCCCCGCTACGGCCAACCGTACCCGAGGGGGGCGTCAGTCCAAGTCGATGCGCTGGCCGGGGCCGGTGCCCTCGCCGGGGTCGTCGGGGTCGTCCCGGTCGGGGGACTCGTTCAGTTCGTCCATGCGGCCGGTCCAGCGTTGCTCCTGGGCCTGGACGGCGGAGCGGTAGGCGGCGAGGAGTTCGTTGCCTGCGGCCGCGAGGTGGTCGAAGACGTCCGGGTTGCGCTCGATCACGGGCTCCACGGCGGCCTTGGCCTGCTGGACGACCTGGCGCACCATCTGCTCGGCGGCGGGTCCGGCGACCGCACCGAACAGCGGGGACTGCAGACCGGACAGCTTGTCCGCGACGGTGTCGACGAGCTTGCGCAGTTCCTCGGCGGCCGAGCCCGGCGGCGGGCCGTAGGCGGAGCGGCGGCGGGCCTTCTCCGCCGCGAGATCCTCGGCACACGCTGTCGCCCAGGCGTCGGCGTCGGCCGCGCGTACCTCGTCGACGGCTTCCCGCTCGGCGGTCTCGTTCTTCTCGAGCTTCTCCTGAGCGGGGTCGGACGCGGGGCGCTCTTCGCTCATGGCGGACTCTCCTGACTACGGTTCGT
Source organism: Streptomyces sp. DG2A-72 (assembly GCF_030499575.1). Taxonomy (NCBI): domain Bacteria; kingdom Bacillati; phylum Actinomycetota; class Actinomycetes; order Kitasatosporales; family Streptomycetaceae; genus Streptomyces; species Streptomyces sp. DG2A-72. Next base: position 2,626,889 of record NZ_JASTLC010000001.1, read on the forward strand.
CTCTACGACGTTACCCGAACGGGCGTACCGGTTTCACCGTGTCCGGGGCCATAGATCGGGGTCCGGCACGCATCGGATGCGCAGCTCGCCGTCGCGCAGGGCGGCGCCGTCGACGGTGCAGCGGCGCAGGGCGGACGGCAGCGGGACGATACGCCGGAACCGCCCTGCCGTGACGACGAGTTCGTCGCCGCGCCGGACGAGGTCCAGGTCGTCCCGCTGGGCGCCGGGCAGCGGGATGTGCCAGACGAGGACCCGGCTGCCGCCGTCGTCGGCGAGCCGGTCGGTGACCGGCCACTCGACGGTGGAGGGGCGTGTGTTGACGCCGGGGACGGTGAGGGCTGTGAGGTCGTCGGTACCGCGCGGGTCCCGTCCCAGGTGGGCGACGACCTGGATCTCGTACGCCCCCTCCCACTCCTCCAGTGCCTTGCGCTGCTGGGCGACGGGACCGGCGAGCCAGCTGTCGGCGGCGGTGTCGGGCAGGACGCGGTTGGCGACGAGGACGTCGGGGCGCAGGCCGCGCAGGGCGAGGGCGAGGGTGGCGGTGCGTACGGCGTCTGCGCCGCTCGGGCCGGGCTCCGCGACCAGTCGTACGACGGTGTTCCGGTCGGCGATGACGGCCTCGACGGCGGCCAGCTCGGTGTCCCAGCGGGCGGCGGTCTCGTACAGCCACTCCGCGGGCAGGGGGACCCCGGCGAGCCGCCCCAGCACGGGGCGCAGGGCGCGGGCCGCCTGCCGTTCGGGCGGGAGGAGGCGGCGCAGGTAGCGGCGGAGCTCCTCGGGCAGGGAGAGGAGGGCCAGGGCGTCGGGGATGGCCGGGAGGTCTACGACGAGCAGTTCGTGCGCCTCCGCGAGCGCGGCGTCCCGTAGCGCGCGGAGCAGCGTGAGCTCTTCCGCGCCGGGGAGCGGGGTGACTTCCTCCGGGTCCAGCCGTGAGGCGCCGAGCAGGTCGAAGGCTGCGGTCGCGCGTTCCTGGAAGGCGGCGAGGTCGTCCCGGAACGCGCCGGCGGCGTCCGGTCGCCAGGCGGTCAGGTGCGGGGCGACGCGGTTCGGGGCCGGACCGACGCTCGCCCCCAGGGCGGCCCCGAGCGTGTCCGTCCGATCGCCGCTCAGCACCAGCGTCTCGACGCCGTCGCGGGCGGCGGCGAGTGCGGTGGCGGCGGCGACGGTCGTACGGCCGCTGCCGCCCGGGCCGGTGATCAGGATGGTGCGCATGGGTTTGAACCGTAACGGACGTGACGCTCAGCCCTCGTATCAAGGTGCCCGGCGCTGGTGCTCAGGGGTCGGCCGCGCAGCCCGGCGCTGACGGGTTGCCGCCCGCGGCTACGCAGGCCGACGGGGCTGCAACCCCCTGAGGGGCGCGGGGAACTGCGCGACCAGCCCCCACTCACCCGCAGCCCGCGTCCTACGGATGAACCCCCTACTCCACCGGCCCCGACTCCACCCGCTTCTTCAGTCCCGCCAGCGCTCGGTCCGTGATGACCTTTTCGGCCTTGCGCTTGATCATGCCGAGCATGGGGATCTTGACGTCGACGGTCAGCCGGTAGGTGACCTCGGTCGAACCGGCGCCGGCCGGCTTGAGGATGTAGGAGCCGTCGAGGGACCGCAGCATCTGGGACTTCACCAGCGTCCACGACACCTCGTGCTCACCGGTCCAGGTGTACGCCAGCGTCTGGTCGTCCTTGATCGCCCCGGCGTCCATGACCAGACGGACCTCCTCGGCCCGCCCCTTCCCGTCCGTCCGGAGGACCTCCGCCTCCTTCACCTCGCCGGTCCAGTCCGGGTAGCGGGCGAAGTCGGCGATCACCCCCATGACGTCGGCCGGTGCCGCCTCGATCGTGATGCTCGAGCTGGTGTGTTCCGCCATCGCCGTGGCTCCTCCAGATGCGGGCCGGTAGATCGTCCAGATCTCATGCGCACTATGTGTGCAGCGTGAAGGCTACCGCGCGCCCGATCTGCCGACTTCACCCCCATGGCCCGCCTTGCCGGAAAGCACTCACCACTCCAGCGCCCACGGCTTCCCCGTCCCCGCGAAGTGCCCGACGTTCACGCACTCCGTGGCCCCGAGCCGCATCCGGCGGACGAGGGGTTGGTGGACGTGGCCGAAGAGGGCATAGCGCGGCCTGGTCCGGCGGATCGCCGCCAGCAGCGCCCGGCTGCCCCGCTCGAAACGTCGCGCCACGGTGTCGTAGACCAGTTCGGGGACCTCCGGAGGGATGTGCGTGCAGAGCACGTCCACCTCCCCCACCGCCTCGATCTTCGCCGCGTATTCCTCGTCGCTGATCTCGTACGGCGTGCGCATGGGCGTGCGGAGTCCGCCGCCGACGAAGCCGAAGACCCGGCCGCCGATCTCCACCCGCTCCCCGTCGAGGACGGTCGTGCCCGGCCCGGCGTACTCGGCCCACAAGGGCGGCATGTCGACATTGCCGTACGTCGCATACGTCGGCGTCGGGAACGCGGCGAACATCTCGGCGTACTGCTTGCGCACCGCCTTCTCGATCGCGGCGGCGCGGTCCCCGCCGATGCCCGCCCACAGGCTCGCCCCGAACTGCCGTGCCTCCTCGAAGCGCCGGGCGGTGCGCAGCTCGACGATACGGTCGGCGTTCTCGACGCCGAACAGGTCGGGGAAGATGCCGCGCGAGTGGTCGGCGTAGTCGAGGAACAGCACCAGGTCGCCCAGGCAGATCAGGGCATCCGCAGCGTCACCGGCTCTGGCCAGGTCGCGGGCGTTACCGTGCACGTCACTGACCACATGAATGCGTGTCCTGCGGTTACCCGGTCGTGAGGGTGCCATGGCGATCAAGGGTAGGCCTGTGCGATGTCCGTGAACAGTGCAGGCTGGACCTGCGGTTGCTGGCACGGCCTCAAAACCGTGAACTACTGTGCAAGAAGGAACACCAATCTGTGTGACGCAGCGAACATCTCGCCGGGACCCCCTGTCGAAGAAGCCATACCGGCGGGTAACGTCCGGGCAGTCCACTAGTACTCAGGGTTTCAATCATTGAGTACCTGCCCGAGCCTTGGACCGCACCGTCGCAGCACACAACGTCGTGGCGCCGGCGCCCTATGAGGAGCAGCAGTCTTGCGCGAGTTCAGCCTTCCGGCTCTGTACGAAGTCCCTGCGGACGGCAATCTCACCGACATCGTCCGTAGAAACGCCGCGCAGCATCCCGATGTCGCCGTGATCGCCCGCAAGGTGGGCGGTGCGTGGCAGGACGTGACGGCCACCGCGTTCCTGGCGGAGGTGCACGCGGCCGCCAAGGGCCTGATCGCGTCCGGTGTGCTGCCGGGTGACCGGGTCGGCCTGATGTCCCGTACCCGCTACGAATGGACGCTGCTCGACTTCGCGATCTGGTGTGCGGGCGCGGTCACCGTGCCGGTGTACGAGACCAGCTCGCCGGAGCAGATGCAGTGGATCCTCGGTGACTCGGGCGCCACGGCCTGCGTCGTGGAGATGGACAGCCACGCGGCAGCCGTCGAGTCGGTGCGCGACCGGCTGCCCGCCCTGAAGCACGTCTGGCAGATCGAGGCCGGCGGGGTCGAGGAGCTGGGCCGGCTCGGGCAGGACGTGTCCGACGAGACGGTCGAGGAGCGCAGTTCGCTGGCGAAGGCCGACGACCCGGCGACCATCGTCTACACGTCCGGGACCACCGGCCGCCCCAAGGGCTGTGTGCTCACCCATCGCAGCTTCTTCGCGGAGTGCGGGAACATCGTGGAGCGCCTGCGTCCGCTGTTCCGCACCGGCGAGTGCTCGGTGCTGCTGTTCCTGCCGCTCGCGCATGTCTTCGGACGGCTCGTGCAGGTCGCGCCCATGATGGCGCCGATCAAGCTGGGCAACGTTCCCGACATCAAGAACCTCACCGACGAGCTGGCCGCGTTCCGGCCGACGCTCATCCTGGGCGTGCCGCGCGTCTTCGAGAAGGTCTACAACAGCGCACGCGCCAAGGCCCAGGCGGACGGCAAGGGCAAGATCTTCGACAAGGCCGCGGACACCGCGATCGCGTACAGCAAGGCGCTGGACACCCCGTCGGGCCCGTCGATCGGCCTGAAGATCAAGCACAAGACCTTCGACAAGCTGGTCTACAGCAAGCTGCGGGCCGTGCTGGGCGGCAAGGGCGAGTACGCCATCTCCGGCGGCGCCCCGCTGGGCGAACGGCTCGGGCACTTCTTCCGCGGCATCGGCTTCACGGTCCTGGAGGGCTACGGCCTGACCGAGTCCTGCGCCGCGACCGCCTTCAACCCCTGGGACCGGCAGAAGATCGGCACGGTCGGGCAGCCGCTGCCGGGCTCCGTGGTGCGGATCGCGGACGACGGTGAGGTGCTGCTGCACGGGGAGCACCTGTTCAAGGAGTACTGGAACAACCCGGGCGCGACCGAGGAGGCGCTGGCCGACGGCTGGTTCCACACCGGGGACATCGGCACCCTCGACGAGGACGGCTACCTCCGGATCACCGGCCGCAAGAAGGAGATCATCGTCACCGCGGGCGGCAAGAACGTCGCCCCGGCCGTGATCGAGGACCGGATCCGTGCGCATGCGCTGGTCGGGGAATGCATGGTGGTCGGTGACGCGCGGCCGTTCGTCGGCGCGCTGATCACCATCGACGAGGAGTTCCTGGGCCGCTGGGCGGCCGAGCACGGCAAGCCGGAGGGCTCCACCGCGGCGTCGCTGCGTCAGGACCCGGATCTGCTCGCGGAGATCCAGAGCGCTGTCGACGACGGCAACGCCGCGGTGTCGAAGGCGGAATTGGTGCGGAAGTTCCGCATTCTGTCCTCCCAGTTCACCGAGGATTCGGGCCACCTGACGCCGTCCCTGAAGCTCAAGCGCAATGTGGTGGCGAAGGACTACGCGGACGAGATCGAGGCCATCTACCAGAAGTAGACCGGCACTTGGGATCTTATGGCGCGGCGTCCTCGGCGAGGACCCGCGCCATCGTCCGTTCGGCGAGCGCCGTGATCGTCACGAACGGGTTCACCCCGATCGACCCGGGCACGAGCGAGCCGTCGGTGACGTACAGCTTCGAATACCCCTTCACCCGGCCGTAGTTGTCGGTCGCCTTCCCCAACACGCAGCCGCCCAGCGGGTGGTAGGTGAAGTCGTCGGCGAAGACCTTGTTGCCGGAGCCGAACAGGTCGTAGCGGTAGATCGTCGCGTTCGCCGAGTTGATCCGGTCGAAGAGCTTCTTGGCCATGCCGACCGAGACCGCGCTCTGGCCGGCGGTCCAGCCGAGCTTCACCGAGCCGTTCGAGTACGAGAACGACGCGCGCTCGGGGTTCTTGGTGATCGCCAGATAGAGACTGACCCAGTGCTCCAGTCCCGTCGGCAGCGGAGCGATCTCGGCGAAGACGGGGTTCGAGGCATTGGCCCAGTCGTCGATGCCCATGACCGGCATGGTCGACTGGTGGGCGCCGACCGTGTCCCACAGGTGGTTGGCCCGGCCGAGCATCACATTGCCGTTGGTCCCCCAGCCGGTGCCGACGGTCGCGTTCAGCGCGGGCAGGGTGCCCGACTCCCGTGCGCGGACGAGGAGTTCGGTGGTGCCGAGGCTGCCGCCGCCGAGGAAGAGGTACGTGCAGCCGTACTCCTTGGTCCCGACGACAGTGCCGGTGTCGTCGATCCGGTCGGCGGTGAGCAGGTACGAGCCGTCGGTGTCCCGCCGTATCCCCCTCACCCTCTCCAGCGTGTGGATGGTGACGTTGCCGGTGCCGAGGGCCGAGGCGAGGTAGGTCTTGTCGAGGCTGCGCTTGCCGTGGTTGTTGCCGTAGATGACCTCGCCCGCGAGCGCAGACCTGGTCGCCGTGCCGGCCGCCTCGCGCCGCATGTGGCCGAAGTCGTAGACGTTCGGCACGAAGGTGGTCTTCAGGCCCGTGTTCTGGGCGTGCTTGCGGGAGATCCGGGTGAACCGGTACCACTCGGTCGACTCGAACCAGGCCGGATCGACGGTGTTGACGCCGAGCATGGAACGGGCGCGCGGGAAGTACGTGCCGTACATCTCGGCGGTGTCGACGGTCGGGAACTGCTCGGCGAAGTACGACCGGAGCGGGGTGACCGCCATGCCGCCGTTGACCAGCGAGCCGCCGCCCACGCCCCGGCCGACGTACACGGACATGGCGTCGTATCGGACGCGGTCCAGGACTCCCGGGTAGGGGCTGATGTCCTTGTTGACGACGTCCAGCCAGAGGAACGTCGACAGTGGTGCCTCGGTGCGGGTGCGGAACCACATGGACCGCTGGTCGGGGGCGCTGGTGGAGCAGAAGACCTTGCCGTCGGAGCCGGTGGTGTTCCACAGCCTGCCCATCTCCAGGACGAGGGTGCGGATGCCGGCCTGGCCGAGGCGGAGGGCGGCGACGGCGCCGCCGTAGCCCGAGCCGATGACTATCGCCGGTGCGGATTCGACTGCGTCGGGCTCGGCGGATCGGGCGGATTGGAGGCCGATGCGGGTGAAACCCAGGGCGGCTGCGGTCTGTAGTGCCGCCATTCCGAGAATTTGACGTCTTGTCAGCTGATGCTGCGTCAGTTTTACTGTCATGTGCGCAGCATGTGCGGATTTTTGGGTTCCGCCTAGTGGGGTGCGGCTTATTCGTTGTGGGCGGGTGCGGGTTCGTTGTGGCTTGTCGCGCAGTTCCCCGCGCCCCTTAGGGCGTTGTACTACAGCAGCGTCTTCAGCTTCTCCGCCAGTAGGTCCCAGCGCCACTTCTCCTCGACCCATTCCCTGCCCCGTTCGCCCATCCTGCGGCGCAGCTCGGCGTCGCCCAGGAGTGCGGTGATGCGGTCGGCGGACTCCTCGACGGAGCCTCCGCGGACTACCCAGCCCGTTTCGCCGTCCAGTACCGCGTCCGGTGCGCCGCCCGAGTCGCCGGCGACCACTGGGAGGCCGGTTGCGGAAGCCTCCAGGTAGACGATGCCGAGGCCCTCGACATCGAGGCCGCGGCGTCGGGTCCGGCAGGGCATGGCGAAGACGTCGCCGGCGCCGTAGTGGGCGGGCAGTTCGGACCAGGGGACGGAGCCGGTGAAGCGTACGGAGTCGGTGACGCGGGTCTCGGCGGCCAGCTTGCGCAGTTCGTTCTCGTACGGGCCGCCGCCGACGATGAGCAGTACGGCCTCCGGCTCCTTGGCCAGGATTCTGGGCATGGCGAGGATCAGCGTGTCCTGGCCCTTGCGCGGGACCAGGCGGGAGACGCAGACGATCACCGGGCGGTCGGTCAGGCCGAGGCGGGCGCGGATCGCGTCGCCTCCCGACTCGGGGTGGAAGGTCTTCTCGTCGACGCCGGGCGGCAGCTGCACCATCCGGGAGGCGGCGTCCCGTGTCAGTGCGGAAGCGATCCTTGAGCGCGTGTACTCGCCGAGGTAGGTGATCGTGTCGGTGGACTCGCCGATCCGGCGAAGCAGCTGACGCGCGGCGGGCAGCTGGGCCCACCCGGCCTCGTGGCCGTGCGTGGTCGCCACCAGCCGTTCGGCGCCGGCCGCCCGCAGCGCCGGTGCCATCAGGCCGAGCGGTGCCGCCGCCCCGAACCACACCGACGTGCACCCGTGCCCCCGCAGCAGCCCGGCCGCACGCCGGGTGACCTGCGGCGTCGGCAGGAGCATCGTCGTACGATCGCGTACGACGGTGAAGGGCTGCTCGGCGTCGAAGGCGGCGGTGGCCTCGATGCCCTCGCGGCTGCGCTTCCAGGTGGACGCGTAGACGACGAGCCGCTCCGGGTCGAGCCGTAGCGCCATGTTGTGCAGGAACGCCTGGATGCCGCCGGGCCGGGGCGGGAAGTCGTTCGTGACGATCAGGGTCTTGTCCATCGGGGCCGACCCTACCGGGCGCCTCCGAGTGGCGGTGCTTCATGGCTCGCGCACAGCCGGGTAGGGGATCATGGCCCTGCCAGGACCGGACATGTACGAGAACAGGGGCTCAGGTGGACAGTGCGGGCGCGAGGCGGTCGCTGGTATGGCTGCTCGGTACCTGGGGCCTGACCCGGCTGGTGCTGTTGTTGTACGTGTTCAAGGTGTTCGTCTTCCCGGGACCGGACGTCACCAGCGATGTGTCGGTCATCTACCAGGGCTGGTTCGAGGTGCTGCGCACCGGCACCTTCCCGTTCGGCGACGTCACCTGGCAGTACCCGCCCGCCGCGGCCCTCGCGATCCTCTCCCCCGCGCTGCTGTTCTTCCTGGACTACGCCAGCGCCTTCTTCGTCCTCGCCTTCCTCGCCGACCTGGCCGTCCTCAGCCTGCTGCTGTACGCGGGACTGCGCCCCGGCCGGTCGCTGCGGGGCGCCTGGGTGTGGGGGGCGGGCGTCCCGCTGCTCGGACCGACCGTGTACGCGCGGTACGACGTGATGGTCACGGCCGTGGCGGTGGCCGCGCTGCTCGCCGGGGCCCGGCATCCGCGGGCGATGGGCGCGCTGGTGGGGTTCGGCGCGATGCTCAAGGTGTGGCCGGTGCTGCTGCTGGTCGGCGCGGTGAGGCGGCGGGCCTGGGCGGCGGCCGGGGTGACGGTCCTGGCGCTGGCCGCGCTCTTCGCCGCCGCGATGCCCGGCGCCTTCGCCTTCCTGACCTTCCAGCGGGACCGCGGCACCGAGGTCGAGTCGCTGGGCTCCCTGGTGTTCCATGTGGCCCGGCAGTTCGGCTGGAGCGGGGAGGTGCTGCTCAACTACGGCTCGGTCGAATTCCTCGGGCCGTATGTGAGCGTCGTGAGCACCGCCGCCCTGGCCCTGACCGGGCTCGCCTTCGGCTGGCTGCTGCTGTGGCGGCTGCTGGCCGGGCGGTTCGTGACGCACACCCTCGCCGACGCCGCGTTCGTGGCGGTGCTGATGTTCACGACGACGAGCCGGGTGATCAGCCCCCAGTACATGGTGTGGCTGGTCGGCCTGGCAGCCGTCTGTCTCTGCTTCCGCGCCAGTCCGATGCGGGTGCCCGCGGGGCTGGTCCTGGCGGCGTCCTTCGTGACGGTGCTGGAGTTCCCGGTCTTCTTCGCGCATGTCGTGGCGAGCGACTCCCTCGGCGTGACCCTGCTGTTCGTCCGCAACGGCCTGCTGGTGCTCGCCACCGTCATCGCGGCCCGGGAGCTGTGGCGGTCGTCCGTGTCGGGTGCCGAAGCGCTGCCCCTGCCCGCTCAGGCCACCCGCACCAAGGAGACCTCGGTCCCCTCCTGACCGAGGAGCAGCAGACAGGGCCTGCGCTCAGCGGCGCAAGGTGGTCTCCCGCTCCAGATGCGACAGCTTCTCGGGGTTGCGCACGGCGTAGAGCCCGGTGATGAGGCCGTCGTCGATCAGCAGGACGACGTCGGCGCGAGGATGTCTAAGCGGGTCGGGCGAAGTCGGCAGCGCCCCGAAGGGGCGCGGGGAACTGCGCGACCAGCCGCGACGGCGCCGCAGCGGACCGACAACACCTCGCGGCACTTCCAGCGGAGCGCTCGGCGGCGGAGGCGACCCCGCGCGGCCGGGCTCTTGGCGACGGCCTCGGCGATCTCGTCGTATCCGAGGTCGAACACCTCGCGCAGCACGAACACCGCCCTCCCCCACTGCCTCAAGGGCGTGGGAGGTGCCCCCAGGTCGGCGCGAGGGTCTCCAGCACCAGCAGCGCCCTGATCGACGCCCGCCCACCGCAACCAGGTCTCCCGCAGGACGTCCTCGGCGTCGGCGGCCGAGCCAAGCATCTCGTAGGCGACGGTGAACAGCAGGTTGCGGTGGGTGACGAATGCCTGGGTCACGCTGTCCATGCGGTCGTTCATCTCCGCCTCCTGCCCGTTCGCTCCCGGCGGGCACGGCAGCACCCGGGGAAACCGCGCTCCGGCTCCACCTGGTCGCCGCCTGGCGGCACAGCACCGTGTTCACCGAGGCCGAGCGGGCCGCGCTGGCGCTCGCCGAGGAGGGCACCCGGCTCGGCGATCACGGCGTGTCCGACGAGACCTGGGCCGAGGTGCGCAGGCACTACGACGACGACCAGGTCGGTGCGCTGGTCTGCCTGGTCTCCTTGATCAATGCGGCCACCCGGATGAACGTGATCGTGCACAATCCGGGGGGCTCGTACGAGCCCGGCATGTTCGCCGGCACGTCGAGCTGACCGGAGGACCGCAACCGCATCATCACAGGGGAGACGCCCACGCATGAATACGCCACGGACCGACGGGGCATCCGTCCGGATCGGCGCGCTCGTTCCGCTGACCCGGCCCGGCTGGGCCGAGGCGGGCCGGCACCTGCTCGCCGGACTCGAACTGGCCGTGTCCGAAGTCAATGAGGCCGGCGGGATCGACGGAAGACCGCTGGAGCTGGTGGTCCGGGACACCGCGGCCGATCCGCAGCGGGCCGCGGCAGCCGTGGATGAACTGGCCCGCCTGGGCGTGGCCGCGGTGGCGGGCGAGTATCACAGCGTCGTCGCCCGCGCCGCTGCCGCCCGGGCCGACGCCCTCGGTCTGCCGTTCCTCTGCTCGTCGGCGGTTCTCGACGCGCTCATCCAGCAGCCGACACAATGGGTCGCGCGTCTCTCCCCGCCGCAGTCCCGTGGCTGGCAGCTGTACGCGGACTTCCTCCTCGGCGCGGGCCACAGCCGCATCGCCGTGGCAGCCCAGCCGAGTCTCTACTGGGCTGCTGGGACCCGCGTTCTGCGGGACCACCTCGCTTCACGCGGCGGCACCCTCGTCGAACTCGACATGAGCGCGCTCACCCCCACGGCCGTGTGCGACGAACTCGTCGGCCACCGCGCGACAGCTCTCCTCCTTCTGGTCGGCCACCCGGAACCGGCCGTTTCGATCGTCCAGTCCGTCCGTGGCGACCAGCGCCTCGCCGGGATACTGATCGGTGCTCCGGCCGGGCAGCCGGAGTTCGCCGAGTGGGCGGCGCTGCTGGGCGACGACGGCGCCGCGGTCCCGTTCCTGCGCTACCTGCCCGAGCGCCTCACCCCACTCGGTGCACGGGTCGAGACGGCCCTGCGCGAGCGGCTGGCCGAAGCGCCCTCGTTCGTCGCCTTCGAGGGCTACGACACGATCGCCGTCCTCGCCGATGTGCTGCGTTCTCACGGCACCGACCGGGCACGCACCGCCGCATCCTGGCCGAGCGTCGCAGTCGACGGCACCCGCGGGAAGATCCAGTTCTCCCGCACGCCGGGCATCAGCGTCTGGCAATGGGCTTCGACGCCGATCCAAGTCGTCGACCGGGATCCGGCGGAACCCGGTCGCTTCCGTGTCCTTCACACCGGCTGAACCCGTGCGGGACGAGCTTGCCGACGGCGACCCGGTCGAGCCCGGCGTCAGCCGAACTGGGCCCGCAGATACTCCCGCCACTGCTCGGTGAACTCCGCCGGCGTCGTCCCGAGCACCTTCTTCATCGCGTCCTCGACGGCGCCCGCCCGCTCCGGGTGGGCGCCGACGGCGCGATAGAACTCGCCGAGCCGCACCTCGCCCCAGCGGTCCGCGATCAGCCGGCAGGCGATCCAGCCGCTCTCGTAGGCGCGCGCGAGCCGGGCCGCGTCGCCGGAGAAGCCGAAGTCCGCGTCCTCGGGCAGCGCGTCCGGCGCCTCCCCCGCGGTCACCGCGCGCTCCAGCTCGGGCGCGGCCTCGGCCGGTGTACGCCCGGAACCCCGGTAGCCGACCCAGTCGGCGTACCCCTCGGACAGCCAGAGCGGAGTCGCGGGGCTGGTGTGGGTGCGGGTGGCGACATGGGTGGTCTCGTGGGTGAGCACGACCTGCTTGCCGGTGTCGCCGAGGACGCTGTACGCGTCGGGGTTGACGATCACCCGGTCCGCGGGCGCCGTCGCCGGGGCGCCGGTCTCGCCGGTGGTGACCGCGGCGATCCCCCGGTACGAGGAGGCGGGCGAGCCCAGCAGCCGCGCCATGCCCTCCAGGGAGTTCGGTACGAGCACGACGACGTGCCGGGACCAGTCCGTGCCCCACGCCTCCGACACCGCGGGCACCGCCCGGTCCGCGAGCCCCGCGAACTCGCTCAGCCGCTCCCGCGACTGCCCGACCCCCATCACCAGGCTCCGCTCACCCTGGACGACGCTCACCGCGCCCTGGTCCCACAGCTGCTCGGCGGACTTCTTCTCCGGCCGCTCCGCGTCGACGTACCACTCCCCCTCGTGGTCCAGGCTGAGGGTGAGCGTGCGGCCGACGGTGATGGGCGCCTTGTCGTAACCGTCGACGCGGTAGCGCAGCTCGGCCTCGGCGGTCGCCGTGCCGCCCGAGTCCTGCACGCTCGTGACCCGGTACGACCAATCGGAGAGGGGCACTTCCCGCAGATTGGCGAACCAGCCCGGCGCCCCCGTACGCAGGAAGGCCGCCTGGTCCCGGCCGAGTATCGCCGTCGCCCGGATGTCGAGGACCCGCTGCACCTCGTCCTCGACGCTCTCGGCCGCCGGTCCGCCCCCGCACGACACCAGGGCGACGAGCAGCAGACAGAGCGCCACCACTCCGCGTCCTGACGCCCTCCCTCGAAGCGGCCCCGGGGAAGTGGAGGTGCGTTCCCGCGTCGTTCGGTGCGTGCCTGCACTTCCCCGGGGTTGCTTAGCCACGACTCCGATCGTACGGGGGCTGTCGAGTACGGGTCAGGCCCCGGTGGACGACTCCTGTCAGACCCGGGTGACCGAGTTGACGGGCATCATCCCGACCGGGTCGTAGCGCACGGGTGCGCCGGGGTACGGCGCGTGGATCACCTGGCCGTTGCCCATGTACATCCCGATGTGGGACGCGTCGTGGTAGGTGACCAGGTCGCCGGGCTGGGCCTCGGACAGCGGGACCCGCGTGCCCGATCCGGCCTGGGCCTGCGAGGTGCGCGGCAGGGCGACTCCGGCCTGCGCGTACGACCACTGCATCAGGCCCGAGCAGTCGAAACCGGTGGGGCCGTTGGCGCCCCAGACGTACGGCCTGCCCACCGCGGACATGGCGGCGGCGACGGCGGCTGCCGCGCGGCCCGAGGGCGGGACGGCGCCGCCGAGGTCGGGCAGGTCGTGGCGGCCGGAGCGGGAGGCGCGGTCGTAGGCGGCGCGCTCGGCGTCCGGCAGCGAGTTGAGCAGTTGCCGTGCCTTGGCCAGCTTGCGTTCGACGGTCTTCTTGTGCGCGGCGACGGCCTTGCGGCTCTTCTCCAGCTCGGCGAGTTTCCGGGTCGCCTCCGCGCGCTCCCGGCCGAGGGCGCGCATCGCGTCCTGGAGGTCCTTCAGCTCGCCCGCCTGGTGAGCGGTGATCCGGTCGAGGACGGACGCCTTGTCGAGGTAGTCCTCCGGGTCGTCGGAGAACAGCAGGGCGAGGGAGGGATCGATGCCGCCGGAGCGGTACTGCGCGCCGGCCAGCGAACCGAGCGCCTCCCGCATGGTGTTGATGCTCTCCTGCTGCCGGGCGATCCGGTCCTGGGCACCGGTGACCTGCCTGCGCAGCTTGTCGGCTCGCTCGTCGGCCTTGTTGTAGGCCTCGGTGGCCTTCTCGGCCTCCCCGTAGAGGCGGTCCACCTCGGCACGGGTGTCGTCGTACGGCGTGGCTTCCGCCGGAATCACGCCCAGGGCCGCGACGGCGGCGGACAGCACACAGACCGCGGCACTGGCGCCACGGTCGAATCCGGTCGGTGCAAGGCGACGATGAGACCCCACAGGAAGCCGCATTCCTTCCGCTGGCGGACAAGGACCTTCCCCGGCAGGGGGAAGCGCGGCAGACAGTAGCCCCGTGGTGGGGTGACGGCCAAAGACCTTCGCGGGCACACAAAGTGACGCCCCGCCTCAGACGCAGGTCATGGGCGGGGCGCGGGGTCAGGCGCGGTGGTGGTGATTCGCCCGAACGGGCGGCACGGTGTCCTGATCTTGATCGGCCGGAAGAGGGCTCAGATCCGGACGCCGAACTGGAACGGCATGTTGTTGATCGACTCGTAGCGCACGACCGAGCCGGTGCGGGGGGCGTGCAGCACCTGGCCGTTGCCCGCGTAGAAGGCGACGTGGTGCAGGTCGCCGTAGAAGATGACCAGGTCGCCGACCTTGAGGTCGCTCTGCGAGTAGATGCGCGTGCCGGCGTTCGCCTGGGCCTGCGAGGTCCGGGGTATGGAGACGCCGGCCTGGGCGAAGGCCCAGGAGGTCAGGCCGGAGCAGTCGAAGGAGGACGGACCGGAGGCGCCGTAGACGTAGGGCGAGCCGATCTTGGACTGGGCGGCCTGGAAGGCGGCCATGGCCCGGCCGGAGGCGGGGGCGGTGTTGCCGAGGTCGACCCGCTCGGTGGCGGAGCGGCTGGCGCGGGCGTCCGCGGCGGCGAGGGCGGCCTTCTCGGCGGCCGTCAGGGAGTTGAGCAGCTTCTGCGCCTCGGCGAGCTTGCCCTGGACTTCCTTCTTCTTGCTGCCCAACTCCGTGCGGGTGGCGGCGAGGTCCTTGAGCTTGTCGGACGCCTCGGCGCGGTCCTGGGCGAGTTCGCGCTGCTTGTCCTGGATCTTCTTCAGCTGCTCGACCTGCTGGGCGCTGAGCTGGTCGGCGGTGGACGCCTTGTCCAGGTAGTCGTCCGGGTTCGACGACAGGAAGAGCTGGAGGGAGGAGTCTATGGAGCCGGTGCGGTACTGGGCGGCGGCCGCCAGACCCATGGAGTCACGCAGCTCGTTGAGGTCTTCCTGACCGCGGGCCACGTTGTCCTGGATGGTGGAGATCTCCTTCTGGAGCGTCTCCTGCTTCTCCTTGGCCCCGTTGTACTTCTCGGTGGCCTGCTCCGCCTCTTCGTAGAGCTTGTCGACCTTGGCCTTGACCTCGTCCTTGCTCGGCTTCTCGCTCGGCGCGGCGTTGGCGGCCTGCGAGCTCAGGGCTACGGCGGCAGCGGCCGCGGTGGTCAGCACGGTCACACGCGTGCGACTGGCCTGCTTGGGTCGACGATGGGACGCCACGGAGGCGAACTCCTTCTTGAGAGTGATCACCCGCTCGGAGGTTCGAAGCCAGACCCTAGTGACCCAGCTGTGATCAGTTCAAATCCTGAGGCGAAAAATCCCGGTTACGGACCGCATTCTTTACCCGCAAGTCACATGCAGTGATGCGCGATTGACACTACGTTGCGTGACAGATCAGCCAATTCGGGCATTGAGTCTGTACGTTGACCTTCAGGACAGTCGCTTGAGAAGCACCGCAGACGCCACGGGTCGGGCGCCCGCCTTCGCGACCCCGTCGGCCACCTCGCGGTCGGTCGAGGCGACGATGACCGGACGCCCCGGCGGCTCCGCGCGCACCAGCTGGCGGATCAACTCGTCCGCGGTGACGCCCGGTTTGGAGAACAGCACCCGCACCCCGCGCGGCGGCGCGAGCAACACCGGCGCCGCCAGCTCGGCCCCGTCGAAGACACAGGTCACCTCGGCGCCGGTCTGCGCGGCGAGCTGCGAGAGCTGCCCGAGCAGCCTCAACCGCTGCTTCTCCAGGGGCATTTGGGGATAGCCGGTCTTGGTGACGTTGTAGCCGTCGACGACCAGATGCGCCTGCGGCAGTGCCAGCAGCTGGTCGAGGATCGCGGGGTCGTTTTCGGACAACGCCCGTGCCGCGATGTCTTTCGGCGTCATTCGTCCCGGTTCGACCGCATCCACGGTCTCGGCCGGGCGCACTGACACGGGCGGCAACGCCAACTCCCGCCGCAGCCCTTGGGCCGCGTCGAGCACGGTGTCCAGCAGCAGCCGTACCCGCATGTCCTCGACGCTGCGGCCCTCCCTGGCCGCCCGGCGGGTGGCCTCCAGGGTGGCCTCCGCCTCCCCGAGCCGCGCCTTGAGCCGGCGGCTCTCGCTCTCCGCGGCGGACACCTGCGCATGCGTCTCCGCGCGTACGGCCTCCATCTCGCCGTGCACCTTGCGCAGCGCCGCCTCGCCCCGCTTGACGTCACTGAGGGCGGCGCGCAGCTTGCGGTGCAGGGAATCGGCTTCCTTCTTCGCCGAGTCCAGCTCGGTGCGCAGCCGCTCGGTCTCGGCCCGGGTGTGCTCACGGGCCCGGTCGAGTTCGGTACGGAGCCGCTCCAGTTCGGCGCGGTTCTCCTCGTCGGCCCGCTCGGCGTCGGCGCGCTGGGCCTCCTCGCCGGCCGCGGTCACGAGCTTCACCCAGCCGGTGGGGCGCAGTACATAGGCCGCGGCCGCCACGTCGAGCGGGTCCGCGGCCGGTGGCGGCGAGCCTGAGTCGAGGGCGCCGGACAGCTCCGGCTGCGTCTCTCTGAACTTCTCGCCGATGCGCTGCCGGAACAGCGGATCGGTCTCCAGGGCGGTCGCCATCGCGTTGCCGGCGAACTTGGCCCGGCGATTGGGGGCGAAGCGGGCGTACTGTCGCAGCTGCGCGGGCAGTTCGGCGACGGTCAGCCCGCCGAATCCGTCCGAGACGATCTGCACGACCCGGCGGCGCACTCCGTCGGGCAGCGGACGGTCGAGCACCTCAGCGGCGCCGTCGCCCGGCCCCCCGCCTGCGCTCTCCACCATCCGTCACACCCCATTAGCTGTGCGGGGGCCGCTCTCCCGTCAGGAGCCGGCGCCCGGCCTGTCCACGAGTTCCACCTGGTCCACCGCGTTGCACCAGCGGCAGCGCACCGATTCGATCGTCTCACTGACCACTTCGCGCTCCTCCACCTTCGGCTCCCCGGCAAGATCAAGGTGGACGTACTCGACGACCTTCGACGAGCGGGTCACGTCGAAGCGCGTGAGATTGCCGCAGAGGGTGCAGCGCCACCGCGTGGAGGCGGTCGGCAGGGGAACCGTCATCGTGACTGTTCGCTTTCCTTCTAGTGTCCGTGTCACGCCAGCTTCCCTGATGCGTGTGGCTCGTAACCCTACGGCCTGGCGCGTACTCGACGCCCGTCCGTCCACCGGGCCGGTCCGGCGGCGAGGCGGTCTGTGCGGCTGCGTCCCGTTACGCCATGCTCTGGGGTCATGATCGGCAACTGGAGCACATCGGCGGCCAAGGCCATCCGGATCCCGTCGGCCCCGATGACGTACACCCTGATCGCCGCCTGCTGTCTGCTCTTCCTGGCCGGCCCGGCGGCGGGGCTCAATCCGGCGTACGGCTCCGGCGACGTGCTGCTCGCCGCCCAGCGGGACTACTTCCACCGCTGGGGGGTGGTCCCCGCAGAACTGTTCGAGGGCTCCCCGCGGGCGGCCCTCACTCCGGCCACGGCCCTGTTCGTACACGGCAGCTGGGTGCATCTGCTGGGCAACATGCTCTTCCTCTACGTCTTCGGAGCGATGACCGAGGAACGGATGGGCCGCATGCAGTTCACCCTCTTCTACGTCGGCTGCGGCTATCTGGCCCTACTGGCCTACGCGGCTGCCAACGCCGACTCCGAGCAGTCCCTGGTCGGTGCGTCCGGGGCGATCTCGGCGGTCCTCGGTGCGTTCCTGTACCTGTTCCCCGGAGCCCGGGTGACCAGTCTCCTCCCGTTTCTCTTCTTCCTCCCGCTGCGCTTCCCGGCCTGGGTCGTGCTGCCCTTCTGGGCGGCGCTGCAGTGGCTGGCGGCGGCCCGCGACTCCCAGGGTCCGAGCGTGGCCTACCTGGCCCATCTGACGGGCTTCGGCCTGGGTCTCTGTTACGCGTGGGCCCGATTCGGCCGGGCGACTAGAGTGAGGCGCACCGCAGCGACGCACGCCCCCGAGGGAGAGAAACAGCCGTGATCACCGCGATCGTGCTCATCAAGACCAGCGTGGACCGGATCCCCGAGATCGCGGAGTCGATCGCGGCGTTGGACTCCGTCAGTGAGGTGTTCTCTGTGACCGGCACCTATGACCTGATCGCCATGGTCCGGGTGAAGGAGCACGAGGATCTGGCGGACGTCATTCCGGGGCGCATCAGCAAGATTCCTGGCGTGGAGGGCACCGACACGCACGTGGCGTTCCGGACCTACTCCCAGCACGACCTGGAGGCGGCGTTCGCGATCGGGCTCGACAACTAAGCGCTCCGCTGGTGGGGCCGCGTTGTGCCGTCGGTCCACTGCGGCGCCGTCGTGGCTGGTCGCGCCCATGCGGCGGAGCCGCATACTGATACAGCCCCGCGCCCCTTCGGGGCGCTACGACTTCTTGGTGCCCAGGGCGAGGGCCGTGATGCCGTCGGCGGTTGCGACGTAGATCCGGCCCTGCTGGACGACCGGGCTCTGGGTGCCGAAGGACGCTCCGCCCTCCACGCGCTTCTCCCAGGTCCGCTTGCCGCGGCGGTTGACGCCGTAGAGCATCGAGCCCTGGCGCACATAGACGGTGTCGCCCGCGACCGTGGGTTCGCTGTACTGATTCCCGTTGCCGGGGAGCAGGAAGGTCCACGCGGTCGATCCGTCGGCGGGATCCAGGGCGACGAGTTCGAAGTCGTTCGCGGTGACGGCGAGACCGCCGAAGGGCACGCAGCTGACGTAGCGGCCACCGCCGAGGTCGTCGTTGTCCGAGTGCCACAGCGCCTTGCCGGTCCGGCTGATGCCGTGCAGCATCCGCTCGCCGCCCGATCCCACCACCAGCGTGTCGCCGACCCGGGCGGGCCGCCCGGTGTCGGACCCGGCGGGCGCCGACCAGAGCCGCTGCCCGCTCGCCGCGTCCAGGGCCTGCACCTCGTCCGCGAAGGTACCGACGTACACGACCCCGTCCGCCACCATGGGCTCGCTGGTCGGCGCCGCCTTCGTGGCCGTGTCCCAGCGCACGCTGCCGTCGGGGCGGTACGCCCGCACTCCGCCCGCCTCCGACGAGCCGCCGTACGACACCAGGACCAGCCCGCGCACGGCCACCGGGAACTGGCTGTTGCCCATGGCGAGCGGCTTGGTCCAGCGCACCTTGCCGCCGTGCCCGAGCGCGCACAGCTTCTTCGCGCCTTCCTGCCCGTCGTACAGCAGGCAGTACACGCCGCCCGCGGTGGCGAGCGGGGACATGACCTCGCCGCCCAGGTCGGTGTGCCAGACGTTCAGGCCGTTCAGGCCCACGGCGTGCAGCGAGCCGTCCATGCCGCCGACGTACACCCGCTTGCCGTCGGGCGACAGTGCGGCGCAGGGCCCGCGCCTCCCGCCGAGCCCCTGCACCTTGTACTGCCAGCCCACTCGTGACGCTCCCGAAGCGGAGGCGCTGGGCCCGCTCCCCGCCTGCCCCTTGCCGTCATCGGCGTCCCGCAGCCACAGCCACCCGCCGACGCCCCCGGCCGCCACGATCCCGGCACCGCCCGCCACGGCCCGCAGCAGCCGGCGCCGGGAGGGCGGCTCGGGCGGCGTGACCGTGGGTACGTCCGTGACCGTCACCGGGGCCACATACTCGACCCGGCTCTCCCGCTCCCCCGAGGCACGTTCCGGAATCCAGCGCTCACCACCTGGCTCGGGCTCTTCCGGGGCCTCGCCGGTGTACCAGCCCGCCCGCAGTCCCTCCCGCAGGGAGCGTGCGCCGTGCCCCACGGCCGCCACCAGGTCCACGGGCGTCGGCCGCGCGTCGGGGTCGTCCCGCAGACACGACTCCACCAGGGGCAGCGCCGCCTTCGGTACGGCGGACAGATCGACGTCCCCGGTCAGGATCCGCAGCAGGACGACCGAATCCTGACCCTCGCCGAACGGCTCCCGCCCACCGGACGCGTAGGCGAGGACCGCGCCCAGCGAGAAGACGTCGCTGGCCGGTCCGACCCGGGCGCCGTTGCGGATCTGCTCCGGCGAGACATAGCCGACCGACCCGACGACCACCCCGGTCTTCGTCAGCGCCGTCGCCTCCAGCGCCCGTACGATCCCGAAGTCGATGACCCGGGGACCGTCCGGCGCCAGCAGGATGTTGGACGGCTTGAGGTCCCGGTGGATCAGCCCCTTGGCATGGATCGCGGCGAGCGCCTCGCCCAGGGCGGCCGCCAGCAGCCGGACCGCCTCCTCGGGCATCGGCCCGCCGTCCAGCACCGCGTCCCGCAGATTCGGTCCGTCCACGAACTCCGTTGCCATCCAAGGCCGTTCGGCCTCGGTGTCGGCGTCCACGACGCGCGCGGTGTACGTGCCGGCCCCGCCGACGGTCTGCGCGGCCCGCACCTCGTGCCGGAACCGGGCGCGGAAGGTGCGGTCCTCCGCGTGCTCGGCCCGCACCACCTTGACGGCCAGCCGCAGCCCGCCCGGCGCTTGGGCGAGGTACACCTCCCCCATGCCGCCGGAGCCGAGTCTGCCCAGTACCTCGTACGGGCCGATCCGCCGAGGATCCGTCTCGCGCAGCACCTGCACCCCGTGCTCCCCCTGTTTCTCCGTACGGCCGCAGAAAGGAGCGTATACGCGGTGTCCGCGTCAAAGGGTCAGACAGCCGGGACGCAGCGCCCGTCCTCGGTGCGGTAGCGCCACTTCGCACCGTCCTGGACGAGTTCCTTCACGGCCTTCACAAAACGTTCGACATGCTCGTCCGGCGTGCCCGCGCCGAAGCTCACGCGGATGGCGTTGAGGGACTTCTCGCCGGGCGCGGCCTCGGGAGCGCCGCACTCGCCCTGGGTCTGCGGATCGCTGCCGAGCAGGGTGCGGACCAGCGGGTGGGCGCAGAACAGGCCGTCGCGGACGCCGATGCCGTACTCGGCGGAGAGGGCGGCGGCGAAGTGCGAGCTGTTCCAGCCGTCGACGACGAAGGAGATGACGCCGACGCGGGGGGCGTCGTCGCCGAAGAGGGAGAGGACGCGCACTTCCGGGACCTCGGCGAGGCCTTCCCTGACCTGCGCGATCAGGTGCTGCTCACGGGCGACCAGGGTGTCGAAGCCCGCCTCCGTCAGGGCCTTGCAGGCGGAGGCGATGGAGTAGGCGCCGATGACGTTCGGGGAACCCGCCTCATGCCGGGCGGCCGTGTCGTGCCACTCCACGTCCACTCCCCCGTCCGTGCGCCGGGCGACCTTCCGGCTGGCGCCGCCGCCCGCGAGATACGGCTCGGCCGCACGCAGCCAGTCGGCACGGCCGGCCAGGACGCCGGAGCCGAAGGGGGCGTACAGCTTGTGTCCGGAGAACGCGACCCAGTCGACGTCGAGGTCCTGCACGGAGACCGGGTGGTGCGGGGCCAGCTGGGCGGCGTCCAGGACGATCCGGGCGCCGTGCGCGTGCGCGGCTGCGGCCAGCTCTCGTACGGGCCACAGCTCGCCGGTGACGTTCGAGGCGCCGGTGACACAGACCAGGGCCGGGCCGTGCTGGTCACGGTCGGCGAGGGCGCGCTCCAGGGTCTCGACGGCCTGGCGCGGGGTGCGGGGCGCGTTGAGGTAGGTGACGTGGGCGTCCTGCCAGGGCAGCAGGGAGGCGTGGTGCTCGGTCTCGAAGACGAAGACCTGGCAGTCGGCGGGGAGCGCGGCGGCGAGCAGGTTGAGGGAGTCGGTGGTGGAGCGGGTGAAGACCAGCTGGTCGTCGGCGCGGCAGTCGAGGAACTCGGCAACCGTGGCGCGGGCGTTCTCGAAGAGGTCGGTCGACAGCTGGGAGAGGTAGCCGGCGCCGCGGTGCACGCTGCCGTAGTACGGCGCGTACGCCGCCACGTCGTCCCAGACGCGCTGGAGGGCGGGGGCGCTGGCCGCGTAGTCGAGCGCGGCGTAGGTGACCTCGCCGCCGGTGACGAGGGGGACGGTGACATCCCGGCCGAGAACGGGCAGCGGGGCGCAAACGGACTGGGCGGCGGCAGCGGTGGAGACGGACATGGGTGAACTCCCGTGAGAGGCGCACGCATGCGGCGTACGAGAAAGAGAAAAGGGTGTGCGGAGGCGGGGCTCTGCGGCCCTATCGCATTCGCTTGCTCACGGAAGACTCCCTCGAACGACCAGGACCCCTGGTTTCGAGAGGGGCCCGCGCTTGCCGCAGACCTCGCTGCCTACGGCCTGGTCTTCACCCGGGGCACCCCGCCACGGACGGAGGGTTGCCGGACAGTCGGCCGGGGCCTCATGACTGTCACTCATGACCTGGTCAGGAAAGTACGTCAAATGATCGACGTCCCGCAACCCGTGTCCGGATTGCGGGACGTCTCCTCGCGTTTCGCGTTACTTGTTGCTCGCGGCCACCCAGCGCTCCAGCGTCAGCTTCGCGGCCCCGGAGTCGATCGACTCCGCCGCCTTCTCCATCCCGGCACGGATCTGCTCGGCGAGCGAGGCACCGGTCGGCTCCAGCGCCACCAGGGCCGCCGCCGAGTTCAGCAGTACGGCCTCCCGCACCGGGCCCGTCTCGCCGTCCAGCAGGCGCCGGGCGACCTCGGCGTTGAAGGACGCGTTGGCGCCGCGGAGGGCCTGAACCGGCACCAGTTCCAGGCCGACGTCCCGCGGGTCGAAGGACTCCTCGGTGACCTTGCCGTCGCGGACGATCCACACCCGGGAGGTGGCCGTGGTGGTCAGCTCGTCCAGGCCGTCGTCACCGCGGAACACCAGGGACGAGTTGCCGCGCTCGGCGAAGACGCCGGCCACGATCGGCGCCATGCGGAGGTCCGCGACCCCGACGGCTTGCGCCCTCACCTTTGCCGGGTTGGTCAGCGGGCCGAGGAAGTTGAACGTCGTCCGGATGCCCAACTGGCCGCGCGCCGCCGCCACATGACGCAGCGCCGGATGGAACTTCACCGCGAAGCAGAAGGTGATCCCGGCCTCCTCTGCGACCTCGGCGACCCGCTGCGGCGTCAGCTCCAGATTGACGCCCAGCTTCTCCAGGACGTCCGAGGCCCCGGACGCCGACGACGCGGCCCGGTTGCCGTGCTTGACGACCTTCGCGCCGGTGCCGGCGACGACGATCGAGGACATGGTGGAGATGTTCACGGTCTTCGCGCCGTCACCGCCCGTGCCGACGATGTCGACCGTGTGCCCCGGCACCTCGATCACATTCGCGTGCTCGTACATCGTCCGGACGAGCCCGGCGATCTCCTCCACGGTCTCGCCCTTGGCGCGCAGCGCCACCGCGAACCCGGCGATCTGCGCGTCTGTCGCCTCGCCGCGCATGATCCGGTCCATCGCCCAGGCCGTGTCGTCGGCGCTCTGGTCACGGCCCTCCAGCAGACCGTTCAGCACCTCGGGCCAGGAACGGCCCGCCGCGATGTCGCCTCCAGCGGGGGTCACAGCGCTCATAAGGCCGCTCCTGGTCGTCGTAGAAACAGAACTGTGGTGGACCCCACCCTATCCAGCTCAGGGCACGGCGAAGGGCCCCCGTCCGAAGACCGGACGGGGGCCCTTCAGCCGTGGCGTTCGGCCGCGCCCCGAAGGGGCGCGGGGAACTGCGCGACCAGCTACAACGGCGCCGCAGACGACAACCGACACAGCCCGGCACTGTCAGCGCAGCGTCAGTGGTGGCCGTGGCCGCTCGTGATCTCCTTGTACTCCTCGACGGACGGCTTGGGGATCTGGGCCTCTTCGCCGTAGTACGCCTTGCTGAGCTTGGCGCGCAGCTTCTCGGAGCCCTTCACCTTGCGCTCGACACCGTTCTCGTCGACCGTCGGGCCGATCTGGGCCGGCTCGTACTGCTCGTGCGCGGTGAGGGTGTACAGCGCGTCCTGGCTGAGCGGCTCGTGCACCTCGATGAACTCACCGTGCGGCAGGCGCTTGATGATGCCCGACTCGCGGCCGTGCAGCACCTTCTCCCTGTCCCGGCGCTGGAGGCCGAGGCAGATCCGCTTGGTGATGACGAACGCGATGACCGGGGCGACGAAGAACCCGATCCGGACGAACCAGGTGATGGCGTTGATCGACAGGTGGAAGTGGGTGGCCCAGAGGTCGTTTCCACCACCGATCAGCAGCACCATGTACCAGGTGATCCACGCGACACCGAAGGCCGTACGGGTCGGCGCGTTGCGCGGGCGGTCCAGGATGTGGTGCTCGCGCTTGTCGCCGGTGACCCAGGACTCGATGAACGGGTAGACCGCGATCGCGACCAGCACGAGCGGGAAGATCATCAGCGGGATGAAGACGCCCAGGACGAGCGTGTGACCCCAGAAGTCGATCTCCCAGCCCGGCATGACACGGATCAGGCCCTCGGAGAAGCCCATGTACCAGTCGGGCTGGGCGCCGGTGGACACCTGGTCCGGACGGTAGGGGCCCAGGGCCCAGATCGGGTTGATCGTGGCGATCGCCGAGACGGCCGCGATGACACCGAAGACCAGGAAGAAGAAGCCTCCGGCCTTGGCCATGTAGACCGGCAGCAGCGGCATGCCGACGACGTTCTTGTTGGTGCGGCCGGGACCCGCGAACTGCGTGTGCTTGTGGTAGAAGACCAGGATCAGATGGCCGACCACCAGGCCGAGCATGATGCCCGGCAGCAGCAGGATGTGGATCGAGTAGAAGCGGGCCACGAAGTCGCCGCCCGGGAACTCCCCGCCGAAGAGGAAGAACGACAGATACGTGCCGACGATCGGCACGGACAGGATCGCGCCCTCCATGAAGCGGACACCGGTGCCGGAGAGCAGGTCGTCCGGGAGCGAGTAGCCGGTGAAGCCGGTGAACATGCCCAGGACGAACAGCAGGAAGCCGAACAGCCAGTTGATCTCACGCGGCTTGCGGAACGCGCCCGTGAAGAACACACGCATCATGTGCACGAACATGCCGGCCAGGAAGACCAGCGCCGCCCAGTGGTGGATCTGCCGGATGAGCAGACCGCCGCGGACGTCGAAGGAGATGTGCAGCGTGGAGCTGAACGCCTCCGACATCAGCTGGCCCTGCAGCGGGACGTAACTGCCGTGGTACTCCACCTCGTTCATCGACGGGTGGAAGAACAGCGTCAGATACACACCCGTGAGGATGATGATGATGAAGCTGTAGAGGCAGATCTCACCCAGCATGAACGACCAGTGGTCGGGGAAGATCTTGCGCATGTTGGTCTTGGCGAGGGAGTAGATCCCCAGCCGGCCGTCGGCCCAGTCGGCTACGCGCTCGCCGCCCGGTGCCTTCCCGCGGTCGCGGGACTCTTTGTTGGTCGCAGTACTCATCCGCGCTCCCAGAATGCAGGACCGACGGGCTCTTCGAAGTCGCCGAGCGCCTCGAGGTAGCCCTCGTCGTTCACGCCGATGCGCAGCTGCGGCAGGGCGTGACCGGCGGGACCGAAGATCACTCGGGCACCGTCGGAGAGGTCGAAGGTGGACTGGTGGCAGGGGCAGAGCACGTGGTGCGTCTGCTGCTCGTACAGGGAGATCGGGCAACCGACGTGGGTGCAGATCTTCGAGTACGCCACGATGCCCTCGTGGGACCACTCCAGCTCGCGCTTGTCCTTGATGTCGCCCGGCTGGATCCGGACGATCATCAATGCGTCCTTGGCGATGTTGACCTGGAAGTCGTGGTCGTGCTCCTCCAGGCCCTCGGGCTTGGCGAAGGTGAGCGAGCCGACGACGACGTCGGAGGGACGCAGCGGCTCGTCGGTGTTCATGTTGACGAGCAGCTTGCCCCGGCGCCAGCTGGTGTGGCGGAGCTTGGTCTCGGGCAGCGGGCCGAGGTCGCGCAGCAGGACGACGCCGGAGAGCGGGACCAGGGCCAGCGCGCCGAACATCGTGTTGCGGATCAGCTTGCGGCGACCCAGCGCGGACTCCTTGGCGCCCTGCTTGAAGTCGGCCATGACCTTGGCCTTGACCTCGGGCTCCGCCTCGATCGCGTGGCGCTCGTCGACCATCTCCTCGTCCGACATCAGCGTGCGGGCCCAGTGGACCGCGCCGGCGCCGATGGCGAAGAGGGCGATGCCGAGCGTCATGCCCAGCGCGAAGTTCAGCCCGCTGATGTGGCCCAGCGGGAAGATGTAGACCGACTTGTCGGCGGGGATCGTCACATACGCGGCGATGAAGCCGACGGTGGCCAGCATCGACACCGTGAACAGCATGGCCACCGTGCGCTCGGACCGCTTGGCGGCCCGCTCGTCGATGTCCTGCACCCGGTGCTCATGGGGCGGCAGGCCGGGATCCGCGAACGGGTCCTTGTCGTCCGCGACGCCTACGGCGCCGTGCGTGTCCTGCTCAGCGGGCAGGTTCTCTTCTGGAATGTCTTGGCTACTCATGACTTCTTGGCCTTTGCGGTCCGAGCGGCGACCCAGACGGCGACCGCGATCAGCGCGCCGAGTCCGAAGACCCACGAGAACAGACCCTCGCTGACCGGACCGAGTCCGCCCAGCTCGAGGCCGCCGGGGCTCTCGGTGTCGTCGCTGTTGACCGCGTCGAGGTACGCGATGATGTCCTTCTTGTTCTGCTCCGACAGGATGGTGTCGGGGAAGGAAGGCATGTTCTGCGGGCCGGTCTGCATGGCCTCGTAGATGTGCTTCGGGTCTACGCCCTCAAGGTCTGGTGCGAACTTGCCGTGCGTCAGCGCGCCGCCCTTACCGGTGAAGTTGTGGCACTGCGTGCAGTTGGTGCGGAACAGCTCACCGCCCTTGGCGATGTCGGCGTCATCGGGGCTGTACTGCCGCTCGGTCGGAACGGACGGACCGGCACCCAGCGAGGAGATGAAGGCCGCGAGCTGGTCGATCTCGGCCTGCGAGTAGACGACCTTCTTCTTCGGGACCTGCGCGCCCGGCTGCTGGGCCGGCATACGGCCGGTGCCCACCTGGAAGTCGACGGCCGCGGCGCCCACGCCCACCAGGCTCGGACCGTCGGAGGTGCCCTGACCGCCGGTGCCGTGGCAGCTGGCGCAGCCGACGGCGAAGAGCTTCTTGCCCTCGTCGATGGCGAGGGACTGGGCGGTTGTATCGGCCTGCGCCTTGTCCGCGGGTGCGAACACGGCGTACAGCCCCCCGGTGCATGCCAGCGCGAGGAGTAGAACGACGACCGCGGCCAGCGGATGGCGTCGTCGTGCGGAGAGCTTTTTCACGGATTACCCCGGTGTCAGGATCTTCTGCGTCGATGCTTCTGGAAAACGGTGCGGGACCGCGGCCCCGGCTACTTGATCATGTAGATCGTGGCGAAGAGGCCGATCCAGACGACATCGACGAAGTGCCAGTAGTAGGACACGACGATGGCGGCGGTCGCCTGCTCGTGAGTGAACCTGCTGGCCGCGTAGGTGCGGCCGAGGACGAACAGGAAGGCGATGAGACCACCCGTCACGTGCAGGCCGTGGAAGCCGGTGGTCAGGTAGAACACCGAGCCGTACGGGTCGGACGAGAGCGAGAGACCCTCGTGCTTGACCAGCTCCGTGTACTCGAAGACCTGACCGCCGATGAAGATCGCGCCCATGACGAAGGTGACGATGAACCAGCCCCGGAGCTTCTTCACATCACCGCGCTCGGCGGCGAACACGCCGAGCTGACAGGTGAGGGAGGAGAGCACCAGGATCGTGGTGTTGGCCGCCGAGAACGGGAAGTTCAGGCTGGACGCCATCTCCTTCCAGTGATCCGGCCCGGTCACCGATCGCAGGGTGAAGTACATCGCGAAGAGGGCCGCGAAGAACATCAGCTCGGAACTCAGCCAGATGATGGTTCCGACGCTGGTGAGGTTCGGTCGATTGACCGACGGGTGCGCGTGACCCTTGTCTACTGTCGTTGCTGTCGCCACGACCGACATTATGTCGGTCGCTTATCCCGCCCTCACTCCGGGGGTGCCGTTCGGAGTGTCTCTCCCGGCCGTACCGGTGTTGACGTGGTGTTGAAGGGAGTAGCATCCGGCCCAACGGGCCTGATCCTTACGACGCTGATGTCACGGAGGAACCATGCAGCCGACCGCCACGGTGCTGGTCTACAGCGACGACTCCAACACCCGCGAGCAGGTGCGGTTGGCCTCCGGCCGGCGGCCGGCTCCTGATGTCCCCTTGGTCGAGTTCCTGGAGTGCGCCACGCCCGCGGCGGTGGTTGCCGAGTTGGACAAGGGGGGCATCGATGTCTGTGTGCTGGACGGTGAGGCCGTCCCGATGGGGGGCATGGGGGTCTGCCGTCAGATCAAGGACGAGGTGTTCAACTGCCCGCCTGTCCTGGTGCTGATCGGTCGGCCACAGGATGCGTGGCTGGCTACGTGGAGCCGGGCGGATGCGGCGGTGACGTTGCCGGTGGATCCGGTGGAGTTCGCTGCGGCGCTGGCTTCCTTGCTGCGGGAGAACAAGGCGCTGAGCGCCTGATGGGGCGCCTCACACAGCCGTCGGCCTGAGCCTTGCCGCGTCCTCCGGGGTCGGGCCCTCCGGGTTGCCCTTGACGAGGGCGCTGCCCTTGCGCCAGTGCTTCCACTGGAGGTTCCAGTCGCCGAAGCCGTTGCCGAAGGGTTCCATGGTGTTGCCGTAGGAGTTGACGACCTCGACCAGGTCCCCCTCGCGGACGTTCTCGTAGAACCAGGCGGCGTTGCCGGTGCTCATGCCGGTGCAGCCGTGGCTGACGTTGGCATAGCCCTGGGAGCCGACGGACCAGGGGGCGGCGTGGACGTACTCGCCGCTCCAGGTGACGCGGGTGGCCCAGTAGACGGGCAGGTCGTACGACTCCGAGGAGCCCTCGGCGATACCGATGCTGGTGCCGCGCATGCGTACGAAGTACTCCTTGCCGAGTACGACCTTGACGCCGTTGCGGGTCTCGAAGCCGGGCTTGCCGGTGGTGACGGGGATCTCGTTGATCGCCTCGCCGTTCTTGTAGACCGTCATGGAGTGGGACGAGGCGTCCGTGACGGCGATGACCTTGTCGCCGGTGGTGAGTTTCAGCGGCTTCGTCCCGCCGCCCCAGAGCCGGTCGCTGATCTTTATGCCCTCCAGGGTGCTGCGGACCCGGATGGTGGCGTGGGTGGGCCAGTACTCCTTGGGGCGGTAGTGGAGGTTCTGGTCGTCCACCCAGTGCCAGGCGCCCTCCGCCGCGGGCGTGGACTCGACCTTGAGCGCCCGTTCGATGATGGCCCGCTGGGCCTTGAGCTTGATGGGCTGGTCGAGTTCGGCCGTGATGGGCTGGCCGACGCCGTACTTGCCCGCCTGCGGCCCGAACTCCACCTTCAGGCGCTTCTTGGTGAGGGGCTTGCCGGTGTCGAAGCTGAGGACCTTGCGGCCGGGCGCCCCGTCCTCGTCCTCCGTGCTCACCCGGACGGTGTAGTGGGCGTTGGCGGCCAGCGGTGAGGTGCTGTGCCAGCGGGAGCCGTCGGCGGAGAGCTCGCCGGCCACGAACCTGCCTCTGCCGTCGCGGGCCGTGACATCCGTGATGCGCCCTTCGGAGTCCTCTGCGACGACCTCCAGGGGCTTGTCCGGGTCGGCCTTCTTCCCGCCCTTGGAGGAGCCGTTGAAGGCGATCTGGTCCGCCGCGTCGTACGGTGCGGCGGACAGCGGGTTGCCGTCGCTGCCGCAGCCGGTGACGCCCGCGCCGAGGGCCATCACCAGCAGCGTGCAGCCGACCGCGGTGCGGGTGGTGCGGGGTGAGTCGTTCATGGCTTCACGCTAGGAAGCCTCGTCAACCGTGGCGCGCTGGGTGACCCGTACGGGGGAACGCGATTGCGGCAAAAGGAGGAGCCCGGACCCTCCTTGACGGAGTGTCCGGGCCCCGGAGCGCTCGGCGTGTGTTACTGGGTGCGGTTCTCACCGCGGTAGTACTCGAAGACCCAGCCCCACAGGCCCACCAGGATCAGCGGTGCCGAGAAGTACATCAGCCACCAGCCGATCGCGATCGACAGGAAGGCGAGCGCGCCGCCGACCGCGAGGGAGAGCGGCTGCCAGCTGTGCGGGCTGAAGAACCCGACCTCGCCGGCGTCGTCCGCGACGTCCGCCTCCTTGTTGTCCTGCGCACCCACGTCGACCCGCCGGGCGGTGAAGCCCAGGTAGAAGCCGACCATGATGCACAGACCGAAGGCCAGGAAAAGGGCCGTGGTACCGGCCGGCTCCTTCGACCACACGCCATAGACGACCGCCGTGGCGAGGACGAAGACGCTCAGCCACATGAACATCTTGCCCTGGATCTTCACTTGCCGGCCTCCTTGCCGCCCGCGAGAGCCTTCTCACCGTGAGGCGCGTTCTCGAGCTGGTCGAGAGCGGCGATCTCGGGGTGGTGCAGGTCGAACGCCGGGGATTCGCTGCGGATCCGCGGCAGGGTGAGGAAGTTGTGCCGCGGCGGCGGGCAGGACGTCGCCCACTCCAGCGAACGGCCGTAGCCCCACGGGTCGTCGACCTCGACCTTCTTGCCGTACTTCGCGGTCTTCCACACGTTGTAGAAGAACGGCAGGATCGACAGGCCGAGCACGAACGAGCTGATCGTCGAGATCGTGTTCAGGGCCGTGAAGCCATCGGCCGCGAGATAGTCCGCGTACCGACGCGGCATGCCCTCCGCGCCCAGCCAGTGCTGGACCAGGAAGGTGCCGTGGAAGCCGATGAACAGCGTCCAGAAGGTGATTTTGCCCAGGCGCTCGTCGAGCATCTTGCCGGTCATCTTCGGCCACCAGAAGTGGAAGCCGGCGAACATCGCGAAGACGACGGTGCCGAAGACGACGTAGTGGAAGTGCGCCACCACGAAGTACGAGTCCGAGACGTGGAAGTCCAACGGCGGAGAGGCCAGGATGACACCGGTCAGACCACCGAAGGTGAAGGTGATCAGGAAGCCGACCGCCCAGAGCATCGGTGTCTCGAAGGACAAGGAGCCCTTCCACATCGTTCCGATCCAGTTGAAGAACTTCACGCCTGTTGGTACGGCGATGAGGAACGTCATGAAGGAGAAGAACGGGAGCAACACTCCGCCGGTGACGTACATGTGGTGGGCCCACACCGTCACGGACAGACCCGCGATCGCGATGGTCGCGCCGATCAGACCCATGTAGCCGAACATCGGCTTGCGGGAGAAGACCGGGATGACTTCGGAAATGATTCCGAAGAATGGCAACGCGATGATGTACACCTCTGGATGGCCGAAGAACCAGAAGAGGTGTTGCCATAGCAAGGCGCCGCCATTGGCGGAGTCGAAGACATGCGCCCCGAATTTTCGGTCCGCCTCCAGGGCGAACAGCGCTGCCGCGAGCACCGGGAAGGCCAGCAGCACCAGGACCGCGGTGAGCAGCACGTTCCACACGAAGATCGGCATGCGGAACATGGTCATGCCGGGGGCGCGCATGCAGATGATGGTGGTGATGAAGTTGACCGCGCCGAGGATGGTGCCGAAGCCGGAGAAGGCCAGACCCATGATCCAAAGGTCGGCGCCGATGCCCGGGCTGCGGACCGCGTCGGAGAGCGGGGAGTAGGCGAACCAGCCGAAGTCGGCCGCACCCTGGGGGGTGAGGAAGCCGCCCACCGCGATCAGCGAGCCGAACAGGTACAGCCAGTAGGCGAACATGTTCAGCCGCGGGAACGCCACGTCGGGCGCGCCGATCTGCAGCGGCATGATCCAGTTCGTGAAGCCGGCGAACAGCGGCGTCGCGAACATCAGCAGCATGATCGTGCCGTGCATCGTGAACGCCTGGTTGAACTGCTCGTTCGACATGATCTGCAGGCCCGGACGGGCCAGCTCGGCGCGCATGAAGAGCGCCATCACGCCACCGATGCAGAAGAACGCGAACGACGTGACGAGGTAGAGCGTTCCGATCGTCTTGTGGTCAGTGGTGGTGAGCCACTTGATCACGACGTTGCCGGGCTGCTTGCGCCTGACCGGCAGCTCGTCCGTGTAGTGGGACTCCGCTGCGGCGGCACCCTGGGGTTCGTTGAGGATGCTCACAGGTTTGTCGTCTCCCGGTTCTTCTCGTGGCTCGTCTGCGCGATGCCGGCGGGAACGTAACCGGTCTGCCCCTTCTTGGCGAGGTCCTTGAGGTGCTGCTCATAGCGCTCAGGGGAGACGACCTTCACGTTGAACAGCATCCGGGAGTGGTCGACGCCGCACAGCTCGGCGCACTTGCCCAGGAAGGTGCCCTCCTTGTTGGGGGTCACCTGGAAGGAGTTGGTGTGGCCCGGGATGACGTCCTGCTTCATGAGGAACGGCACCACCCAGAAGGAGTGGATGACGTCCCGGGAGGTGAGGATGAAGCGGACCGTCTTGCCCTTGGGCAGCCACAGGGTCGGGCCCGGGTTGCCGGTCTGCGGGTTCCGGGTGCCGGGCGTGCCGACGTCATAGACACCGCCGGCGTTCGCCGGGAAGTCGTCCTTGAACCGGTTCGGGATCGCGTCCAGGTTCTTGTCGGTCTTCGCGTCACCGGTGGAACCGTCGACGTTCTCGACGTAGTTGAAGCCCCAGCTCCACTGGAAGCCGACGACGTTTACGGTGACGTCCGGCTTCTTCTTGAGGCTGAGGAGCTCGGACTCGTCGCGGGCCGTGAAGTAGAAGAGGACCGACACGATGATGAGCGGGACCACCGTGTACAGCGCCTCGATCGGCATGTTGTACCGGGTCTGCGGAGGAACCTCGACCTTGGTGCGGCTGCGCCGGTGGAAGATGCTGCTCCACAGGATCAGGCCCCAGACCAGCACGCCGGTGGCGAGCGCGGCCGCCCAGGATCCCTGCCACAGGGAGAGGATCCGCGGAGCCTCTTCGGTGGTGGGGGTGGGCATACCAAGGCGGGGGAAGTCCTCGTATGTGCAACCGGTTGCAGTCGCCAGGACCAAGCCCGCGGTCAGTGCCTGCAGCAGCTTCCGCCGCATCGGGCGCCGCGGCGAGCGGTCGGAGCCGTAGGGACTCACGTAGCGCCTTCCCGAGAGTCTCGCCCGCGCTGTTCGGCTGCGGCCTTCTCGCTGGTCGGTCGCCGCCCTGCGTCGGGCAGGGGTTTGGATGTTTATGCGGACCAAACCCTAGCCGACGCTCTCCGAGGGTTCGCGGGGAGGGGTGCCTAGTGAGTGGGGTGGTTCGCTGGTTTGGCGGCTGCGGGTTCGTTGTGGCTTGTCGCGCAGTTCCCCGCGCCCCTTTAAGGGCGTTGCACGTCCGTACGTCTTAGCGTTGCTGTGTGTCCTACTTCGATGCTGCTTCAGCCGCTCCCCTTCATCCCGTTGCCCGGCAGGCCTTGCAGGCCTCTCTCGACGAGGGGTGGGCCGACCCGTCCCGGCTCTACCGTGAAGGGCGGCGGGCTCGGTTGTTGTTGGATGCGGCTCGGGAGGCTGCGGCCGAAGCCGTGGGGTGTCGGGCGGATGAGCTGGTCTTCACCTCGTCCGGTACTCGGGCTGTGCACTCGGGAATCTCGGGGGCGTTGGCGGGGCGGCGACGGGTGGGGCGTCACCTGATCGTGTCAGCGGTCGAACATTCCTCGGTGCTCCATTCGGCCGATGCGCATGAGGCGGACGGCGGGACGGTGACGCAGGTTGCGGTGGATCGGATGGGGGTGGTGGCGCCTCAGGCGTACGGCGCCGCTCTTCGGCCCGATACCGCGCTCGCCTGTCTGCAGTCGGCCAACCATGAGGTGGGGACGGAGCAGCCGGTTGCCGCTGTGGCCGAGTTGTGCCGGGAGGCGGGGGTGCCGTTGCTGGTGGATGCGGCGCAGTCGCTCGGGTGGGGGCCGGTCGAGGGTGAGTGGTCCTTGCTCACGGCCAGTGCGCACAAGTGGGGTGGGCCGTCGGGGGTCGGGCTGCTCGTGGTGCGCAAGGGGGTGCGGTTCGCCGCTCAAGGGCCCGTGGACGAGCGGGAGTCGGGGCGGGCGGCCGGGTTCGAGAATCTGCCGGGGATCGTGGCGGCGGCGGCCTCGTTGCGGGCGGTGCGGGCGGAGGCGGCGCAGGAGGCGGTACGGCTGCGGGAGTTGACGGAGCGGATCCGGGCTCGGGTGGCGGAGTCGGTGCCCGATGTGGAGGTGGTGGGGGATCCGGTGCGGCGGCTGCCCGGGATCGTCACCTTCTCCTGTCTTTATGTCGACGGGGAGACATTGCTGCACGAGCTGGATCGTGCCGGTTTCTCCGTGTCGTCCGGGTCGTCCTGCACGAGCAGCACGCTGACGCCCAGCCATGTGCTGAGGGCCATGGGGGTGCTGAGTGAGGGAAACGTGCGGGTTTCGCTGCCGTTCGGGACTCCGGCGGAGGACGTCGACCGGTTCCTGGAGGTGCTGCCGGGGGCCGTGGCGGCGGTGCGGGAGAAGTTGGGGGCGCCGGTGCCCGCGACGACGACCGTGCGGGAGGACGTCCTGGTCGTGGACGCGCTCGGCAAGCGGTGCCCGATCCCCGTCATCGAGCTGGCGAAGGTCATCGGGGACGTCCCCGTCGGCGGCACGGTCCGCGTGCTGTCGGACGACGAGGCCGCGCGACTGGACATTCCGGCGTGGTGCGAGATGCGGGGGCAGGAGTACGTCGGTGAGGAACCGGCGGAGAAGGGAACGGCGTATCTGATCCGCCGGTCGACATGACCCACCCAGGGGCGCGGGGAACTGCGCGACCAGCCCCCACGCCCCCGCACACGACAACGCTCGAGTGCCCGGCAGACGAATAGTCGACGTCAGCCCAGGTGAGCCCTGACCTCTTCGGCCGCGTCATGGCCGTACGCCTTCGTGAACCGATCCATGAAGTGCGCCCGGCGCAACTGGTACTCCTGGGTGCCGACCGTCTCGATGACCAGCGTGGCGAGCATGCAGCCGACCTGTGCGGCGCGCTCCAGGGAGACGTCCCAGGCGAGGCCGGAGAGGAAGCCGGCGCGGAACGCGTCGCCGACGCCGGTGGGGTCGGCCTTGCGCTCCTCCTCGGGGCAGCCGACCTCGATCGGGTCCTCGCCGACGCGCTCGATGCGGACGCCGCGCGAGCCGAGCGTGGTGACGCGGGTGCCGACCTTGGCGAGGATCTCGGCGTCGGTCCAGCCGGTCTTGGACTCGATGAGGCCCTTCTCGTACTCGTTCGAGAAGAGGTACGTCGCCCCGTCCAGCAGGATCCGGATCTCCTCGCCGTCCATGCGGGCGATCTGCTGGGAGAAGTCGGCGGCGAACGGGATGGACCGGGAGCGGCACTCCTCGGTGTGGCGGAGCATCGCCTCCGGGTCGTCGGCGCCGATCAGGACCAGGTCGAGGCCGCCGACGCGGTCTGCGACGGTCTTGAGCTCGATGAGGCGGGCCTCGCTCATCGCGCCGGTGTAGAAGGAGCCGATCTGGTTGTGGTCGGCGTCCGTGGTGCACACGAAGCGGGCGGTGTGCAGCGTCTCGGAGATCCGGACCGAGTCGGTGTCGACGCCGTGCCGGCCGAGCCAGGAGCGGTAGTCGTCGAAGTCGAAGCCGGCGGCCCCGACCAGGATAGGCCTGGTGCCGAGCTGGCCCATGCCGAAGGCGATGTTCGCGCCGACCCCGCCCCGGCGTACGTCGAGGTTGTCGACCAGGAAGGAGAGCGAGACCGTGTGCAGTTGGTCCGCGACGAGCTGGTCGGCGAAGCGGCCGGGGAAGGTCATGAGGTGGTCGGTGGCGATGGAGCCGGTGACTGCGATGCGCACGGCTAGGTATCTCCAACGGATGCGGAGGCGGATTGACAGTTAACGCTACCGGGTCGGCGTGGTGACGTTGAAGCGACCAAAACTACCCGATAGTAGATCTTTCTTCGCCGACTCGGACGTGCTTACGGTGCCGTCATGACGAAACTCGACGTCCATGCTCCGGTCCCGGTCGATCTGGAAGGCGACCTGGCGTCGCTGCGCGGCGACTGTGCCCGGATGGCCCCCCACTGGACGGTTCCGGACCGGAGCGCCGCCCTTCCCGTCTCCCCGTCCCTCATTCACGGGGTGAGCGTGCCGAAGAGGTCCGCGCGGCTGCTGGACGCCATGTCGGACTACGGCGACTGATTCAGCGCCGTCAGGGAACCGCGCGCTCCCCCGCTGCGTCCCATCGCTGTCCCCCTTAGAGGGGATGCGGAATACGACCCATCGCCCGCGCCGAATTGGCAGGGCCGGGTCAACAGGGACAGCTGTGCAGGCAAAGGAGCGATGCGGTGAACACCGAGCGACCCGACAACGACGACGCGGGCGCCTCCGGCAAGGACGCGGAGGAGGCACGGGTGGAGAAGGGCGCCGTCGGTGCCGCCGAAGACGCCGGGACAACTCGGGACGCCACTGACACCGCCGGGAAGGGCGAGGGGGGCCAGGAGGCCGAGAGGGCCGAGGCGGCGGGGGTCCCGGAGGGGAAGGGCGCCGCGGAGGAGCCCGGCGCCGAAACGTCCGGCGCCGACCCTGCACCCGGCACGGAAGCGCCCGACACCGACGCCCCCAGCGCCGAAACGCCCCACGCCGACACCTCCGACCTCCACGTGGTTGCCCCTGAAGAGGGCTCTGCGGCGCGGCCCCCTCGGCGGCGTTCGCCCGTCGCCATCGCCTCCGTCGCCGCGGCCGTTCTGCTCGTCGGCGGTGGTGGGGCGTACTTCGCCGCCACCGCGTCCAGTGGTTCGGACGGCCGTACGTCGTCCGGGGCCCCCGGCGGCGACGGCACTCCCCCGCCGCTCGCGCTCGACGGATACTCCGAGGGCAGCGCCGGTATCGCGCCGGGCGAGCCCGACCCGAACGGGGTGACGTACAAGGCCGAGGGTGAGATGCCGGACGGTCCCGATTCCGCACCCGTGTACCGGGCGAACGGTGGGGTCACCGAGGATCAGGTGGCCGAGCTGGCTGCCGCACTCGGCGTGGACGGGACGCCGGTCGCCCAGGGACAGGCCTGGACGGTGGGCGCGAAGGACGCGGCGGGGCCGAGTCTGCAGGTGAACAAGGCGGCGCCGGGTACGTGGACGTTCCACCGGTACGCGCCCGGGACGGACGACTGCGAGAGCACCACCGTCTGTTCCAAGGACCCCGCCGATCCGGCGGGCGATCCGGTGAGCCCCGAGACCGCCGAGCAGGCAGCCGCGCCGATCCTCAAGGCCGTCGGGCAGGACGACGCCAAGATCGACACGAGCCAGGTCATCGGCGCCCAGCGGGTGGTGAACGCCGATCCGGTGGTCGGCGGAATGCCGACGTACGGCTGGACGACCGGACTGACCATCGGCGCCGAGGGCGAAGTGGTAGGCGGCAGCGGTCAGTTGGAGGCGCCGGTGAAGGGGGACACGTATCCCGTGCTGAGCGCCGAGAAGACGCTGGGTCTGATGAACAAGGCTCCGGCGGCCGACCATCGGATGGGCATCGGCGGGTGCGCCAGTCCCGTACCGCTGAAGGACCGGCTGGAGGCGCCGTGCGGGTCGGAGAGCGGCGCCCCGCAGCAGACGATCACCGTCGAGAAGGCGGTGTTCGGGCTGGCCTCGCATACCGTGGGCGGGCAGCCGGCGCTGGTGCCGTCCTGGCTGTACGAGGTGCGGGCGCCGGGCGCCGAGGACGCCTTCACGGTGACTCATCCGGCGGTCGACCCGAAGTACCTGGCCTCGCCGACGACTTCCGCGCCGAGCGGGCAGCCCAGCACGCTGCCGACCTCGCCCGGCGATGAGCCGACCTCCGCGCCGGCCCCCCGTGAGGTGACGGTGCAGGGCTACACGGCCGAGGGCAGCGAGCTGACCGTGGCCTTCACCGGCGGCGTCTGCGCCGACTACGAGGCGACGGCGACCGAGGGCGGCGACAAGGTGACGGTCACGGTGACCGAGAAGCCCTGGCCGGGCAAGGTCTGCATCATGATCGCGAAGGAGTACCACCAGACCGTCCAGCTGGACGAGCCGCTGGGCGACCGGAAGGTCGTCGGGGCGGACGGCAAGGCGGTCCCGCTGGAGAAGGCGGGGGCGCGGCTGCCGGAGGCGTCCGGCAGCCGGTGATCTGCCGCACACAAGCGTGAAGGCGGCGGCCCCGTACGGGGCCGCCGCCTTCACATCACGCTTGAGGCTTGGCTGAGGCTTGAGGCTTAGCTGAAGGAGTCACCGCAGGCGCAGGAGCCCGTCGCGTTCGGGTTGTCGATCGTGAAGCCCTGCTTCTCGATGGTGTCCACGAAGTCGATGGAGGCACCGCCCAGGTACGGAGCGCTCATGCGGTCGGTGACGACCTTGACGCCGCCGAAGTCCTTGACCACGTCACCGTCGAGGGAACGCTCGTCGAAGAAGAGCTGGTAGCGCAGGCCGGAGCAGCCACCGGGCTGAACGGCGACGCGCAGGGCCAGATCGTCACGGCCTTCCTGGTCGAGCAGGGCCTTGACCTTCGCCGCGGCGGCGTCGGACAGGATGATGCCGTCGGTGACGGTGCTGGTCTCGTCCGATACGGACATCTACATCTCTCCCGGGTAGTACGGAGACTGCTTGCCGACGGTTGCAACCGGCGCGGCCGCGGATTCATTCCGGGCCCGCCCGAGACTTTCCCTTGGCTTGTCCCTTCATGCTCGCACATGCGCCCGGGAGCGGACAGCGGCCTGTGGACAGCGGCACGGACAGCGTGACAACGCCATGCGACGACGAGGTGTCGGGATTCACGTCACATCGACGCGATGGCCATCGTCAAACTGACGTGAAGCAGTTATGATAGATAGCGTCAAATCGACGAGAAGTCGCTTCTTCTCGCCGGTGAACGGTGTCCCGCATGTCCCGCCGACCCGCCCCGGGCCGGCGAGCCGCAGAACAGAAAGGGTTGGTGTCGTGACCACCGCCCAGACCCAGGAGCTCGACGTACAGCCGACGCCCCTCGCCCTGCTGCTCCTCGGCCGTGAGGCCGACCCGAGGAGCGAGCGCGGCGTCGAGTGTCCCGGCGACCTGCCCTCGCCGTCCGACCCGGACCTGGTCGAGCGTGCCCGCGCGGCCAAGGCCAAGCTCGGCAGCAAGGTCTTCGTGCTCGGCCACCACTACCAGCGCGACGAGGTCATCCAGTTCGCCGACGTCACGGGTGACTCCTTCAAGCTGGCCCGGGACGCGGCAGGGCGCCCCGAGGCCGAGTACATCGTGTTCTGCGGTGTGCACTTCATGGCCGAGTCGGCGGACATCCTGACCTCCGACGACCAGAAGGTGGTCCTGCCGGACCTCGCCGCCGGCTGCTCGATGGCCGACATGGCGACGGCCGAGCAGGTCGCCGAGTGCTGGGACGTGCTGACCGAGGCCGGGATCGCCGAGCAGGTCGTGCCGGTGTCGTACATGAACTCGTCCGCGGACATCAAGGCGTTCACGGGCAAGCACGGCGGCACGATCTGCACGTCGTCCAATGCCCAGCGGGCCCTGGAATGGGCCTTCGAGCAGGGCGAGAAGGTGCTCTTCCTGCCGGACCAGCACCTCGGCCGCAACACCGCCGTCCGCGACATGGGCATGTCCCTCGACGACTGCGTGGTCTACAACCCGCACAAGCCGAACGGCGGGCTGACGGCGGAGCAGCTGCGCGACGCCAAGATGATCCTCTGGCGGGGTCACTGCTCGGTGCACGGCCGCTTCTCGCTGGACTCGGTGAACGACGTCCGTGAGCGAATCCCCGGCGTCAACGTCCTCGTCCACCCCGAGTGCAAGCACGAGGTCGTCTCCGCGGCGGACTACGTCGGTTCGACCGAGTACATCATCAAGGCACTGGAGGCGGCGCCGGCCGGCTCCAAGTGGGCCATCGGCACGGAGCTGAACCTGGTCCGCCGGCTGGCGAACCGCTTCGCGCCCGAGGGCAAGGAGATCGTCTTCCTCGACAAGACGGTCTGCTTCTGCTCGACCATGAACCGCATCGACCTCCCCCACCTGGTCTGGGCCCTGGAGTCCCTGGCCGAGGGCAACCTGGTCAACCGCATCGAGGTCGACAAGGAGACCGAGGCGTTCGCGAAGCTGGCGCTGGAGCGGATGCTGGCGCTGCCGTAGGACCGATGCGAGGAGCGCTCACCCCGAGTTCCGCTCGGGGTGAGCCAGGTCGAGACTGAAGACGCTGCCGTCCGGGGTGTTCACGATCAGCGCGCCGCCGTACGACTGCACCTCGGACTTGATCACGTCGCCGCTCGCGAGCTGCTCGGCGTGCGCGCCCGTCTCCCACAGCAGCGTGCCCCCGCGTGCGTCGAGGGCCGCGACCCGGCCGCTGGTGCTGGCCAGATACAGGGTGCGAGTGCGGGCGTCGTACGTGGGTTTGCCCGAGCCCTCGGCGTCGGTCCGGGTCTGCCACAGCTGTTTGCCGGTCAGCGGGGATACGGCGGTCACCTGGCCGTTGGCCGCGGTGATCCACAGGGTGTCGGCGGCCAGCGTCACCGCGCCCTCGTAGGTCTTCGCCAGCTTCGTCGTGGTGGTGGCGCCGGTGTCCGGGTCGACCAGCAGGACCGTGCCGAACGTCAGCTCCTCGGGGCGCGTCGGTCCTGTGGTGCCGACCGCGAAGGCCAGCCTGCCGTCGACGGCGCCGAGCAGGCCGGTCGTGTACGGGATCTTCAGACGCCGGACCACCGACCCGTCGGTCGGCTTCAGCTCCAGGAACTCGGCGGCCTGGGTTTCGTCGTCCGGGAAGCAGTGCCGGTACAGGCCGGAACCGACGGTCAGGAACTGGCAGTAGTTGTCGGCGGGCACCTGCATGATCCACCGTTCGGTGCCGGTGCGCGGGGAGCGGGCCGTCACCAGCCGGCGGCTGCTGTCGGCGGTCAGGACGAGGTCGCCGGAGAGCATCTGGTCGATGCCCGTGTCGTTCACCTCGCGAGACCACAGCTGCTTGCCGCTCTCCGTGTCGAGGGCGACGACGCTGGTGCTGTCCACGGAGGCGCCCTTGTAGACGGCATGCCGCAGGAGCACCGCGCCGTCCCGCACGCCGAGGAGCGTGAAGTTGTTCAGCCCTGTCTCGCCGGAGTCGGCGGACGCGAGGGAGGCGCGCCAGACGGTGTTGCCGGTACGGCCGTCCAGACGTACGGGAAGGGCGTTGTTGCCCGCGCAGTAGACGGCGTCCTCGTACGTTCGGCAGGTGACGTCACCCGATGCGCCTCTCTCCGCCCCCAGCGCCTTGGCCTCGCCGCTCTGTGCCGTCTCGTACGCCGTCGTCTGCCAGGGCTGCCAGCCGGTGGGCAGCTCGCCCCACCGGGAGGCCGCGACCGGGGCGCTCGTCGCCTCCTGAGGGCTGTCCGCGAATCCCGGGCCGAACACCATGTACCCGAGCAGGCCCAGGGCCACCGCGCCCACCGTGCCCGCCGCCGCCAGCAGCGGGCGGACCCGGCGGCCCCGCCGGCGGACCCGCGGAAGCTTCGTCTTCGCCGCCGGGTCCGCCCCGGAGGAGGTCTCCTCGCTGGTCCGCAGCACATCCCGGCGGAGCGTCACGGTGGCCGGGTCGGCAGGGTTCGCTTCGGGCAGGGCGTCCGCGAACTCCTGGGCCAGCTCGTCCAGTTCGGGACGGTCCGCGGCCTCCTTCGCCAGGCAGCGCTCCAGGACCGCGCGCAACGGCTGTGCCACGCCGTCCAGCACTGGCGCCTCGTGGACGACCCGGAAGGCGGTCAGATAAGGGCTGTCGGCGTCGAAGGGCCCCCGCCCGGTGACCGAGAACACCAACAGCGCCCCGAGCGAGAAGACGTCCGAGGCGGGGCCGACCGTGCGGGCGTCGGTGAACTGTTCCGGGGACATGAAGGGCGGGGTGCCGATCATCTGGCCGGTCTCGGTCAGGGTGTTGTGGTTCTCGGCCGCACGGGATATTCCGAAGTCGATGACGCGCGGGCCGTCCTCGGCGATCAGGACATTGGCCGGCTTGAGGTCGCGGTGCACGACCCCCGCCCGGTGGATGTCCCGCAGCGCCTCCACCAGCCCCAGGGCCAGCCGCCGCAGTCCGGTGCCGCGGAGCCCCCCTTGGTCACGGATCCGCTGGGCGAGCGAGCTGCCGGGCACGTACTGGGTCGCCATCCAGGGCCGTACCGCCTCCGGGTCGGCGTCCACGACCGGTGCGGTGAAGGCTCCGCTCACCTTGCGGACGGCCTCGATCTCCTGCCGGAACCGGGCGCGGAAGACGGTGTCCTCGGCGTACTGGGCGTGCACCACCTTCACGGCGACATCACGGCCCGAGCGCGACCTGCCCCAGTAGACGACGCCCATGCCGCCGGTCCCGAGCCGGTCCACGAGCTTGTAGCCGCCGACCGACTTCGGGTCATCCTTGTGCAGTGGCACGCCCGGATCCCCTTCGCCGCAAAGCAGTTCGGGCCACAGGATACGTAACGGCAGAACGGCGGCGGCCGGGGATCAGGCCGTCACACGCCCGCAGGCTCCGGCTCCTCGGAAGCCGACGTCGGCTGCGGGGGCAGCTTCGCCTCCCTCTTGGCCGCCCGCTTCTTCGCCCGGCGCTCCTTACGCAGTTCGAGCATCGCGTAGAGCGTCGGGGCCAGGAGCAGGGTCAGCAGAAGTCGCGCCGCCCATGGCGTCGACGCCCTCGAGCGCGTCCGGGGACGCGCCCTGGTACGGGGCGAGCACGGACACCATGGGAAGTTCGATGGAGGGCAGCAACTGCTGCTTGAGCTGTGGGATCGCGATCGCTCCGAAAGCGAGCGCGACGATCGACATCAGCCCTATGAGGGCCCGTTGCGCGAGGCTGAATTACACCCTGAGCCATCGCCGGACGGTGATCCGTCGACCCTGGGTCCCGTTCCTCATCTCTCGCCTACTCCGGCCGCAGTACGGACCGGGCGGAGCTCACTCCACCCTTGGACGTACCAGCCCCGACTCGTACGCGATCACCACGAGCTGGGCCCTGTCCCGCGCGCCCAGCTTGGCCATGGCCCGGTTGACGTGCGTCTTCACGGTCAGCGGGCTGACTTCGAGACGTTCGGCGATCTCGTCGTTGGAGTGTCCGCCGGCGACCTGGACCAGCACCTCGCGCTCCCGCCCGGTGAGCGCCGCGAGGCGTTCGGCACGGGCGGGGTCGCGGTCGTCGTCCGCCGCGTTGCCCTGGGCGAGGAAGCGGGCGATCAGGCCCTTGGTGGCGGCCGGGGACAGCAGCGCCTCCCCGCCGGCCGCGACCCGGATCGCGTTGAGGAGTTCCTCGGGTTCGGAGCCCTTGCCGAGGAAGCCGGAGGCGCCCGCGCGCAGCGACTCCACCACGTAGTCGTCGACCTCGAACGTCGTCAGGATCACCACCCGGACCTGCGCGAGGCTCGGGTCGGCACCGATCATGCGGGTGGCCGCGAGTCCATCCGTACCCGGCATGCGGATGTCCATCAGGACGACGTCGGCGCGCTGTTCCTTGGCAAGCCGCACCGCCTCCGCACCGTCGGACGCCTCGCCCACCACCTCCATGTCGGGCTCGGAGTCGACGAGCACACGAAAGGCGCTGCGCAGCAGCGCCTGGTCGTCAGCGAGCAGGACACGGATGGTCATACGGAGTCCTTCGCTGGGCTGGTGCGGGTCTTGACCGGCAGGATCGCATGCACACGGAAACCGCCGCCGTACCGGGGACCGGTGGTGAGGGTGCCGCTCAGGGCGGTGACCCGCTCCCGCATCCCGATCAGCCCGTGCCCGCCGCCGGCCTCGGGGGCGTCGTCCTCCCCGGCGCCGTTGTCGAGCACCGTGATCTCGATGTTCTCTCCCACGCGTACGACGCTGATCTCGGCCTTGGCCTCGGTGCCGGCGTGCTTCTGCACATTGGTGAGGGCT
Source organism: Streptomyces sp. DG2A-72 (assembly GCF_030499575.1). Taxonomy (NCBI): domain Bacteria; kingdom Bacillati; phylum Actinomycetota; class Actinomycetes; order Kitasatosporales; family Streptomycetaceae; genus Streptomyces; species Streptomyces sp. DG2A-72. The sequence goes on from NZ_JASTLC010000001.1 coordinate 2,669,967, forward strand.
TCCTGGATGACGCGGTAGGCGGCCAGGTCGACGGCGGCGGGCAGCACGTTGCCGTGGTCGGCGCGGGCGACCTCGACATGCAGTCCGGCGCTGCGGAAGGTGCCGACGAGTTCGTCGAGGCGGACCAGGCCGGGCGCGGGCTCGGTCGGCGCCTCGGGGTCGTCGGACTGCCGCAACAGGCCGACGGTGGCGCGGAGTTCGTTGAGCGCGGAGCGGCTGGCCTCGCGTACGTGGGCCAGGGCCTCCTTGGCCTGGTCGGGCCGCTTGTCCATGACATGGGCGGCGACTCCGGCCTGCACATTGACGAGCGCGATGTGGTGGGCGACCACGTCATGCAGGTCCCGGGCGATCCGCAGCCGCTCCTCGGCGACCCGGCGGCGGGCCTCCTCCTCACGGGTACGCTCGGCCCGCTCGGCGCGCTCACGGATGGCGTGCACGACCGCACGCCGGCTGCGGACCGCGTCACCGGCGGTGGCGCCGATGCCGGTCCAGGCGAGGACGCCGAGGTTTTCCTGGGCATACCAGGGGAGCGGGCCGGCGAGCATCGCGGAGCCGGTCAGCACGGTCATGGTGAGCAGGCCGACGCGCCAGGTGGTGTGCCGGTCGGTGCTGGCGGCGACGGTGTAGAGCGCGATGACCGCGGACATGGCGACGGGGGCGCGCGGGTCGCCGGTGACGGACTCGATGAGCGAGGCGGTGCCGGTGAAGGCGAGGACCGGCTTGGGGGCGCGGCGCCGGAAGACCAGGGCGGCGGCGCCGAGCGTGATGAGAACCAGACTGAGGGCGTCGGGGCTGTGCAGGCTCCAGGGGACGCTGTCCTTGCCACGCGGGTCCACGAAGGAACCGGCCACCATGCAGGCGAGCACGGCGGCCGCGAGCGCCGCGTCCAGCGCCAGCGGGTGCGTGGTCAGCCACTGCCGGGCGCGATTGATGCTGCTCACGCTCGCAACAGTACGTCCTGAGGGCTGCCGCCCCCAGACCCCCGCTTCGGCCTGAACAGCCTCGTCCTCAGACACCGGACGGGCTGGATGATGCGGACCGGCGCCGAGAAGAGCCGTCCCTCACCCCGGAATCAGCCCGTCGTCACTCAGCATCTCCCGGACCTCCTCCAGTGTCGCGTCCGGGGACGGGAGGATCAGTTCTGAGGGTTCCAGGGAGTCGTCCGGCAGGGGTTCGCCCAGTTCGCGGACCTTCTGGAGGAGGGCATGGAGAGTGGCGCGGAAGCCTGGGCCGTCGCCGCTCTCCATCTCCTGAAGGAGTTCGTCGTCCAGCTTGTTCAGCTCGGTGAAGTGGCTGTCGGCCAGCCTCACCTGCCCCTCCCCCATGATCCGTACGATCATGTCGCCCTCCGTATGGCGATTACTGCTTGTCGAAGCGCGGGGTGTCCTGCGGCTGCTGCTGGGACTGCGACTGGTCCTTGCCGCCCTCGATGGCCTGCTGCGACGAGGAGCCGCCGGCCAGCTCGGCCTTCATGCGCTGCAGTTCCAGCTCTACATCCGTACCACCGGAGAGGCGGTCCAGCTCGGCCTGGATGTCGTCCTTGTGCATCCCGGACTGGTCGTCGAGGGCACCGGAGGCGAGAAGCTCGTCGATCGCGCCGGCGCGCGCCTGGAGCTGCGCGGTCTTGTCCTCGGCACGCTGGATGGCCATGCCGACGTCGCCCATCTCCTCGGAGATGCCGGAGAAGGCCTCACCGATCCGGGTCTGGGCCTGGGCGGCGGTGTAGGTGGCCTTGATGGTCTCCTTCTTCGTACGGAAGGCGTCGACCTTGGCCTGGAGGCGCTGGGCTGCCAGGGTGAGCTTCTCCTCCTCGCCCTGGAGCGTCGCGTGCTGCGTCTCGAGGTCCGTCACCTGCTGCTGGAGGGCGGCGCGGCGGGACAGCGCCTCACGCGCCAGGTCCTCGCGGCCGAGGGCGAGCGCCTTGCGGCCCTGGTCCTCCAGCTTGGTGGACTGTGACTGGAGCTGGTTGAGCTGCAACTCCAGGCGCTTGCGCGAGGTCGCCACGTCGGCGACACCGCGGCGGACCTTCTGGAGCAGCTCCAGCTGCTTCTGGTACGAGTAATCGAGGGTTTCGCGCGGGTCCTCGGCCCGGTCAAGGGCCTTGTTCGCCTTCGCGCGGAAGATCATCCCCATACGCTTCATGACACCGCTCATGGGCTTCGCGCGCCCCCTTCTGACGGACTACATCCAGCTCCTGCGACAGAACCCACAGTACGGGCCCTGCATCCATTACCGCACTGTTCGGGGACGGATGCGCTCATCCCCAAGGACGACTGCGTTCGGCCCCGCTCCGGCGTAGGGAGTAGGTGACCCCTGAGAGCGACCCCCGAGAGCAGCGCCCCTTCTGTCCCACTAATACGACTGGTGTTGCCGGATCGTTCCCCGCGGGGCTGGGGTCCATGCCTCAGACCCCGTACCCTTGGGTTTTGTGTTCCGTAGCCGTGCCAAGGACGAGAAGGCCGCGAACGCCGACAAGGCGTCGCTGACCGACTCCACTCAGACCCGTGACCCGCAGGCCCCGAAGGGCAGGCCCACTCCCAAGCGGAGTGAGGCCCAGTCCCAGCGCCGCAGCGTCGCCAATACGTCGATGACCCGCAAGGACGCCGTCAAGCGTCAGCGCGAGGAGCGCCGTGCCGCCCTGGACAAGCAGCGCCAGGCGCTGGCCGGCGGCGACGAGCGCTATCTGCCCGCGCGTGACAAGGGGCCGGTGCGCAAGTACGCGCGGGCCTTCATCGACTCGCGGTTCAACGTCGCGGAGTTCTTCCTGCCGATGGCCGTGGTCATCCTCGTGCTGAGCATGGTGCGGGTGGCCTCGTTGCAGAACATCGCGCTGCTGCTGTGGCTGGTCGTGATCGTGCTGATCGTGCTCGACTCGATCGCCACCGGTTACCGCCTCAAGAAGGGGCTGGCCGAGCGCTTCCCGGACGAGAACAAGCGCGGCGCCGTCGCCTACGCGCTGATGCGCTCTCTCCAGATGCGTCGGCTCCGGCTGCCGAAGCCGCAGGTCAAGCGCGGGGAGCGGCCCTGACCGGCACGGCTTCGTTCTCGGGGGGCGCGGCGGATGCCTGGCTGAGCAAGCTGGGCGGGCTCCGTGACGTCGTACGCCAGGAGCTGGTGGCCCGCCAGCTCGACGAGCAGATAGCCGGCCGGTTCCCGGTCGGGCGGCGGCTGCGCGTGCTCGACGTGGGGATGGGCCAGGGCACGCAGGCGCTGCGACTGGCCCGGGCCGGACATCAGGTGACCGGGGTCGAGCAGGATCCGAAGATGATCTCCGTGGCGCGGGAGGCCCTGTCCGCCGAGCCGGAGGGGATCCGGGAGCGGATGCGGATCGTCCAGGGCGACGGCCGTGACACCGGCGTGCACTTCCTGCCGGGCAGTTTCGACGTGGTGTTGTGTCATGGCGTGCTCATGTACGTCGATGATCCCGACCCGCTGCTGGCGGGGCTGGCCCGGATGCTCGCCCAGGGCGGTCTGCTGTCGCTGCTGGTGCGCAACGCGGACGCGCTGGCGATGCGGCCGGGCCTGTCCGGCGACTGGGCGGGCGCGCTGGGCGCCTTCGACACCGTGTCCTACCGGAACCGGCTCGGGCTCGACGTCCGTGCGGACCGGCTGGACGCGCTGACCGGGACGCTGGCCGGGATCGGGGCGCCGCTGCACGCCTGGTACGGCGTGCGGATCTTCACGGACACGGCTGCCGACGGGGCCGGGACACCCGGCGACATCGACGCGCTGCTGGCCGCGGAGGAGCGGGCCGGGCGGACGGATCCGTACCGGCGCGTGGCGGCGCTGCTGCATCTGTGCGGGGTGCGTGGGTAAGCGCTCCGCCGGTTGCGCTGTTTGCCGCGGGCCGGTGGGGGCTGGTCGCGCCCACACGGCGGTAGCCGCACATCGACACAGCCCCGCGCCCCTTACGGGGCCCGGTTCCTGAAGCCCGTTCGGGTCAACAGCGGGGGACGGGTATTCACCCCGCCGCGAGACTCGGGGCATGGACGCTTCCCGTATCCGTGCCCTGCGGCTCGCCGCCGCGCTCGCTTGCTCCCTGGCGCTCGTCTCCGGTTGTTCCGACTCCGGGTCGCCTCGGTCCTCGGAGTCGGAGAAGACGACCAAGCAGGCCGCCGTGCCGGTCGTGGACAGCGAGTTGCAGGACGACTACACGAAGGTGATCAAGGACGTTCTGCCGTCGGTCGTGCAGATCCAGGCCCGGAACGATCTGGGCTCCGGGGTGGTGTACGACAACCTGGGCCACATCGTCACCAACGCGCATGTCGTCGGGAACGAGAAGACCTTCCAGGTGACGACCGCCAACAGCGAGGACGTACTGACCGCCAGGCTCGTCTACGCGTACCCGGACCAGGATCTCGCCGTCATCAGGCTGAACGACGTACCGGACGGTCTCAAGGCCGCGAAGTTCGGGGACTCCGCGAAGGTCGAGGTCGGGCAGATCGTCCTCGCGATGGGCTCGCCACTCGGGCTGTCGTCGAGCGTGACGCAGGGGATCGTGTCGGCGACCGGACGGACCGTCAGCGAGGGGCGGACCGGCGGCGGTACGGGCGCGACCATCGCGAACATGGTGCAGACGTCGGCCGCCATCAATCCCGGCAACAGCGGCGGCGCCCTGGTGAACCTCGACGGCGAGGTCATCGGCATCCCGACGCTCGCCGCCACCGACCCCAACGTCGGGGACGCCGCGGCGCCCGGCATCGGGTTCGCGATCCCCGCGTCGATGGTGAAGACGGTCGCCGACCAGATCATCAAGGACGGCAAGGTGACGGACTCGGGCCGGGCCGCGCTCGGCATCACCGGCCGTACGGTCGTCGACGACGACTACCGGGCCGCCGGGGTCGCGGTCGTCGCGGTGACGAACGGCGGGGCGGCCGACCGGGCGGGACTGGAGGCCGGGGACATCATCACCAAGCTCGGCGACACCGACATCACCACCATCACCTCGCTGACGGAGGCGCTGGCCACGCAGAAGCCGGGGGACAAGACGACGGTGACGTTCACGCGCAACGACGCCGAGAAGACGGTGGATGTGACGCTGGGTGAGCAGTGAGGAGGGGCGGCCGGTTTACGGTCGCCCCTCCCTCGTCCGTCTTACGCGTCCGCGGCGTGCAGGCTCATCGGGCCGTAGATCTCCGTGGCGTCCTCGAACAGGCGGACCTGGTCCGCACCGCCGGCGAGCAGGTCTTTCCAGTACTCGCCGAGCCAGGACTCGGCGTCTCCCTGCGTGGTGAACTCCTCGGGCTGCACCGCGGGCTGGACCTCCGCGCCGTCGGCCTTCTCGAATCGCCACGTCCATAGGGCCATGTGCGCCTCCCGTGTTTGAGCGGTTACGGAGCAGCAGCGTATGCGGTTGTTCGTTGTCTGCGGCGGAGTGGGGGCTTGTCGCGCAGTTCCCCGCGCCCCTTAACGGCGTCTCCGTCACGCAAGATCAGCAGAGACCGGCGAAAATCAACTTCGTGGACGTGACTCTGCTCGGTACCGGTGCCCCCGCGGGGCTGCCCCGCCCCGACTGTCCCTGTGCGGTCTGTGCCGCCGCGCTCGGGCCGGATGCGCGGGCGGCTACCGCGTTGCTCGTGGACGGGGTGCTGCTGATCGATCTGACGCCCGGTGCCGCCTTTGCCGCCGCTCGGGCCGGGCGGTCGCTCGGGGGCGTGCGGCAGGTGCTGTTGTCGCATCCGCATGATGGGCCGGCCGTGGAGGTGCCGGCGGGGGTGCCGGGGCCGGGGCGGGTGCCGGATGGGCGGGAGTTGGCGTTGTTGACGGGGCATCGGGTGCGGGCCGTGGCGATGGACGCGGGCGGTACGGGGTATGCGGTGACCGGCCCGGATGGGCACCGGCTGCTGTATGTGCCGCCGGGCAGCGCGCCGGCCGGGCTGGAGGAGGGGGACGGAGAGGCGTACGACATGGTCGTCGCCGATGTCGTGGGGCGGCCGGACGCGTTGGCACGGCTGCGGGCGGTGGGGGCCGTTGGGCCGACGACGGATGTCATCGCCGTACATCTGGATCACGACGTACCGCCGGGGGCCGAGTTGCGGCGGCGGCTCGCGGCGGCCGGGGCGCGGGCCGTGCCGGACGGGACGACGCTGGTCGTGGGGGTGTACGAAGACGTACCGGATGTGCCGCGGCGGACGCTGGTACTGGGCGGGGCGCGGTCGGGGAAGTCCGTGGAGGCCGAGCGGCGGCTGGAGGCGTTTCCCGATGTGCTGTATGTCGCCACCGGCGGCACGCGGGACGAGGACAGCGAGTGGGCCGCGCGGGTGGCCGCGCATCGGGAGCGGCGGCCGGGGTCCTGGCGTACGGCGGAGACGTGTGACCTGGTGCCGTTGTTTCAGGCCGATGGGGCGCCGTTGCTGATCGACTGTCTGTCGCTGTGGCTGACGGACGCGATGGACTCCGTCGGGGCGTGGGACGACGCGGTGTGGGCCGACGGGGGTGAGCGGGCGTTGCGGGAGCGGGTGCGGGAGCTGACCGGGGCCGTGCGGGCGGCTCGGCGGACCGTTGTCGCCGTGTCGAACGAGGTGGGGTCGGGGATCGTGCCGGCCACCGCCTCCGGGCGGCGGTACCGGGACGAGTTGGGACGCTTGAACGCGGCGTTCGCGGGCGAGTGCGAGCAGGTGCTGCTGGTGGTGGCGGGGCAGGCGGTGGTGTTGCGGGGGTGAGCCGGGGCTCAGGTCTTGCAGGCGATGACCCGGTACGTCGCCGAGAGGTCCGTCGGGGAGAGACGGGGGCGGCGGTCTGCCGAGACGATCGTGCAGCCCTGGGACTCCAGCTCCGTGCGGAGGTTGGCCAGGGGGGTCAGATGGGCGTGGGTGGGGTGGGACTGGGGGAGCCAGTGCTTGCCGAGGAGGGTGGCGTACGCGGACTGCGGGTTCGAGGTCTCGATCACCAGGTGGCCGCCCCTTCGGAGGACCATGAGCGCGGCGCGGATCTCCTCGCGGGGCTCGGGCGCGTGCTGCAGGTGGTGGAGGAGGCTCACCACGTCGTAGCGGGCGCGTAGCAGGGTCCTGACGACGGGGTCCGTCAGGTTGCCCACGTAGGCCTCTTCGATGCGCTCCGCCGCATGCGCCCGCAGCACACGCGAGGTGGGGTCCAGACCGTCGAAGGAGGTGTACGGGAAGAGGTCCCGCGCCGTCTCCGGGAAGCGGGCCTCGCCCGTGCCCACGTCCAGCCAGCTCTCCGGTTCGGGGCGCAGCCGCAGCATCGCGCGGGCGGTGGCACGGTGGTGACGGCGCATCGGCGCACAGCCCTTGGCGTGCTCACCGGAGAGCTGGTCCAACAGCACGTCCTCGGCGGTGCGTTGGGGATTGCGGAAGACATGGGCGCAGTCCTGGCACTCGTCCACGGCGCCCGTACGGGCGCGGAGCAGTTTCGAACCGCACCATGGGCAGTCGTCGCGGCGTGCGGGTGGCATGGGCGGCTCCCCTGAGGACGTACGACATTCCACTGCAAAACGGAACGTATGGGATCGCGATCTTGGGTGCAATGACGTCGTGTGCGCGTGGTGGCGATGTGGCGCTGTTCCGTTCGATCGGGGCCGGTACTGTTCGGCGAATGAGCTCGCTTAATCTCGACGACTTCACCGATCTGATCGAGCGCCCCGACGGCGGGGTGCGCCGCGATGCGGAGGCGCGCCGGGAACGTCAGATCGTGCCGCCCGGAGCACTGGGCCGCCTCGACGACCTGGGTGAGTGGCTGGCGGCGGCGCAGAGCGCCGTGCCGGTGCGGCCGATCGAACAACCGCGGGTGGTGCTGTTCGCCGGCGACCACGGGGTCGCCGGACTGGGTGTCTCCGCACGGCCCGCGGGCAGCGCCGGAGCGTTGGTGCGGGAGGTTCTGGAGGGCGGCCGGCCGGTCTCCGTCCTGGCCCGGCGGCTGGGCGTGCCCGTGCGGGTCGTGGACATGGCGCTGGACTGCGATCCGGAGACGCTGCCCGACGAGGTCGTACGGCATCGGGTACGGCGGGGCAGTGGACGTATCGACGTCGAGGACGCGCTGACGGCGGAGGAAGCCGAGGCCGCGTTCCGGGCCGGGGTCGCGGTGGCCGACGAAGAGGCCGACTCCGGTACGGATCTGGTGGTGCTCGGCGATGTGAGCGTGGGCGGGACCACGGCGGCGGGTGTCCTGGTCGCCGCGCTGTGCGGGACCGATGCGTCGGTCGTGACCGGGCGCGGAGGGCTCGCCATCGACGATCTCGCGTGGATGCGGAAGTGCGCCGCGATTCGCGATGCGCTGCGGCGGGCCCGGCCCGTGCTCGGCGATCAGTTGCAGCTGCTGGCGACGGTGGGCGGTGCCGACCTCACCGCCATGACCGGGTTTCTGCTGCAGAGCGCGGTGCGGAAGACGCCGGTGATCCTGGACGGGGTCGTGGCGGCCGCCTGTGCGCTGGTGGGCCAGCGGATCGCGTTCCGAGCACCGGACTGGTGGCTGGCCGCGCACAGCAGCGGGGAACCGGGCCAGGCGAAGGCCCTCGACCGCATGGCCCTCGAGCCGCTCCTCGACCAGGGCGTGACGGTGGGGGAAGGGGCGGGAGCACTGCTGGCGCTGCCGCTGGTGCAGGCCGCGGCGGCGTTGGCGGCGGAACTGCCGGAGAAGGCAGAGGCGGCCGAAGAGGCCGAAGAGGTCCAGGAGGCTGAGAAGGCGCAGGAGGCCGAGAAGGCCCCGGAGGCTGAGAAGGCGGCGGACGAGTAGGGAAGGACGGGGGCAAGCCATGTGCCGCAATCGGTAAATTTGCCCCATATCATCCCTCCCCATGGGAGATACCCGCGTTGATGTGAAGTCGGGATCCAGGGAAGGGCAGGGGGCGGTGGCCTCGCGGCGGGCAGCTGCCTTTGCCGTCTGGTATTTGCGGGTCGTCGCGTTCGTCAACTTCCTCAGCGCGGTGTGGGTGTCCCTGGGCCAGGACGTGCGGCGGCACAACCAGGAGAACTACTTCACGCCGTATCTGCTGACCGCCGGTTTCGCCTCCGGTGTGTTCACGGCGTTTCTGGCGATCACGATGCGGCGCCGCAAGCGGGCGGCGTGGATTCTGAACCTCGTGCTCAGCGGGCTGTTCCTGCTGCTGCTCGCCTTCGCCATGTTCTTCCCGGAGATCCGGCGGCATGCGCAGAACTGGGTGTCACTCGTCCTGACCGCCGCCTTCGTGGCGTCGCTGCTCGTCGGGCGGCGGGAGTTCTACGCCAAGGGCGACCGGTCCAACCCGAAGCTCGCCGCCGCCGTCGCGGTGGGCGGGCTGCTGGTCTGTTCGCCGCTGGCGGCGCTGCTGGTGACGGTCACCAACCAGGCGCACGACGAGCACCGTTCGACGTTCGCCGACCGCTGGTGGTACGGGACGCTGCGGCTCGTCTCGGTCGTCGCCGACGACTCCCGCTTCCCCGGCATCACGAGCCCCAATTGGGTCAACGTCACCATCAACGTGCTCAGCACGCTGCTCGTCCTCGCCGTCTTCTACGCCGCCTTCCGCTCCCGGCGCGCCGTCGACCCGCTCACCGAGGACGACGAAACGCTGCTGCGGGCGCTGCTGGAGCGGCACGGCGAGCGTGACTCGCTCGGGTATTTCGCACTGCGCCGGGAGAAGAGCGTCGTCTGGTCGCCGACCGGCAAGGCGGCCGTCGTGTACCGGGTCGTGAGCGGTGTGGCGCTGGCCTCCGGAGATCCGGGCGGCGATCCGGAGGCGTGGCCGGGTGCCATCGAGCCGTGGCTGGCCCAGGCGCGTGAGCACGGGTGGATCCCGGCCGTGATGGGGGCGAGCGAGGAGGCCGGGACCGTGTACGCGCGGCACGGGATGGACGCGCTGGAGCTCGGTGACGAGGCCGTGGTGGAGGTCGCCGAGTTCACGCTGGAGGGGCGGGCCATGCGGACCGTACGGCAGGCGTACAACCGGGTGAAGCGCGCGGGGTACGTCGTCCGCATCCGGCGGCACGAGGACATTCCGGCCGACGAGATGACGTACCTGCTCCAGCGCGCGGACGACTGGCGCGACGGGGCCACCGAGCGTGGGTTCAGCATGGCGCTGGGACGGCTCGGGGATCCGGACGACGGGCGGTGCGTGATGCTCGAATGCGCCGACGGCCAGGGCGAGTTGAAGGCGCTGCTGTCCTTCGTGCCCTGGGGGCCGCGCGGGCTCTCCCTCGACCTGATGCGGCGGGACCGGGACGCCGACAACGGGCTGATGGAGTTCATGGTGATCGACCTTCTGAATCGTGCCCAGGAGATCCAGATCACGCAGGTTTCGCTCAACTTCGCCATGTTCCGCTCGGTCTTCGAACGTGGTGCACGCATTGGCGCCGGACCGGTGCTGAGGCTGTGGCGGTCGCTCCTCAGCTTCTTCTCGCGCTGGTGGCAGATCGAGTCGCTGTACCGCGCCAACGCCAAGTACCGGCCCATCTGGGAACCGAGGTTCCTGCTCTTCGAGAAGAGCGCGGACCTGCCCCGCATCGGCATCGCCGCGGCCCGCGCGGAGGGGTTCCTGGAGGCGCCGGGACTGCCGAAGTGGATGCACCGCAAGCATCTTCAGACGCGTAGATGAGGTCGCACAGATGAGTACGCTCGCCCGCTGGGCCCGCGCCGAATGGGGACTGCTGTACGTCACCGTGCGCGGAGCGATCGCCGAGCGGCGCCGGCGGGCGATTCCGATGACGATCGGCGCCGTGTGCCTGACGGCTCTGCTGCATTTCGTCCACAGCCAGTCCTGGGGCTACGGGTTCGTCCAGGACGTGGGGGCCGTACGGGCCGAGGATCCCCTGTGGCCGGCGCTGCTGCGGACTCCGCTGTCGCTGTTCGTGCCCGCGCTGGATCTGCCGGTGTGGGGAGGCCTCGTACAGATCCTGCTGGTGTTCGGGATCGCCGAGATCTGTCTGGGGAGGTGGCGCACGCTCGCCGTCGCGTACGCCGCGACGCTCGCCGGAACGCTGTACGCGCGCGTGGGCATCGCGCTCGGTCCGGGCGGGCTGCTGGGGCTGCCCGCGTCGGACGCGTATGTCGTGGACACGGGGCCGTCGGCGGCCGTGGTGGGGCTCGCCGTGTTCCTCGGCTGGCGTTACCGGGCGTACGTCACCGCGGGGGCGGTGATTCTGGCGATGGTGGTCGAGGTGCTGGTGAAGGAGAACCTGGCCGGCAAGGAGCATCTGGCGGCGATCGCGGGGGTGCTGGTGCTGTGTGCCGTGTGTGCGCTGCGGGCGGTGCGTCAGCGGCGGTCGACGGAGCGGGCCGGTTCCACCGGATCGGGTTTGCCGCCGATCCAGTCCTGAAGCCGGCGGCTCGGGCCCGCCCAGCGGCGGTCGTGGCGGTAGGCACGGCGGAGGGACTTGGCGCGGGCGCGGGGGCGGCGGCGGTAGAAGCGCTTGGCCCAGGGGGAGCCGGGGCGGGCCAGGCGGATCGTGCCGACCACGGCGATGATCGGGACGATGACGCCGAAGATCGCGGTGCGGGCCTTGCCCTTGCTCAGGGCGAGCAGCGAGAAGGCGAAGTTCGTGAGGACGGTGCTGATGACGGTGGAGCGGTTCTGCAGGTCGTCGTCGTCCAGGTCGTTGACGCCGAAGGGGGTGTAGCCGACGAGGACCAGGCCGACGAGGGCGGCGGTCAGCACCACGACCTCCACGCTCTTGCGGCCCGCTTCCGTCCAGTAGACGTCGTCGAGGTGGAGGATCAGGGCGAACTCGTCGAGGAGGAGGCCCGCGCCGATGCCGAAGATCACGGCGGCGAGGGCCGAGCCGAAGCCGCGGGTGCCGCCGGCTACCGCGCCGAAGCCGCCGATGACGGTGAGGACGACTCCGGGGACGACGTGATGGATGTGTACGCCGCCGGCCTTGATGTTGCCGAAGGGGCCCTTGCCTGCGCGGATCAGGCGGGTGATGAGGCGGGTGACGAGGAAGGTGACGACGAAGGCGGTCAGGGCGAGGAGCAGGGGGAGTTTGCCCGGTTCGATGATGTTGTGCTCCAGCCAGTGCCCCATGTGTGACAGTTTGCCCGGAGTGGGGGTGGGTGTCGTGTCGGTGCGGCGTGTGGGGTGGTTGCGGAGGGGGTGGGTCGCGCAGCCCGGCGCTTGCGGGGTGCCGCGCAGTTGGGCGCGGTTGTAGCCTTCCCGGATGTCCAGGACCCCTCCCCTTCATGGCCTTCGTTTTGCCTTTGGGACGCTCAGCGTGCTGCCTGTGAAGGTGGTGCGGTGGGATCGGGGGGCTGCGCGGGGTGGCATGTTGGGTGCTCCGTTGGTCGGGGGCGTCGTGGGGGGTGCCGCGGCCGGGCTCGGGCTCCTGTTGCTGCTTGTTGGTGCCGCGCCCCTGCTCGCCGCCGTGGCCACCGTGGCCGTGCCCACCGTGCTCACTCGGGGGCTGCACCTCGACGGGCTGGCCGACACCGCCGATGGGCTCGGCAGCGGGAAGCCCGCGGAGGATGCGCTGCGGATCATGAAGCAGTCGGACATCGGGCCGTTCGGTGTGATCACGCTCGTGTTCGTGCTCCTCGCCCAGGTGGCCGCCCTGACCGAGGCTTACGACGGCTCCTGGGCCCGGGGTGCCTTCGCCGCCGTCGTCTCCGCGACCGTCGGCCGGCTGGCGCTCACGACCGCCGCGCGGACCGGGGTGCCGGCCGCGCGGCCGGAGGGGCTGGGGGCCACGGTCGCCGGAGTCGTGCCGGTGCGCGGGGCGGTGCTGGCCGCCCTCGCGGTCACCGGGCTGGCCGCCGGCGCGGGCGCGGCCTTCGGGGCGTACGGCATCGTCCAGGCGGGCGCCGCCGTCGTCCTCGCCCTCTCCGCCGCCGAGCTTCTGCTGCGGCACTGCGTCCGCCGCTTCGGCGGGGTCACCGGTGATGTCTTCGGCGGGCTCGAGGAGACGGCGGCGACGGCGGCGCTCGTCGTTCTGTCACTGGGCTGACACGAAATCCCGCTCGGCCCTTCGCTCCCACGCTCCCGTCACTAGTCTCGTCCGCCGAAACCGACAAGTGACCGTCATCGGGGGGACGTCCATGCCGAAACTTCGCCGTACCGCGGCCTGGCTCATCGACTTCGCTCTGGTGGTCGCGCTGGCCACCGGGCTCGCCGTGCTCACCTTCCACCGGATATCCGCGCTCGTCACCGATGTGCCCGAACTCGCCACGCGCAGCGGTTTCGACCTGCTGACCTCACGCGGCGACGTCATCGACGCCTCGGAGAACCTGGGCCTCTCCGTGTGGAACAAGTCGGTGCTCTACGTCGAGCAGGCCTTCGGGCTGCTGATCGTGGTCACCTTCCTGTACCAGTGGGCCTCGTTGACCTTCCTCGGCCGCACCCTGGGCAAGGCCCTGACGGGGCTGAAGGTCACCCCCCGCGCGGGACGCCGGGCCGCGCTGCGGGCCGCGGTCACCACCACGGCGGACGTCGTCGTGTACGCGCTCGCCTGCGTCCTGCTGATCGAGGGGCAGTTCGTACTCTCCGTGCTGGTGTGGGCCCTCGCCGTCGCGGCCTTCTTCTGCAACGCCCTGCCCGTGCTCGGCCCCAACTGCCGCTCCCTCGCCGACCGGCTGGCCGGCACGGAGGTCACGGGCCTCGGGCCGGCCACGTCCGGGATGCCCCAGCCGGCCGTCGGCATGTACGGCAACGCACCCCACGGGTGGTGAGCATCCGGAAGTTGCCATGACGCCACCGACGGGTGAACGCCCGAGGGCGGAGCGAACGCTCATACGCGCGTAGGCTCGGTCCCGGGTGTTCGCCGACAGGGTGAAGGCCCCGGACGAGTCCAACCCTCAGGCCAGGTCTAGGGTCGGCCGACGGGCCCGGTCGACCCACTCCCATCGGCCACAGCAACTTCACATTCGGAAGCGAGATATCACCACCGTGACTGCTCTCACTCTCAGCACCGCCTCGGCGCCCGGCCTGCGGGCCGACGCGATCGTGATCGGTGTCGCCAAGGGCGCCAAGGGACCCGTCGTCGCACCGGGCGCCGAGGCCGTGGACAAGGCTTACGACGGCAGGCTCGCCGGCGTCCTGGAGACCCTCGGTGCCTCCGGTGCCGAGGGCGAGGTGACGAAGCTCCCCGCGCCGTCGGGCTTCAAGGCACCGCTCGTGGTGGCGGTCGGCCTGGGCGCCGAGCCGCAGAAGGACGCCCAGTTCGACGGCGAGACGCTGCGCAAGGCCGCCGGTACGGCCGCCCGCGCCCTGGCCGGAACCAAGAAGGCCGCCTTCGCCCTACCGCTCACGGACGCCGCCGACGCCGGTGCCGTCGCGGAGGGCGCGCTGCTGGGCGCGTACTCCTTCGACACCTACAAGGAGAACGGCAAGGGCGGCAAGGACGCGAAGAACGGCAAGGCGCCGCTCGCCGAGGTCGCCCTGCTCGGCGGCAAGCCCCGCGACAAGGCGTACAAGGCGGCCGTCGAGCGCGCCACCGCCGTCTCCGAGGAGCTGAACCGCGCCCGCGACCTGATCAACACCCCGCCGAACGACCTCAACCCGGAGTCCTTCGCCGCCGTCGCCCAGACCGCGGCCAAGGAGCACGGCATCAAGGCGCAGGTGCTCGACGTGAAGGCCCTGGAGAAGGGCGGCTACGGCGGCATCCTGGGCGTCGGCGTCGGTTCGGCCGCCGGTCCCCGGCTGGTCAAGCTGTCGTACACGCACGCCAAGGCGAAGAAGCACCTCGCCTTCGTCGGCAAGGGCATCACGTACGACTCGGGCGGCATCTCGCTGAAGCCGGCCGGGCACAACGAGACGATGAAGTGCGACATGAGCGGTGCGGCGGCCGTCTTCGGCGCCGTCGTCGCCGCCGCGCGCCTCGGGCTCGAGGTCAATGTCACCGGCTGGCTGGCGCTGGCAGAGAACATGCCGTCGGGCACGGCGACGCGGCCGGGTGACGTGCTGCGGATGTACAGCGGCAAGACCGTGGAGGTGCTCAACACCGACGCGGAGGGGCGGCTTGTGCTCGCGGACGCGCTGTGGGCCGCCTCCGAGGAGAAGCCGGACGCGATTGTCGACGTGGCGACGCTGACCGGGGCGATGGTGCTGGCGCTGGGGAACCGGACGTTCGGGGTCATGGCCAACGACGAGGCGTTCCGCTCCGCGGTGTGCGAGGCCTCGGAGGAGGTCGGTGAGGCTGCGTGGCCGATGCCGTTGCCTGAGCACCTGCGTAAGGGGATGGATTCTCCCACTGCTGACATCGCGAACATGGGTGAGCGGATGGGTGGTGGGCTGGTCGCCGGTCTGTTCTTGCGCGAGTTCGTCGGCGAGGGCATCACCTGGGCGCACATCGACATCGCGGGGCCGGCCTTCAATGAGCAAGGGCCCTTCGGGTACACGCCGAAGGGTGGTACGGGGTCGGCTGTGCGGACGTTGGTGCGGCTTGCCGAGCTGACGGCTGCGGGGGATCTGGGGTGATGTTCGCCTAGGGGGTCGGTCCTGTCCGTCGTATCGCGGCTGCGGGGGTGTGGGGGCTGGTCGCGCAGTTCCCCGCGCCCCTAGGTGCGTCACCTCGCCGTGCGTTTCAAAGGTGCTGTGTCTCACACCCCGGCCCCGCGTCTCGTCCTGTGCCGACAAGTGCGAAGATGGGGCACGGCAGGACAGGGCCCCACCGAAGGGCCGAAGAGTAGCGGCCGGACACCAGCCGCCTGCCGGTCACCGCAGACCGGCGTACGGCGCACATGCATGGAGGACGTGACGTGGCGAACGACGCCAGCACCGTTTTCGACCTAGTGATCCTCGGCGGTGGTAGCGGTGGTTACGCCGCGGCCCTGCGCGGGGCGCAGCTGGGCCTGGACGTCGCCCTGATCGAGAAGGACAAGGTCGGCGGTACCTGCCTGCACCGGGGTTGCATTCCCACCAAGGCCCTGCTGCACGCGGGCGAGATCGCCGACCAGGCCCGCGAGAGCGAGCAGTTCGGTGTGAAGGCCACGTTCGAGGGCATCGACATCGCCGGGGTCCACAAGTACAAGGACGGCGTGATCGCCGGTCTGTACAAGGGGCTCCAGGGGCTCGTCGCCTCGCGCAAGGTCACCTACATCGAGGGTGAGGGGCGGCTCTCCTCCCCCACCTCCGTCGACGTCAACGGCCGGCGCGTCCAGGGCCGCCACGTCCTGCTGGCGACCGGCTCCGTGCCGAAGTCGCTGCCGGGCCTGGAGATCGACGGCAATCGCATCATCTCTTCGGACCACGCCCTCGTCCTGGACCGCGTACCGCAGTCCGCGATCATCCTGGGCGGCGGTGTCATCGGCGTCGAGTTCGCCTCCGCCTGGAAGTCCTTCGGCTCCGACGTCACCGTCATCGAGGGCCTGAAGCACCTCGTCCCGGTCGAGGACGAGAACTCCTCCAAGCTTCTTGAGCGCGCGTTCCGCAAGCGCGGCATCAAGTTCAACCTGGGCACCTTCTTCTCGAAGGCCGAGTACACCGCGAACGGTGTCAAGGTCACCCTCGCCGACGGCAAGGAGTTCGAGGCCGAGGTCCTGCTCGTCGCCGTCGGCCGCGGTCCGGTCTCCGCCGGTCTCGGCTACGAGGAGCAGGGCGTCGCCATGGACCGCGGCTACGTCCTCGTCGACGAGTACATGCGTACCAACG
The DNA here is from genome assembly GCF_030499575.1 of Streptomyces sp. DG2A-72. Lineage (NCBI taxonomy): Bacteria > Bacillati > Actinomycetota > Actinomycetes > Kitasatosporales > Streptomycetaceae > Streptomyces > Streptomyces sp. DG2A-72. The sequence goes on from NZ_JASTLC010000001.1 coordinate 2,686,477, forward strand.
TCCCGACCATCTCCGCCGTCGGCGACCTGGTCCCGACGCTCCAGCTCGCGCACGTCGGCTTCGCCGAGGGCATCCTGGTGGCGGAGCGTCTGGCCGGTCTGAAGACCGTTCCGATCGACTACGACGGTGTCCCGCGGGTGACCTACTGCCACCCCGAGGTCGCCTCCGTCGGCATCACCGAGGCCAAGGCCAAGGAGATCTACGGCGCGGACAAGGTCGTCGCTCTGAAGTACAACCTCGCGGGCAACGGCAAGAGCAAGATCCTGAACACCGCGGGCGAGATCAAGCTCGTCCAGGTCAAGGACGGTGCGGTGGTCGGCGTCCACATGGTCGGCGACCGCATGGGCGAGCAGGTCGGCGAGGCCCAGCTGATCTACAACTGGGAGGCGCTGCCGGCCGAGGTCGCCCAGCTCGTCCACGCCCACCCGACGCAGAACGAGGCGCTCGGCGAGGCCCACCTCGCCCTGGCCGGCAAGCCGCTCCACTCGCACGACTGACCCTCGGTCGACGAAGCGACGACTCAGACTTCCGCAATTCGTAAGGAGCAACCGAAACCATGGCGGTTTCCGTAACCCTTCCGGCGCTCGGCGAGAGCGTCACCGAGGGCACTGTCACTCGCTGGCTGAAGGCCGAGGGTGAGCGCGTCGAGGCCGACGAGCCGCTGCTCGAGGTCTCCACCGACAAGGTCGACACCGAGATCCCCTCCCCCGCCGCCGGCGTCCTGGCCTCCATCAAGGTCGCCGAGGACGAGACGGTCGAGGTCGGCGCCGAGCTGGCTGTCATCGACGACGGCACGGGCGCGGCTGACGCCACCCCGCCTGTGGCTGAGGTACCGGCCCCGGCGCCCGAGCCCGCCCCGGCCGCCGCCGCACCGTCCACCGAGCAGGCCGCCCCGGCTCCGGCGCCCACCGCCGAGGCCACCGCCGGCTCCGCCGAGGGCACGGACGTGGTCCTGCCCGCGCTCGGCGAGTCCGTCACCGAGGGCACCGTCACCCGCTGGCTGAAGTCGGTCGGTGACAGCGTCGAGGCCGACGAGCCGCTGCTGGAGGTGTCGACGGACAAGGTCGACACCGAGATCCCGGCGCCCACCTCCGGCACGCTGCTGGAGATCGTGGTCGGCGAGGACGAGACGGCCGAGGTCGGCGCCAAGCTGGCCGTCATCGGCGTCGCGGGTGCCGCTCCGGCGGCAGCCCCGGCCCCGGCGGCTCCGGCTCCCGCCGCCGCTGCCCCGGCTCCGGCCGCGCCCGTGGCTCCGGCTGCCCCCGCGGCTCCTGCCGCCCCGGCCGCGCCCGCCGCTGCCGCCCCGGCTCCGGCCCAGCCCGCCGCTCCGGCTCCCGCGCCTGCCGCTCCGGCCCCCCCGTCGGCGGAGCCGACTAAGGCAGCACAGCCCCCGGCCCCGGCCGCTCCGGCTCCCGCCGCGCAGGCCACCGACGAGGGCGCCTACGTCACCCCCCTGGTGCGCAAGCTCGCCGCCGAGAACGGCGTCGACCTGGCCACCGTCAAGGGCACCGGCGTCGGCGGCCGTATCCGCAAGCAGGACGTCATCGCCGCCGCCGAGGCCGCGAAGGCCGCCGCCGCTGCCCCGGCCCCCGCCGCGGCTGCTCCGGCCGCCGCGAAGAAGGCACCGGCGCTGGAGGTCTCCCCCCTCCGTGGCCAGACCGTCAAGATGCCGCGCATCCGCAAGGTCATCGGCGACAACATGGTCAAGGCCCTGCACGAGCAGGCCCAGCTGTCCTCGGTCGTCGAGGTCGACGTCACCCGGCTGATGAAGCTGCGTGGCCGGGCCAAGGACGCGTTCGCGGCCCGTGAGGGCGTCAAGCTCTCCCCGATGCCGTTCTTCGTCAAGGCCGCGGCCCAGGCGCTGAAGGCGCACGCGCCCATCAACGCCAAGATCAACGAGGCCGAGGGGACCATCACCTACTTCGACACCGAGAACATCGGTATCGCGGTGGACTCCGAGAAGGGCCTGATGACCCCGGTCATCAAGAACGCCGGTGACCTCAACATCGCCGGTATCGCCAAGGCCACGGCCGACCTGGCGGGCAAGGTCCGGGCCAGCAAGATCACGCCGGACGAGCTGTCGGGCGCGACCTTCACCATCTCCAACACCGGTTCGCGCGGTGCGCTCTTCGACACGATCATCGTGCCGCCGGGCCAGGTCGCGATCCTCGGCATCGGCGCCACGGTCAAGCGCCCGGCCGTCATCGAGACGGAGGAGGGCACGGTCATCGGCGTCCGCGACATGACCTACCTGACCCTCTCCTACGACCACCGCCTGGTCGACGGCGCCGACGCGGCCCGTTACCTGACGGCGGTCAAGGCGATCCTGGAGGCAGGCGAGTTCGAGGTCGAGCTCGGCCTGTAATCAGCCACTTCGCTTGCACGGCGCCCCCGCCCGGAGTTTCCCGGGCGGGGGCGCCGTGTTTGTACCGTCACTGCGCGGTGTAACTCTCCTCTCACCTGCATGGAAGCGCCCCCGTGCGCCCTTCCCGAACCGGCCGGTGGCCTTATTGTCTAAACGTCAAACGCCTTTAAGGAGCCCTCATGACCGCCCCCGTCATCCACTCGCTGCGCGAACAGATCCGCGAGCACATCGTGGAGGGGATCGTCAGCGGGCGCTGGAAGCCGGGCGAGCGGATCGTGGAGCGGCGCATCGCGACCGAGCTGGAGGTCAGCCAGACGCCCGTACGGGAGGCACTGCGCGAGCTGGAGTCGCTGCGGCTGATCGAGTCGGCGCCCAACAAGGGCGTACGGGTGCGGAATCTGACCGCCGCCGACCTGGAGGAGAGCTACCCGGTCCGGGCCGGCCTGGAGGCGATCGCGGCCGAGCTGGCGGCGGAGCGGCTGGCGCAGGACTGCTCGGCCCTGGAGCCGCACGTCGCCGCCCTCTACGACGCCGACGCCGCGTCGGACGGCACGGCGCAGGTACGGCACACGGTCGGCTTCCACCGGGAGCTGGTGCGGGCGGCCGGGAACTCGGTGCTGCTGCACACCTGGGAAGGGCTCGGCATCGAGGTCTTCACGGCGCTGTCGATCCGGTGGCTGGGGACGGTGCAGCAGTCGTACGCGGAGGAGCACGAGGAACTGGTGCAGGCGTTCCGGCGCCGGGACCCGCGGATCGCCGAGATCGTGAAGGCCCATGTGCTGGGGTGCGCACCGCGCGCCTGAGGCCCCTCGAACACCGGAGCAGAGCCCCGCTCAAACGCTTCCCGACCTGCGAAAATCCTTGCCCCGAGCGTCACCCCGTGCCACTGCCGAAGGCACCCCGTGCCGACTTTCTCGTGATCAAGAGGTTTTGCATCTCAACCCTTTGATCGATCATCGATCAGGGAGTTACAGTCGCCGATGAGCTTCCACCGAAGCTCCAGCCCTGTCCTGCCAAAGACCAAGGGCACCCCTGAACCCTTACCGATGAGGGAACCCCCTTCGACTGAGGAAGGCGGCGACATGACCGACCCCAACGCCATCCAGCCGAGCGAGCTCGACCAGCTCCCGGACCGCGACCCGGAGGAGACCGCCGAATGGCAGGCCTCCCTGGACGCCGTCACCAAGGCTGCCGGGCCGCACCGTGCCGCGTATCTGATGCGCCGCACCCTGGAGCGCGCGGAGGGCAACGGCATCGCGCTGCCGAAGCTCCTCGAGACCGACTACGTCAACACCATCCCCACCGCCGCCGAGCCCGCCGTACCGGGTGACGAGGCGATGGAGGCGCGGATCACCGCCTGGAACCGCTGGAACGCGGCCGCGATGGTGACCCGGGGCAGCAAATACGGCGTCGGCGGCCACATCGCCACCTTCGCCTCCGCCGCCTGGCTGTACGAGACCGGCTTCAACCACTTCTTCAAGGGCAAGGAGGCCGACGGCTCGGGCGACCAGCTCTACATCCAGGGCCACGCCTCCCCCGGCATCTACGCCCGCGCCTTCCTCGACGGCCGGCTGACCGAGCACCACCTCGACAACTTCCGCCGCGAGTCGGGCGGCAGCGGCCTCCCGTCGTACCCGCACCCGCGCCGGCTGCCCTGGCTGTGGGAGTTCCCGACGGTGTCAATGGGCCTCGGTCCGCTCTCCGCCATCTATCAGGCGCGCTTCAACCGCTACCTCACCAACCGCTCCATCAAGGACGTCTCCGCCTCCCACGTCTGGGCCTTCCTCGGCGACGGCGAGATGGACGAGCCCGAGTCGACGGCGGCCCTCGCGCTCGCCGCGCGTGAGGAGCTGGACAACCTCACCTTCGTCATCAACTGCAATCTGCAGCGCCTCGACGGCCCGGTCCGTGCGAACTTCAAGATCGTGCAGGAGCTGGAGGCCCAGTTCCGCGGCGCCGGCTGGAATGTCATCAAGACGCTGTGGGGTTCGGCCTGGGACGAGCTGTTCCAGCTCGACACCACGGGCGCGCTGGTACGACGGCTGCGCGAGGTACCGGACGCGCAGGTGCAGACGTACCAGACCCGTGACGCCGCCTATATCCGCCAGGACTTCTTCGGCGCCGACCCGGCACTCGCCGAGATGGCGAAGCTGCTGGGCGACGACAAGATCCTGGAGCTCTTCCACCTGTCCCGCGGTGGTCACGAGGCGCGCAAGGTGTACGCCGCGTACAAGGCCGCCGTCGAGTTCAAGGGCGCGCCGACCGTGATCCTGGCCCAGACGGTCAAGGGCCACACCCTCGGTGAGGGCTTCGCGTCGAAGAACGCCAACCACCAGATGAAGAAGCTGACGGTGGACGAGTTCAAGCAGATGCGTGACCTGCTCGAACTCCCCATCCAGGACAGCGACTTCGTCGACGGTGTGGTGCCTTACGGCCACCCGGGCGCCGACTCCCCGGAGGTCCGCTACCTCCAGGAGCGCCGCGCGGCCCTCGGCGGTCCGGCCCCGGCCCGTCGTACGCACGCCGTCGCCCCACTGCCCGCGCCCGCCGAGAAGGCCTTCGCCTCCTTCGACAAGGGATCAGGCAGCCAGAACGTGGCCACCACCATGGCCTTCGTCCGGCTCGTCAAGGACCTGGTCCGCGACAAGGAGACGGGCAAGCGCTGGGTGCCGATCGTGCCCGACGAGGCGCGCACCTTCGGCATGGAGAGCCTCTTCCCGTCGCTCGGGATCTACTCCCCCAAGGGCCAGACGTACGAGCCGGTCGACCGTGACCAGCTGATGTACTACAAGGAGGCCAAGAACGGCCAGATCCTCAACGAGGGGATCACCGAGGCCGGTTCGATGGCCGACTTCATCGCCGCGTCGACGTCGTACTCGACGCACGGCGAGACGATGATCCCGTTCTACATCTTCTACTCGATGTTCGGCTGGCAGCGCACGGCCGACCAGATGTGGCAGCTCGGCGACCAGCTGGGCCGCGGCTTCCTGATCGGCGCGACGGCCGGTCGTACGACGCTGACGGGCGAGGGCCTGCAGCACGCGGACGGCCACTCGCCGGTGATCGCGGCGACCAACCCGGCGGCGCTGACGTACGACCCGGCCTTCGCGTACGAGGTCGCGGCGATCGTCAAGGACGGTCTGCGGCGGATGTACGGCGAGGCGGCGCCGGGTGAGGACCCGAACGTCTTCTACTACCTCACCGTCTACAACGAGCCGCTGCCGCAGCCCGCGAAGCCCTCCGGACTCGGCATCGACGAGGGCATCGTCAAGGGCCTGTACCGCTTCAACACGGCGGAGTCGGCGGGCCTGTCGCCGGTGGCCAATGCCCCGCGGATCCAGCTGCTGGGTTCCGGTACGGCGATCCACTGGGCGCTGAAGGCGCAGAAGCTGCTCGCCGAGGAGTGGGGTGTCGCCGCGGACATGTGGTCGGCGACGTCATGGAGCGAACTGCGGCGGGACGCGCTGGAGGCCGACGCGGCGCTGCTGCGGGGCGAGGAGCGGGTGCCGTACGTCCGTCAGGCGCTGCACGGCGCCGAGGGGCCGGTGCTGGCGGTCTCCGACTACATGCGGCAGGTCCCGGACCAGATCGCGCAGTGGGTCGAGCAGGACTACTCCTCGCTGGGCGCCGACGGCTTCGGTCTCTCCGACACCCGCGACGCCGCCCGCCGCCACTTCGGCGTCGACGCCGAGTCCATCGTCGTGGCCGCGCTGGCCCAGCTGGCGCGTCGCGGCGAGGTCAAGGCGACGGCGGTGAAGGAGGCCCGGGAGCGGTACGGGTTGTAATTCGGCCGCGGGTGAGTGGGGGCTGGTCGCGCCCACGCGGCGGAGCCGCATATCGATACAGCCCCGCGCCCCTTAAAAGCAGGCCCGCCCAGGCGCGCCAGCTTGGGGGCGCGGGGAACTGCGCGACCAGCCACATCCGGACCCGCACCCGGCCGCAGAGCCCCGGCATCATGGATCTATGCGCGCTGCCCGTCTCATCAAAATGGTGCTGCTGCTCCAGTCCCGGCCCTCCATGACCGCCGCCGAGCTGGCGACGGAGCTGGAGGTGTCCGAGCGGACTGTCACCCGGGATGCGCAGGCGTTGTCGGAGGCGGGCGTTCCGGTGTACGCGGATCGGGGGCGGGCCGGCGGGTACCGGCTGATCGGCGGGTACCGGACGCGGCTGACGGGGCTGCACCGAAGTGAGGCGGAGGCGCTGTTCCTGTCCGGCGTGCCGGGTGCGCTGCGGGAGATGGGGCTGGAGGACGCGGCCTCGGCGGCCCGGCTGAAGGTGTCGGCGGCGTTGCTGCCCTCCCTGCGCGACGCCTCCCGCACGGCTGCGCAGCGGTTCCATCTGGACGCGCCGAACTGGTTCAAGGAGACCGAGACGCCCGCGCTGCTGCCGGTCGTCGCGGACGCGGTGTGGGACGACCGGCGGATCACCGCCCGCTACCGCAGGGACGGGGTCCTGGTCGAGCGGGAGCTGGAGCCGTACGGGCTCGTACTGAAGGCCGGCGTCTGGTACCTGTGCGCGCGAGCCGCCCCGCACGGCTCTCCCCGGGTCTACCGGATCGACCGGTTCCAGGCCGTCGCGGCCGGTGCCGAGCGCTTCGTCCGCGACGAGGACTTCGATCTGCCCGGCTTCTGGGAGGAGCGGGCAGAGCAGTTCGCGCGGTCCATCCTGCGCGCCGAGGTCGTCGTACGGCTCTCCGCGGACGGCGTGCGCAGGCTGCCGCACGCCGTCGATCCGCTCGCCGCGCGGGAGGCGCTGGCGAACGCGGACGCCCCGGACTCCGGCGGACGGGTGACGGTGACGCTCCCCGTGGAGTCCGAGGAGGTCGCCCACACCCAGCTGACGGCGCTCGGTCCGGAGGCCGAGGTGCTGGCTCCCGAGAGCCTGCGCGCGCGGTTCGCGGGGGACGCGGCGCGGTTGGCGGCGCTGTACGACCGATGACGCCGTACCACTCCTGACTCCGTCCCGCCCATAACAATCCGCCTCACTCCACGTGCGTCCCACCCCTCCAGGCACGATGCTTGACCCGTGATGGACGAGACGGAGTTCTGGGAGCTGATCGACGCCAGCCGCGAGGCCGCCGAGGGCGACCCCGAGGAGCAGGCCGACCTGCTTGTGGAGCGACTCCTGGCGCTGGACCCGGAGATGGTCGTGGACTTCGCCCGTCACTTCGAGGCGCGCTACAACCGCGCATACACCTGGGACCTGTGGGGCGCCGCCTGGGTGCTGCTCGACGGGGCGAGCGACGACGCGTTCGACTTCTTCCGGTGCTGGCTGATCGGCCAGGGCCGGGAGCTGTACGAGGGTGCCGTGCACGCTCCCGACTCGCTCGCCGATCTGCTGGACGACTTCGACGAGGAGCTCGACGGCGACGGCGAGGAGCTGGGCTACGCGGCCGACGAGGCCTACGAGCAGCTCACCGGGAGCGTCGCCCCGGACCTCGGCATCCCGCCCGCGCCCTCGGAGCCCGAGGGCAGGCCGATCGACTTCGAGGACGAGCGGGCGCTGGCCGAGCGGTATCCCAAGCTGTGGGAACGGTTCCGGGACTGACGCTCACCCGGCGGTGCGCCGGCGTCCCGCGTCCGACGGGATGTACGCCTGCGTCTGCTGGTCCGCCTTCACCGCGTGGTGCATCGGGGCGGTGTTGGCCTGATCGAGCGCCGACGCGGTGACCGCGGCCGGTCCCAGGACGACGGCCACGACCGCGCAGACCACGGCCCAGGGTCCACGGGCGGTCCTGGCCCAGCCGCCGGTGTTCTCCCTGGCTTCGGTGTGACTGCTGTTCATTTCTTCCCCACCTCCAGTCAGTGCGTGTGCATGACGATAGGAGGGCCGCCTCGGGGAGACCCTTGAGACGGCTACGAGAAACCTGTGAGGGTCAGATCTTGACCCGGCCCGTGATCGCCTGCCTAGGGTGGCCCGTCCCGAAGAGGAGCACCCTGCCCATGACCAGCCCCTACGTGCGCGAGATCACGCGCGAGGACCATCTCGCCCACCTTCGGCTGCACCCCGACGCGAGCCATCTCCAGATCCCCGAGTGGGCCGATGTGAAGCCCGGCTGGCTCGGGCAGAGCGTCGGCTGGTTCGAGGGCGAGTCGCTGGTCGCCACAGCGCTCGTGCTGTACCGCCCGCTGCCCGGCACCCGGCGCTTTCTCGCCTACCTCCCCGACGGGCCCGACATCGACTGGCGTACCCCGCGGCTGGAGCGCTGGCTGGACCCGCTCGTAGCGCATCTGGCGCGGGAGGGCGCGTTCGCGGTCCGGATCGGGCCGCCCGTCGTCGTACGGTGCTGGGATCCGTCCGTCGTCGCGGCGGGCGTCGCCGATCCCGCCGTACGGCATCTGCGGGAGCTGCCCGCGGCCGACATAGACGGGTTCGCGCTGGACGCCGGGGAGCGGCTGCGGCAGCTCGGGTGGCGGCGGTGCGAGGAGGACGAGGACAGCGGTTTCGGCCTCGGGCAGCCGCGGTTCGGCTGTCTGATACCGCTCCAGGAGCGCTCGGTGGACGATCTGCGCGCCGCCCTCGCGCCCCACTGGGAGCAGGCCCTGCAGACGGCCGAGTCGGCGGGCGTCCGGATCGTCACGGGCACCGGCGGCGACCTGCCCGAGTTCCACCGCCTGTACACCGCGACCGCCGCCCACGACGGCTTCAAGGCCCGCCCGCTGGACTACTTCCAGCGCATGTGGAAGGCCCTGAACGCGGAGGACGGCGACCGGGTGCGCCTCTACCTCGCGGAGTACGACGGGGAGGTCCTCTCCGCCGCGTTCATGATCAACGTCGGCTCCCGGTCCTGGCACTCGTATGCCGCCTCCGGCCGCCGGGGCCGTCAACTGCGGCCCAGCAGCGCGCTGTTGTGGCGGATGCTGTACGACGCGTGGGCGGCGAACGCCGAGACGTACGACCTGCGCTCGATCACCCCCACCCTCACCGAGAGCCGACTGCTCGGCCGGCTGCTGTTCAAGACGGGGGCGGGCGGCATGGCCGTGGAGTACCTCGGGGAGTGGGAGCGGCCGGTGGGCACCCAGGGCAAGGTGCTGCAGCGGGCGGTGAAGGCCTACCTGGGACGCAGGTGAATCAAGCCATTCATCTGCCCTGCAAGGAGGCCGCCGTCTGCCTGATCTGCGGGAGCAGGGCGCTGAGGGCGGCGCCCGGACAGTTCGTCATGAAGCCGTCCTTGTGGCCCGCGAGGGCGGGGAGCCGGGCGGTCGTTCCGGCCGCGTACCGGCTCAGGCCGTTGCTGGAGACCAGGGGCACGTTCGCGCGGGGGTCGATTCCGGACAGGCCCAGTTTCCAGGCGGCGAGGCGGGCGATCGCGTCGGTCATGACTTGCGGCACGGACACGCCCGCCGTGAAGGTGCCGAGGGCGGCGATGCCGGTGGTGCCGTGGTTGAAGCCCTGGGTGTGGGCGCCGGTGACCGGGCGGTCGACGCCGCCCGCGCGGCCCTCGTATATCGTGCCGCAGCGGTCGACGAGGAAGTTGTAGCCGATGTCGTCCCATCGGCGGGAGCCGGTCTGGCCCGCGTACAGGTGGCGGATGATGCGGGGCGCGTCGGCGCAGGCGTAGCCGTTGGGCGAGTCCGTGTGGTGGACGAAGACGGCGACGACCTTGGGGTCGTAGCGCGGCGGCGGCTGAGTGCGCCGCGCGCTGCCGTCCAGCCAGGCCGACCTCGGCACGATGTGCGGCTTCGCCGCGGAGTACGGCGTGACGGCGGACCGGGCCGCGACCGGCCGTGCGGACGCGGCGCCGGTCCGCTCCACCCCACTCGCGCACAGCGCCAGCGCGGCGACCGCGGCCAGCCCGGGCAGACAGCCGAGCAGCACCCGGACGGCAGCCGGTATGGGGACGGCGATGTGCGGTGTTCGTACGGCACGGCGTCTTCGCGACCCTCGCGCCCTTCGGAAGACACGCATGACCCCACTGTCGGCCGGATCCGTTCCGCCCGCGATGTGTGCTGTGCCACCTGGTGGAACCAACGTCATGGTCCGGGACGTTTTTACGGGTACACGCACGCGTGGCTGGTTCCGGATGCCACGCGCGCGTGGCTGATCACTGGGCTCCTCTTCCGCGTATTAGGGGGTCCGAGAGAAAGGCGGCCTGGTGGACCTGCTCGACATCCTGCTGTTGCTGCTGATCCTGGCCTACGCGGCGTCCGGCTACCGGCGCGGACTGGTGGCCGGCTGTGTCTCACTGGCCGGCTTCGTCGGCGGTGCGGTGATCGGCGTCTGGATCCTGCCGTGGATGGTGGACCTGGCGCCGCCGGGTACGACGGCGGCGACGGTGACCGCCGTGCTCACGGTGCTGGTGCCCGCGGTGGTGGGCCATGAACTGGCGGGCCGCCTCGCCCTGCGGCTGCGGCGGGAGCTGGACCAGGGGCCGCTGCGGGTGGCCGACGGAGTGGGCGGCGCCGTGGCGAACTCGGTGGCCGTACTGATCGTGGCGTGGGTGGCCGCCAGCGTCCTGGGCGCGTCCTCGTCCCCGCTGGTCACCACCGCGATCCGGGACTCCCGGCTGCTCGGGGCGGTGCAGGACACCATGCCCGAAACGACCCCGGCCTGGTTCTCCCGGGCCACGTCCGCGCTGACCGAGGCGGGCTTCCCGCAGGTCTTCAACCCGTTCGAGAGCGAGTCGACGGCCCAGGTCGCCGAGCCCTCCGGCGACAGCGTCACCGCCAGCGCCACCAACGCCGCCAAGCTCAGCACCGTGAAGATCGAGGGCGTCGCCGGTACCCAGGGCCGCGAGGGCAGCGGGTTCGTCTACGCGGACGAGCATGTGATGACCAACGCGCATGTCGTGGCCGGCATCGACGACCCGAGCGTCCGGGTCGGCGGGGTCGGGCGGTCGTACGAGTCGCGCGTCGTGCTCTTCGATCCGGACAAGGACGTGGCCGTGCTGTACGTGCCCGATCTGCGCGCCCCCGTCCTGCGGTTCGACGACGAGGCCGCGCGCGGCGACGCGGCGGTGGTCGCGGGCTATCCGGAGGGCGGCGACCTCAACCTCCAGGCGGCGACCGTCGCCAACCGCGTTCAGGCGACCGGCCAGAACATCTACAACGACGACACGGTGACCCGTGAGATCTACTCGGTCCGCTCGACGGTCCGCCCCGGCAACTCCGGCGGCCCGCTGCTGACCACCGACGGCCGGGTGTACGGCGTCGTCTTCGCCCGCTCCACCTCGGACGCGCAGACGGGCTACGTCCTCACCGCCGACGAGGTCGCGGGGGACGCCCGGCGCGCGGCGGACGCGACGGCACCGGTGGACACGGGCGAGCTGGTCACGACGTAGCGAAGCGCTCTGCGGGTAGTGCCGCGATTGGCCGTCGCTCGTCTGCGGGTCCGTCGTGGCTGGTCGCGCAGTTCCCCGCGCCCCTGACGGGGCGCTGCCGACAGGGCTACCTCAGGCTGCGCCCCATGCACACGTCGTCCACGTACTCGCCGTCCAGGAAGAACTCCTCCGGCAGCACGCCCTCCACCGCGAAGCCCTCCGACTCGTAGAGCTTGCGGGCCGCGGTGTTGTGGCCCAGGACGCGCAGGGTGATGCGGCGTGCCCCCTGCCGTCGTGCCTCGTCCTGCGCGGCCCGCAGCAGCGCCCGCGCGACTCCGGCGCCGCGTGCCTCCTCCGCGACCACGAGCCCTTGGATCTGGCGGACGTGGGAGTTGCACGCGAGCGGCGTCGGGAACCCCAGCCGGATATAGCCGACGACAGCCCCGTCGAGCTCGGCGACGAGATGGTCGCGCGGCCCGAACCGGTCGTTGTAGAAGGGCTCGTACGGCGGCTGGGGGCGCGGCTGGACGGCGTGCCGCGTCGACCAGGTGTCCCGGTCGAGGCGGCCGAGCGTCTCTTCGTCGTCGAGGGTCGCGTGGCGTATGTACGGGACAGGCATGGCGGCCACCCTATGACGGCACCCCGATCCGGCTCTGCCCATGGCCCCGTCCGCGCTTTGTCGCACCCCTGCGGTCATGCTGGAGCCCATGGAGCGTTCGCGAATCGCGGTGGCCGGTGCGTCCGGTCTGATCGGCAGTGCCCTGGTGCGGTCCCTGACCGCGGACGGACACGAGGTGGTACGCCTGGTGCGCCGCGCGCCCCGGGCGAAGGACGAGGTCCGCTGGGACCCCGAGACACGGCGGGTGGACGCGGCCGGGCTCGCCGGGTGCGACGCCGTGGTCAACCTCGCGGGCGCCGGAGTCGGCAGCCGGCGCTGGACGGACGCGTACAAGACGAAGATCCGCCGCAGCCGGGTCCTCGGCACCTCGGCGCTTGCGGAGGCCATCGCCTCCCTGGACGATCCGCCGCGGGTCTTCGTCAACGGCAGCGCGATCGGCTTCTACGGCGAGACGGGCGACCGCCCGGTCGACGAGAGCGCCCCGCACGGCGAGGGTTTCCTGCCCGAGCTGTGCGTGGAGTGGGAGGGCGCCGCGGCCCCCGCGCAGCAGGCGGGCGTACGAACGGTGTTCCCGCGCACGGGACTTGTGGTGGCCCGCGAGGGCGGAGCCTGGGCCAAGCTGTTCCCGCTCTTCAAGGCCGGGCTCGGCGGGCGGATGGGCGACGGACGGCAGTACTGGTCGTTCGTCTCGCTGCACGACGAGGTGGCCGCGATCCGCCATCTCATCGACACCGACGGGCTGTCCGGGCCGTTCGACGTGACCGCCCCGGAGCCGCTGACGAACCGTGAGATCACCGCGGCGATGGGACGCGTGCTGCACCGGCCGACCCTGTTCACGGTGCCCGCGCCCGTGCTGCGGACCGTGCTCGGCGAGATGGCCGGGGATGTGCTGGGCAGCGCCCGGGTGCGGCCGACCCGGCTGCTGGAATCAGGCTTCACGTTCGCGTTCCCGGACATCGAGGGAGCGATCCGGGCCGCGCTGTAAGGCCTACGGCCCCTTGCCGGTCGTATGCGACCGTTGTGCGACCGTGCCCGGTCGATGCGCGACTTCATTTGGCCGATCAGCGCCCTAACCTCAAGCCGTACTCGGGTATCCCCGGAGTCTGTTGGGGGCATGACGTCTCCACCGGCCGCGCAACCTCGAGGAGGGGCACGTGCTTGAGCCCGCGTACCAGGCGGACGTCGTCATCGTGGGAGCCGGGGTCGCCGGCCTCTCGGCGGCTCATCGGCTGACCAGCGCAGGAGTAACGACCGCGGTCCTGGAGGCCGCCCCTTACGTCGGCGGCCGGATGTCGACCGAGAAGGTCGACGGATTCCGGCTCGACCGCGTCGGACAGCTGCTGTCCACGTCGTATCCAGAACTCGGCCTCACCCCGGGGCTCGACGCACTCGTCCTGCGCCCGTTCGCGCCGGGTGTCCTGCTGCACAGCGGCGGAGTGCGCCACCGCGCGGGCGCCCCGGCGAACGGAGGGGGCGCAAGGAGCGCACTCCACGCTGTGCGCGCCCTCGCAAGCGCCCCCTTGCCGAACTCCGTGCGCGCTCTGGCCGGTGGCCCCTTGCCGACGTCCGCGCCCCTGGGCCGCAGCGCACCGCCGGGCACCCCCCGCAGCCGTACGGCCGCCCCGCGCCCCCGGACCGGCGCCCCCCTCGGCACCGCCGTCGACCAGGCCCGCCTCGCCGCCTCGCTCGCCCGGCTCGCGGGCACGCCCGTCGAACGGCTGCTGTCCCGCCCCGAGTTGCCGGCCGGCGAGGCCCTCGCCGCCCGAGGCCTCCCCGCGCGCACGATCGACGGCTTCCTGCGCCCGCTGCTCGCCGCCCTGCTCTACGACCCGGAGCTGACCACCTCCAGCCGCTGCGCGGACCTCGCCCTGCGCGCCTTCGCAAGCGGACGGCTGTGCGTACCGGAGGGCGGCGCCGAGATGCTGCCGGAACTGCTGGCCCGGACGCTGCCGCCAGGCACCGTGCACACCGGCGTGCGGGTCACGTCGGTCGCCACGACCTCGGTGACGACCGCCGAGCACGGCGAGTTCCCCTGCCGGGCCGTCCTGGTGGCCACCGACGCCCGCACCGCCGCCGACCTGCTGCCCGGCCTGCGCGTCCCCGGCTTCCACCCGGTCACGGTGGTCCACCACACCACGGACGAGCCACCGGGGACCGGCCCCTCCCTCCTCCTCGACGCCGACCGCGGCGGCCCGGTGGCCCACACGGCGGTGGTCAGCGAGGTCGACCCCACCCGGGCCCCCGCAGGCCGCGCCCTGATCTCCTCGACGATCCTCGGCCCACCCCCACCGGAAGCCGACACAGCCGTACGCATGCACCTCTCCCGCCTCTACGGCACCCCCACCACCCGCTGGGAAATCCTCGCCGTCCACCACACAGCCGAGGCCGTCCCCGCAATGAGCCCACCCCACGACCTACGCCGCCCCGTACGCCTCCTGGCAGGCCTGTACGTATGCGGCGACCACCGAGACACAAGCACAGTCCAGGGCGCCCTGCACTCAGGCCGCAGGGCATCGGCAGCAATCCTGACGGACCTGGGCGCGACAGGCTCAATGCACCAGGCGGACCCACACCCAACAACACAGGCCGCCTGAAAGCGCCCCGTCAGGGGCGCGGGGAACTGCGCGATCAACCACGACGGCGCCGCACCAGGCACTCAACAGCCAGCCCTACGGCGATACCCCCTACCCCAGCGCAGCGACCTTGTCCCGATACCCCCGAACCGGCGCCGCATCCTTATACGGCTCCAACCGCCGCTCAAAGTCCCGCACATACTCCACCGCCCGCACCGACCGCATCTCCGCCGCGGCCCCCGCCGCCTCCGCCCCCAACGTGCACGCCTGATCAAGCTCCCCCAGCCCAAGCCGCGCAGACGCCAGCACCACCCGACAGAACAACCGACTGCGCGCATACGACGGCGCACGCAACTGCAACGACCGCTCCGCATGCTGAGCCGCCGCACGAAACTGCTGCAGATCCCGATGGCAGTGCCCGAACTCATCGGCGAGCTGCGCCTCGTCGAAGAACCGCGCCCAGTGCGGAACCTCATCGCCGGGCCGAGCCGCCTCCAGCGCCCGTTCGGCCCGCACCAGCGACGCCGTGCAAGCCCGCACTTCGCCGAGCACCCCATGCCCACGCGCCTCGACCGCGTGCAGCAGCGCCTGCACGACGGGCGGCGCGGTCGTCCCGACCCCCTGCTGCGCCACCCGCGCCAGCTGAACGGCCTCCCGCCCGTGCCCGAGATACACGGCCTGCCGGCTCATGGTGACCAGCACGAACGAGCCGTACGCCCGGTCCGCCGCCGCCTGCGCCAGTCGCAGCGCCTGCACGAAATACCGCTGGGCGAGCCCGTGCGCGGCGATGTCGTACGACGTCCAGCCCGCGAGCCGGGTCAGATCGGCGGCGGCAGCGAACAGTCGGCGGCCGGTCTGCTCGCCGTATGTGCCGCGCAGCATCGGTTCGCACTCGTGCTCCAGATAGCGCACGAGGGCCTGCCGGGCGTGGCCGCCGCCGTACATGTCGTCCAGGGTGCGGAACAGCTCACCGACCGAGCGGAGGGCTGCGATGTCACCGCCGGTGACCCGCTGGCCGGGGCCGCGATCGGCCTGGCCGCGCTGGCGGGGCAGCACCGGGCGGCCCTGCGCGGGCACCCGGGCGGGCTGCTCGCCGCGGGCCACCTTGTCGTCGGCGCGGCCGATCAGCCAGTCCCGGCTGGGCACGACGAGCCCGGCCGCGGTGAACGCGATCTTGCGCAGTTCGGTGTGGCTGCCGGAGTCCTTGCGCCACAGCCCGCTGACGATGTCGACGGCCTCCTCGGGGGTGCCGGCGAATTCCAGCCCGGCGTACACCGGCGCACAGGCGTCGAGGCCGAGATCCTGGGCGGTGAGCCGCCGCCCGAGCCGCCGGGTGAACACCTCGGCGATGAGTGCGGGCGTCGTCCCCCGGGGCTGCTGGCCGCGCAGCCACCGGGTCACGGATGTCTTGTCGTATCTGAGGTCCAGCCCGTGTTCGAGTCCGAGCTGGTCCACTCGACGGGCGAGACCCGCGTTGGAGAACCCCGCT